>JAPOTD010000135.1 GCA_026709365.1 Gammaproteobacteria bacterium
GCTCGCTGTCGCGCACCGCGCGCACGTCGTTCCGCTGGTCGGGCCTGGCGCCGGGGGCCTACGCGCTGCGGGTGCGCTCGGTGGACGCCGACGGCCTGGCCGGCCCCTGGAGCCCGGCGACCGACGAGGTCGTCATCGACTGAGGCCGCTGCCGGGCCGGCCCTTCCCGGGCTTCCCAATCGAGGGCGGGACGCCCTTATCTCGCTCCGGGAAATCCCGCGTCGGAGCGGGCATCGTGCCCTCGACTGGGTAACGGAGGGTAGATTCAATCCAAAACGAGACTTGCTGGCCGTAACCAGCATGGTCAACACATCGATCGTGGAAGTTGTACAATGAATTGCATTCCAACAACGAAAACCCGTGGCCATGCGAACGTCGCAGCCAGCGCCGAAGGCTTTATCCTCAACACCGACGGCTTAGGGTAGGAGGTCAATGTGCAACGCCCACGCAAATTTACTTCACGCTGCGCGATCGGCCTGATCGGCTTGGTTTGCGCATTGGCCAGCCCCGTCCAGGCGGCGGATGCCCCCGCTTGGACCCAAGGCGATTGGGACCTGAACCTGCGCTACCGGTTCGAGCACGCCGACGATACGCTCAACCGCAAGGCCAAGGCCTCCACCGTGCGGGCCGGCTTGATCTACCGGAGCGCGGAGGTCAACGGCTTCAGCGCCCTTGCGGAAGTCGAGCACGTCTCCACGATCGGCGGCGAGACCTACAACGACGGCGGCACCAACGGCAAGACCCAGTATGCTGTGATCGCCGACCCGGAAGGCACCGAAATCAACCAAGCCTACGTTCAATTCACCGGCCTGCCCAACACCACCCTGCGCTACGGCCGCCAGGAGATCTTCCACCGCAAGACCCCTTTCCACCGCTTCATCGGCACCGTGCTGTTCCGGCAGAACCATCAGTCCATGGACGGCTTCCGGGTGCAGAGCAGCCCGATCGAAAACCTCGCCTTTGACGGCGGGTACATACACAACGTCAACCGCATCTTCGGCGAGGACAACGACCTGCCCAACCGCAGCGACCACGACTTGGACGGGCTGCTGGCGCGCCTTGAGTACACCGGCATCGAGGGCATGACCATCGAGGGCTACTTCTACGACCTCGACTTCACCAATGCCTTGGCCCTGTCCACGCAGACCTTCGGGGCCAAGGTTTGGGGCGACATCCCCATGGGCGAAGGCTGGGTGGCGCATTACGCCGCCGAGCGGAGCCAGCAAAACGACACCGGCGACAACCCCCACGACCTGTCCCTGGCCTACTGGGGGGGCAGCGTCGGCCTCACCATCGAGCAGTGGAACGGCATCACCGCCAAGCTCAACCACGAACGCATGGAAGGCGACGGCACCATGGCCTTTCAATTCCCCTTGGCCACCCTGCACGCCCATCAAGGCTGGGCGGACAAGTTCCTCTCCACGCCGGCAGCCGGCCTGCGCGACACCTACGTCACGGTCCAAGGCCGGGCCGGGCCGGTCGGGCTGCTGTTCGCCTGGCGCAGCTTCGAGGCCGAAATGGGCGGCTTCGACTACGGCTGGGAATGGAACTTTCAGGCCACCGCCAAGCCCACCGAGCGACTCTCCGTCGGGTTCAAGGTCGCCGACTACCACGCCGACGGCAATCCCCTGAACACCGGCGCCACCGCGCGGGACACGACCAAGTTCTGGGCCTGGATGCAGCTGGCGCTCTAAGCCGCAAGGACGCACAACGGAAAAAGCGCTGTCATTGCGCGTCCAACTCTGCTAGCGTTGCGGGTTTCCCGCTGATTCTGGAGTTCGGACGATGGGCCATCTGATGAACACCTACGCCCGCCTTCCCGTGGCTTTCGTCAAGGGCGAAGGCGCCTACCTTGAGGATGCTGAGGGCAAGCGCTACCTGGACGCCCTGACCGGGCTGGCCGTGTGCGGGCTGGGGCACGCCCACCCCGCCGTCACCCAAGCCGTCAGCGCGCAGGCGGCCACGCTGCTGCACACCTCCAACCTCTATGAGATTCCCCGTCAGGCGGAGTTGGCCGAGCGGCTGGCCGCACTGTCCGGAATGGACCGGGTGTTCTTCGCCAACTCCGGCGCCGAAGCCAACGAGGCGGCCATCAAGATCGCCCGCCTGCATGGATGCAAAATGGGCATCAGGCGCCCGGCCTTGGTGGTGGCCGAGTCAAGCTTTCACGGACGCACCATGGCGACGCTTACGGCCACCGGCAACCGCAAGGTCCATGCGGGCTTCGAACCCTTGCTGAATGGCTTCGTGCGGGCGCCCTACAACGATGTCGAGGCGGTCGAGCAAGTTGCCGCCAACAACGCCGACGTGGTGGGCGTGTTCGTCGAGCCGGTGCAGGGTGAGGCCGGCGTCATCGTGCCGGACGCCGGCTACCTCGATGCCCTGCGACGCATCTGCGACGCCAAGAACTGGTTGCTGATGCTTGATGAGGTGCAAACCGGCAACGGCCGCACCGGCGCCTTCTTTGCCTACCAGCACACGGACTGTCAGCCGGACGTGGTCACCACCGCCAAGGGCCTTGGCAACGGCATGCCCATCGGCGCCTGCATGGCACGGGGCGAAGCCGCGGAGCTGTTCCAGCCCGGCCATCACGGCTCCACCTTTGGCGGCAACCTGCTGGCCTGCGCCGCCGCCTGCGCGGTGCTCGACACGCTGGAGGGTGAGCGGCTGATCCCCCGCGCCGCCGAACTCGGCGAGCGCATCCAGACCGGACTGCGAGGCGCACTCAAGGGCAACAACAACGTCAAGGAGGTTCGCGGCAAAGGGCTGATGATCGCCGTGGAATTGAACGAGCCCCGGCCCGGCATGGCGCAGGCCGGCCTCGACGGGGGCATTCTCATCAACGCCATTGCCGACCGCACCATGCGCCTGCTGCCGCCCCTGATCCTGACCGACGCCGAAGCTGACGAGTTGGTCGCCAAGGCTGCCGCGCTGATTCGCCGCTAGCAGGGACAATCATGGCGAAGCGCGACTTCCTGACGCTGCTCGACGTCTCCCCCGAGGAACTCAAGGCGCTAACCCAACGCGCCGCTGAACTCAAGCGCGCGCATCTCGCCGGTGAGGACCATCGTTCCCTGACCGGGCGCACGGCGGCGCTGATCCTGCAGTTGAGCAGCACCCGCACCCGCGTCGCCTTTGAGGCCGGAATGGCCCAACTCGGCGGCCAGACCATATTCCTAAGCCCAGCCGCCACCCAACTCGGGCGCGGGGAGCCAATCGGCGACACCGCTCGAGTGCTCTCGCAGATGGTGGATGTCGCCATGATCCGGACCTTGAGCCACGACGACCTTGAGGCCTTCGCCGCTGCCGCCGACATTCCGGTGATCAACGCCATGACCGCCCGCTACCATCCCTGCCAACTGCTGGCGGACCTGCAGACCTTCGAGGAGCTGCGCGGCCCCATTGGCGGGCGGCGCGTCGCCTTCATCGGCGACGGCTACAACATGTGCAACTCCTACATCAATGCGGCGCGGCAGTGGGGGTTTGAACTGCGCCTGGCCTGCCCGCCCGGCCACCAACCGGACGCCGCCGCGCTGGCCAAAGGCCATGCCCGTTTGTCGGAGACGCCCGAGGAGGCCGTCGAAGGGGCGCACCTGGTGGTCACGGACGTCTGGTCCTCCATCGGCCATGAAGAGGAGCAAGCCCAGCGGCGGCAGACCTTCGCACCCTACCAGGTGACCGAGACCCTGCTCGATCGGGCCGACGACCGCACCCTGTTCCTGCACTGCCTGCCCGCGCACCGGGGTGAGGAGGTCAACGCCACCGTGCTCGACGACCCTCGCTGCGGCGCCTGGACGGCGGCCGGCAACCGGCTGCACAGCCAGAAGGCGCTGCTCGAATTCCTGCTGCTCGACCCGTAACGCTGCCCCGCCCACTTCGGCTCATTCAGGCCGACGGCGCAGCGGCCAAGGCGCATCGCAGAGCGCCTTTGAGGCCAGACAAGGGATCGAGCATGAGGTGGATGGGAATGGGCTCGACGTAGCCGCTCAATTCGCCGCGCTCCTCAAAGCGGCGGCGCAGGGGGCTGGTGGACGCGAAGTCCGCCAATTGGGGGATGATGCCGCCGCCGATGTAGAGGCCGCCGGTGGCGCAAAAGGTCAGGGCCAAGTTGCCGGCGGCGCTGCCCAGCAGCGCGAAGAAGATCTCCAGCGTTTGATGGCAGAGGGGGTCCTCCACGCTCGCCCCCAAGGCGCTGATCCGCGCCGGGGACAGCGCTTCGGCAGGTGTGCCCCAAAGCTCGGCAACCGCTTGGTGCAGACGCGCCAAGCCGGGGCCGCTGACCACCGTTTCCCAACAAACGTGGCCGTGCCGACGTTGCAGAACGGCCAACAACTCCTGTTCCAAGGGCGAACCCGGCGCCAAGTCCGCATGGCCGCCTTCCGACGCCACGGGCCGCCAGCCGCCATCCTGGGGAATCAGGCCCGCCATGCCGAGGCCCGAACCCGGGCCGATGACGGCCCTCACGCCATCGTCCCCGGCGCCGCCGCCCACTTGGCGCAAGGGCTCCGCCGCCGGCGCCATCATGGCCAAGGCGTGGAAGTCGTTCACAACCTGCACGGGGCAGCCGAGCAGAGCCTGCAGCTGGGCCGCATCGAACTGCAGCTCGGGATGCTTGGTCACCGCCGCCCGGCCCCCTATCGCCGGGCCGGCCACGGCCAAGCAAGCGGAATCCAGCCCGCCGGCCTCCAAGGCGTCAGTCGCCGCGGCCAGCAGATCGGCGGCGCAGGAGAAGTCTCGGGTGGCGAATTCCACATGCCGTGCCACCCCGCCCCGACCACCTAGGCCAAAGCGGGCGCTGGTGGCGCCAATGTCGGCGACCAGCGCCCGGCTCATGGCGGCAGCACCTTGCGCGCCTGCAGCGCCGTGAAGTGTTCGCGGAACATGGCGGCGGTGTCGATGCAATCGGCAAAGCCGAACTGACGCACCTTGATGGTGCTGAGCAGGGTGGTCCGGCCACCATGGTAGCCGAACGCGGCATCGGCAAACTGCCAGGATGCGCCGATCAACTGGTCCATCGAGTGGTGCGCCAGTCCGTGGCGAGAGGCGATCCGTTCCCAAACCGCCCGGTGCTTGGGCATGGCTTCACTGAGCTGCAAGGGCTTCGGGGGCGCACAGGGCATCCCGAAGTGCTCGGCAAATTCGGGAAACAGCGCACCCCAATCCAAGATGTCGCCATTGGTGACGTTGAACGTCTCGCCCGCGCAACGGGGCTCGTTGCCCGCCCAAAGGATGGCGCGGGCTAGCAGCCGGGCATCGGTAGCCTCAGTGACGAAGCCGCCCCGGCCCGGAAAGCGCAGCGGCTGACCCAGCTCGCGCAGCACGGCGGCATGGACGCCGATGGCCGAGACCATGTTCATGGGGCTGCCCAAGGCGTGGCCGCAAACAATCTGCGGGCGCATGATGCTGAAGGTCCAACCCGCCCCGGCGCCGGTCTCGCGCAACAGGTCCTCCTGGCTCCAGTAGAAGTTGGCGCCCGGATGGCGGGGGTCGCTCTCCTTGCCGGGCAGCTTCATGGGCGCCAGATGGGCGCCGTAGGCCTTGGTGCCCTGCAGCAAGGTGAAGTGGCGGGCAGGGACGACGAAGTCCAGCACGTTGGCAAGCATTTCGGTGTTGGTTTCGATCTGCTGATCGTCGCGCCAGCCAGCGATGAGATCCGGCTTCTCGTAAAGCGCCGCATAGACGATGTGGGTCACGCCGTCCAACCCGCCAAGCTGCTGCCGGCAGGCCGCTCGGTCGGTCAGATCCAGTTGCAGAAACCCCGCCCGGCTGCGAAAGTCCGGCTGGCGGCGGCTCACCGCGACCACCTCGTAGCCATCCTCGTTCTCAAGCGCCTCGACCAAGGCGCGGCCGACCAGCCCCAAGGCGCCGACCACTAGGTATTTTCGCCGTTTCCCAAAATCGGTCATGGGGCGGCGGGCCTGCCCAATGCCGGCAGCGGGTCGGCTGGCCCTCCAGTTGCCTGAAACGCCGCCTTGAAGCTGTTCGCGGCAATCGCTGCGAGTTCCGTTTCGCCGAGGTCCAAGGCCTGCGCCACGCAAGCAAAGTTGTCGTTGACATAGCCGCCGAAGTAGGCTGGGTCGTCGGAGTTCACCGTGACCAGCAAACCAAGATCGAGCATTCGCTTGAGCGGATGCGCCCGCAGGTCAGGCACCACGCGAAGCTTGAGATTGGATAGCGGACACAAGGTCAGCGGCACTTGATCGCGGCGCAGGCGGGCGACCAGGGCATCGTCCTCCAAGGCGCGGTTGCCGTGATCGATGCGCTCCACGCCCAGCACGTCAAGCGCCTCCCAAACGTACTCCGCAGGCCCCTCCTCCCCGGCATGGGCAGTAAGCCTGAACCCGAGCTCCCGCGCCGCCGCAAAGACATGCCTGAACTTGCTCGGCGGATGGCCAAGTTCGCTGGAATCGAGCCCCACGCCAATGAAGTCGCCGTGATAGGGCGCTGCGTCCTCCAGCATCCTAAATGCCTCCCGCTCGCTCAAGTGCCGCAGGAAGCACAGGATCAGCGACACCTCAAGGCCGCGGCCCGCCGCTTGGCGAACCGCCTCCTTCAATCCCTGCATGAGATCGTGGAACCGCACGCCACGGCTGAGATGCGCTTGCGGATCGACAAAGCACTCAAGGTGGGTGACGTTGTCGGCCCCGACCCGCCGAAAGCAGGCGTCCGCCAAGGCGAGGAAGTCCGACGACGCGCACAGCACGCGCGTTCCGGCATAGTAGAGATCCAGAAAGTCCTGCAGGTTGGAGAACTCATAGGCGGCGCGCGCCTCGGCGATGTCGGCATAGGGCAGTTCAACGCCATTGCGGCCCGCCAAGTCGAGCATCATGGCCGGCTCCAGCGAACCTTCGACGTGCAGGTGCAGTTCGGCCTTGGGCAGCCCTTGAATGAAGGCCGCGCGGTCCATCAGCGCCACGCCGCCTCCACTTCCGCAAGCGTGGGCATCGACGACCCGGCGCCGGGCCGCTGCACGCAGATGGCCGCCGCCTTGTTGGCATAGGCCAATCCCTCCGCCAAGCCATCTCCAGCGCACAGGCGGGTGGCCAGCGCACCCACGAAGCAGTCCCCGGCGCCCGTGGCGTCCAAGGCCCGCACGGCATGTCCGGGGTGCTCGATCACCTGATCCCCGTCGATCGCCAGCACGCCCTGCCGACCCAAGGTCACCACGACAGCCTGCTGCGGAAAGCGGCGCACCGCAACGGCGGCGGCGAGTGCGCTGTGCCGGTCCTCCACCGGCGCCCCGGCAAAGCACGCAAGCTCGACTTCGTTCACGACCACGATGTCCGCCAACGGCCAAAGATCGTCTGCGCCGGCCATGGCCGGCGCGGCGTTGAGCAGGTTCAGGGCCTTGGCGGCCCTGCCCCGCTTGAAGAGGGCGGCGACCGTCGGCACCGGAACTTCCAATTGGCTGACCAGCACGTCGCCAGCGTGAATGGGCGCCTCCGCCATCGCGGCAGCATCGAGCCACCCATTGGCGCCCGGAGTCACCACGATCGAGTTCTCTCCCGCCGCATCGACCAGAATCATCGCCGTTCCCGTCGGCGCTTGGACCGCCTTGAGCGAGCAGGTGACGCCGTTTTGCAGCAGGTGAGCCCTCAGGTCCTGG
Organism: Gammaproteobacteria bacterium; assembly: GCA_026709365.1. Classification (GTDB taxonomy): domain Bacteria; phylum Pseudomonadota; class Gammaproteobacteria; order Pseudomonadales; family Azotimanducaceae; genus Azophilus. The sequence goes on from JAPOTD010000135.1 coordinate 7,607, forward strand.
CCAAAGGCGTCTTCGCCCACGCAGCCCATCAAGGTCGTGGCCGCGCCCAGCTTGGCCGCCGCCACGGCTTGGTTGGCGCCCTTGCCCCCGGGATGCAGGGCAAAGCCTTCGCCCGACAAAGTCTCGCCGGGCAGCGGCAGGCGGGATACGGTGGCCACCAAGTCCATGTTCACGGAGCCGGCGACGAGGACTTTGTTGGCGACGGGCATGGGACAAGTCAGTCGGAATATGACTCAAGTTGCCGGTCGAAGGTCAGCATGGCGGCAACAATGTTCACTGACGGTCCGACTCGAGGTTTCACAACGGCTTTGCGGCTCGCTGTCCACTCATGTGCGCGCCAAAAGAAAATTGGGTCATTCCCTGCCCATCAGGACTGCTCCAGCGAGTAGCTCACCTTGAACTCGTTCATGTGCGTAAACGGAACGATTCCGTCGTGCTGCAAGCGGCCCACCACAATTGCTGGATGAACTCCGGTTTCCCGGGCGAACTCGCGAACAAGCGTCTTGCTCCTGATGCCCGAAAGCCTAGCTGACCATACCGAGGGAATGAGCAGGTTTGCTGCCCAAGCATCGGCTTCGTCCTCTTTGGCGCCCCGCCCTCCGGTTCCGTTAACGTCATCGAGCCACACCACGTTTCTGTCGGCTGCGTGCAGCAGAAGGTGCGCGGCCTCGTGAAAAAACGTGAACCAGAATTTGTCGTTTGTCCTGGCGTACAACGACAGTTGAATGAGAGGGCGGCTCTTGCCCAGCCAGCGCGCCGCCCCACTGACCCCAGCGCCGGGCACAGCAGCGGTGAGAACCAAGCCCACGCCGGCCTCCTCCAACAGCGCCTCCAAGCGTGGTTGAAACTCGTCGGGCTCCAGTGTCGTAAATTCACGAATGGCATAAAGTGCGGTTTCGAAGCGGCCTCGGTCATACTTAAGAGGACCAAGCGTTTCCGCCTGCCGCTCACCAAGACGCAACCAAGCCGCTATGGCGCCGACATTGGCCGGACGAGCCGTGCGGCGTCGAAAAGAGGCCTCAATTTCGCCGTACCGGTCGCGCCACTCTGATGGTGATGCAACGCCGAAAAAGCGCAGGCAATCGCCCACAATGGACGGCTTCGACTTGGCATCGATGCGGCGCGTGGTGATTCCGCCTGCTGTTTTCATGAGTTCCCGCACGGGCAATTCGTCAAGCCAAGGAACCCATCCCGCATGAGCGGCTGCTTCTTTGCGTCGGGCAATGCGCTCCCGATACCTGGCTTCACGAGCCAACCAAAACTGAGCGCCCGCACCGAGCACCCGTTCCAGCAGAATGGCCGTATCTTCAGTTAAGGCGACCTTGCCCTTAACCAGCCGATTGACATGCTTGGGCGAGTAGCCCATGCGCCTTGCCAATTCCACTTGCGTCCAGTTCTTCTCTTCGATCAGGTCAAGAATGGTGTCTCCCGGTGGAGAGATCCAATCCGGGGAAAACGGTGGGGCTACTTCAGCCATGATAGTCTCCGATGAATTCGATGCGCACTGCCCGCACCATTGACCAGTCGATGGCGCCTTCGGTCAGGTAGTCAGCCTGCGGCTGGTCCGGAACGAAAACCAATCTCAAGCCACCTGAAAGGTCCAAGGCAAATTGGCCTCGCCGGTTGCCGGACAATGGGTGCGGACGCCCAGCGCTCAGGTCAGCGACGCAGGCCGCAGCCTGTAGGTCCTCCAACCGGGCAATCAGTTTGCGAGCACCGGCACGCCCCAACGTTCGCTCAGCAGCATTTCTTTGCTCGCACAGTTTGCGCAACCGCCTGCTCCGGAAGCTGACTTCCATGCCAGCGGAGTATATACAATCTTTACCTGTTGGGTAAATGCGCGACCTGGCAGTCGCGGGTGGAGTTTCGCTGACGCGAAACCCCACTCCCGTTGCCTAGGTTCAGGTAACAATATTTTCTAAGCCCGCACATGCCTAAACACCCACTACCTGTTGAGCGAACGGGGCCATGCGGACAGCCTGCACTACGCTTGGGACTTCAGCGTTGCGGAACTGCGGCGGCTCGCCATGATCGAGCAAGCGACCCGGGCGATTCCCGCACGCCACCTTGCGGATTCCAACGTTGCTTGCTGATGAGGTGACCGCCTTGGCGCCGGCGGGCGTTGATGCCCTGTTCACCAACCATCCGGACCAAGCGTTGGCGGCGCTCCACCAAGTGGGCTTGGCCTGCGGCACCGCCGCCACCTTGCGAAGTGATATGATGCGCGAGTGAATTGAACTGACGACGAACGGGGCCGAGCGAATCGGCGGTCGCCGGGCGCAACAGGCCGTATGGCCGTTGATTCATGGGACGGCCTTGCCCCGCGATTTAAGGAAAACCGGATAGGGGGGAACTGGCCGTGAGAGTGATCAAAGCCCTTGCCATCGCGCTGGTGGCCTACGCATTGGTGGTGGTGGCGTTCGAGTCCCTGCTTGGGTACTTCCAGCCGCAATCCGAGCGGACCCTGACCATCACCACCTTCAACGGCGAACCCCGTGATCGGGTGCTCACCGAACTGAGCAGCGGCGATCAATCCTATGTTGCCGTGAACCATTGGCCCCGGGCTTGGTACCACCGCACACTGGACAACCCCAACGTGCGCGTCACCCGCAAGGGCGAAACCGCGAACTACCTAGCGGTCCCGATTGCGGGCGAAGAGCGCAGTCGGGTTGAGGGAGACCATCCCGTCGGGCTCACGTTCAGAATTCTCACCGGCTTCCCGCCCCGGCACTTCCTGCGGCTCGACCCGCAGGCCGAGTGATCAGCTAACATGGCCACCTGCAACCAACGCTGAGACGCCCCATGCCCGACCGCCTGCCTGCCATCAGCCTTGCCGCAGTGCCCGGACGCCGCCTGAAAACCCTTGCCATTGCTGAGGAAATCGAGCGCCGAGGCTTTCCCGGCATCTATGGCCCGAGCCTAGGCGACAACCTGTCGCTCTGCCTGGCCATCGCCCTGCGCACCAGCCGGATCGAATTCGGCACCAGCATCACGCCCATCTACGGCCGCCACGTCAACGAGCATGCGGCTGCCGCATCGTTCATCCACGAAACGTCCGGTGGCCGCTTCCGCTTCGGCATCGGCGTCAGCCATGAGCCCGCGCTGGCGCGCTTGGGCCTAAGCGGCGGCAAGCCCTTGAGCGACATCCGCAAGTTCGTCGCCGACCTGCGCGACGTGCCTCGGACCGGAGAGCTGCCGCCGATCGTGCTCGCCACCCTGCGCGGCCAGATGATCCGGTTGGCCCAGGAAATCGGCGACGGCATGGTGTTCGCCAACGGCGCCCGCAGCCACATGGCGGCATCGCTCGCCAACCTGAGCGGCGAGGCCCGGCAAGGCGAGCGCTTCTTCATCGGCAACATGATCCCGACCTGCATCAGCGACGACGAGGATGCCGCCAAGGCCGTGAACCGGCGCACCCTGACCAGCTACGCCTTCCTGCCGAACTACCGCAACTACTGGAAGGAGGCGGGGTACGTCGAGGAGATGGAGGGTGTGGAGGTCGCCATCAAGGCCGGCGACACTGCCCGAGCCGCGGCCTGCCTGTCGGACCGCTGGCTGGCCGACACCACCCTGTTCGGCAGCGCCGCCAAGGTGCGGGAGGGCATCGAAGCTTGGTTCGACGCCGGCATCAAGACGCCCATCATCGTCCCATCATCGGCGTCCGGCGGGCAGATGCGGGCCCTCGAGGAATTCTTCGCCATCTGGTAACGGAACGTGCGCCTGTGGTTGATCCGACACGCCAAGTCCTCGTGGAGCAGTGCGGCTGGCGGCGACTTTGACCGCCCCCTGAATCAACGCGGCGAGCGGGACGGCCCGAAAATGCGCGACTGGCTAGCCGACCAAGCCCATCCGGCCCAATGGATCTGGACCAGCGATGCCGCAAGGGCGGCGGCCACCGCAGCGTTCGTGGCCGAGGCGTTCCCTGACGCTGCGCTCAAGGCGGATCATCGGCTCTACGGCGCATCCCCGACCACACTGGTCGGGGTGCTTCGCGAAACGCCGGCGGCCATCGCAACCGCCGCCATCGTTGCCCACAACCCCAGCATCACCCACTGCGTCAACCTCCTCGTCGCATCGACGGTGATCGACAACATGCCCACCTTCGGCGCCGTCTTGCTGTGGTGGCCGGGCGGACCCGAAGCGCTGCAGGCCGGCGCTGCCCGATTGGAGGCCCTGATGAGTCCCAAGCGCCTGCTCGGTGACCTCCCACCCGGTCACATCCCACTAGACTAACCGCGCTGCAGCGCGTATATCTATGCATCGGAAGAGGAAACCCCGGAGTGCTTTGCGATGGAATTCTTGTCTTTCCTGACGCTGCTCGGCATCGCCTACCTGCTTTGGCGGCTCACCGACCAGCTTCCTGACATCATATTTCGCTTGAGCGAAATTCAACGGGACATCGCCGCACTCCTGCGCCTGTCCAAGGCCAAGTCAAAAGACGCCGACGCAGCCGATTCGAAAGACTGACCCGCCATGACCCAGCCGTCCGCATCGGAGCGGTTTGACTGGCGCATCTGGCTGGGCCTCGTCCTCACCGGGGCATGGCTGACCCTCGGCGGCGCCTACATTTCGGCGAGCATCGGCTGGGGACGGGTCGGTTCGTTGGATGCCGCGACGCTCGGCAACTTTCTCGAAGGCGCCTTCGCCCCCTTGGCGTTTCTGTGGCTGGTGATCGGCTACTTCCTGCAGCGCAAGGAACTCGAGCAGAACACCGAGGCCCTGCGCGCCCAATCACTGGAAATCCAGCGCACCGCCGACCAGGCCATCATCCAGTCGGAGCGCATGGCGGCCAGCGAACGGCACGCGCACCAGGAGGCGTTTCTGCGCCTGGCCGACACGGTAGGCAATCAGCTGGGCGCCATCGCCGGCTTGCTGTTCGTTTCGAGCCAAGGCGCAAACGCCGACGGCTCGGTCAGCAACGAGGAAATGAGCAAGCTGTTCTCGACCGCCTCGGCCCAGGATCCGGAAATCTTCTCTCGGCGCCTGCTTGAACTCCACTTGCGGGAAAGCGACCCCGGCAAGCGGCTTGACCTGTTCTACGGCACGGAAGTCCGAGCTCGGCACACCAACAACTTCATCCACACCTGCGAACGGCTGTTTGCGCGCGCCGAGGAAGTGGACAGCGACAATATCCTGCGCGACGCCCTAATGGCCAGCGGACACGGTTTCGTTTACCGCGTGATGAAGCTGCATCAGGCAAACGCGCCCCGGGAGCTCGCCGACATGCGGGTGACCGGCACCCACATCGACCTTTGACCGACCGGCCAGCCAACCCATTGTGCGCAGCAGCAAGCCCGGCCCCGCCGACGGCAATCAAAACAAAGCGAAGCTACGCAGTTGACTCCCACAGTCACAAAAGCCTGCGGCAAGTGGTAGTTCCGAACAACGCATCGAATAGCAGAAGGAGTTAAGCACATGAGCGCCCAACCAAAGAAGGCAACAGCATGACCATCCGCACTCGCTTGGCGCTGACGGCGGCGGCGATTCTGTGCAGCATGGCCGCCGGCGCAGCGCCCGATCCCTTCCGCGACGTCGAGGTTGTGGCCATCCCGGTTTCGGGCTCCGTACACATGCTGACCGGCGCCGGCGGCAACATTGCGGCAACCGTTGGCGGGGACGGGGTGCTGATCGTCGATGACCAGTTCCTGCCCTTGGCCGAGCGCATCCAGGGCGCCATCAACGAACTGGGCGGCGAGCGTCCCAAGTTCGTGCTCAACACCCACTACCACGGCGACCACGTTGGCGGCAATCCGCACTTCGGCCAAGCCGCCACGATCATAGCCCACCGCAACGTGCGCATCCGCCTCGCCGCTGATGAGGCGCTGCCGTCGGTCGCCCTGCCCGTGGTGACTTTCGACGACGCAATGAGCGTGCATTTCAACGGCGAGGAAATCGCGCTCTTCCACCTGCCCGCCGGTCACACCGACGGGGACAGCGCGGTCTGGTTCAAATCCGCCAACGTGCTGCACTTGGGCGATCAGCTGTTCAGCGGCCGCTTCCCGTACATCGACCTTGACGCAGGCGGCACCGTCCCGGGCTACATCGCCAATCTGGAGGCCGTTCTGGAACTTGCGCCCAGCGACGTGCAGGTGATCCCCGGCCATGGGCCGCTAAGCACGTTGGATGCGGTTCGTGAAGCCCTAACCGTCGTTCGCGCAACCCGCGCCGCCGTGGCGCAGGCGATTGCCGACGGCGCCGAAATCGACGCGATCGTCAAGGCGGGCTTGGGGGACGAGTTGGCCGAATGGGGCAGCGGATTCATCAACGAGGAGACTTGGATTCGCATCCTCGCCCGGGACATCGGGGAACGGGGCCATTGAACCCCATTGCGAGGTTCCACGAGGACCGGATGCGGGCGAGAGCCGAGCGCGACCCCTGCGCCGAACTCTGCGCCTTGGCCACGGTCAATGCGGATGGCGCACCGGAGGTCCGCACCCTGGTGCTGCGCGACCTTGAGGATCCGGCAGACCCGGCGGACGGAACCCGCCTCGCCGTCTTCATCAACGACAGCAGCCCCAAGTGGCCCGCCATGGCGCGGGTGTCGGCGCTCGCCTACTTCCCGGTCCTGAAAATCCAGTACCGTCTGTCCTGCGCCACCGCGCCGGTGCCGGAGGCGCTGGTCCACGGGCGCTGGCAGGACCGGCCCGAAGCGCCGAAGAGAATGGACTGGTACTACGCCAAGCATCCGCAAAGCTCGCCCGTCGCCAGCCGCAGCCAGCTCATCCAGGAAGTGGGCGAAATCAGCCTGCCTGAACCCCTGGTCGCCCCGCCATCCGCGCGCGGGCTCTACTTGACGGCGTTCGTGATCGAACGGCTGGACCTCAACCAACCCAACGGCATCCATGACCGCCGCCGCTGGACCCGGCCAACCCCCAGCCCGCCGGGGGTAAGCCAACCGCCAGCGGCGACGGCGCGCTCCGCCGGCAACGTTCCTGACGGCGGCTGGACCGAAGCCGTCCTGGTGCCCTAATGCATTAGCGCACTGTCCCGTATAATCAGCCAATGATCCCCTGCGACCTGATGATCCGCAGCCGCTGGTGCCTGCCCATCGCCCCGGATCCCAAGCCCATTGAACGGGGTGCGGTGGCTATCGAAGGCGGTCGCATACTGGCCATCGGCCCGGCGGCCGAACTCGATGCCAGCCATCAACCCCAAGCCGCCGTTGATTTGGGCAATCACGCGGTGCTGCCTGGGCTGGTCAACGCCCACTGCCACGCCGCCATGAGCCTGCTGCGCGGCACCGCGGAGGATCTGGCGCTGGAGGCTTGGCTGAACGACGCCATCTGGCCCTTGGAGGGCCGGGTGGTTGCGCCGGAGTTCGTGCGCGCCGGCACCGATCTCGCCATCGCCGAGATGCTCGCCCGAGGCATCACCTGCTTCGCGGACATGTACTTCTTCCCGGAGGAGGCGGCCCAACGGGTCTCCATTGCCGGACTGCGCGCCCAGATCGCGTTTCCGATCATCGACTTTCCCAACCCCTGGAGCAGCGGCTCGGCGGAAGGCTTCCACAAGGGCCTCGCACTGCACGACGCCTACCGGGACGACCCCCGAATCGGCATCGCCTTCGGCCCGCACTCGGCCTACAGCGTGGAGACGGCCAACCTGGAGCGGACGCTGATGTTCTCCGAGGAAATCGGTCGCCCGATTCAGATGCACCTGCACGAAACCGCCGCGGAGGTGGCGGCTGCGGTGGACCGAAACGGCCACTCCTGGGTGGCCCATCTGGCGGACATCGGGCTGCTGAACCCGTCCCTGCAAGCGGTCCACATGACCCAATTGAGCGATGACGACGTCGAACAGGCGGCCGAGCACGGCGTTCAGGTCGTGCATTGCCCCACCTCCAACCTCAAGCTCGCCAGCGGCATCTGCCCGACCGCGCGGCTGAGCGCAGCGGGGGTCAACGTCGCGCTCGGCACCGACGGCGCCGCCTCCAACAACGCCTTGGACATCTTCGCCGAGGCCCGTCTGGCGGCGCTGCTCGCCAAGCATCTCGGCGGCGCGACGGCGGGCAAGGTGGAGGACGCCCTGCGCATGGCCACCCTGAACGGCGCCGCCGCCCTCGGCCTAGCCGATGAAATCGGCTCCCTGGAATCCGGCAAGCAGGCCGACCTGATCGCCGTGGACCTGAGCGGGCCGTCCCTCTCACCGGTGCGCAACCCCGCCGCAGCGCTGGTGCATGGCCCCGCAGGCCAAGCGGTAAGCCACGTTTGGGTGGCCGGCCGGTGCCTCTATGCGGACGGCGCCTACCAGACCTTGGATTTAGCGGAAATCCAGCGCCGCGCCGCGCTGGCCTTTGAGCGCTTGTGAGCATGGAGAACATCGACCCCGCGGAAATTCGCAAGTTCGAGGCCTTGGCCAATCGCTGGTGGGATCCGGAGGGCGACTTCAAGACGCTGCACGACATCAATCCCGTTCGCTTGGACTATATCGCTGCGCATGCGGACCTCCAAGCCGGGCCAGTGCTGGACGTGGGCTGCGGCGGCGGCATCCTCACCGAGGCGCTGGCTGCCGCCGGCGCCGAGGTGACCGGCATTGACATGGCCGAGAAGCCATTGGCGGTGGCCCGCCTGCATGCCTTGGAGAGCGGCTCGGGGGTACACTACGCAACCGCCACCGCCGAGTCGCTGGCCACTGAGCGGCCGGGCGCATTCGCCACCATCACCTGCCTCGAAATGCTGGAGCACGTCCCCGACTACGCCAGCACCGTCCAAGCCTGCGCGGATTTGGCGGCGCCGGGCGGCACCCTGGTTCTGTCCACCATCAACCGGCATCCCAAGGCCTACCTGCTGGCGGTTCTCGGGGCCGAGTACGTGCTCAACATCCTGCCCAAGGGCACCCACGACTACCACAGGTTCATTCGCCCCTCGGAGCTGGCCCGAGCCGCGCGCGGGGCCGGGCTGCGCGTGGAGGAGATCGTCGGCCTACGCTACAACCCCTTCTCCCGCATCGCCAAGCTGTCCTCCGACGTTGACGTGAACTACCTGCTGCGGGCAGTCAAGCCTTGACCGCCTATCCCGAACTTGAGGCCGCAAAAGCCGCTTGGCGGCATCAGCCCCCACCCCAATGCCTCTCCGGCAAAGCCATACTGATCACCGGCGCGGGCGACGGCATGGGCCGGGCGCTGGCCAAAACGGCCGCTCTGCACGGCGCCAACCTGATCCTCTTGGGCAGAACCAGGGCCAAGCTGGAGGCGGTGTTCGATTGGATCAGCGAACACACCCGCACCCGGCCCGTGATCGTGCCTTGCGATCTCAGCCACCTAGGCCCCAGCAGCGCCGAGTCATTGCAATCCCAGGCGCGCGCTGAGTACGGACGCCTGGACGGCTTGGTCCACAACGCCTCCGTGCTGGGCCCCAAGATCCCATTGGCCCACTATCCCATGAGCGAATGGGAGGAGGTGGTGCGCGTCAACCTGTCCGCCGCCGCAACGCTCACCCAAGCGCTCCTGCCGCTGATGCTTGAAACCGCCGCCACTCACGCAAAGCAGGGGTCGATCCTCTTCACCTCCTCATCCGTGGGCCGCAAGGGCCGCGCCTACTGGGGCGCCTACGCAGCCTCCAAGTTCGCGGTGGAAGGGCTGATGCAGGTGCTGGCCGACGAATGCGCCGCCGAAGGCGCACTGCGCGTGAACAGCCTCAACCCCGGCGGCATCCGCACCGCCATGCGCCGCCAAGCCTACCCTGCGGAAAACCCGGCCGATGCGCCGCCGCCGGAGGCGCGCCTGGACCTCTACATCCACTTGTTGAGCGACGCCGCCGAAGGCGTGAACGGACAAGCCCTCGACGCCCGAACGTGGCCCGGCGTTTCCTGACCAGCGGATCCAGCACTTCTCATTCGGATCAAGTCCGGCTCAGCGCATTTCCAACCTCGGGGCAACCGGTCAACTAAGCCGCCATCGGGTAGTGGCTCAGTTTGAATTTTTGGTAGTGGTTCAGTTTGCCTTTGGCTGGGCTTGAGCGGCTGGCGCCCTGACAGGCATCATCGCGAGGGCAGGATGCCCTCACTCCGGGGCGAGGTGCCCGCTTCAGGTGAGACCCCCCGGAGCGAGGTGCCCGCTTCAGGTGAGACCCCCCGGAGGGCGTCCCGCCCTCGACCGAGTCACGACGACCTGAGTCAAACTGAGCCACTACCCGCCATCGGCCAAAGTGAGAATTGCCGGGGCGGGTCTGGCCAACGCCGCATTCCGAAATCTAGGTGGTATTATTTCCGGCGCGGCCTTGGGGCGCGAAAACAGGTTTGGCAAAGCAAATAGGAGTTGAAGATGGTTGACTTCCATGATCCCCGTGCTGAGGTGGACGTCAAGCGGGAGCCCTATGGGCTGGCCATTGACCTCAAGCGCATGAACGACCCCTGCGTGGCCTTCCTAGCCAACGGCTTCCCGGATTCGGAACGCTTTCTGGAGAAGGTCGCCGATGCCATGACGCGGTTGCTGCCCCAGCTCAACGCGCGCCTGTTCAACAAGGGCGATGCATCGTCGCCGGCGCCGTCCGCCATGCTGGATGAGATCCGCAACGGCTGCCACGCTGCGGTCGCCGCCTACGGACACTGAGGCAGTTGCACCACCGGCACCGTGCGTGACGGCATTGCAATCGCCCGGCTGGGCATCCCGGCGGTGGCCTTGGTGACCGATAAGTTCTGGCCCCAAGGCGACTTCGTGGCCAACTCCCTCGGCATGCCGGACGCACCCCGGGTACGGCTGCCGCACCCGGTGGCGGGCACTGGCGAGGCCAATCTCGAACGCATCGCCGACGCCATCGCACCGGCCATCGTCGAGGCATTGGTCCATTGACCGGCATGCTGTCAGCCGCCAACGAGGCGGCGGCCCTTGATCGGCTGCACGAACTCAACTGCACTGACGGCCTGCCCGTGGTGGTGCCCACCGAGGCGCGGGTGGCGCGCATGGCCTTGGCCAGCGGTCTGGACCGGGACTTGGCGCTCGGCGAGATGGGGCCGGGCAAGGGGATCGCAACCGTGGAGAAGGTCGCCGTGGCGGCGGTCATGGCGGGCTGCCTGCCGGACTACATGCCCTTGGTCGTAGCAGCAGTCAAGGCGGTGCTCGACCCGCGCTTCGATCTCACCGAAATGCAGGCGACCACCCACTGCACGGCGCCCCTGATTCTGGTCAACGGCCCCGCCCGGCACGACATCGGCCCCATCGCCTGCGGCTTCGGCGCCTTGGGCCCAGGCCACCGCGCCAACGCCAGCATCGGGCGCGCCCTGCGGTTGGCGATGATCAACATCGGCGGCGGCCGCCCCGGTGAATCCGACATGGCGCTGCTGGGCCATCCCGGCAAGTTCACCTACTGCTTGGGAGAGGACGAGGAGGCCAGCCCCCTCCCGCCCCTGCACGTCGATCTCGGCTTTGCGCCGGAGGACAGCACGGTGACCGTCATCGGCGCCGAAGCGCCCCACTCGGTGCTGTTCGGCGGCGACGGCGACGACCCGGAAAGTGCCGAGCGCCTGCTGGAATGCCTGGCCATCGGGCTGGCCAATATCGTCACCAACAACGCGGTCCTGACCGGGGGCGCGGCGCTGGTGCTGCTGAACCCGGAACACGCCGCCGTGCTGGCGGATGCCGGCCTCGACCGGCGCCGCATCGCCGAGCGCCTGCACGGCCTGTGTGCCCATTCGCCGGAAGCGCTGGCTCGCTACGCCGCCGCCTTCGCGCCCCGACGGACGCAGTCCGTCGGCCACCCGAGAAGCTGCTTCGCCGACCCGGAGGACATCCTGATCGCGGTGGCCGGCGGCACCGGCCTCTACTCCATGGCCGTGCCCACCTGGTGCGGCGGCCCGCACCGCAACCGAGCCATCACCGTCCCGGTGGAGACGGGGCAGCATTGCGAAGTTCCATCCACCGGCCACGCAGAGGTGAACCTATGAGCAGCGCCTACGAAAGCCTTCGCGAAAAAGCCCAGGGCATCCGGGCCTCCCGGCGGCAGAGCCGCCGCCGCCAACGCTTCCCCGTCGATCTGGCCATCGACGCCAAGGACATTCCGCTCGACGAACTCAACGTCGCCAACCCGGAGCTGTTCAAGCACGACGCCTTCGCGCCCTACTTCGCCCGCCTGCGCGTCGAGGCGCCGGTACACTACTGCCGGGACAGCCAGTACGGCCCCTACTGGTCGATCACCCGCTACCGGGACATCGTCGCCATCGAAAAGGCCCACGACATCTTCTCCTCGAGCTACGGCTTCGGCGGCGTGACCATTCAAGGCACCCCCCAAGCGGCGTCGGAAACCCCGATGTTCATCGAGATGGACCCGCCCAAGCACCACGTCCAGCGCAAGGCCGTGGCGCCGCGCTTCACGCAGGGCAGCCTCCTGGAACTGGAGACGCTAATCCGCGAACGGGCCGTGGACATCCTCGACGGCCTGCCCCGCAACGAGACCTTCGATTGGGTGAGCCATGTTTCGGTCGAGTTGACCGGGCGCATGCTCGCCAGCCTGTTCGGGCTGCCCCAGGAGGAGCGCCATCGCTTGATCCGCTGGTCCAACATCTTCAGCAACGCCGACAATCCCGAACTGGTGGCGTCCACCGGCGACTACTACGAGGCGCTTGCCGAGTGCGGCGACTACTTCCAAGCGGTTTGGGCGGACCGCCGGCAACGGCCGCCCAGCGGCGACCTGATCTCCATGCTCGCCCACGGCAGCCGGACCGCCGACATGGGCCCCAAGGAACTGCTCGGCAACGTGGTGCTGCTGCTGGTCGGCGGCAACGACACCACGCGCAACTCGATCAGCGGCGGGGTGCTGGCGCTGAACGAAAATCCCGCCGAGTACGCCGAGCTGCGCCGAGACCCAGGCCTGATCCCGAGGATGGTGCCGGAGATCATCCGCTGGCAGACGCCCCTGACCAACATGCGGCGCACGGCAATCCGGGACCTGGTGTTTCGCGGACAGGCCATCCGCGCCGGGGACACGGTGGTCCTCTGGTACATTTCCGGCAACCGTGACGAGGAGGCCATCGACCGGGCCGACGAGTTCATCATCGACCGCCCACGGCCTCGGGAGCACCTGGCGTTCGGCTTCGGCATCCATCGCTGCCTCGGCAACCGGCTGGCCGAAATGCAGTTGCGGGTGCTCTGGGAGGAGATCCTGCGGCGCTGCCCGAACATCGAGGCGACCGGGCCGCCGGAGCGGGCCAACTCCGTGCTGTTCCGGGCCATCAACCGGCTGCCGGTGCGCATCCGCGAAGCCTGATGGCAGCCGGGAACCCCGCTCTCGCCGACCCACCGCCAGGCTTCGCCGAAGAGCCGTCTCCCAAGCGCGCCGCCTTGCGGGCGCGCACCCGTTCGCGGCCTGGGCGAGCGGACTTGCAAAGCGCTTCAGGCCACTCTAAAACGACGGTTCAACCTGCCGTGAACCGCCGTGGGCCGTGATCTGCCACTGCCGCATCCGACTTCCCCAACATCCCCATTCAAGGTCAATCCAAGGAACCCGCCATGATCAACTCAAAAGTCTGCGAGATGCTCGGCATCGAATTTCCCTTGTTCGCCTTCAGCCATTGCCGCGACGTGGTGGCGGAGGTCAGCAAGGCTGGGGGCTTCGGTGTGCTCGGCGGCGCCGGGCACACGCCGGAGAGCCTGGACATCGAACTCACCTGGATCGACGAGCAAGTCAACGGAGCGCCTTACGGGGTCGATATCATCGTGCCCACCAGCATGGACGCCAAGGAGGGCGGCCTGACGCCCGAGGAGGTGGAGGCCCGCATTCCGCCGGAGCACAAGGCCTACGTCGAGGGCATCCTGGCCCGCAACGGCATCGACTCCAGCGATCTCTGGCAGCGCAGCCCCAGCGACTCCTTCGGCGACAGCATGCGTGAGCGGGGCGCGGCGCTGGTCATGGATGCCGCCTTCGAGCATCCCATCAAGCTCATCGTCAACGCCCTGGGGGTGCCGCCGCCCGCCATGATGGAACGGGCGCGGGCCGCAGGCGTGCCGGTGGGTGCCCTGACCGGCGCCCGGGAGCACGCCATCAAGCACGCCGAGGCGGGCGTGGACATCCTAGTGGTGTCCGGCACCGAGGCGGGCGGGCATTGCGGCGAAGTCTCCACCTTGGTGCTGGTGCCGGAGGTGGTGGAGGCGGTCAAGCCCTACGGCGAGGTTCCGGTGCTGGCCGCCGGCGGCATCGTCACCGGTCGGCAGATGGCAGCCTGCATGGCGATGGGCGCGGCGGGCGCTTGGACCGGCTCGGTGTGGCTGACCACCGCCGAGGCCGAGACCACGCCGTCGGTGAAGGAGAAGATGCTGGCCGCCAACTCGCGGCAGACGGTGCGCTCGCGCAGCCGCACCGGCAAGTACACGCGCCAGCTGCGTTCAGCCTGGACTGACGCCTGGCAGGACGAAAAAGCCCCCGACCCCCTGCCGATGCCGCTGCAAAGCCTGGTCAGCGAGCCGGCGCTCAGGAAGATCGACAAACTCGCCGAAGGCGGCGACCCGGCCGCCAAGCGGCTCGCCACCTACTGGGTCGGACAGGGCGTGGGGCTGATGAACAACCCCACCTCGGTGCGCAACGTGGTCTTCGACTTCATGGCCGACTTCGCCCAAGCCGCAGAGCGGTTGGGCGGGATGCTCGGAAATTGAGCCCAACTGTGTATGTGATGAGGC
>JAPOTD010000034.1 GCA_026709365.1 Gammaproteobacteria bacterium
GGCGTCGCTGACCTTCACCGTCTTGCCGAGACGCACGTGATTGAGCCTCTTGCCGCGTGCGTCTCGCCCGGAGCCGACCCGCAGGAAGGCGATCCGGTCGCGGTGCCGGGGGTCCATGTTGGCTTGCACCTTGAACACGAACCCCGAGAAGCGCGCTTCACCGGGATCGACCGAGCGGCTGTCCGTCGGGCGCGGCTGCGGCCGTGGCGCATGGGCGGCGACGCCATCGAGCAGGCGCTCAACGCCGAAGTTGCCGAGCGCAGTGCCGAAGTAAACCGGCGTCTGGTTGGCGCTGAGAAAGTCGCTGTCGTCGAAGCCGGGGGTTGCGCCGCGCACCAGTTCGATCTCCTCGGCCAGCGCTTCGTAGTCGTCGCCAAGCAGCGTCCGCGCCTCGGGGCTGTCCAGTCCTTGGATCAAGGGATGGGCGTGAACGCGCTGGCCCTGTCCGGGCTGATAGACCTCGATTGCGTCGGCAGCCAGGTCGTAGGTGCCCCGAAAGTGGCTGCCGGAGCCGAGCGGCCAGGTGATGGGCACGCACTGGATCTGCAGGACGTCCTCGATTTCGTCGAGCAGTTCCAGGGGATCCCGAATGGCCCGGTCGAGCTTGTTGATGAAGGTGATGATCGGCGTGTCGCGCAAGCGGCAGACCTCCATCAGCTTGATGGTGCGCGGCTCCACCCCCTTGGCCCCGTCAATGACCATCAGCGCCGAGTCAACCGCCGTCAGGGTGCGGTAGGTGTCCTCCGAGAAGTCCTCGTGGCCCGGCGTGTCGAGCAGGTTCATGATGCAGCCCCGATAGGGGAACTGCATGACCGAGGTGGTCACGGAGATGCCCCGCTCCTGCTCCATCGCCATCCAGTCCGACCTGGCGTGCCGGTCGGCCTTGCGCGACTTCACGGCACCCGCCAATTGGATGGCGTTGCCGAACAGCAGCAGCTTTTCGGTGATTGTCGTCTTGCCCGCATCGGGATGCGAGATGATGGCGAAGGTCCGCCGCTTGGCAATTTCGTCGGCAGGCATCATGGGGCCTGCAGTTGCCGCCACAGCGCTCGCTTGGCCTCCGGGCTGTCGAGTTGGTCCAAGTCCGGAATGGCCGCAACGCCGAGGCCCAAGGCGGGCAGCCGGGCGGCCGCCGACTGGGTGGCCAAGGCGCGGATTACTGAGAAGTCGTTGACTTGCTTGTCCAAGAACGCGCTTAGCGCCGGCCCCGCCGCCCCCGTGACGCCGGGCAGCGGCCAGTTGAACTCGATCCGCCTGACGGCTGCTGACCAGTTTCGGCTCAGGCAGCGCACGATATCCGCAGCCAACGCCGCCTGTCCCCGTCCGGTCAAGCCGCCGGTCGCCAACAGGGCGCCGCCGCCTTCGCCGGCGGCGCAGAAGGCGATTAGGGTGAACGGCTCCGCATCGGCAGGATCCTGTGCCCTGGCCGTGGGCGCCGCAGGCCGGGGAGCGGGCGGCACCGAAGCGCCGCGGCGGGCTGACGGTGACCGGGCTCTGGCCGGAGCGGGCGCCTTGGGCACGGCTGGCACGGCTGGCACGGCTGGCGCCGGCGGCGACCGGCGCGACAACGGCGCCGCGCGGCGCAGGCACCAAGCCTCAATGCCCATGTCGCTGAGAATTTGCAGGCGGCGGGAATCCAACTTCGCAAGCCTATGGCCTCCGGGATTCTGCTAGCATTCCACATCGGCTCCGCTTAAGCCACAGCGAACCATGCAATATCTGACCGACGACACCCGCATCACCGGCATGCAGGAGGTGACTGCCCCCGCCAGCCTCATCGACGACCTGCCGGTGTCGCCTCGAGCTTCGGAATTGGTGTTCAACGATCGGCGCGCCATCAGCGACATCATCCACGGCCGCGACCAGCGGCTGCTGGTGGTCGTCGGCCCCTGCTCCATTCACGACCCCAAGGCGGGCTTGGAGTACGCCCAAGGACTGTGCGAGCAGGCCCGCAGGCATCGCGACCGGCTGCACGTCATCATGCGCGTCTATTTCGAGAAGCCGCGCACCACCATCGGCTGGAAGGGGTTGATCAACGACCCCCACATGAACAACTCCTATGACATCAACACCGGCCTCAGGGTGGCCCGGACGTTGCTGCGGGACATCGTGGCGCTCGGCGTTGGCTGCGGCACCGAGTACCTGGACCCCATTTCCCCGCAGTACGTCAGCGATTTCGTCAGTTGGGGCGCGATCGGCGCGCGCACGACCGAAAGCCAAATACACCGCCAACTGGCCTCCGGCCTCTCCTGTCCCATCGGCTTCAAGAACAGCACCGACGGCTCAGTTCAGGTGGCCGTTGACGCGATGGGCTCCGCGGAGCACTCGCACATCTTCCTGTCGGTGACCAAGCTCGGCAGTTCCGCCATCTTCAAGACCGCGGGCAACGACGACTGCCATGTGATACTGCGCGGCGGCGGCGGCAAGACCAACTACGACAGCGCATCCGTCCGGTACGCCAGCAGCCTGCTGGAGAAAGCCGGCGTCTGCCCCAGGGTGATGGTCGATATGAGCCATGCCAACAGCCAGAAGGACCACCGGCGCCAACTGCTGGTCTGCGAAGACGTCTGCCGCCAGTTGGCCGACGGCGAATCGCGCATCCTTGGCGTGATGATCGAAAGCAATCTGGTCGAGGGCAAGCAGGGAATCGCTGCGCCCAGCGAGCTGGTTTACGGCCAAAGCGTCACCGACGCCTGCCTCGGGTGGCAGGATTCCCTCGACTGCCTGGCGCAGCTCGCCGAGGCAAACGCGCACCGCCTACGGCAGTGCGTTTGAGTTGCTTCGCAACTCAGCGCCTTACTTCGCTACCCGAACGATGCGGGTGCCCAACTTGCCGCCCGCCAACAGATCGACAATGGCGAAGTTGTCCTCAGCGAGCCGATCCTCGGGCAAAGACTGAATGACGACTTGGCGGTTGTGCACGAAAGCACCTCGTAATGACAGAGGAAAAGCCAGCTTAGCCTACTGGGACGCTAATGGCGCGGTTCCGGCGTAAACGCAACGGGCATCCGCACAATGGCGTTGAACCAGATGGAGCGCAGCATGGCCCTTTCCCCGGCCGGATGAATGTCCGGAGTGCGGGTGACGATCTCCGTCAGGAGCGCCTTGAGCTGCATGTGCGCGAGCCGCGCGCCCAGACAAACATGGGGCCCGGTGCCGAAGGACAAATGCTTGTTTGCGTTTGCCCGGGTGATGTCGAAGCGATGCGGGTCGTCGAAGACGGCCGGATCCCGGTTGGCCGCCGGATAGGAGAGATAGACCTTATCGCCCTTGCTCACCGGCTGCCCGCCGATTTCCGTGTCTGCCGTGACGGTGCGGCGGAACTTGATGACCGGCGGCGAATGCCTGAGCACTTCGTCGATGGCGTTGGGCAGGTACTTGTCCAGATCGCTCCTAAGCAGTTCGTATTGCTCCGGGTGCTCACGCATGAGCCGGATGAAGTGCACCGCGGTGCCGCGGGTGGTTTCATGGCCGGCGATGGACATGGTGACGAAGAACATGTTGATCGAAAGCTGGTCCAGCTTTTCCCCATCGACCTCGTTGTGAATGAGGCTGCTCAGCAACGAGGCGTCCGGCTGCTCCCGCTTCTCGGCGGACAGCGCATCGCTGATGGCAAAGAGCTGGTACAACGCAGGCTGCTCGCCCTCAACCTGGCTTTCCGTGTCAGCCGCCATGTTGCCGAGCCGAAGCACCTGCTCACGCATCTCGTCAGGGATGCCCATGAGTTTGCAGAAGGTGTAAACGGGCAGGCGCGAAGCCACGTCAAACACGAACTCGCACTCCCCCCGCGGGGCAACGGCGTCAACGATTTCCTTGGCCACCTGCTTGATTTCAGGCTCAAAGGCAGCCAATTGCCGAGGCGCGAACGGGGGCAGCAGCAGGCGCTTCATGGCCAGGTGCTGCCGTTTCTGCATGCCCATCAGGTTGACCTGCTGGCGCTTGAGCGCATCGCCCTCCAAGTCCCAAATGATCGGCCCGCCATCATGGGAGGAGAAGAGATCCTGGTTCCTGGATACGTCATACAGATCCTGATAGCGCGTCAGCACCCAGAAGCCTCGATCCAGACGGCCGTCGGGCAGGGGGGAACGGTAGTTCTCATTGGGCGGGTTCCAATGCACGGGATCGGACTGCCGCCAAGCATCGAAGAGCGTGTGCGGCGGCCCCTGAAGACCGGGAATGAGGTCTGGATCCACGAGATTGGTGTCCATCGGCAGTGCAGTCATTGCGAGTTCTCCGTTCGGCTGCGTCAAAGTGCTTCTCCCCTGTCCTGAATCATGAGCCTTGGATCATGGGCTTCCCGTGCGCCCATGCGCGACCTGACGGTCGCGCATGGCGTTTCGCTGCGCGAAACCCCGCACCATTCGCTTAGGCCAGATTTCGAAATGTTTCTGGTTGCGTGGGTCAGGTTCGAAATGTTTCTGAGCCCGCACAATGCTACTGGATGGACCGACCGCCATCCACATCCAAGCAGACGCCGGTGAGGAAGGCGGCTTGGTCCGATGCGAGATAGTGGACGGCGGCCGCCACGTCCTGCGGCGTGGCGCGGCGCCCCATGGGTATGCCGGAGATGACGGCCTGATTGGCGGATTCCGGCAGCTCAGCCACGCCCGTCGCGCTGAGGTCGAAACCGGTCGGCGCGGACACCGGGCAAACCGCATTGACGCGGATCTTCGGGGCAAGCTCGCCGGCCAGCCCGCGGGTCAGCGTGTTCACCGCGCCCTTTGAGGCGTTGTAGGGCGTCAGTCCCGGCCTCGGCCGCTTGGCGCCAATGGATGAGGTGCTGATGATGCTTGAGCCTTCCGGCATGTGCGCCACGCAGTACTTGGCCGCAAGGAACACGCTGCGAACGTTGATGGCAAACATGCGGTCGAACTCCTCGGTTGCCATCTCCACCATGCGCGACGCCCGATGCGGGACGCCTGCATTGGCGCAGACCACGTCTATTCGCCCGAAAGCCTCCACCGCTGCGGCCGCCATGGCAGCGTTTTGCTCCTCATTGGCCACGTCGATCTCGAAGGCCTTGGCACCCGGCAGGCGCGCGGCGAGGACTTGCGCTCCCGCAAGGTCAATGTCCGCCGCCAGCACGCCGGCGCCTTCGCTGGCGAACTTCTCGGCAATCGCCGCGCCAAAGCCGGAAGCCGCGCCGGTCACAATCACGCACTTGCCTTTGAACCCATCCATGTCACCACCTCTTCGGTTAATCAAGGTTTGCTTTGAACATGCCCTGCGCGGCGCTTATGCAGCGGGCTGCAGGGCGCGCGCAGGTCAATTCCTGTTGATGTTGAATTCCCGCAGCACCTCCTCGGTGTGCTCACCGTGCAGGGGCGGCCTTCTGTACAGCCCGGTGGGCGTGCGAGTATATTTGATGGGGCTGCCGACGATGGAAACCCGAGGGTTGTCCCCGGGCAGATCGAAATCCGCGATCATCTCCCGGCTCCGCACGTGGGGGTCGGCAAAAATGTCGGCGGCGGCGTTCACTGGCCCGCAGGGCACCCTGCCGCCGAGCGCCTCGAAGACTTCCCGCTTGGTGTGCCGTTGGGTCCAGGCGGCGATCTCGCCTTCCACGTAGCCTTGGTTTCGACGCCTTACGAAGGTGTTTTTGGTTCGCTCGTCCACCAGCAAGTCCGGGCGCTCCATGGCTTCGCACAACGCCGTCCAGTGACCGGCCCCCGGGGCTGCAATAGCCACGCCGCCATCGCGCGTCGGAAACAGGCCGAAGGGCATGAGGTTGGGATGGTGCTGGCCCCTGGCGGGCAGTTGCTTCTGAGCGTAGCCGTAATTGACCAGCACCGTTTCGGCGAACGCCAGCATGCCGTCGTACATGCCCACGTCACAGAACTGGCCCTCGCCGGTGCGGCGCGCGTGATGTATGCCGGCAATGACCGCCATGGCCATCAGCGTGCCGGGGTAGATGTCGCCGACGCTGACGCCGCTGGGGTACCCTATGGCGCCCTCCGGCCCCGTGATCCCGACGTGTCCGCTCATGCTCTGGGCGACGATGTCGTAGGCGGGCCACTCCGCATAGGGGCTCTCGCCGGTGCGCGGATCGCCAAAGCCGCGAATGCAGCCGTAAACGATTTGCGGATTGCGGGCCTTGATCGCCTCATAGCCGACGCCAAGCCGGTCCATGACCCCGACCCGCATGTTCTCGACGACGGCATCCGCCTGCTCGCAGAGCTTGAGCAGCACCTCCCGGTCGGCTGCATCCTTCAGGTCGAGCACGATGCTGCGCTTGTTGCGGTTGATGCTGGCAAAGTAGCCGCCATAGTCCACCCCGCCCGGCTCTTCGGAGGCGAGGTTGGCATAGTCCGGCGGCAAGGGCGGCACGGGTCGCGACCCGTCGCCGCCGGGCGGCTCGACCTTGATGACGTCCGCGCCCAGATCCGCCAGCATGGCCGTGCCGAACGGGCCTGCAAGCGCCATGGTGCAGTCGATGACGGTGACGTCGGAGAGCGGACCGGTGCGTTCTCTCATGGCTGACCTCCTGACGGTGAAGTTGGCTTATGATCCGATTCAGCAGGCGAACCCCTCGCCCCCTAACCGCTCCGAAGCTTAAATCACGGCATCCCTTCCCGCCAAGACGTCATCCACTGACGGACGCCGAGCTTGGTCCGAAAGCCAAATGGGTCCATCTCGCCAATTTGGGGAATTGGAATCCTTTAGCGATGGCGTGGAGATCGGATCATTGGGGAAGTGTTCGTGTCGCCATGCTCCAAGCGGCTAAGTTGTGAAGTCAGGCCGATACAGGTCGCTACCGGCAACCAAAAGAGCCACCAATTCACGCCGACGCTGTCGATCAGCATGCGGCCGCCGAACAGCGAGAACAGAAGTCCGGCAACGAGCAAAGCGATGGCCAGCCGAGCATCGGGATGGTCAAGTCTCTTCAACAGGCAAAGCGCCATCCCAACGATGGTTGCGCCAAATATGGCGCAACCAACCACACCTCCGTGCCGGAGAACTGAAATGAACATATTGTGGGCATGACGAAAGGTGAGGCCTACTGTCCTAACATCGTCCTCCATGAGGATGCCGTGGCCAAACCATATGCCGCCCGACTCGAACTCCGCTAGGACCACTGACCAGATATCCAAGCGGTAACTGTCCCCCCGAGGGAGAACTATGTCGTAAGTCGATTCGTTGACGACGAGCATCAACAGCATGATCACCAGCGCCGTTACCGAGGTTGCAAGGGAAAGGGCGAACCGCGATGCGGACCATCCCCGCCCAGAGAGGAGGTATGCGATAAATCCGGCAGGCAGGGCAATCCATGCGGAACGGGAGCCGGAAAGAAACACGGTCACCGTGGCGGCAAGCATGCTTGCGAGCGCCAACGTCAGTTCCCGCGAACTTCCGGTTCGATGAGCCCAATGCAGAGCGAAGAGCGTGACAGCCGTGTAAGCTTGCGCCGTAGTCACAGGATTAGGTACGGTGCCGAGGCCGCGTAGTCGATCTCCAGGAGGGCTGTCGATCAAGTAAGTCGCAATAGAGGCTAAGGCGACCACCCCCCCCACAAGCGCAAACCATCGACCGATTCGGTCATGAACCAGACCCCGGCCAACCGTATCGGCAAAAGCAAGCATGAAGCAGCAGAGCACAACGGCTCGAACCAAGATCCGAAAGGTCTGACGCGCTTCCGAGCTATCAGACCAGAGAATCGTCAGGACGAGATAGAAGATCAGTCCTGCCCCGCACCAAGCCATTCGTGACCCGCTCACGGCCTGCCAAAGGGCGGGGGTGGCAATGACGAGAAGCGCCAAGACATAGGTCACGAATCGGGGAATGCTAGGGAACGGTGACGTCAAGACTGCCACGAAACCAAGCAGAACCAGCAGGTCTGCGATGCGCGAACGATCCGTTGGTAAAACGCTCACCAAGTTGTCTTCACGGCATTTGTTGGGACGGGCAACGGCTCACTTTGCTTTCAAGCTCCGCGCTTGGTCACCAGAAAGTTCTCCATCACCAAGTGCTGCAGGCCACAGCCGAGGAACATGTCCAAGGCGTCCGCGGGCGAGCAGACCATCGGTTCGCCGCGACGGTTCAGCGAGGTGTTCAGCACCACGGCATTGCCCGTCAACCGCTCCAATGCCTCAAGCAACGCATAATAGCGGGGGTGGGCTTGGCGCTCGACGACCTGCACCCGCGCCGTGCCGTCCTCGTGCACCACCTCCGGAATGCGCGCCTTCCAGGCTTCGGCCACGTCAAAGGCAATGGTCATGAAGGGCGCCGGGTGGCGGCTGCCGATGATCTCCGGCGCCACCCGGTCGAGCACGCTCGGGCAGAACGGACGCCAGCGCTCCCGGAACTTGATTTGCTCGTTGATGCGGTCGGCCATGCCCGGCACGCTGGGGCAGCCAAGAATGCTGCGGGCGCCCAGGGCGCGCGGGCCGAACTCCATGCGGCCCTGAAACCAAGCCACCGGGTGTCCGGCGGCGATGAGCGCCGCGGCGTCGTTGGGCACGTCGTCCAAGAGGCGATACGCCACCGAATCAGCGCTCGCATCCAGCGCCGAGCGGCAGTCGTCGCTGCTGTATTCAGGGCCCAAGAAAACGTGGGTCATTCGGGTCAGCCGCTCGCCCCGTTCCGCCGCGACGTAGGCGGCAGCGCCCAGGGAAGTGCCCGAATCCCCGGCCGCCGGCTGCACGAACAGCTCGTTGACCTGGTCCAGCGCCACGATGCGCTGGTTGAGCTTGACGTTCAGCGCCCCGCCGCCGGCGAAGGCCAGCTTTCCGGTCTCCCGCAGCACCCCGCCCAAGTGCGTTTCGAGCAGCTTCAGGCACCAGTCCTCAAACAGCCGCTGCATGGCCGCGGCGTAGTGGATGTAGGGCTCGTCAGCAGCGTCATCCCGCCGTCTCGGCCCAAGCCACTCCACCAGCTTTGGGCTGAAGTAGTAGCCCACGCCGTTCTCCTTGTAGCGCCGCAGGCCCACCGTGTTGACGTAACCGGCGTTGACTTGGAAGCCGTCCCCCCGCGGCCGGATGAGCCGGGAGAAGTCGAAGCGCTCCGGGTCGCCGTAGGGCGCCATCCCCATGACCTTGTACTCGCCGTCAAGCATCTCAAAGCCGAGGTACTCGGTCATCGCGCCGTAAACGCCGCTTAAGGAGTCTGGATCGTAAAACTGTCGAATGCCGTGGATGCGCCCGTTCTCGCCGTAGCCGAAGAAGGTGGTGGCGTACTCGCCCTTGCCGTCCACCCCCATGATGGCGGTCTTGTCAGTGAATCCGCTGCAATGGTAGGCGCTGGCCGCATGAGCGAGATGGTGCTCCACGGGCACGAACTCAGTCTTCGACCAGTTAACGCCGAGGCGCCGCCCCGCCTCCATCGCGCGGCGGCGATTGCGCCGAAAGCGGCGGTTGCCGTTGGCCAGCGCATCAAGCGCCCGATCCGGCGCATACCAATGCCGCTGGGCGTAGCGCCAACGGGCGGCGCTGGCGAGGCTGATGGGCGCGTAGGGAAAGGCGACGGCATCCACATCGCCGCCGCCAAGGCCGACCGCATCCAGGCAATACCGGGCCGCCTCGACCGCCATGCGGTTCTTGGCGTGCTTGTCGCGCAGGAAACGCTCCTCCTCCGCAGCCGCCACCAACTCGCCATCCACGAGCAGCGCCGCGGACGGATCGTGGCCCAGGGCGCCGGAGAGGCCGAGAACGATCATGCCAGTATCCAACCAAAACGAAGACGGCCCACTATAGCCGTTCGCGCAGCCCATCGAGTCCAGAGCCGAACGAACCCCAACCCGAAGCCACCCAAACGCATCGCCGCAAGGAGCGCCGCAGAACGAACCCCAGTGCCTCCAGCCCCGAGTTGGGAAGCAACCCAAACTGCGCCGGCTCAGAAACATTTCGGAATCCGACCTAAGTGGCTGGCGCGGAGTTTCGCGCAGCGAAACTCCATCCGCGACCATCAGGTCGCGCACGAACGCAACCTTGTTCGCGCCTTCGTGCTAAACTAGCGCGTCTTCTGTTGGCCCCGGCCTGCACCCCACAACTCAACCATTGGAGAACCAACGCATGAGCGAGAACATCGTTCACACCACCGACGCTGACTTCGAAGCCGACGTGCTTCAGTCCGACAAGCCCGTGCTCGTGGACTACTGGGCTGAGTGGTGCGGCCCCTGCAAGATGATTGCGCCAATCCTCGACGAGGTGGCCAACGACTACAGCGACCGGGTGAAGATCTGCAAGCTGGACATCGACTCCAACCAGCAAACCCCGGCCAAGTACGGCATTCGCGGCATCCCCACCCTCATGCTGTTCAACGGCGGTGAGGTGGAGGCCACCAAGGTGGGCGTGCTCAGCAAGTCCGCTCTGGAATCCTTCCTTGACGGCAACATCCAATCCCAGACGAGGTGATGCAATAGGCCAACCCGAGGGCGGTCGCCGGGCACAAGAGTTGATTGGTGCGACAACCTTATCCCGCGACCGAGAGAATGCCGCCCGTCAGGCGGGATGAATTCACCCCATCATCGCGCTTGACGACGACGCCCAAAACACTAAACTGACCTGCGGGTGGAGGTCTAAAGCAGCACTGCGCCCAGCCGTTTCCAGCCCCAAGCATTCCAATCCAGCCGACCGGCAACAAATTTGCGGGCCGCGACACGGCAATCCAAGGCACCGATTGAATCCATCCTCGAATGCTGCCCGGCGCCTTTCGTGAAACAACCGGAGACATCCTCCTCAATCCAGCCCGCACCGCTTCCGCGCAACGGACGCCGCGCATCCCCAAGGCGTCAGCTGCCAAGCGGCAAGATCCCCAACCCCAACCCGTTTGAGAAAGAAGAGCCCACGACATGGCGATGTATCTGAAAGACCTCAAGGCCAAGCCCGTCAGCGAGCTTGTGGACATGGGCCGAGAACTCGGCCTGGAGAACCTGGCCCGCTCGCGCAAGCAGGAGGTCATCGCATCCATCGTGCGCAAGCAGGCCAAGGCCGGCGAGGACATCTTCGGCGCGGGCACCTTGGAAATCCTGCAGGACGGCTTCGGCTTCCTGCGCTCGCCGGACAGCTCCTATCTGGCGGGCCCGGATGACATCTACGTCTCGCCCAGCCAGATTCGCCGCTTCAACCTGCGCACCGGCGACAGCTTGGCCGGCAAGATCCGCCCGCCCAAGGACGGCGAGCGCTACTTCGCCATGCTCAAGGTTGACGAGATCAACTTCAGCGAGCCGACGTCCAAGAAGCACAAGATCCTCTTCGAGAATCTCACGCCCTTGTTTCCAACCAAGCGCTTCACGCTGGAGCGCGGCAACGGCAGCACCGAGGATCTGACCGCCCGCACCGTCGATTTAATCGCTCCGGTGGGCAAGGGCCAGCGGGGCTTGATCGTGTCGCCGCCGAAGGCCGGCAAGACCCTAGTGCTGCAGAACATCGCCCAGTCCATCACCGCCAACGATCCGGACGTGGTGCTGATTGTGCTGCTGATCGACGAACGCCCCGAGGAAGTGACCGAGATGCAGCGCTCGGTGCGTGGCGAAGTGGTCGCGAGCACCTTCGATGAGCCGCCGTCCCGGCATGTGCAGGTCGCCGAGATGGTGATCGAGAAGGCCAAGCGGCTGGTGGAGCACAAGAAGGATGTGGTGATCCTGCTCGACTCGATGACCCGCCTCGCCCGGGCCTACAACACCATCGTCCCCTCATCGGGCAAGGTGCTGACCGGCGGGGTTGACGCCCATGCCTTGGAGCGGCCGAAGCGCTTCTTCGGGGCGGCCCGCAACATTGAGGAAGGCGGCAGCCTCACCATTCTGGCCACATCCCTGATCGACACCGGCTCGAAGATGGATGAAGTGATCTACGAGGAGTTCAAGGGCACCGGCAATCAGGAACTGCATCTGGAGCGCAAGATCGCCGAGAAGCGCGTCTATCCGGCCATCAACATCCGCCGCTCCGGCACCCGGCGGGAGGAGCTCATCGTCGAGGAGAAGGAATTGCAGAGCGTGTGGATCCTGCGCAAGCTCCTGCACGACATGGACGATCTGGCCGCCATCGAGTGGCTGATCAACAAACTCAAGGACACCCGCACCAACGAGGAGTTCTTCAACTCCATGCGCGGTAAGTAGCGGCGCGACCTGACGGTCGCGGCGAACCTGCGCGAACCTTTGGTTCGCGTTTGGAGTTTCGCTGACGCGAAACTCCTGTCGAGTTCGGCGGGACTCCCCAAATCGAAGTTCACGGCGTCAGTGGCGCAAACCCAACTGTTGCCGCTGGGAATCTAGCCGGAGCGCTGGGGCATTGGCAGGTCCGGCAAACCGCTGAATGCGCCAGCCGCTTGGGTCAGCAGCTCACCGCCTCGCCGGGTCTCGCCGAGGGCGATCAGCAGGCGGCCAAGTTCCGCGCGGCTTTCGGGGTTTGGCTTGCGGCGCAGGCTGGTCTCGAAGTGGCGCTGCGCCTTCGGCCAGTCGGCATTCATCAGGGCCAGACGGCCTGCGGCCAGCAACAGCTCGCCGTCGTCGGGCCGATCCTCCAGCCAGCCTTCGGCGGTGGCCAGTTGATGGTCGGGCGCCGGCGACTTGACTCGGCCGTAGAGATTGACCAGATCATCGCGCCAACAGCGGCCCAATGCCTCTCGAAGCAGGCTCTCCGCTCCCGCGGCATCGCCCGCCGCCTGGCCTCCCAATGCGGCGGCCAACGCCAAGTCCGCATCGTCCTTGAGGGTCTTGGGACGTTTATCCCAAGCCTTCAAGCCATCGGCGGCGGCCAGCCGACGGCGCCAAGCTTGCCGCTCCATGGCCTTCAACGCCCCAGCATCGAACGCGCCGGCCTTGCGCACCCCTGGCGCCAGTTCGACAAGCGCCTGCCAGTCCTCAAGCGCTTCATGGCAGCGCCACAGGCCCTCCCAAACCTTGGGGTGCTTGGGGGCCAGCGCCTGCAACTCACGCAACAACGCCAGCGCTTCACGCCATTGCCCCGCCGCCATCCGCAAGTCGGCGCCGGCCAGGCCTGCGGCCGGGGCGACCCTTGGGTCATGCTGCTTCGCCTGGCTGAGCAGCTCATCGCGCTCGTCAAAGTCCCCCAATTGGTGAGCCGCTCGAGCGGCGTTCAGATAGTTGATGGTCGGGGCGGCAACCTCTCCCGCAGCGCTGACCAACAAGCGCTTGGCCTGCGGCCAGTCGCCTTCCTCAAGCAGCAGCAGGCCGCGATTGGTCTGCCGTTGCGCGGCGCGGGCGCGCCAAGTCGTGACCAGGTCCCTGCCGCGCAGCAAGCGGCCCAACACGAACAGCAGCAGGCGCACGACGACGTAAGCGACCACCAGCAACAGCAGGCCGAACCACAGGCTTGTCTCCAGCACCGCGCCATCGTAAGCGAGCAGCAGATAGCCCGGATCGCGCACCATGAACAAGCCCAGCAGGCCACCGAGAACCAAGATGGCGCCAAGCAGCAGCGCGTGTCCCTTCATTCGCCGCCCCGGCGCACCTAAGTGGGCGCCTGACGCACTTGGGTGAGCGCATTCAAGGAGCCGGACAGATCCGGAAGCGGCACGTCTATCTCCACCTGTCGCAAACCCGCCAAGGCCTCAAGCGTGAACTGAACGTCCGGATCGTCCAGGTCAAGATGTTTGCGCACCCATTCCTGGGCAGAGCCGAGGCTTGAATCAAACACCACTTGATCCCGTTTAAGGGCGGCGAGTTGCGCCTGCTCCAGCATGAGGCGCAGATTCAACTCCAAGTAAACCGCCTCTTCCGGCACCAGCAACGGCTTGACGGCGGCATCCATGCGCCGAAACCGCAGCAGCTGGCGAAACTCCGCGGCCACGGCTTCCAAAATGCCGTCAGGTTCGCTGGGGGCTTCCTCCAATTCCGCCAGACGGTGTTGCGGCCTCGCCAAGGCCAAGGATCCAAGCTGGCGCTTGAGCGCTTCCAGGCGCAGGTAGAGTCCCTGGACGTCGGCGCCTTCAGACTTCGACAGCGCAAGCATTTCGTTGGCCAGCGCGGCGCGAACGGGATGCAGGACCAAATCGTCTAGCGCCTCGACAATGCCGTCGGCCGCCTGCAGCAGGCCCAAGGCGGTGGGCACGTCCTGCTCCATCAGCAGGCGGTGATTGGCGACGCGCAGCAAGTACTCGACTTCGGCCAGCTTCCACTCCCGTTCCGACGGCGGAGCGGCTTGGGCCAATTGGTCCAATCGCCGGGCCAGTCCCGAATCCGCGGCCGTCAGCCATTCATCGGCCTGCGCCGCCCATTCAGCTTGGGATTGGCCTTGACCCTCGTCCAACCGCCGCAGGCGTTCGTCCGCAAGCCCTTGGCGCTCCTCAAGCTGCCGCAGCTCAGCGCGCAAGGCGTCGCGCTCACTGGCCGCCTGGGCCATGTCTGCAGCCAACCCGGCGCTGGGGTCCAGATAGACCAGCAGGAAGTAGAGGTAGCCGACCCCGGCCAAGGCGCCAACCGCCAGCAAAAAGCCAAACGCCGGCAACATGCGCCCCGGCTTCCGCTGGGGAATGGCCGCAGGCTCGGCAGCGGGCATCTGCGCGGCCTGGTCCGTAACCTCAGTCACCCGACTGTCCCATCGAACATCTAGGTCAAGCACTCCCTTGCATTGAGCGCAGCGCCGCAAGCACGGCCCGTGAATCGGCTCCAGCGCACTCGACAACGTTGGCCAAGCCCAACTCGGGGCCGAGCGCCCCAACCCGAGCCGATGGCACCAGAACCGACAGCCCCGGCGCACCGCCTGCGGCAAACCATACCCGCGCCGCCTGCCGGAATCCATCGCCGCTTGAGGCTACGGCGGCGTCGATCCGCGCGCAATCAATCGAGGGCGAGGCAGGCACCCGTCGATAGACCTCCAAGCGCTCCACCTCAACGCCCCGGTGTTCGAGACCGGCGCCGAGCACATTGCGCCCGCCAACCCCGCTCACCAAAAGAACGCGCTGACCCGCCAAGCTCGGCAAGTCAGCGAGCAGGCCCTCGCTGGACTCCACCTCGGCGGCGGCTGCCTCGACGCCCGATTCAAGCAGAACCTGCCGAGTCCGGCGGCCGACCGCAAAGGCTCGGCGGAAACGTTCCTTGAGCGTCGGAGCCGCCAACCGCACGCCGTGCGCGGACAGAAAGACCGCGGCGTCGAAGCGGCCCCCGGGCGGTTCAAAGGCCACGGGTTCAATGCTTAGAACCGGTGCCTTGAAGGGCTTGAAGCCAGCCCTTTCAAGGCTTTCAGCCAACGTCGTCGCGCCCGGTTCGGAGCGTGTGATCCAGATGCTCACTGGTATTCCTGGTCGCGTAAGTTCCGGCGGCGGAAGAAGGCTATCAAGTGAGTGGCTTTCGCGCCCTGCTCAGCGCGCCGCCAAGGCGATGCGCCCGCTTGCCGGTCTGAGGCATCGCTTTGCTTGCGCTCCATCAGGCTCTTAGCTGACTCAACAAATCCGCAGCGCCCAAGGCATTCAGGTCGTTCACGACGGCATCCACTGCCGCAGGCCCCGACGCATCCCGAGCCTCCGCCCTAACCAGCGTCTTCCCGTCAGGGGACGCCAACAGGGCGCGCAGCCACAATCGATCTTCCTGAAGTTGCGCATGGGCCGCCAGCGGCAGGCTGCAGTCGGCGCCAAGGGCGGCGCTGACGCCCCGCTCCGCCGTCACGCAGGCGGCCGTGGCTGGATCATGCAAAGGTGCGAGCAAGCTTGCCATGCGTTCGTTGCCTGCCAAGCACTCAATGCCCAGCGCTCCCTGCCCGGCCGCCGGCAGGCAGCGGGCGACGCTGATCGCCTCATCGGCACGGCTCGCCCAGCCCAAGCGGCGCAGTCCCGCCATTGCCAGGACGATGGCGTCAAACTCGCCAGCATCCAGCTTGGCCAGCCGAGTGTCCACGTTGCCGCGAATGGGACGGACCTCAAGGTCGGGCCGGTGCGCCAAAATCTGCGCCTTGCGCCGCAGGCTTGAGGAGCCGACCACCGCCTTCGGGCGGATGTCGTCAAGGCGTCCGTGCGGGCTGACCCAAGCGTCGCGAACGTCCTCCCGATAGGCAATGACGGGCAGGGTGAACCCCTCGGTCAACTGCGCCGGGACGTCCTTCATCGAATGCACTGCCAAGTCGGCTTCGCCGCGCAGCAAGGCGGCTTCCAACTCATTGACGAACAGGCCCTTGCCGCCCGCCTCGCTCAAGGGCGCGTCAAGCCAACGGTCGCCAGCGGTGGACAGGCGGACCAGCGCCACCTCAAGGCCCGGGTGGGCGCGTTCCAGCTCCGCCTTGACGAACGACGCCTGCCAAACGGCGAGTTGGCTCCTGCGGGTGGCGATGCGAACGTCAGCCATGGATCGCCGTGCGCCAAGCGGAACCTTTGGGGTGAAGGTTCGGTCCTGCTGGGAGATGCAAGCCATCGCTCCTCTCAACCCGTCCAGCCAAGGCTTCGATTCGGCGGCGCACCGCCGGCGCATGCCGCCGACTCACCGGGATGTGCCGATCGACGCCCGCCAGCCGCAGCCCATAGCGTCTCGGGGCCTGACGCTCGAACCCCTCAATGAAGCCGACGCTGACCAAGGCGTTGCGATGCACGCGCAGGAAGGCGCCGGCAAATTCCGCTTCAAGGTCGCGCAACGATTCAGTGATGATGGTTTCCCCCTTGCCGTGCAGCGCGGTGACGTATTTTTGGTGCGCCAGGAAGCACCGTACATCCAGCACGGGCACCAACTCAATGCCGCGCATCGAATTGGCGGCAATTTGGCGGCGCAGGCTCCTAGGCCAGCCCGTGCCGCTATAATTCATCCATGATCCATTCATCTCAGGGCACCAGGGCCAAACTGCTGCACGGCCGTATTCTTGAGGACACCGACCACTTCGTCGAGGCGTTCACCGCCTCCGTGTCCTTCGACCAGCGGCTCTACCGCCACGACATCCGGGGCTCGATCGCCCACTGCCGCATGCTGGCCCACGTCGGCGTGCTGTCCGCCACCGAGGCTGCGCGGATACAGGAAGGGCTTCGGCAAATCGAGGGCGAGATCGAGGACGGCGCATTCCAGTGGCAAACCGGCCTTGAGGATGTCCACATGAACATCGAGCACCGGCTCATCGAGCTGATCGGCGAGACCGGCAAGAAGCTGCATACCGCCCGTTCGCGCAACGATCAGGTCGCCACTGACCTGCGCCTCTACCTGCGCGACGAAATCGATGCGCTGCTGGCCTTGGAGAACGCCCTGGCAAGCGCCCTGCTCGATCTCGCGGAACGCTATGGCGAAGCGGTCATGCCCGGCTACACCCATCTGCAGGCGGCGCAGCCCATCAGCTTCGGGCATCACCTGCTGGCTTGGTTCGAGATGCTGCTGCGCGACCGCGACCGCCTCCTGGACTGCCGCCGCCGCGTTAATCAAATGCCGCTCGGCGCCGCTGCCCTGGCGGGCACGACCTTCCCCATCGACCGGAGCTTCACCGCCCGGGAGCTCGGCTTCGAGGGCATGGCCGCCAACTCGCTCGATGCGGTGAGCGACCGCGACTTCGCCATTGAGTTCACGGCCGCTGCCGCCTTGACCATGATGCATCTGAGCCGGTGGTGCGAGGAGCTCGTGCTGTGGACCAGCCAGCCGTTCGGCTTCGTTTCCCTGCCGGACCGCTTCTGCACTGGCTCCAGCATCATGCCGCAGAAGAAGAACCCGGACGTGCCGGAACTGGTGCGCGGCAAGGCCGGCCGCGTGTTCGGCGACCTGGCCGCGTTGCTGACCCTGATGAAGGGCCAGCCACTGGCCTACAACAAGGACAACCAAGAGGACAAGGAACCGCTGTTCGACGCCGTGGACACCCTCAGCAACTGCCTCCAGGCGATGCTCGGCCTGCTGCCGCACATCGAGGCGGACACCGACGCCATGGCCCGCGCCGCCCGGCAGGGGTTCGCCACAGCGACGGACTTCGCCGACTATCTGGTGCGCCAAGGCGCGCCCTTCCGCGACGCCCACGAGGCCGTGGGCAAGACCGTCGCCTACGCCATTGAGCACGGCATCGAACTGGACGAAGTTCCCTTGGCGCAACTCAAGACGCTGGCCGGCCAGCGGGTGGGGGCCGACGTGTTCGACGTGTTGACGGTGCAAGGGTCGCTGGCCGCCCGCGACCACATCGGCGGCGCGGCCCCGGCGGCAACCGCCAAAGCCATCAAGGCGGGCCGCGAGAGAATCGCCGCCGGCAGCGCTTAGCCGCTTGGGCCTCCCATGACCAGTGAGAGCTTCAACGCCGACTTGGCGATCCTCAAGGCCGAAACCGCATACCGAGCGCATCTCGAAGCCGCTGCCGCTGGCCGTGCCGGTGACGGGCGGCACGGCCGCAAGGTGTACCGTGCCATGCTGCGCGCCTTGGAAGCCTTGCCCGCCCGCTGCTTGGCCCCAGGCATCGAAGACGGGCAGAGCACCGTTTGGGTGTGGTCGGACTTGCATCTCGGCCATGAAAACATCATCCGCTACACCAATCGGCCGTTCGCCGATGCATCCGTCATGGACGATGCGCTCTACGCCAACTGGGCAACCGCCGTCGGCCCGACGGACGCCTTGCTGTTCGTGGGCGACGTGGCGATGCGCAAGGCGGTGGGCGAAGCCACTTGGTCGCGGATTCGACACGGGCCGGGACGGATGAAGCAACTGGTGGTCGGCAACCACGACCTGACCGGTTCCGGCACCCTGCGGGTGGATGGCTTCGACGACATCTGCTCCCTGCTGTGCGCCCCGGGGGAGCCGTCGCTGCTGTTCACCCATATGCCGCTGTCCGACGTGCCGGAGGGTTGGGTGAACGTTCACGGACACACCCACGCCGCTCCGGTAACGCGCTCCCCGCACATCAACGTGTCCGTCGAGCACCTCTGCTACCGCCCTTTGGCGCTGCCCCGCATTCGCGCTCTGGCCAAGGTGCTGGCCCAAGGTCGCTACCCGGCGGGCGGCACCACGTTGGAGCGGATTGAAAGCCTGGAAAACCAACCATAACGACATTCAGCTGTACTCCGTGCCGCCCTTGCGGGTGAGGTAGTCCGCTGAAACGCTCTTGAGGATGACGCGCCCGAGCTCGGGCGACTGCCGCTCCGCCACCGGCCGCACCACCACGCCCTCCCGCATGTGCCGGCCCGCCAAGGCGGTGGGGCCTTCCGTGTGGGCCTGAAGCGCGGCTTCGCTGAAAGGCCCCCGATATACCACGGGCGCCAGCGTGAAGTGCTTGCCGATCGACGACGCAAAGGCCGCCGGAGACAGGTAGCAGCCTCTGCGGGGCGCGCCCAAATAGGCATCAAAGGCGGCGAAGGCTGGATTGGGCCGACCGTAATGCAGATCCTGCACCCCGCGGCCATACACCTCGCCGAGCACGTAGAACGGCCCGCCTTCAGGGGCCAGCTTGGCGCGAGCCCGCTTGAAAGCCGTCTCCTGATGACGCCAAGCGCTCACGTAAAGGTTGTGCCGATTGGCTGGGTTGATCTTGAGGGCCAACCCTTTGTCGGACAGTCCCTTGGACGCAACGATGGGACCGTAATCGGGGTGCCAGCCAAGGCAGCACCAACTGCCGTGCAGTTTTTCGGTGAAGACCACTGGCTCGCCCGGACGCAAGGCGTCCGGATGCTTCTTGATGTTCTCGATGTCGTAGCGCAACGTGGCGCCATGGGCGGGTTCCGCTTCGCCCTGCATGGCGACGGGAACCGGCGGCTCGTACTTCTCCAGCTCGAGCAGTTCGGTGACGTCCTCGCCCTCATGCACCAGCTTGCCGCGAATGCGGCCGTCCTTGAGCGGATAGACCAAGCCTTCGGAAAGCACGCCGCGCAGCCGCACCGCCTTGACCCGGTTCCTGTTGCTGCCCACCAGCTTATCGACCAAGTTTAGATGGGCAATCAGCCAGCGCGGGCAGATGGCCCCTTCCGGGACGTACGCCGCCAGCTCGCCATTGGCGAACTGCCCCTTGGCCACTACGCAACGATAGCCGCCGACCACGGCCAACTCCAAACGATCAGCATTGGGATGCGGTTCGATCCTGAGCGCATGGATGCGCGATTCGAAGGCGGCCATGGGAGGTCTTCCCGTCGCGGTAACTCAAGGCCGCATTATTGGAAGGCTTCAGAACACTGTGAACCAGGCTTACGGAAACCAACAGGCATCTCGCACGGCGATGGGGGAAGCCGTCGCAAGGATGCTGTCAAGGCGATATCAAACAACCTGCCTTGCGAGAAACCACCGTCGGAACGCAGCGTCGATCCCGCGAGCGGTTTGAGGAACGTTGCCCGCTAGCGAACCGCTCGCACTTTGAGGTGCAGACCCTCGTGTCGCTGAAGGCAGCGGATGATCTCGAAGAGATTGCGCGCTTGCGGATTGCCGTTCGGGCCAAGCATGCGCATCAGGCTTTTGGGCGACTTCGCGATCAGCCCACCGAGTTCCTGAAACCCAATGGTCGCATTGACGTAGTCGCGCAGAACCGACTTGCCGACATCCACCTCCCCCGCCAGAAGGCACTGCACGCCTTCTTCGAGCACCGCTTCCCGAAAGCCCGGATCGCGCTCAAGCCGATCCCGGATCGTAATTCTAAAGTCGCGCGTCAATGGCATGGCCCCAACCCTCCTGGCGCTTGCCCCGCCTGTACTCGCGCCACAATGCGACCGCAGCCTCAATGTCGCGCTGCTGGCGCACCTTCGTTCCACCACCGAGAAGGATGATCAAGGCATCACCGTCCCGTCCGAAGTAGATCCGATAGCCCGGACCGAGGTCGATCCGATACTCCAACACCCCACCGCCGACACCCTTCGCATTGGACAGGCTCCCCATCTCCATCCGGTAAAGCGCGGTCGCGACGCGTGCGGTTGCTTGCCGATCAAGACGGTTGAACCAGCGAGCGAATGGGCTTTTTACGTTGGGCATCGACAAACTCCCAGATTTCGATCATCAACTCATGGTAACTGATACGGTACCGGCATGCGTCTCCTGCAACGCCCGTATTGACGTTGCTTGAACGCCATCAATCAGATTCCGCTACTTTGATCTGAGGCGGCTGCTCAGGGTCCATGGCACACCCTTGGCCGGATACACGACCGAGTATGGACTGGATCAGATCGAAGGCTGACTCCGAAGGCAGGCTATCAGCGACAGCACCAAAGGCAGACTTGAGGGCGTGGGCCAACTCGAGGGAAAAGCCGTCGAGTCTTTCCGGGAAGAGAGGATCGACAACCTCTCCCAACAGATCGGAACCCTCTTGGTCAGCCAACGGAGAGGCGATCTGAAGTTCAGCAAGAGTGTCTCCGACCCGTACCAATTGTTGGCGGGACCGTTCCAATAGGGCGGCAGCATCTTCCGGCAGAAGGCAACCAGACTGCGCTAGCGCCTTAGCGGACTCCATTTGGCGCAGTGAGACTTCGGCTTGACGAAGCCGGTTGCGATGGGAGGACGCTTTTCGACAGCGGGCGCTGATTTCATGAGCGATGGCGCCAATGTGGTTTTCGAGGTTTCGCAAATGGGGGCCAGGCTCGAAGTAGTCGCGGCGGCCGTTGGGGACTATGCGGCTGTCGGTTATATGCACCTCACCCACGCACCAGCCATTGAAGCGTGATTCGTGGAACAGGCTGCTGAAGACATCTTCGGAACCGACTTGGATATTACCAGCACGAGCGCGGAGGCCTCGCACGCCCAAGTGGCGTGGGATAGAACCCGCATAGGGGGTGTGGGCTAGCCAGAGAACGGCAGCGGGGTCCCCGTCGTCCAAGCGCGGGATTATCCGCGTCTCCAATCGCTCAAAGGGGGCAGCATAAGTGTCACTGAGCGGAAGGACTTTGCCGAAGGGGCGCACAATCGACGAGTCGTCACCATCAAGTCGCACATCCAACGCAAGGTTGTCGGTATGCTCCGCAAGAAAATCCGTAATCTCACAAAAAAGTGGGAAGGCGGGAGAAATGGGGACAGGACACACCTCAGCAACGTAGCGGCGCACCGCATCCCGGTTGAGGAGAGTCGATGCCGCGTGGCGTGCGATGCGTTTCACGGTGACCCGAAAGAACCGGTCAGGCCAGTCGCCTTCAGGCAGCGAATGGACGCTAGTGCATTTCTCGATTGTGGTGGCTGCGTCTAATCCCTGTAGGCTTGGGTCACGCAGATTGCGCCCAGACCAAGAGACACCGAATACAGGGGCGTTGCCGTCAGCCCGAGTTGCGAAGTCCACTTCGTCTGCGAAAGCTGGGGACGCGAGTCTGCCGATGCCTCTCAGGCCCCTATCAACGCCGGGATTCTTCAGGCTGTTTCCAATCGGGATCAGTCGGCTGATAGCCT
>JAPOTD010000012.1 GCA_026709365.1 Gammaproteobacteria bacterium
TCAAGGTGCAAGCCACCATGGACCCCCGGCACCGCGACCGGATCGCCTTCCTGCGGGTCTGCTCCGGGCGATACGAACGCGGCATGAGGCTCAATCACGTGCGTCTCGGCAAGACGGTGAAGGTCAGCGACGCCGTGACCTTCATGGCCGGTGACCGGACCCAAGCGACCTGCGCTTGGCCAGGTGACATCATCGGCCTGCACAACCACGGCGCCATCCAGATTGGCGATTCGTTCAGCGAGGGCGAACGCTTGGGGTTCATCGGCATCCCCAACTTCGCGCCGGAGTTGTTCCGGCGGGTGTACACCCGCGACCCGCTCAAGGGCAAGCAGCTCGAAAAAGGCTTGCAGCAGCTGGCCGAGGAGGGCGCCACCCAAGTTTTCAAGCCCATGAGCCGCAATGAGCTGGTGGTCGGTGCCGTGGGGGTGCTGCAGTTCGACGTGGTGGCTCACCGGCTGCGCGAGGAGTATCGGGCGGACTGCGTTTACGAGGACAGCAACATCCACACGGCGCGCTGGATCCACGGGGAGGACGCTGACGCCCTGGAAGCCTTCCGGCGCAGGAACGCCGACCATCTGGCCATCGACGGCGGCGGCCACCTCGCCTACCTCGCGCCCTCGCGCACCAATCTGCAGCTCACCGAGGAGCGCTGGCCGGAGCTGGAGTTCAGGAAGACGCGGGAGCATTAGGGAGCCTCTGATCAAGTCCCGTTCGTTCAGCGCTTCACTGGTTGAGGATCGAAACGGTCCCGCGAGGCGGCGCTCCATCCGCTGGCGGAGCGGCGTTCAGGCCGCGGACGCCATGAAGCGCCCTTCGGGAGCGCCTGTGGGGCGCGCTGGCCGCGTTGCGGCTCATTGTGTGGGGCCTGCCACACGGCTTCGCCGCGCCTTGCCAGCACGCCCCACAGGACGCTCTGATCTTCCGGGACTTGATCAGAGGCTCCTTAGTGCTGGGCAAACCGCCCGCACAGCCCCATCGGAAGGAGATTGAACGGAGATGGCGGAACACGCCCTTGAGGCCCAATTCCAGCAGCTTGCGGAGGATGCCTCCCAGGACGAGCTGTCCGCGGCCCTGCTGGTCAATCGGCTGCTCGATCCGGCCATCGACGCCGACGTCCTGCGCCACCGGATCGATGAGCTCGCCGGGGCCTGCCCGTCCGGCGTTCCGCCTTGGGCGTTCATGCGGCAGCGCGGCTTTTCCGGCAATTGGGCGGAGCCGGTCTCGCTGGCCCACAGCTGCTTGGCGGACGTGCTGAGGACCGGCCATGGCATCCCCATTTCGCTCGGCGTCCTGTTGCTGCACGTGGCGCGCCGACGGGGCTTCGATGCTTGGGGCGTCAATTTTCCCGGTCACTTCCTTACTCGAGTTGGCGATGCGCTGATCGACCCCGTGGACTTCCGCCCCGTCACCGAAGACGACTGCCTGCACGGGCTTGGCGAAGCCCACGGGCTCGCCGAAGCCCGCAGGCTCGGCGGCACCGACTTCACCGACCCGTTCGCCATCGCGACGAGCGCCATGATCGCGCTGCGCATGCTGAACAACGTCAAGGCGCAACTGGTGGGCGGTTCCCTTTGGGATCGGGCGCTCGCCGTCGTGGGCTATCAGCTGATTCTGCTGCCCGGCAATGTCGAACTGCGGTTCGAGCGGGCCCAGCTTTGGGAACGGCTCGGAGCGCCGGACGCAGCGCGGCAGTCCTACGCCCAAGTTGCGCGGCATGGCCCAGATGCCAAGCTGCGCTCGGCCGCCGAAGCCAAGTTGGCCGAATTGGGGGACCAAGGCACGGTTTGGAATTGAGGCTGAAACGAATCCATCAAGCCCATTGCCTAAGCCCGCCTTTGCCACGGCGACCCGAGCGCGCTGAGCCAGCCATCACAACCGTCGCAGCCAAGCCGCCATGGCTGGGTCCACCAACGTCCAGCGCCCGTCCGCTTGCTGTTGAATGAGATCGTCGCGCTCCAAGGCGTCCCGCGCCCGCACCCCGGTGGATGCCGGCAGCCTCAGCCGCCCTAGGAAAGCATGTGAAGTGGGGTGCGGCACGCCGTCTTCGGCCGCGGCGATGGCGCGCAGCAGCGCCCGCTGGCTGGGCGCTAAGCGCGCAATGCGACCCGCAGCGACGCCGCCCTCCTCGGCCACCAGCTTCGCCCACATTGCTGCCACGTCGTCGGCGGTGGGCGGCGCTTCGGCACGCCAGAGCGGTGCGCACAACGCATTCACGTAATGGGGGTGGCGGTGGGTCAGGGCCAAGACTCCGTCGATGGCCTCAGCAGGGACTTGCCGTCGCCATCGCGTTCGTCCTGCTCGACGCAGAAAGTCGCGGTAGTCCTCGGCACTGATTCGCTTAAGGGTCATCTTTCGGCACAGTCGGTACAGGGGCCGATCCTCATCCTCAAACATTGACGCCAGCAGGTGCTTGCGGCTGCCCGCGAAAACGTACGTGACGTTCCGCGCCCGTTCGACGGCATGCCGCACGGCCCCCTCCAAGCTTCTCGGCGCGCCGTTTTGCAGTTCCGAGAGCTGCTGGAACTCGTCGAGCACGAAGGCCACCCGCCGACCGTAAGCGCCGGCGGCGGCATCGAGGGCGAGCAGCATCTCCACAATGCCCTCGCCCGCCTGGTTGGGTGCGGCCAACTTGAGACGCAGGCCGAAGGCGCCGAAGGACAGCTCCGGCTTTAGGGCGGAGAAGGCGCTTGTCAGTATCGAGGCGGAGGATCGCTTCCGCGGGGCGAGACGAGATCCGGCCTGTTCCACAGCGGCTCTGAGCCGCGTCTCGAACGCATTGGCGTCGTGAACCACGAGCAAATCAAGCCGCGTTGTCACGATGTCCGGCTCAACGTCCCGCAAAACCTGTTCGATCAGGCTGGTTTTGCCGATGCGTCGCCGTGCCCAAAGCCAAGTATGCACACCCTCCCGCACGTTGCCTGCCAGTTCATCGCGCTCCTGGGCACGATTGCAGTGCGCCCGGCCAGTGGCGACGCCCAAAGGGAAGAACTCGGAGGCTGAAACCATGCCCGCATTCTAGCGCGGTACGCAACAATAGGAAACGCATAAACCGGATACGCATAAATGCGTATCCGGTTTATGCGTATTAAGGCGTGAATCCGGCAGCAAAAGCGTCGCTGGTTCGCGCCGCCATGATGAAGTCGTTTTCGTGCAGGCCACCGATGGAGTGCGTCCACCAGCGCACCTCCACCCTGCCCCATTCCAGCACCATGCGCGGGTGGTGGTCGGCGGCTTCCGCAAGGTCGCCCACCCGATTGGCGAAGGCCAGCGCCTCGGCGAAATTGGCAAAGGTGAAC
Source organism: Gammaproteobacteria bacterium (assembly GCA_026709365.1). Taxonomy (GTDB): domain Bacteria; phylum Pseudomonadota; class Gammaproteobacteria; order Pseudomonadales; family Azotimanducaceae; genus Azophilus. The sequence continues at coordinate 3,297 of JAPOTD010000012.1, forward strand.
TGCGCCCGAAGCTGGTCCATGCCATCCGCCCGCTCAATGGACCAGCCGTTAAGTTGCGCCAGCAGCGCGGGCCGCGCCGATGCCGCCACGGGCGGCGAGTCCGCCCGGCAGGGCTGGCAGTTGCGCTCGGCCAATTCGCTCATGTCCGCTTCCTCCCTTGCTCGGTTGGCTTCAGGGCTTGGCGCCGGCTTTGGACGTTCGTTTGCCCCAAGCGTCCTGAAGCCGGTCAAGGTAGAGGAGCAGCAGCCAGATGCCGTAGGCCACCACCTCCCCGTAACCGTCCTTGGTCAGCCACCATAGGTGCAACAGGCCCAAGGCGCTCGCAGGATACACGAGCCGATGCAGCAGCCGCCAGCGCCGCCGCAAGCGGCGTTGCCAGCCACGGGTGGACGTGGCCGCCAGCGCTGACAGCATCAACAGGGCTGCGAAACCCACCGTGATGTAGGGGCGTTCGGCGATGTCCTCAAAGAGCAGGCGCCAATCGAATTCAGCAAAGAATCCCAAGTAGAACAGAAAGTGAAGCGACAGATAGGTGAACGCGAACAACCCCACCAAGCGGCGGATGCCCAGCAGGGGCGGGTAGCGCAGCCGCCGTCGCAGGGTGGAGACGCTCAGTGCCAGCAGCAACGTGCGCATCCCCCACTCGCCGAGGAACAGCAGCACCGCCTCCCCGGGGTCCGCGCCCAAGGCCGAGCCCGGCAATCGCGCCTCTTGGTGGATGGCGAAGGCGAGCCACGCCAAGGGCAGGCTCAGAAGAGCCCAAGCGACGGGCTTCAGGAGGCGTTGCGTCGCCACGGCCTCAGCCCGACGCTGTCCTCATGCCAAGCAGTTCCGGCTTCGGGCCAATTCGGCCTGAATGGGCCGCAGCATGGGCATCGCCCGAGCGATCTAACCGGGCCGAGCCCGAGCCGCCCGCTTCCAGAACAGGGCGTTGAATGCGCCGAACACAACTGCCATGACGCCTGCGTCGGTGAGGACGTGCATGGCGATGTCGGCTGGGGGATTGAAAAACATGCGCAGAAGGAAGGCGTGGAGCACAACGACGGTGCAGCCGTAGAACAAGCCGTAGCGCAGCGGACTCGAGCGGTAGATTCGCCAAAGCGCCAAGGCTTGCAAGGTCACCACCAGCAAGCCGACGGGCACGACGCAGAATAGCCAGAGGTTGATGGTTTGGGTGGCGTCGAACAGAACCGCGCCCATAGGGAGCCAAGCAGCCATGCTCAACTCGGTGACGGGAACGCTGATGATGGCTACGACGACTACCAAGACGGTTTTCAATGCGGCTTTCAGGCTCATGGGTTGTGTCCGGGTGATCCATGGATCGCGGCGAAGATCATAACCGATTGCATTTCACAAACCGGCCGCTCGTGATCCGATGGTTCAGGGCGCGGGCGCTGCCCTTCCGGCGGCATGCCGTTGAGTGGCGGGATTGCGCTCCGGGCAGGGAGTTCCGAAATGGAGTTGCCGATGTCGGCCGGCAGGCAAAGCGGTGCCCATCAACCGATCCCAGATTGCCAGAGCCGAGCCGAGGTTGCGCTGGCCGTGATGGCGGCTGTGGTGCAGCTGGTGTTGCGCGGGACTGACGAGCCAGCGCTCGAATCGGCCGAATGACAGCCAAACGTGGGAGTGGCGCAGGTTGGAGCCCGCCAAGTTGAACAGGAAGCCCAAGAGCCCTACCCCCAGGACGTCGAAGGCGGCGAGTTGTCGTCCAAACAGCCAGACGAAGCAACCGCTGACAAGCCCAAATACCGCCAAGCCGCGCAAGTAGTAGAGGAGGTGTTCCACGGGGTGTACGCGAAACAGCGTCAGCGGCGTCAACACTGTGGCGCTGTGGTGTACGCGGTGGAATCGCCAGAGCGGCCGAAACCGGTGCATCGTGAAGTGGAGAAAGTAACGGCTTGCATCCTCCGCGACAAACATGGTGACGGTGTAGATCGTCGCGATGGCCAGCCAAGGAAGCTCAGGCGGGGGCGCATCCCCGAGCCGGTCCTGCAGGAATCGCCCAACGACCAGCGTCGCGAGCAGACGACTGCCCAGAGCGGGGACCAGAATCAGCGCCCGCACGGCGTTGTTCACTAGCAGCAGGCCGATGTCCGTGCAGGTCGAGGCGTTGAACCAGTAGCGCCGGTTCGCCAAACTGCGCAGTTGCTTGGCGATGTCAAGCTGGCCGGCTCGGATGGCAGTCGCGGCCGATGCAAGGACCAACGAGGAAAGCAGGCAGCCCCAGTAGATGCGCTTGGCGGGATCCATGGGAAACGCAAGCGGCTCCAACACCAAGTCAGCGAACATGGTCCAGGTCGTGCCGGAGTTCGGCGGCTAGCCCGAGCGCGGCGGAGCCGTTCGTTGAACGAGCCCGATGGGCCGTTGGCATCGGTCGGTCGCGCCGTTGGAACTTTTCAATCGTTGTCGGCCTGGGCACTGCCGGGAATGTCCACTTCGACGATGGTCACGAAGTCGATCTTCAGATCATCGGTGATGCGCTTCAACAGGCCGCTGATGCGGCATCCCTGAAAGCCGTCGCCGGGCTCCCCGGAGTCGGGCTCCGCAAATGCGTTCATGCAGGCAGTCGCCTCGGCGGTGCTGTCTATTGCGGCCAGCTCGTCGAAAAGCGCGTTGGGGGCTCGGTCGATGGCCTGGTTGACGGCTTGGGCGTTGCTCGCGAATCGATCGCTGACCTCCGGAAATCCCTCCTCGACGATGAGGTCGTCGAAGCCGGAACCATCGGCGCCGTTGAACAGGTCGAGAAAGGCCTCCGTATTGGCGCGCACGTTGGCCAGGGAATTGCGGGCGTACCTTGACTCCACGCCATCTGGACAAGCGAAGTCCGAACAGCTGTCGTGGATGCCTGCGGGAATCCCCAACTTGGCGTCCTTGACCAAGGTGTCCACTGCGAACAGGGCGTCCGTCACCAATTGCAGGCTGTCACCAGTATTGCCTTCGCTGACGAATTCCTCGCGGTAGCCACCCCATTGTTCCGCAATGGCTTGGGCGGCCTGCGCAGCATCGACGGCAATCGCGAGAGCCAGGTCGCAACGGGCGAGTCGCCTCGCGGACTCGTCGAGAGCGTTCCACCCGGCGGTTGAGGGCACTTGCGATGCACAGCTGTGCGACAGCTCCTCATTGAACAGCAGGTACTCTATCGCACCGAATCCGCGTTGGTTCAGCGAACGGTTGGTGATGTCGAATTCGCTGTTTCCATCGGCCACCAACGCCGCGGACTGGTCGATGCCGCAAGTGCTGATGGGACCGGCACTGAATGACAGCAACCGGTGGCGCAATGCTTCGCCGTTGGCCAGCGCCGGGCCAATGACATGCATTTCGGTGGCCTGGACTTTCGCCATGGCGTCTCGCCAGCCCTCCTGGGCGGTTGCGCGAGCGCTCTCCTCGTCGATTCCCCCGATCGCCGCGCACAAGCTGGCCATCGGGCCGCCGTCACCAGCGAACGCGCTTGCGGTTTCCGAGAGGGCTGCGTAGTTCGTCGCAATGACGTTGTCGGCCAGATTGGTCAGCATCGCCGTCGTATCAAACCCCTCTTCCGCCGGAGGGGGTGGCATGGTGGCCGTCGGGGGGCTGGGCGGCGCGCTCGAGCCGCCACCGCCGCCGCCGCCGCAACCGGCTGCTGCCAAAGCCAACAAGGCGATTAGGGCAACTGCGCCTCGCCTGTGCGATGTCGCCTGTTGCGGCTCGTGGTTGCCGCCCGCGACAAGGTTTCGGGTGTGCTTGCCTGCCATGACTCTGCGCCCTACCAGCCTGCAACGACTTCGGGGTCGAACTCGTACGCCTGCTGCAGGATATCCCTCGCAGTCGCCAAGTCGGCGATGTACCCGGCCACCGCTTCCTGCGGCGTTCCGGATGGCGGCATGCCGTTCTGCGACCCGTCCGCCAGCACCGGAGCGTCCCCCATCAAGGAAAGCGCTTGGCGCAGGTCGTCCAGATCGATGTCCGCAACCGAGCCGTCCCGGAATGGGGAGAAGGGGCTGAACTGCAACGCCAGCGCAAAGCCCTTCATCTCTCCCCAGTGCTTGGCCAAGTTCAGGAAGTTGTCGAGGTCGGCAAAGCTCGTTCCTTCGAAGTCGCCCATGTCGGAGGTGACGTCGTTGATGTAGTGAACCACAGTTGCGGCAACGCACTGCTCCCAGACCTTGGCGGCGATCTGGATCTGGCCTCGCAGAGCCTCCAGCGCCTCGTCGGTGATCGCGCCGGCGATTGAGGCGTTGCTGAGGATCTGCCGACCGAGGAGAAAGGCATCCATGGCTTCCTTTGAGAAGTTGGTTGCGCCATCGGAGCCCCGGTCCCGTTTGGCGCAGTTCTGCGCATGGCCCAGGACCACCTCGGAGCGCACGTCTATGCTGCCGTCGCCGTCGGAGTCGTGATAGCCGCCTCCCCAGCCTTCCCGGCCGCCTTTGGCGGCAGCTTCGTCGTCCGTGTACTCGTTTTGGTTGCGCGCGGCGCCGTAGTAGCCGAAAGCCTCGTCAAAGTCGTGCTCGGCCGCGGTGTAGTTCTTGTCGCCTTCCTGGGCCAGGGAGTTCGGCCAGTTGTTCTGGAAGTAGTCGTTCGTGCCTTGTGACAGCGAGACGGCGCCGGAGAGGAATTTTTGGAGCAGTTGCCGGTAGTCGCGGCCCACCGCATCGACGCTGGCGGTGCCGATGCTTACCGCAGGATCGGCAGTGGTGGAGACCGAGGGCGTGACGCCGTCGGTCGCTTCCGCGGCAAGGCGGTCGATGTAGAAATTGACCAGTTCGATGGGCAGGGGCGTATCGTCCATGCCGTCCTGCCAACCGAAGAAGTCATCGTCGATCAGCCGGCTGGTTTCGCCTCCACCAGCACCGTCGCCGCCGGCAATCTTGCCGGTGAGCGTCTTGTTGGCGCTGATGTCGCCGTAGTTCGGACCCGGAATGACCGGCTCACCGCCGCTGACAGTGAATCCGTGCGGGGTTTCATTGGCGCCCTCCCCAGTCATGAAGAACTGCAGCTCGGCCCGCACCTCGGCTTCCTCGCCGGGACGCTCGGTCAAGCCGGCCGATGCCCGAACCAAGCCCAGCATGAGCATGTGCCTCGTGGTTTGGCCGGTGTAGCTCACGGAATCGCCACTGTCGAAGGCGCTGGGGAAGGTGTAGGTCGTGGCGACGGGGTCGCAGGCATCGCCCGCTCCGTCAGCATCGCTATCGGCTTGGTCCTCGTTCGCATCCATCGGGCAGTTGTCGCCATTGTTGCCGACGCCATCGCCGTCGTCGTCGGCAGTCTCGTTGGAGTCATTGGGAAAGGCATCGCCGTTGTCGCCCACGCCGTCGCCGTCCGAGTCCCTGGATTCGCTTGCGTCGTTGGGGAAGGCATCCATGGCGTCCGGGACGCCATCGCCATCTGCATCCGGCGGGCTGCTGCTTCCGCCGCCGCAGGCGGCCATGGCGGAGACCGCAACGCTCATCGCCAGTATCCGGAAAAGGTTGCTTGACCGAGTTGTGCCCATGGGGTTGATTCCTTGATTGGTGCTTTCCTAAACGCTAATGCAAATTATATCGAGTTGCAAGAGTTGCTCGAATAAGAGTTGCAATAAAAGAATCGAAAAGAGCTAGAATTGGGGCAAGCCTCGAAGTTTCGACGAGCAGGCTTGCGGGACGAGGCCGTTCAGTTCGTCAACCAGACGAAGCCGCTTCTTTTTTGTCAGTAGATTCAGAACCTTGGAGCACTCAGCATGTTGATCGCGTGCGACCGCAATCCGGTTTTCCTTGCAACGCGCCTTGGCCAGACGGTTCTTCCTTCGGCTTGGCTGGGCCTATGGCTCCTCGCGGCTGCGGTCAGCCACGCCGACGAGGAGCCCAACGCCGAGGCTGTCGAGTCAATGGACCGCATCGAGCAGGTGTTGGTCATCGGCGTCCGCCAGCGGGTTCCAGGCTCCGGCAGCGTGGTTGTCAGCGAGGAGCTCGAACGCTTCGACCACACGGACATCAACCAAGTGATGTCCGCCATTCCCGGGGTCTATGTGCGCGAGGAGGACGGTTTCGGGCTGCGGCCCAACATTGGCATCCGGGGCGCCGCAGCGGAGCGCAGCCAGAAGGTCACCATAATGGAAGACGGCGTGCTGATCACGCCGGCGCCCTACTCGGCGCCCGCTGCGTACTACGTACCCAACGTCAGCCGCATCAGCAGGGTGGAAGTGCTCAAGGGTCCGTCCGCCATACGGCATGGCCCGCATACCGTCGGCGGCGCGATCAACCTGGTGACGCGGGACGTGCCCGGCGAATCTCTCTTGGAACTGGACATGAGCCTCGGCACGGATGCATTCCATAAGGCCGGGGTGGCTTACGGCGGCCCGCTCGGACAGTCGGGCTTCGGGTTTCTGATTGAGGGGTTGCGCTATGCAAGCGATGGATTCAAGGCGCTCGACGGCGGCGGCGACACCGGTTTCGCTCGCAACGACGTTCGGGTCAAGATTCGCTGGGAGCCGACCGGCGGCTTGGATCAGCGACTCACCTTGAAGTTGGGGTTTGCGGACGAGGATGCCGATGAAACCTACTTGGGCCTGACGGATGAGGACTTCCGGGCCGATCCCAATCGCCGCTATCGGGCGTCGCAACTCGCCCGCTTTCAGACCGAGCATTTCAGCGCCCACCTCAATTACGGGCTGGCCCTCGGCCGGGTGTCCGTGAACGCCAAAGCTTACTGGAACCGGTTCGAACGTCAGTGGAACAAGCTGGACGGCTTCGTGGCAGGCCGCTCGCTGCAGTCCATACTCGCCTCCCCGCATCGATTCACTCGGGAGTACAGTCTGCTGGTCGGCGCAGCGGATTCCCTGCCCGTCGATGCCCAGACCTTGGATGTCACCAACAACGACCGCGTTTTCACCGCCGAGGGCGTGCAGATGAGCTTGGCGGCCAACGGCTTGATGGGCGCACTGGAGCACAACTTCACCTTGGGTGTCCGGCTGCACCGGGATGACGTCAAGCGCAACCATCAGCCGAGGGGCTATCTGATGCAAGGAGGCGACTTGGTTTGGGATGGCGTCGGCCGGCCTCCCAAGCTCTGGAATCGTGCCGACACCTTGGCGGTTGCCGCGTTTGCCGCTGAGGAGCTGCGTTGGCGCGACCTGACGCTGACGCTCGGGCTGCGCTATGAAAACATCGACGGCGAATGGGAGGATCTGCGCCATGGGATGGCGCGAAAGAACAAGCAATCGGTCCTGTCACCGGGCCTCGGGCTGCATTGGCAGATCACCGAGTCGCTCGGTCTGCTGGCGGGCGCTTACCGGGGATTCTCGCCCGCTGGCCCGGGGGCGTCGGGCGTTGACCCGGAACGCAGCCTGAACTTCGAGGCAGGCTTTCGCCTCCAAGGGTCGTCCGCGCGGCTCGAAGCGGTGGGCTTCTTCAGCGACTACGAGAATCTGCTTGGCCGATGCCGAGTGAGCGACTCCGGCTGTCAGCCCGGCGAGGAGTTCAACGGCGGCCGGGTGGAAGTGTATGGCGCGGAACTTAGCGCCGGATGGACGTTCGCCTTGACGCCGGGGCTGAGTCTTGATGCCGACATGGTATATACCTACACCGATTCCGCGTTCCAGACCGGCTTTCTGTCGGGCTTCCCGCAGTGGGGCTTGGTGCGCGAGGACGATGAGCTGCCCTATCTCCCGCGCCATCGTGGACTCGCCCGCATCGGGCTGTCGGGCAGGGCTTGGGAGCTTTCCGCCGCGCTCAAGCACCAAGCGAAAGCGCGCGAGGAACCGGGAGTCGGGCCGATACGCCAGGGCCTGCACGCGGATGGCTACGCCACGGCTGACCTGACTGCGTCGTGGCGACTACGGGAATCCACCCTGCTGCAGCTCGTGGTCGGCAATGTGACGGACAAGGCCGCGATCGTCTCCCACCGGCCATTCGGCGCTCGGCCAAACCGACCTCGTTGGCTGACATTTCGAGTGCGCCACAGGTTCTGAGGTTTGGCCTGAATATGAATGCCTGATTCCCAAGGCTTCCTTACACCCCCGGACAGGAACTAGCTACCGCCGCTTAGAGGAAAAACGCCGTTTGCGGCGATAGGGAAACACGTCCATGGTTTGCCCCTGCGCGACCGCCTGCTGCAGGCCGCGCCAGTAGTCCGGGGTGAACAGTTCGCCGTGCAGCGCGGCGAACAGCTGCTTGACTTGGGGCTTGCCGAACAGGAAGCGGCGAAACTCCTCCGGGAAGACGTCGTTCGGTCCCACTGAATACCAAGGCTCAGCGGCCATCTCCTCCTCCGGGGTGCGTGGCTCCGGCACGGCGCGGAAGTTGATCTCGGTCAGGAAGCTGATTTCGTCATAGTCGTAGAACACCACCCGCCCGTGGCGGGTGACGCCGAAGTTCTTCAGCAGCATGTCGCCGGGGAAAATGTTGGCTGCCGCCAGCTGCTTGATGGCGTTGCCGTACTCGTCGAGCGCATCGGTAAGGACCCTGAGGTCGGCGTTTTCGATGTACAGGTTCAGGGGCGTCATCGCCCGTTCGGCGTAGAGGTGGCGGATGAGCAGTTGGCTACCCTCAATGCGCAGCGCGGAGGGCGCCGCGGCGCGCAGCTCATCAAGCACCTCCGGCACGAACCGGCCCAAGGGCAGCCGCAGGTTCTCGAACTCCTGGGTGTCGGCCATGCGTCCGGCGCGGTCGTGGCTCTTGACGATGTGGTACTTCTCCCGCACTTCGGTGGCCGTCACCGTCTTCGGCGGCGGGATTTCATCGCGAATGACCTTGAACACCGTCTGGTAGGACGGGAGAGTGAACACCGTCATCACCATGCCCTTGATGCCCGGCGCGGCGATGAAGGCGTCGTCGGATTGGCGCAGGTGCTCCTGGAAGCCGCGGTGGAACTCGGTCTTGCCGTGCTTGTGCTGGCCGATGGCCGCATAGAGTTCGGAGCGCTTCTTGTTGGGCAGCAGTTCATTGAGGAAGCGGACCAGGCCAGAGGGATAGGGGGAGCGCACCATGAAGTAGGCTCGGGTGAAGCTGAAGACGATGGACAGCTCGTCCTCATCGCAAATCAGGGTATCCACGTAGGCTTCCCCGCTGGCGCTCATCGCCAAGGGCAGGGCCAGCGGCCAGACGCGCTCGCGTTCGGGTGCCGAAGGGTCGCCGCCGAGCCGCAGACTGCCCACGATGTAGGCGCCCTTGTTGCGGTAGAAAAGGGCCTTGCACACCTCGACCTCAAACCGTTCGCCGGAAGCGGCCTCGGGCAGCGCCTCAATCAGGGAGCGGATGACGTTGCGGATGTCGCGGTCCTGGTTTTGCCAAGGCATGCTTGGCGCGCGCTCGTCAAGGATGCGGCGCACCATGTCCTTCAGCCCGGCGCCGGGCCGATAACGGCTGATCAGGCTCTCCCCTGGCGGCGACGGGCCGCTGTCGAACGATGTGGCCAGGAACATCCTCGTGCTGTCGAGCACCGGATCTTGGGTGATGTGCCGATGCACCGAATTGTAGAAGGTCTCAGCGAGGTCTCCGTCGGGCATTTCGGCAATGGCCTTGGCGTAGGCGCCTTTGGCATCCGCCCACCCCGCCGGTCCAATGCCGCGGCAGTCGGGGTCGAGCTGCGCTGCCGCTTGTTCGACGTGCGTCTTGTAGAGACTTAGCCTGGCGAGGCTTGCGGCTTGCACGCCGGACCAGTCGGCGCCCCGGAAGCGCTCCCCCGCACCCGCCGTGATGCGCTCGAAGCGCCGCCTGTAGGCCCGGAACTCGGTGAGGATGACGCTCGCGGCTTCCTGCCCCATCACGGCAATGTTCCGGCTAGCGGCGTCGCTCCTTGTGCAGGGTCGCCATCAGGGAGAAGAGTGCGGTGATGTTGTTGGGTTCGGTGCTGTTGGCGAACTCCTTGTAAAGCGTCGCCACGTTGACCACGATGCGTTCCGCATCGCCCCAGGAGTCGTAGTCGGTGAGGGCGATGTCCCGCGCCGCCTCCATCACGCCGAGGCCGGCATCGAAGCGCTTCCGGGCTTCGTCCGCCACGTACTGGAGGTAGCCGCGCATGGCGGCGACGCCGCGCTGGTCGGTAACCGGGCCGTGGCCGGGCACGACGCTCTCCAAGTCCAGCGCCAGCATGTGGTCGCAGGCGGTGATCCAGTTGCTGATCGGGCCTTCCCAAATGATCGGGTGCCCTTCGATGAACAGGATGTCGCCGGTGAAGATGAGCTTGTCGTCGGGGATGTGGGCGAGGATGTCCCCCGCCGTGTGGGCCGGGCCGACCTGCTTGAGGCAAACGGTTTTGTCGCCGACGGCCAGCGTCATTTCGTCTTCGAAGGTGCGCGTCGGCAGCGTGCGATTGATGCCGCGAAAGTCGAAATCGCTGAAGCAGTGCAGGAAGAACTCGCCCACCTCCCCCATTGCAGGCGCCCGCTCCATCAGGGTCTGCAACAGGTTCGGGTCTTCACGGGCCAGTTCATCCAAGCAGGCTTGGGAGGCGATGATCTCGGCCTCGGCGACCAGCTCGTTGCCGTTGCAGTGGTCGGCGTTGGCGTGGGTGTTGACGAGGAAGTCGAACGCCGCAGTGGCCTTGGGCTCGCTGTTGCGCATGGCCTTGAGCATGTTCGCCGTAAGGGGCTTGTCGAACAGGGTGTCGATGATGAGCGATTGATCCCCATCGACGATCAGCCCGGCGTTGCTCCACCCCCAGCCGCCGTCGGGCTGCAGCCAAGCGTAGCCGCCGTTGCCGAGGTCCAGCAGTCCATGCTCGTAGGGCCTTGTCGCCAGTGTCATCAAAAGGCTCCCTCACTGACCCAAAGCCTTGATGTTAAGGCATCGTGAGGCTGTTTGCGCGACCTAGCGGTCTCGGCGAACCTAGGGTTCGCGGGAGTTTCGCTGGCGCGAAACTCCGCGCTAGTCGCTTAGGCCAGATTCCGAAGTGCTTCTTAGCCCGCACAACCAATTCGCATTCGGTAACATGCCGGGCATGGTGGACTTTGAGGGCATTCGCCCTTATCAGGATGGGGAGGTTCCCGGGGTTCTCGCGCGGTTGGCGCGGGATGCCGACCTGCAGGCGGTGTTGGGGCAGTACCTGTTTCCCCGCGCAACGCGGCTGTTGCCGCAGCTTGGCCGGTTGCTTGGCGGCCGCCTGCTGCGCCGTCTCGCCAGCCGCTTGCGTACGGTGCGCGATGTGCAGCTATTCCTTTCCGGGCACATGGAGGCGCTGATCGACAAGACCATCCTCGACTTCAGCGTAAGCGGCGTTGAGCGCCTGTCACCAGGGACGCCCTATTTGTTCATTTCCACCCACCGCGACATCATCATGGACACTGGCTTGGTGAACTTCGCCATTCATCGCGCCGGGCATGCCACCACCCGCATCGCCATCGGCGACAACTTGCTCGGCAAGCACTACGCAGCCGACCTGATGCGGCTGAACAAGAGCTTCGTGATCGAACGCAGCGTCACTGGCGCCAAGGCGGTGTACCGCGCCCTCAACCGCACCTCAGCCTTTATCCGGGCCTCCTTGGAGGCGGCCGAATCGGTTTGGATCGCCCAGCGTGAGGGCCGCGCCAAGGACGGCCTCGACCGCACCGACCCCGCTCTCGTCAAGATGCTGACCCTCGCTTGGCGCAAGGAGGCGGCTGATCCCTGCGGCTTGTGCGGCTGCATCAACATCGTGCCCGTGGCGATCACCTATGAACTCGATCCCTGCGCGTTGCGCAAGGCCCGGGAGCTTTGCATCACCGACCTGCACGGCAAGTACGACAAGCCGGACGGCGAGGACTTCTCAAGCATCGTCGAGGGCATGCTTGGCTTCAAGGGCCGGGTGCATCTGCACTTCGGTGCGCCTGTGGAGGGCAGCTTTGATTCGCCGCAAGCCCTTGCTGACGCCATCGACCGGGAAATCGTCGACGGCCTCAAGGTCTTCCCCACCCATCTGGAGGCGGCGCGCCGACTGGGCGATGAGGCACTGCCGCATGCGGTTGCATCGGACGCTCGGGTCGAGGCTGCCTTTCAGGAGCAGATTTCAGCGTGTCCGCTTGCCCAGCAGCCCTACTTCCTTCAGCAGTACGCCAACCTGATTCGCAACAAGCGGCGGCTCGGTGTGGGGATGTGAGTGGTTGGTCGGAAATGCCAGTCAACTACTAATTTAGGACAAATTAGTAGTTGACTGGCATTTGGGTGTCGAGTCCTCATTCGGGTGGCGTCGCTTGCCGAAGCTTCTCCTTGAAGCCCGGCGCCAGCCTGAACTCCATTGATCGGCCACGTTTCGAGACGGTCAGCAAACCTAGGTTGGACAGGGAGAGCAGATCCGTTCGCGCCGTCTGATAGCTCACTTTATGGGAGCGCTGGTGGCTGGCGATTGTGGGCCGTACCTGCGGATGCTTGAGCAGGTGGCCGGCCAGCGCCGCTTGCCGGTGGTTTAGGTTCAACGCCAGTGCGGCCGTTTCGAGCACGCCGCCAATTTCGATGACTTCTTGGGATTTGCGCGCCAAATAACGGTGTAGCTGTTTGATGGCATCGAGAATGACTCGAAGGTGGTAGTCGAGGAAGTAGGTGAAGTCGCTCTCGTCGGATTCGGTGAATAGATAAGCGCGGGCGTATTGCACGGGCGAGCGGTGGATTATTGAGGAAATCGACAAATACTCCATCAGCCAATAACCCTCGCGCACCATCAGCCAATAGAAGAGCGCGCGGGCCGTGCGCCCGTTGCCGTCAACGAATGGATGCTCGTATCCGATCATGAAATGCAGCAGCGCCGCCTGCACCACTGGGTGCAGGAACGGGTCGTGCTCGCGTCGATTGGCGAAACTCAGTAGTCGCTGCATTCGCTCGTTCAGGTTCTCGGCATCGGGTGGCTCGAAGAGTGCATCGCCAGTTCGTTCATCCACCACGGTGACTGGTTCCTGGACCGTTCGGAAGCGCCCGGCGCAGCTTTCGTCATCAAGAGTCTGATCGGTGAGGACGCGATGCAGTTCCAAAACGGCTTCCTGCGTCAGCTCCTCCCCAGCTATTTCCCGAATGAACGACAAGCCTTGATAGTTGTTGAAGATCATGCGCTCGTGCTTGTTGCGCGGCGAGCGCCCGGTGCGCAGCATGTCCTTGGCCTCTCGCCGCGTGGTCGCAGCGCCTTCTAGCTGGCTCGAGCGAATGGACTCCTCGAACAAGGAACTCACCAGGTAGCGATTCCTCGATTCGGGATTCGGCACGTCGGCGGGAAACTCGATGCGGCCGCTCGCGTCCCGGTCGATCCGGTGCAGCTGTTGGTGGAGATGGCCGGTCTCCGCCAGCCAGAACGGCCGATTGGCCTTGTCCAGGAAGGGCAGTTCCCGCCTTGTTGCCTGCCGGGCGATTTTGGTGGTGACCCACCACTCTTCGTGGGAATGGTCTGGAGGCGGACGGCGCCACTTGATCTGCGACCAATGCAAATACCGGTTGCTAGGATCGCGGACGGCTTGTGCATTGTAGAGTTTTGGCAATCGATCCGCGTACTTGGCAATCAGGTCCCCGAACGCGGGCGGCGTTTCCGGGATGCGCATGGCTGGGGCACCTCGATGAAAGAGCCCAACCTAAATGAACTACTAATTCATGTCAAATTAGTAGTTCGTGGTGGCCGGCTTGGGCCGCTGTGCCCAATCGCCCCGCACATCCAGCGCCACCGACTTGATCAATGCATGCAGCGCCATGCCGGGAACGAGCTCTAGGCTGTCGCTGGACAAGCGCGTGATGCGCGCCCGCAATGCCTGTCCGCCGCAGTCGAGCTCCGCGAACACCGCGCCGTCCGGAGTCGGGTCCAAGCTGGTGAGGGTGACCGCCAGGCAGTTCAGGATGCTGGTGCCCAGCGGAGGTTCCAAGGCCAAGGCGACGTCGCGCGCGGGAATCTGGACGCGCAAAGGTGATGGGGCCGGGCTCAGGTTGCCCCGCACCCGCAGCGTCTGGTTGCCGATGCGCAAGGCGCTGAGATCGTGGGCTTCGTCGTAGGCGTCAAATTCAACGGCGAGGATGGCGCCGGTGTCGATCATTGGCGACAGGGGGTGGTCCAGTTCGGCGGCGACCTTGCCCGGCGGGCCGGCGCCGATCACCCTTCCAGCCTCGAGAATCACCAGATGATCCGCAATTTGCACCACCTCGCTGAGCGCGTGGGTGACGTAGATCACTGGCTTGCCCAAGGTTCGGCACAGTTCGCCAAGCATCGGTGCCAGCCGCGCCCGGGCCATGGCATCGAGCGCCGAGAGGGGTTCATCGAGCAGCCAAAGCGCGGCGGGCTTGAGATAGGCGCGCGCCAAGGCGGCCCGTTGCTGCTGGCCTCCGGAAAGTGCGGCGGGCTTGCGTTCGAGCAGGTCTTCCAAGCCGAATCGACTCACCGCTTCATCGAAACGGCTGCCGTCTGGCACGGCGCGCAGGTTGCCGGCCACCGTCAGGTGGGGGAAGAGCGCCGGCTGCTGCAGCGTCATGCTGATGGGTCGTCGGTGGGCGGGCAGGGCGCTCCAGTCTCGGCCGTCCATCATCACCTGGAAGCCCGGCGAACGGTTTAGCCCGGCAATCAACCTCAGCAGGGTGGACTTGCCCGAGCCGGAGACGCCGATCACGCTGGTGACGCCGCTGCTGGGCAGCTCCAGATCGACCTTGAGCTCAAAGCCGCCGGTTGGCGCGAAGCGGCCTTTCAAACTCAAGCTCATGGCCGCCGCAAGGTGCCGTAGGTGAGCGTCAGCGCCGTGAGGGAGGCGGCCAGCAAAATGGCGGCGGTGAAATGGGCGCTTGCGTAGTCGAGCGACTCCACTTGGTCGAACAGCAGGATGGACAGCACCCGAGTCTCACCGGGAATGTTGCCGCCGATCATCAGCACGATGCCGAATTCGCCGATCGTGTGGGCGAAGCCGAGCACTCCGGCCGCCACCAACGCCCGCCAGTGCAGGGGCAGCATGAGGCGCAGGAAGCGGGTTGATGGAGCGATGCCCATGACCGAGGCGGCGTCCAGCAGCTCGGCAGGCGTGTTGCGAAAAGCGGCCGTCAGCGGCTGGGTGACAAAGGGCAGCGAGTAGATGATGGAGGCCAGCACCAAGCCACTAAACGAGAAAGCCAAGGGCTGGCCGGTGAGTGAGCGCCAACTAGCACCGAGCCAGGCATCCTCCGCCATGGCGAGCAGCAGATAGAAGCCGAGCACCGTGGGCGGCAGCACCAAGGGCAAGGCGACCAGCGCCTCGACCAGCGAAGCGCCGCGCCGGTTGGTGCGCGCCAACCACCAAGCCAAGGGCGGCGCCAGGAGCAGCAGCGCCCCGGTGGTTACCGCCGCCAAGGCAGCGGTGAGCGTGAGGCTGGCCAGCACGTCCTCAGCCATCGGCGCCGTAGCCCAACTGCGCAAGGTGCGCTTGACGGGCCGGCGCAGTGATGAAGTCCAGCAAACTCTGGGCCTCGGTTGCCATGGGGCTGCGCCGCACCACCACGGCGCCCTGCTCGATGGGCAGGTGGGTGTCTTCCGGGCAGACCCAGAAGCGCTCCGGCGGTGCATCGACTGCCATCAGCTGGCCAAGGGCGACAAAGCCGGCGGGCAAGGAGCCGGAAGTTAGGAAATGCCCGACTTGAGCCACGTTGTTGCCGAACACCAGCCGGTTCCGAACGCCCTCCCAAGCCTCCAGCGCCTGCATGCATTCCACCGCGGCCTGGCCGTAGGGCGCCAGTCTTGGGTTTGGCAGGCCGACGCGGCCAGCTTCCAGGGCCGCGGGACCGGCATGGCCCTTGGGCGTCCAGAGCGCCACCCGGCCTTTGGCATAGACTCTCACCGGTCCTTTCGCCAAGCCTTCGCGCACCAGTGCCTCGGGTCTGGCCATGTCGGCAGATAGGAAGGCCGCAAAGGGCGCACCTTGGCGTATCTGGGCGGCAAGCAGCCCGGAGGAGCCGAAAACCGGCGCAAGCTCCAAGCTCTGAACCCGCTCAAATTCGGCCCCGACAACAACGAAGGCCGCACGAAAATTGGCCGCCACGGCGACTTTCAGCGGACCCCCAACGCTGCCTTGGGCCTGGCTCCAGCACAACGCCAGCAAGGCCCAAGCGACAGGGGTGGGGATGGCCATTGGCCTAGTCTAGCGGAATTGCGCAGGAACGACGAAGCTCTGTCGAATAGTACTTGAAGTAGTACCGGACCGAAGGTACTTTGACTGGCATGCGAAGCAAGCACCGCAAAACCTTGGCCAAGGTCTTTGCAATGCCGACACCGGTTGATATCCGGTGGGATGAGATTGATGCCATGTTGCGGGCGGCGGGTGTTGAGGTGGTGGAGCGGTCGGGTTCGAGGGTCGGACTCGTTAAGGGCGGGGAGAGAATCATTGTTCATCGACCGCACCCTAGGCCGGTTGCCGGACAAGCGACTGTTCGCGACATAGCGGCGTTCCTGCGAGCCATTGGAGTCGAGCCATGATGGAATACAAGGGTTATGCGGCAAGCGTGGAGTTCGATGGCTCCGCCGAAATTCTGCACGGGAAAGTGATCAACACCGGGCCGTACCCCATCGCCACATTCGAGGCTGTGGATGTGAAACGGCTGCGCAAGGAGTTTGAACGCTCGGTGGACGAATACCTGACTTGGTGCAAGGAGGACGGGGTCGAACCGAAGAAGCCCTATTCGGGTAAGTTGAACCTGCGGCTCGGATCGGAACTGCACGCGGCTGTCGCATCAGCGGCAATGACCGAGCGCGTTAGCATCAACTCCTGGATTGTGCGGATCCTCCGACAGACCGCTGGCCTTGCGGTTGACCCTTGAACCTTGGCGGGCAACGGGCGATTTTCGGGACGGCTCGGCAGCCGCCGCAAAGATCGGTTCAACCGACCCGAGCCGCTGCCCAAACCACAACCTCATCGGCCCCCGCTTCCAGCAGCGCACGCGCCAATTCCGCGGTGGTTGCCCCGGTGGTCATCACGTCATCGACGATGGCGACCTTGCCCGTCAAGGGACGATTCACCTCGAACGCGCCGCGCACGCTGCGAGCGCGGGCGGCGCGTGATTGGCCGCGTTGCGGCGGCGTGCGTCCGACGCGGCGCACAGCCCTGCGCTCAAGGGGGATGCGGAAGCGGCGGGCCAAGGGCGCGGCCAGCAGTATGGCCTGGTTGTGGCCGCGGTGGAGAATGCGCCCGGTTGTCAGCGGCACCGGCACCAAAAGGCAGGGCGGGGGGCCGTTGGCTGCGGCCGCGGCATCCCCCAGCAGGCGGCTTAGCAGCTTGGCTTGGCTGTAGCCCTTGCCGAACTTGATGGCGTGAATGAGCCGCGGCACGGCGTCCTCGAACAGCAGGGGGGCGATGGCGCGCTGGAACGGCGGTGGCTTGAGGGCGCATTGGCGGCACAGCCCGGAACCGGCCGGCAGCGGCGCGGCGCAACGCGGGCATGGCATCCTGTTCCAAGGCAGGCTGCGCCAACAGGGTGGGCAGAGGTCGAGGTCGGCGTTGATCGGCAGGTCGCACAGTCGGCAAACCCGCGGCAGGAGGAGGTCGATGAGGTTCATGCGGTTGTTTTGCCACTCCGGCACGCCGCGCGCCAGTGGCGATTGCCGCCATTGGGCGTGGGAAATCCGCCATACGCAACTTTTGGCCGACAAGCTAGAATAGCCCCCCAAGCAACAAGGGCCCCTCTCCATGCTGCACTATCAAGCGCCAGAGCAGGACTTGGAGTTCCTGCTGTTCAACCTCTTTGACGTCACCCAGGAGTGGGCTGACGTGCCTGAATTTGCCGACTTCAGCGAGGACGTGGTGCGGGCGGTGCTGCGGGAAGCGGGCAAGCTGGCCAGCGAGGTGATGGCGCCGATCAATCAGCTGGGGGACCAGGAGGGCTGCCGCTGGACCGATGGCGTCGTGCAGGCGCCCGCAGCGTTCAGGCCCGCCTTCCAAGCGCTGACCGAGGGTGGCTGGCTGGGGGTGTCCGGCAACCCGGCCTATGGCGGCATGGGAATGCCGAAGCTCGTGGCCTGCCTGATTGAGGAGATGTTGTGGAGCGCCAACACCGCCCTGTACCTGTACGGCACCCTGTCCCTAGGCGCTTCCATATGCATTGACGCCCATGGCAGCGAGGCCCAGAAGGCGCTCTATCTGCCCAAGCTCTACAGCGGTGAATGGACCGGCGCCATGGACCTCACCGAAGCCCATGCCGGCACCGATTTGGGCATGCTGCGCACTCGGGCCGAAGATGCCGGCGATGGCACCTACCGCATCACCGGCACCAAGATCTTCATCACCAGCGGCGAGCACGACTTGGCGGAGAACATCGTTCACCTGGTGCTCGCCCGCGTTGCCGGCGCACCGACGGGCACCCGGGGCATCAGCCTGTTCATCGTGCCGAAGTTCATTCCGAACCCGGACGGCTCCCTCGGCCCGCGCAATGCAGTGGCAAGCGGCTCCATCGAGCACAAGATGGGGGTGCTGGCCAGTTCCACCAATGTGATGAACTACGATGGCGCGGTAGGCTATCGGGTGGGCGAGGAGAACGCGGGCCTAGCGTCCATGTTCACCATGATGAACTACGAGCGTCTGTCGGTCGGCCTGCAAGGGCTTGGCGCGGGCGAACTGGCCTATCAGCAAGCTGCCGCCTACGCCAAGGACCGCCTGCAGGGCCGGGCGCCCACCGGTCCGCAAAACCCCGGCGCCGAGGCGGACTCCCTGCTGGCGCATCCGGACGTGCGCCGCATGCTGCTCACCATGCGCGCCTACACCGAAGCGGGCCGGGCGTTCGCCATGCTGGTTGGACGCAGCCTCGACGCCGCCAAGCACAGGGGCGACGCCGAAAGCCAAGCGCTCGCGGAGTTGCTGACGCCGATTGCCAAGGCCTTTCTGAGCGACAGGG
>JAPOTD010000040.1:0-10705 GCA_026709365.1 Gammaproteobacteria bacterium
GGTGCGGGCAGGCCTTGACCCCCAGGGCATGGTGCGGATGTTCGAGCGCATGCACCGCGCCTACCGGCACACCAGCAAGCCGCCGGAGTTTCTGCTGACCCACCCGTTGAGTGAAACGCGAATCGCGGACGTCCGTAGCCAGGCTCAGCAACACGGACGCAAGCGCCATCCGCACTCGCTCGACTACCAGATGATGCGCAACCGGGCGCGCTTGCACTTCGCGGACTCCTCCGAATCGATGGTGAAGGTGTTTGAGCGGGAGCTTCGGGAACAGCCTGACGACCTGGGCATCCAGTACGGCCTCGCGCTGGCGCTGTCGGCCGCCGGGGAACACGTCGAAGCGATTGCCATGCTGGACCGGATCCTAGTCTCCAACCCGCGCAACATCCTCTACAGCGCAAGCCTTGCCGAAGTGTTGATCCATGCGGAAAAAACCGAGCAAGCCATCGCGCTGGCGGAGCGGGAACTGGCCATCAACCCGGACAACGCGCCCCTCGCCATGCTGCACGCCGAAGCGCTGATCGCCCAAGGGCGCCATCGCGAAGCCGAAGCCGTGCTGGAGCGCCAGAGCGTCGTCCACCGGGACGATGTGGACGTGTGGTACAACCTCGCCGAAGTATCCGGCTTGGCCGGCAACATCATCGGCGTGCATTTGGCCCGAGCCCAGTTCTTCTATCTGCACGCGGCCTATCAGCGGGCGCTGCAGCATCTTGAATATGCCCGCCGCCTCACCAGCCAGGAGGACGAGGCCGCCGTCGCCCGGCTTGAGCAACGCATCGCGGACTTGCGAACCAAGCTTCGCGAGCAAAGGAGCTAGCGTTTGAGCATGAGCCGCCGCCTGCTTCCCATCGGCATCCAGTCCTTCCGATCGATCCGGGAGGACGGTTTCTACTACGTTGACAAAACCCCCTTGATCTACAAGTTGGTGAGCCAAGGTCGCCACTACTTCCTGTCCCGCCCGCGCCGCTTCGGCAAGAGCCTGCTGCTCGACACGATGCGGGAACTGTTCGCAGGCAACGAGCCGCTGTTCCGCGGGCTGCACATCCATGACCGCTGGGATTGGGGCGTGGCGCGTCCGGTGGTGCGGCTTAGCTTCGCCGGAAACTACGACCAACCTGGGGCGCTTGGCCAAGACCTGCTTGCCCAACTGGCCATCATCGAGCGCAACGCCGGGCTTGCGCCGGGACCGGAGGGTCTTGGCGCCCCCGGACGCCTGCGCGACCTGCTCGACCGGCTGCACCACAAGACCGGCCGGGAGGTCGCTGTGCTGGTGGACGAGTACGACAAACCGATACTGGACGTGCTGGGCAATGCGGACATGGCGAAGGCGAACCGGGACCTCCTGCGGGGCTTCTACAGCGTCATCAAGGACAGCGCTGAGCACGTCCAGTTCACCTTCGTCACCGGCATCAGCATGTTCTCCAAGGTCAGCCTTTTCTCGGGCCTGAACAACTTGCGCAACATCAGCCTAGACCCGAGCTTCGCCACCATCTGCGGCTACACCGACGGCGACTTGGAGGACGTGTTCGCCCCGGAGTTGCCCGGCCTCGACCGGGACGAGATTCGCCTCTGGTACAACGGCTACCACTGGCGGGGCAAGGAGCGGGTTTACAACCCCTTCAACATTCTGCTGCTGTTCCAAACCCGGGAGTTCAGCCCCCACTGGTACGAAACCGGCACGCCCACTTTCCTTTACGAGATCATGATGGCCCGGGGGGCAAGTCCCTTGGAACTGGAGAACCGGCCGATCGGCGAGAGCCGGCTGACCCAGTTCGATGTGGGGGACATCGATCCGCGGGCGCTGATGTTCCAGGCCGGCTATCTGACCATCGCCGGGGAGGAGCGCCGGGGCGCCAGCACCTTCTACACCTTGGAATCCCCCAACCTTGAGGTCCGGGCCAGCTTCAGCGAGGGCCTGCTGGCGCACTTGGGCCGCGATGAGGCGGAGGTGTCGGAGCAGGGGCCAGCCCTGCTTGAACGGCTTGAGGCGAACGACTTTGACGGCTTTCGCAAACAGCTTCACGCCTGTCTGGCTGGGCTGCCGCACCAATGGCGCGACAGCGGCTACCTGGGACGCTACGAATCCCACTACGCAGCCATGCTGTACCTGACCTTCCGGGCTGTGGGCGCAGACGTGCGGGCGGAGGAGGCCTCTCTGCAAGGCCGTGCGGACATGGTGCTGCTCCAGGCGGGCCAAGTGTTCATCATGGAGTTAAAGATGGCGAAGGACGGCCAAGACGCTGCGGCGGCGATGACCGAGGCGATGGAGCAGATGCGCGGGCGCGGCTACGCCGACAAGTACCGTGGGGGCGACGAACCCGTTCACCTCATCAGCGTGGTGTTCGGCAGCCGGGAGCGCAACCTGCTGGCGGTGCGGGCCGAACCCGCCTGAGGCGCGCCCGAGGGTGCCGTGAGCAATTAGTGGCTTGGCCGCAGCACGCATCCTGCCTGCACTGGGAACCAAGAACTCTGAAGCGAGGGCGTGACGCCCTCAAGCCGGTGCGCGTTCGCTTCAATGTCGCGTTGGCGTGAAACGCCTATCGAAGTCGGCGGCGGGATTCGCCGGATGGAGGGCCTCCCGCCCATGAGCCGAGCGCCGTTCCACGCCGTTGCGCGGCTCACGCCATTGAAAAGCCCAGCATCCGCTCAAGCGGCAACATCGCCCGGCGGCCCACTTCCGGCTCAATGTGGATTTCATTGGCGGCCAGGCGCTCGCCGTCCTCCAAGGTTTGGGCAAGCTGCTTAAGCTCGTTCATCGCCATCCAGGGGCAATGGGCACAGCTTCGGCAGGTGGCCCCGTCGCCGGCGGTGGGCGCCTCGATGAAGCGCTTGTGCGGATTGCGCTGGCGCAGCTTGTGGAAGATGCCCCGGTCGGTGGCGACGATAAAGAGGTCGTGGGGCAGCTCGCCGGCCGCCTTGATGATCTGGCTGGTGGAGCCCACCGCATCGGCGATGTCGATGACCGCAGCCGGTGACTCCGGATGCACTAGGATGCCGGCGTCCGGGTAGATGCCCTTGAGGTCGTGCAGGGCCTTGGCCTTGAACTCCTCATGCACGACGCAGGCGCCGCTCCACAGCAGCATGTCAGCGTTGGTGCGGCTTTGGATGTAGCGGCCCAAGTGCTTGTCCGGCGCCCATAGGATCTTCTCTCCCCGGGCGGCCAGATGCTCGATGATGGGCAGGGCGATGCTGCTGGTCACCACCCAGTCGGACAGCGCCTTCACCTGCACGGAGGTGTTGGCGTAAACGACCACGGTGCGGTCCGGGTGCTCCTGGCAGAAGGCCTTGAAGTCGTCCGGCGGGCAGCCGAGGTCCAAGGAGCACTCCGCCTCCAGCGTCGGCATGAACACCCGTTTGCCGGGTGACAGGACTTTCGCCGTTTCGCCCATGAAGCGAACGCCGGCGACGATCAGCGCGCCGGCTGGATGGTCGCGGCCGAAGCGGGCCATCTCCAAGGAGTCGGAAACGAACCCCCCGGTTTCCTCCGCCAAGTCCTGCACGTCGCCGTCCACGTAGTAGTGCGCCACCAGCACGGCGTCGCGTTCCTTGAGCAATTCGGCAATGCGCACCTTCAGACGCCGGCGCTCGGCGTCCTCCAGCACGGCGGGCACGTGCTGGGGGATGCGCTCGGCGGCGAGGCTGTAGTCGGGGAGGGCCAAGGTCTTTCTCTGCGCAACCCGTCGGGGCAGGGAGTCTAGCATAGCCCCTGCGCGAACCTTTGGTTCGCGCAGGGGCTTTGTTGGATTCTTCGGCAAGTCCGTTGGTTTTTGCGTCGGGGTTTTGCCGATGCAAGAACCCTAGTCCAAGGAGGCGTCGTTTCGGGCACCTTGGCCGCCTCGGCTTCGTCGAAGCGGGGTTGAGCAATAAAGTTGCTCTTTTGCGGCGACAAAGGGGCAATTTCCCACAAGTTTTGCGGATTTGGCCTACAGTTTTTCTAATTTGCCCGCCCTAGACTTTGGCATCCCAAACACTGAACAACCGAAAGGGAGACCCCTTATGCGCAAGATATGCCAGATGCGTAGGCTCATTACGCTCGTGACCCTCTTGGCGTCGCTGGCTGGGGCTGGCTGGGCCGCTGCCGCCGAGGCCGGCCTGATGAAGGTCAACATCAACACCGACGATGCGGTGACCATTGCCGAAGTGCTGGACGGCGTGGGCATGAAAAAGGCGGAGGCCATCATCGCCTACCGGGAGGCCAATGGCCCCTTCCAGGACGCCAGCGAACTGATCAAGGTGCGCGGCATCGGCGAAGGCACGGTGAGCAACAACATGGAGCGCATTGAAGTGGAAGCCGAGGCCGGCCCATAGGGGGCCGCCAAGCAAGGCGGGGACGCCCTTGTCCCCTGTAAATTCAGCAAAGGATCAAAGGGCGGTCGCGCCGCCTCGGCGGCGCCAGGAGTCGGGCACTGCACCCGACCGCTTCAAGTGGCTGCCTCGTGCCGCAATCAGGAAAGCCCGCCCCCCTCCGCAAAAGACAGATGCGATGCGCCCATCAATAGGGTATTAAAGGGGCATGGTCCCTCCAGCAGCCCGTTTGTGACGCTCGCGGCCGTCAGCGGCGCCTCCGGCTTCATCGGCGCCGCCTTGACCCCGGCGCTCGCCGCCCAAGGCATCGCGGTTCGCACGGATGCCCGCCAAGGCGGCCGACGCCTACCCCTCCGCGGGCCGGCATTGGCCGACTGGCTGCGCGGCGTGGACCTCGTTTACCACTTGGCGGGCATCGCCCATGACAACGTGGCGCAGGCTAGCGAGGCCGACTTCGCCGCCGTCAACCGAGACCTGACCCTCGACCTCTACCGGGCCAGCGCCGCGGCCGGCGTGCGGACCTTTGTTTGGCTCAGCTCCATCAAGACGCTTGGCGAGACCGCCGCCGCACCCTTGGGCGTGGACGCGCCGCGCGCCCCCCAAGGCCGCTACGCCTGCAGCAAGGCGCAAGCCGAACTGGCACTGCTCCGCGCCAACCGCGCGGCCGGACCCCGGCTGGCCATCGTGCGCCCGCCCTTGGTCTATGGTCCGGGTGTCAAAGGCAACTTTGCCCGCCTGCTCAAGCTGTGCGCCTCGCCTTGGCCGTTGCCGTTGGCGGACGCCCGCGGCCCGCGCGCCCTGCTGGGCCTCGACAATTTGGTGGACTTGCTGATTCACTTGGCGCGCAGCGTCAATCCACCCACGCTCATTCATGTGCGCGACGAGGAGGAGTGGCGAACGACGGATTTGGTGCGCGAACTGCGCCGCTTGACGGGACGGCCCAACCGGCAGTTTTTCGTTCCGGCCGGCGTGGTCAAGGCAATGTCCCGCCCGTTGGGCCTGGCGGCGACGGCGTCGCGCCTGTTCGACCCGCTGCGGGTGGATGCGGAGCCATCCATGCGGGCGCTGGAGTGGCGTCCGCCGCACTTGGCGCGTGAACTGCTGGAGAAGACTTGGCGATGGGCAGCGACGCAGTAGTCCTAGTGGCTGGCGCCTTCATCGCATCAGCCGCGATCCAAGCCGGCCTGCTGCGCTTGGCCACCAAGCGGGGCTGGGTGGCCGAACCCAGTCGCCGCGGCTTCCACGCCAAGCCAGTTCCCACTTTGGGTGGCCTCGGCTTCGCCCTGCCCGTCCTCGCCTGGCTTGGTTGGCTGGCCACGCAGGAGCCGCGCTTGGCCGGGCTCGCGCTGGCCGTGGGCGGCGTGGGCTTGATTGGCCTGATCGATGACTTGCGCGAACTCGGCTGGCCACCGCGCTTGGCCGTCCACTGCCTGGCCGCGGCCCTCGCGCTCTGGGCGCTCGCGCCGAGTTGGTCGCCGGTGATGTTGGCGGCGGCACTCGCGCTTACGGTCTGGCACGTCAACCTGTTCAACTTCATGGACGGCATCGACGGCCTGGCCGGCTGCGCCTGCTTGTTCTTCTGCTTGGCCGTCCAGTTCCTAAGCGGCGGCGCGCCCGGCTGGCTGGGCGGGCTGCTGTGGGTGACGGCGGGCGGCGCCCTCGGTTTCCTCACCTTCAACTGGCCGCCGGCCCGCATCTTCATGGGCGACCTGGGCAGCCTCTTTCTCGGCCTGCTGCTCGCGGCCATCACCGTCGGGCTGATCGATCAAGGCATCCTGTCCCCGGCGGCCTGCCTGATTCTGCTCGCCGTGCTGTGGTTCGACACGACCTACACCCTTTGTGTCAGAATAGCGACGCGCCAAAGGTTTACCCAGGCGCATCGAAGCCACCTTTACCAATTGATAGTTGCGCGGCGCGGCCAACTATGGACAACTTCAGCCTTCCTGGCATTCTGCATTCTGTGGCTGCTGCCGCTGGCATGGCTGGCCCAAACCCAGTCCGCCTACGGCTGGCTCTGGCTGCTGGTCGCCGCCCTGCCCTTGGCGGTTGCAGCCCCGCTGCTGCGGGCCGGGCTGCCGGAGCGCAGGCTGCCGGACGGCAAACAGCCAAAGGGGTGATCTCTTGATCGGCGACTGGTTCCTCGGCCTCCCCCGCCATCTCAAGCAGGCGTTGGCGGCGCTTGCCGACGGCATTGTGCTGCCGTTGGCGCTCTGGGCTGCCATCGCGCTCCGGCTGGGTGAATGGCAGCCCGAGGTCGGCAACTACTGGCCTGCCTTTTTGGCCGCCGCGCTGGTCTCGGTGCCGGTCTTCATCAGCTTGGGCCTCTATCGACAGGTCATTCGCTACATCGGCAAAGGCGCTTTCCGGCCGGTCATCAAGGGCACCGCGGCGGGGGCCTTGGCCGTGGCGGCGGTGGCCTACATGGCGCCCCTGCCAGGCTTTCCCCGGTCGGTGCCCGTCATCTTCGGCTTGCTGGCCACCCTCTATGTTGCGGGCAGCCGCTTCGCCCTGTGCCACTGGCTGCAATGGCGCAGCGCCCGCGCGGCGGAGCGCGAGCCGGTGATCATCTACGGCGCCGGGCGCAAGGGCGTGGAGTTGGCCAGGGCGCTGGCGGAGGAGGGGCGCTACGAGCCCAAGGCCTTCATCGATGACGACAAAACCCTCTGCGAGCGCACCATTGACGGCCTCACCGTGCATTCGCCCAAGGCCCTAGAAGCGCTGGTGCGGCAGACCGATGCGCGCCAAGTGCTGGTGGCAGCTGGTTCCGCCTCGTCAGCGAGCCGGGCCAATATCCTGCGATTCCTGGAGCCCTATCGCTTGCGCGTTCGACTCGTGCCGGACATCGAGGAGCTGCAGTTCGAGCGCGGACGCCTGGCCGAGGTCCGCGACGTGCAGATTGAGGATCTGCTCGACCGCACCGAGATTGATCCGCTGCCGCACCTGCTCAAGGCGTCGGTGGCTGGCCGGCAGGTCATGGTCACTGGCGCGGGCGGCTCCATCGGCTCGGAGCTATGCCGTCAAATCGTCCGCCAAGCGCCCCAGCGGTTGGTGCTGCTCGACCATTCGGAGTACGAACTCTACCGGGTGCAGCGGGAGGTGGAGCAAATCTGCTTGGCTGAGCGCTTGGACGTGGCGGTCGCGGCGGTGCTCGGATCGGTGACCAGCCGGGCCTTCATCCGCCACAGCCTAGCCCACTACGGCGTTGAGACCCTCTATCACGCCGCGGCCTACAAGCACGTCGGCTTGGTCGAGCACAACGCGATCGAGGGCTTCAAGAACAACACCTTCGGCACGCTCTACACCGCCGAGGAGGCCCTGCGGGCGGGCGTGAAGGACTTCATCCTCATTTCCACGGACAAGGCGGTGCGCACCAGCAGCGTGATGGGCGCCAGCAAGCGGCTGGCGGAGATGGCGCTGCAGGCCATGCAGCCGATGGCCGAAGGCACCTGCTTCTCCATGGTGCGCTTCGGCAACGTCCTGAAGTCGTCGGGCTCAGTGGTGCCGCTGTTTCTCGACCAGATTGACAAGGGCGGCCCCATCACGGTGACCCATCGGGAGGTCACGCGCTACTTCATGACCATCCGGGAGGCTGCGCAACTGGTGATGCAGGCGGCAAGCATGGCCAAGGGAGGCGACGTGTTCCTGCTCGACATGGGCGAACCGATCCGCATCGTCGATCTCGCCACCCGCATGGCCCAATTCAAGGGCTACGCCATAAAGTCCGACGCCAATCCGGACGGCGACATCGAGATTCAGTTCACCGGCCTAGGCCGCGGCGAGAAGCTGCACGAGGAGCTTTTGATGGGCGAGGACGTCTCCGGCACCGACCACAGCAAGATCATGCGCGCCGAGGAGCACTTCGTGCCTTGGCCGGAGCTGCGTCCGGCCCTCGACGCCCTTGAGGAAGCCTGCAATAGCTACGATCACCAGACCATTCGCGCCTTTGCCGAGAGCTTGGTCAACGGTTCCGCCCTGGAATCCCAGCTCGGCGGCGTCTCAGGGTCCACGCCGATCCTCAGCCTGCACGGCAGGCGCGCACACGCCTCCGGCCCGCGGATTCATGCGGGGAAGCGCTGAACAGACCGGCTAGCGCTCCTCGAAGGACGCTTCATGCAAGCGAGTGAGCGCCACCGCCGCCCGCGACCGCCAAGCCGGATCGACCGCCCAGCTGCGGGCCTTGCGCAAGTACACGGCCGCGCGTTCATCACCGAGCCTGCGATAGGCCTCGCCGAGATAGAAGTTCGCCTCAGCGGCCCAAGGAACCTGTTCGTGGGCCAAGCGCAAGTAGCGCAACGCCTGTTCAGCGCGACCGGTGTGCAGATAGGCGACGCCGAGACCATAGGCCACGTCAATGCGGTGCGGGTCACGCTCCCATGCCTGCCGATACAGCGTCGTCGCCTCGGCCCAGTTGCGCATGCAGGCGGGATGGCTGGACAATGCGCAGTGCTGCGCCTTCAGGTGCGCAAGTTGGGCCATGGCTGCGGCATGGCTTGGGTCCAGTTCAAGCGCCCTTTCAACCACCGTCATCGCCTGCTCGTAGTCAAAGGCCGACAACGCCTCGGATCGGACTGTGAGCCACTCCGCGTCCGCCTCGCCGCCCGGATGATGCGCCAAGGCCGTTGCGGCCAATCGTGGATTTTGCTGGACGATGCTGCGGGCCAATTCCAGACGCGCCTCGGCTTCGTCCAAACACCGCCGATCCGGCGACCGCCCCGCCGCGGCCTCGCCGTTAGGCAGCCGCACAAACTCCATGCGAGGGCGGGGATGGCGCAAATAGTCCTTGGCCAGCTCGCCCATGGCGGAGGGCGACCGGGCGAAGGCGGTGACGAAACTGCGTTCAGGCTGCGCTAGGTAGCGAGCCAGGGCCGGGCGAAAGTCGGGATAGTCCAGATGGTGGCCGAGACGAATGAAGTGGACCAGCAACCAGGCCTTTTCGTAGAAAGCGGCCAAGCGCTCCAGCGGCCAATCCGCCACGGAGTGCGCCTGCACCACCTCCTCGAAACTCACTGCCGGTGACAGGGTTCTGCCCCGCCCCAGGTCCGCCTCGAGATGGCCGAGCGGAACCGGGTTGCGCCTGAGGTTGGCGGTGCTGAGGTAGCTGGCCAGCCCTTCCTCATACCAAAGCGGATAGTGCGGCTGCATTTGGTTGCGCATCAGGTAGTGCGCGTACTCATGCCGCCCGGTGTCGGTTAGGGGGCTGGTTTGGGCCGGGCCGATCAGTAGTTGGTACGCCTTTGGCGACGGCACGGCGATGCCGGCGAACTTCGCGGTGCCGGTGGCTTGGGTGAAGTGCCGGGCTTGGCGGAAGACAACCATTCGCACTGGCACCCCCGCCTGCCCGCTGACCTCTGGGGAGCCTTCAGCCCGTCCCAATGCGCCAACTCGCGCAGGCTTGGGCAACAACTGTCCTGCCGCCGGGCCGTCTGCATCGGATTGATGAAACAAGGCCATGAACAACGTCCGAAAACGGCCCAGCGCCTCGGCCTCGGCCAACGCCCGGCGCCGGGGCAGATCGGTCAGCAACTCGAAATGCGCCGTGCGGTAGGCGCACCATGGGCGTGAAAAGGCATCCGGCAGCTCCGCCGCGCTTGCCGGAACGCAAAACGCCGTCAGCAGGGCCGCGAACGCTGATAGGATTGTCTGTCGCTGCAACATCCGCTGTTCGATGTTAACCCGGACGGTGGCCAAGGAAGGCATAGGCGGAGAGGCTGAACATGTGCGGAATCACAAGATGGGCGCTGGCAGGCGCATGGCTGGCGGCGCTTGGCGGGTGTGGCAGCATCCCGTTGGACCCCGAAGCGCCGACCGAGTTCGACCTGAACGGTCATTGGGTCATCAACGGAGCCCTGAGCGATCCCCCGCCCAACGAGCGGCGCCTGCAGGCCGAGGCCGACCGGGCGCTCGTGGAGATGGGCCGCACGGGGCAGCGGCGGCGCATGGGCATGCTCGCCTTCGTCGCCGCCGACTTTCCGGTGCTGGCCTCAAAGTCGATGGTTATCGAGCAGGATCCCCAGTCGATGGGCATTCGCTACGCCAGCGGCGCCTACCGGGACGTCTCCTGGGGGCAGCGGCGGCGCGGACTCTGGGAGGTCAACGCAGGCTGGACCGAGGCCGGCCTGGTCATCGCCTCGCGGGCGGATGACGCCAGCGCCACCGAGACCCTGCGCTTGCGAAAGGACGGTGGCCAATTGGCCATCAGCATCGAAATCAAGTCGGGCGGCGACGCCTTGAGCGCAGTGCGGGTGTTCGACCGGGTGTCCGGGAAGTAAGGAGTTCATCCGAAACCCATGATAGGAAACCGTAGCGGAGTTTCGCATGGCGAAACGCCAACGCGCCCGCTTCGCGGGCGCGCCTCTGTGTCGGCTCAGAAACATTTCGGAATCCGGCCCAAGCGACGAGC
>JAPOTD010000040.1:10715-21637 GCA_026709365.1 Gammaproteobacteria bacterium
AACTCCACCCGCGCCCGCTTCGCGTCCCCGCCGCCTCTACACCCCCGCCCGCGCTTCTGCTATGTTGCTGCACTCCCCAACCCCTCAACCACCGGACCCAACATGATCGATTTTGAAATTCCCGAGGCGACCAAGGCCGTGCGCAACAAAGTGCGCGAGTTCGTGCAGCAGGAGTGCCATCCGGCTGAGGAGCGATGCACCGCCGACAACTTCGAGGAGGTGCTGGCCGAGTTGCGCGGCAAGGCCCGCAGCCAAGGCTTGTGGTGCCCCTTCGTGCCCGAGGAGCACGGCGGCATGGGGCTGCGGCCCTTGGCCAACGCCTTGGTGCAGATGGAGCTCGGCGAAAGCCTCCTGGGCGCCTTGGCGCTGAACACCCAAGGGCCGGATGACGCCACCATGCTGACCCTGCTCGAACACGGCACGGACCACCAGAAGGAGCGTTTCCTGAAGCCTCTGCTGAACGGCGAGAAGCGGATTTGCTATTCCATGACCGAGAAGGCGGCGGGCGCCGACGCAACGGGCATGCAGACCAGCGCCGTGCTCGACGGCGATGAGTGGGTTCTGAACGGCGAGAAGTGGTTCAGCTCATCCGCCAGCGTGGCGGACATCGCCGTGGTCATGGCGAAGACCGATCCGGATGCGCCCCGCCACGAGCGCTACAGCACCTTCATCGTGGAACTGCCGAACCCGGGCTACCGGATTGTGCGCAACATCGAGACCATGCAGCCGCACACCGAACTGGGCCTGAAGCTGGGCGGCTCCCACGCCGAGGTCAAAATCGAAAACCTGCGGGTGCCGCGTGACAACCTGCTCGGCGGCCGCGGCCAAGGCTTCAACATGGGCCAGCACCGTCTGGCTTATGGGCGGCTGCGGCACGGCATGCACAACGTGGCGATGGCGCAGCGGGCGCTCGACCTGGCCGCCGCCCACGTGGTCAAGCGGGAGACCTTCGGCAAGCGCTTGGCGGACCGCCAAGGGGTGCGCTGGATGCTCGCGGACTGCGCCGGGGAAATCTACAAGGCCCGCCTGATGCTGCTGCACATCGCCTACAAGGCGGAGAGGGGCATGGACCTGCGCCAGGAGAACGGCATCGCCAAGGTGTTCCTGGCCAACATGGTGCATCAAGTGGTGGACACCGCCATCCAGCTCCACGGCGCCCTCGGCTACAGCCACGACACGCCCTTGGCCCGCTGGTACACGGGCATTCGCTCGCAACGCTTGGTGGACGGCCCGGACGAGGTGCATCGCTGGCGGGCCGGCGCCAACGTGATCAAGGCGTTCGAGCAGCACGGCACCACGGCCTCGGCCTGCGGCGGGGAGCTGTTTGAATAGCCTTCCGGGACGGAGCACTAGCTTCAGGGCAGCGCAAGCTCTCGGACGAAGGTGGTGAACGGCAGCACCCGAATGCCCCTTGCGGCTTGGTAGTCCTCGCTGCCCAAGTGGACTTGATAGAACGCCGGGATGTCCGTGCGGTCTCGAAAATAGCGCAGGTGCGGCGATGCATGCCTGCCTTGCGCCTTGCACTCCACTGCGAACTGCGGGCTGCTGTCCTGGAGCACCACGAAGTCCAGCTCCCGGCGGTCCGTATCGCGCAAGTAGCGCAGTTCCATGCTGAACCCCTGCGCGTCCTCCTGTTGATGGCAGAACTTCAGGAGCTGGGCCGCCACCAGGTTCTCGAAGCGCGGACCCGCCTCCTCAAGCACCGACCAGTCCCAGAGGTAGAGCTTCTGCTCCTTCTTCACGGCCCGCACCTTGGGCGCGCCGAACGGCGACAGGCGAAACGTCAGGTAGAGGTTGTCGAAGATCGTCAGCCAGCGGCGAACGGAGTCATGGGACACCTGCAGCTCCTCGCGCAACGCCTGCAAGGACAAGGGCGAACCCACGCGCGCCAGCAAGGCAGCGAACAGCAGTTCCAGCAGGCTCACTTCATTGACCCGTTCCAGACTCGCCAGGTCATCCGCAAACACCCGCGCTTGCCGTTCGCGCTGCCAACGCCGCCAGTGGGTTGCGTTCTGTCGAGCCAGCGGTTCCGGGAAACCGCCGAAGCGCAGCAGTGCCTGCAAGTCGCTCTCGGTGGGTGCGTCGCTCATTTCCGCCAGCGAGTAGGGATGCAGCCGGTGGTAGT
Organism: Gammaproteobacteria bacterium; assembly: GCA_026709365.1. Taxonomy (GTDB): domain Bacteria; phylum Pseudomonadota; class Gammaproteobacteria; order Pseudomonadales; family Azotimanducaceae; genus Azophilus. Next base: position 12,841 of record JAPOTD010000040.1, read on the forward strand.
GGTAGCGCCCTTGCAGGGAATCGCCGCCCTTTCGGTAGTGGTCCAAACGGGCGGAGCCGATGACCAAGGCGCTGCGCTCCGGGAAGTGCTCGTCATAGAAGCCCTTGAGCAAGCCTCGCCAGCGGGCGAACTTGTGGACTTCGTCCAAGACGACCAACCGCTCGGCGGACAGTTCCCCAGCGAGAATCCGCTGCCGGTGCGCGGCAATGTCCCAGTTCAGGTAAGCGGGGTGGCCGACGCCCCGCTCGATGCCAAGCAGATGCAGGGCAAGCGTGGTCTTGCCCACTTGGCGGGGACCGCCGATGAACACGAGCTTCTCGCCCAGGTCGCGGCGACAATCGTCAGCGATGTAGCGATGGCGGGATAGACTGGCTATGGTTCTGGTGTGAGCAGTTTGGGCAACACCCAAAATAAATCATGAGTTTTTTTGGGTCAATGAGAACGGCTGCATAAGGATAACGGGCGTGATCGGTTCGGTCCGGCCATTTTCGGACGAAGTCCGTGGCGTGAGGGAACACTAGCTTCGTGTAGCTCACTTGCCAGCTTCGCCCAGTCTTTCCCGCAATTGATACTTCAGCACCTTGCCCATGGCGTTGCGGGGCAGCGCGGACAGGAACAGCACCGACCGGGGATGCTTGTAGCGGGCCAGCAGGCCGTCGAAGCGGGCCAGCAGCTGCCGCTCATCGAGCGATGCGCCCTCCCGGAGCACGACGCAGGCCACCGGCGCTTGGCCCCAGCGCTCGCTTGGAGCGCCCACGACGGCGTACTCGGCGAGTTCCGGCATGTCGGCTAGGATGTTCTCGATCTCCGCCGGATAGATGTTCTCGCCGCCGGAGATGATCACGTCCTTCTTGCGGTCGTCGATGCTGTAGAAGCCGTCCGCATCCCGGTGGCCGATGTCGCCGGTGCGGAACCAGCCGCCGTCGAACGCGCTTGCCGTGAGTTCAGGCTCCTTGAAGTACGCCGTCAGGAGATTGGGTCCGCGAAGCTGGATCTCGCCAGGCTCGGAACCTTCAACGATCCGTCCGTCATCATCGACGATGCGGGCTTCGCAGTGCATGGCGGGCTTGCCCGCCGAGCCCAGCTTGGCTTGGGCGTCCGCGATCGGCAGGCAGATGGCGGTCGGCGCGCTCTCGGTCAGGCCATAGATCTGCGTCGCCGGCACCGCCCGGTCGTGCCAGGCGTTCAGCAGGGCGTCCGGCACCGTGGATGAGCCGGTGCCCACCATGCGCAGGCAGGACAGGTCGGTGTCCGTCCAGCGGGGGTGATCGACCAAGGCCTGAATCACCGCCGGAACGGCCAGGAACATCGTCGGCCGCAGGGTGTCGATGGCCTTCAAGGTTTCCCCGGCATCGAAACGGCGCAGCAGGCTGACCCGGGCCCCCGCATAGAAGGCCGGGGACGTTTGGATGTTGAGGCCCCCGGAGTGGAACAGCGGCAGGACGCTCAGCACATGGTCGCCGGCGCTCGTTTCCTGGGCGTGAATGGCATTGAGCGCATTGTAGAAGAGCGCCCGCTGGGTGTGCAGCACGCCCTTCGGCTGGCCGGTGGTGCCCGACGTGTAGATCAGCAGCGCGGGATCATCCAAGGTGCCGACGTCGTCGTTCTCGTGCGCATCGGTGCTGGCGAGCAAGCTGGGATAGTCGGTTTCCAAGTTGAGGCACCGCAGCTTGGGAAGGGCCTGCTGAATCTCGGCGGCCACCGGAGCGAACTCCCGCTCCACGCAAAGAAACCGCGCTTCGCTGTGGGCCACAATGGCCCGCAGCTCCGGCGCCGCCAGCCGGTTGTTGAGCGGCATGAACACGCATCCGGCGCGGGCGCAGGCAAACAGCAGCAGCGGCACCTCGCAGGCGTTGAAGCCGAGAAAGGCGATCCGGTCGCCGGGTTCGGCGCCGAGCCCCTGCACAAGCAGGTTGCGCCGCAACGTCACTGCCCGATCCATTTGCCGATAGGTGTAGCGTTCCCCGCCAAGGCCCAAGGCCGTGCGACCGCCCGCCCACTCGGCATTGCGGCGAATCCAGTCGCCGAGATTATTCACTGCCGGTCAGGCCAATGAATCCGATCGGGCGCGACGGAACTTCGGTCCGCTGCGGCGGACCTTGGGCGAAGCTCCCAAGCGGGTTCATTCGAGCGGCGACTCAAGGCTCTCCGCACCCAGTCGCTCAACGCAGATGTCCGGCGTCCACGGCAGCATCAGGGAGCCGCAGCGGGAGTCGCGGTAGAGCCGCTCCAAGCGCAGGTTCCTAAAGATGGCGCGTCCGCCGCACACTCGAATGGCCTCCGCGCACAGGGCGTTGGCGTTCTCCATCACCGTGTACTGGGTGGCGTAGGCGCGCAGGCGCTCAGCTTTGCCGGGCCGGTGCTTGGCCTCGCCTATGGCCCGTTGGAACAGCGCCTCGGTCTGCTCCAACCGGATGCGCATGTTGGCCACCGCGAGCCGCTTGACGGGGCTCGCAAGGCTCGCGCCGGCCGGCGGGCCGCCTGCCACTTCGCCGCGCAGGTACTGGCAGGTGAAGCTGAAGGCGGCGCGGGCGATGCCCATGTACGTGGGGCACAGGGTAAGGAACATGTGCGGCCAATTGCGCGCCGCCAAGTAGTACAGGCCGCTCGGCAGAAGCGCCGCGCTGGCCGGCACGAACACGTCGTCGAACTCAAGGTTCCTGGAGACCGTGCCGCGCATGCCGAGCACGTTCCAGTCGCCGCTGATGGAGAACCCGCGCGCATCTCCGGGAATGGCCAGATAGAGCGTGTTGGCGGCATTCGGCGCGGCCTCGCCGGCCAAGGTGCACAGCACGCCATAGTAGTCCGCGTGCCCGGACAGGGAGGCGAAGTGCTTGCGTCCGTTGACCAGGAAGCCGCCCTCCACGGGCGCGGCCGCCGTGCCGAAGGGCGCCTTGCCTGCAGCCGCGGCGCTGTCGGGTTCGGAGAAGGGCTGCGCGAACAGGTGGCCTTCCTCGATCACGCCGCCGTAGATGGCCGCCCGGCGCGACTCGTGGGCTCGGCGCTGCCCGTCGCTCATCGGCAGGTCGTCAGCCAGCAGGCCGGACCAGAGCATGGAGCAGGTGTGCATGTTGAAGGTGAGCGCCGTGGCGCCGCACCAAAAACCCAGCTCCGCCGAAATCCGGGCATAGCCCGCGTAGTCCACGCCCAAGCCGCCGTAGGCTTCCGGAATCACCAAGCCGAGAAAGCCCGCGGCGCGCAGGTCGGCATAGTTCTCAGTCGGAAAGCGCCCTTCGGCATCGTATTGCGCCGCCCGGCCAAGGAACTTGTCCCGTCCCAACTCGCGGGCGACGCCAAGCAGCTCCTCCAGGCAAGCCACGTCAATGCGCCACAAACGCCGCGATGGCTGCGGTGAAGGCTTCGGGCGCCTCGACGTAAGCCAAGTGGCCGGCATCCGGCAGGCGTTGGTACTTGGCGCCCGGAATGCGCTCGGCCATCGCGGCCACGCTCTTCGGAGGCGCCGTCCGGTCGTGCTGGGCGGCGAGGCAAAGCGTGGGGGTTCGGATGCGCTCCAAATCAGCTCGCCCGTCGAATGTCACCAAGCACTCGATCACTTGCCGGTAGGTTGCCGCAGGGAGCGGTGCCATGGTGCGCACCGCCTCCTTTATGGCTGTGGCCCTGCTGCGGTCGAAGAACATGGACGTGATCAGTTGACGGGCGAAGTCGCACGGCGCCAAGCCTTCCTCAATGGGCGCAAGGCGGGCTTTGAGGAAGTCCTCGTTCCACTGGCTGCCCGGCTTGCCGAAGGCGGCGCTGGTCTGGGCCAGAACCAGCTTGCCGCAGGCGCCGCCCATGCTGAGCCAAGCCTGGGCGATCATGCCGCCGAAGGAGTGTCCAATGACGGCATGGGGCTTGTCGCCGAGCGCTTGGACCAATCGATCCAATCGCGCCGCCAGGGCCGGGAAGGTCATGGCCGCCATTGGCGCCGATCCGCCGTAGCCGGGAACGTCCCAAGCCACGCAGCGGTAGCGGTCGGACAGGGCCTCCAACTGGTGGTCGAATGACTGGCGGTTGCCGCCCAACCCGTGCAGGAATAGGAGCAGCGGACCGCTGCCGCGTTCCTTGTGCGAGGGAATCGGCGCATCTTCGAAATCCCCGCCATTCGTGACGATCGGAGCGTCCACCTCCTTCACGATATTTGTTCCATGGAGACTATGCGAGATCGCCCTGCAGCTGGCCGTCGAGCACCACCACCTCGTCATCCAGGGTGACGGTGCAGCCGCGCAGCGGCAGGTCGAAGTGGCCAATCGTGTGCCGGCCCGCCACCTCGTTGGCGCCCGTGGAGTAGAGGAAGTTGCCGGCGAAGGCGCGCAGTTCGGTGCCGTTGAAGTCGTTCTTGCCGTACATGGTCATTGCGTCCCAGCGGGCCGCCGGGTTCATGCCCCAACCGAGATGGCTGGTGGCGTAGGCATCCCGGTCCTGCCACGCCTCGAAGTAGGCCCGCATGAGGTCCGCATCCACGCCCTCGCCCTCGATGCGCGTGACATAGTCGTCTTCAATCGTCAGTGCGATTGGCTGGTCCGCATAGCGCTTGAAGGTCAGGTTGACGTCGCCCCGGTCGAGGACCAAGGCGCCGTTGACGGCGCCGGCGGCAGGGAAGCAGAGGCAAAGCCCCCCCGGCCAATGGCTGATCAGCCCGGGGCGCGACACGGTGCCCCAGCCGCCGCCGACCACCGCGCCCGACAGGTTGACGACCAAGTCCGTGCCCGCCTTGGAAGTCACGCGCAAGTTGCCGGCAGCGCGGAATCTGCGCATGCCGGCCTTGACCTTGGCTTCCAGCGCCGCGTCGGGCTCCAGCCGTTCAAGTGCCTCGGGATGTTCGTTGGAGACCATGAGCACACGGGCGCCGCCGCCCAGAATCCGTGGCAGTTCGGGCGCGTGCAGCAGCCCCTCGACCGTGCAGTCCACCACGAATCCCGCCGCTGCCAGTCCCTTGATCACCGCTTCCCCACCTTGGATCGCATCTGAGGCCCCGGTCGAGCGAACCGGCACCGGCGCGGCCTGCGGCGGCGTTGGGATCATCAGGTGAAAGGGCTTGGCCCCCAGGCGCAGCAGCGCCAGCTCCGCCAACTCCCGATTGATGCTGCGGGACTGGGTCTCCGAAAGAATGGCGACCTCCTCCCCCGCCTGCACCTTGCAGCGGCTGAAGACCCGGGCGAAGCAGTCGATCCACTTGCCCTCGATGCGTTCCTGCAGCATGACGCACCCCGGTTGGAAAGAGGCGCAGTATAGCAACGCGACAAGGCGGATCAGCCCATGCCGCAAGACGAGCCGCTAACGCTCCCCACACTTGGTGGACAATTCCCCGGCGCTCCGCGCCCTCAATCATGTACACTCTAGCTGTACATGATTGAGGGAGTCAATGTAATGGCCAAAACAGTGGGCGCCGCCGAGTTCAAGGCCAAATGCCTCCGATTGATGAATGAGATGGACCAAGACGGCGAACCAATCACGATCACACGGCGGGGGCGAGCGGTGGCCGTGCTTTCCCCAGCGCCCCGGCTGGCGGAGCAATCTCCAATTCTCGGCGCTTTGCGCGGTTCGGTGCTGGCTTACGACGATCCGTTTCTGCCCGCCGCCGATCCGTCGGATTGGGCTGCGGCGCGGTGATCGTTCTCGACACCCACGCATTGGTGTGGGTGATGGAGGATGATGCGAAGCTTGGGCCTGAGACTCGGCGGACTATAGTCGAAGCTTCAAGGAACAACGAAGTTGGCGTCTCAGCGATTACGCCTTGGGAGATTGCCCTGCTGGTGGAAAAAGGCCGGCTTAGGCTGGCCCGTGAAGTCGCCGAATGGCTGGATGCGGCGCTCGCAGTCCCAGGTGTGCGGCTGTTGCCGATTGAGCCAAGGATTGCCTTGGACAGCGTGAGGTTGCCGGGCGCGTTTCACGCTGATCCTGCGGACCGGCTAATCGTTGCGACAACCAGACGTTGGAGCGCGACTTTGATCACTGCCGACGGGGCTATCATTGCTTACGCCAAGGCGGGGCACGTTGATGTGAAGGAAGCGGTAAGCTGACGTTGGCTGCCAACCGGACTAAGCGCGGTCAAAGACCCGCTTGTAGCGCAAGGTCTTGCCCTTGCGCGGATTGATCGTCACGGACATCAGCAGGCGTCCGTCCCGGCCCACCTCCAAGCTGCGCTTGACCTTGCGGGTGGTCGATTCGTAGTTCGAGGCCAGCTTGCGCCGGGACCACTGGCTGCGCATGCCGCGGTAGGCGCCGGGCCTGATCTCCTCGCTGCCGACGCCTTGGTAGGTGAGCAGCAGGCCGTCGTCAAGCCGCTCAACGGTGAGGGTTTGGCAGCGCAGCATTTGCGGCGGCCCGGGGCTGCCGATCTCCGGCTCGGGCCCCGGCGAGCCGGTGGGCACGGGGATGCCGCCGACGCTGACGCTGGTGCTGAAGTTGCCGCCGAGGCCCTCCCACCAGCGGCCGGTCGAGTTGTCCGGCTGAATGGCTTCGGTGCGCTCGACGTTCAAGGTCCAAGCGCCCACCAAGGCGAGCTCCTCGGCCCAAGCGGCAAACGACATTGCGCCGCACAGCGCGAAGAGAGACAGGCTGCGAGTCATGGTTTGCAGTGTAGCATGGCGCTCCATGGAACCATCGAACCCGTCGGGGTGCGGACGAGCAGGGACCGTCAGGCTTTTTGCCACGGGGCCGCGATCTGGTGAACGAACGACACCTTGCGCCTTCCGAGGACGGGACGCCCTCGATCCGGGGAACAAGGTGGGAGTCCACGTTTTGATGCCGTGGAGCGAGAAAGTGATCAGAAAACCATGCTGAACATCCGCACACTCGATCTGGGCGGCCGGCGCGCCTTCAGCCACCCGTTCGCCGAGGGCGCCATCACCGTCGTGCTGGGCCGCAACAACGCCGGCAAGACGCGCTTGGCGCGGGCGGTCGCCGGGCTCGACCCCTCGCCGCCCGGCACGGTTTTCATCAACGGCGTCGATGTCAGCACGCTCAGCGCCCGGCGGCGTCGGGTGGGCTTGGTCTATCAGGCCTTTGTCAACTACCCCAACTGGAGCGCGTTCGACAACATCGCCTCACCCATGAAGGCGGCGGGGCGCGGGCGAGGCGGGGATGCGGACGAGATGGCCGGCACGGTCAAGGCATTGGCCGACCGCCTGCAAATCGGCGATCTTCTCGACCGCCTTCCCGAAGCCTTGTCCGGAGGGCAGCAGCAACGGGTGGCCATCGCCCGCGCCCTGGCCCAGCAGGGGGACGTGCTGGTGATGGATGAGCCGTTGGTCAACCTCGACTACAAGCTGCGTGAGGAGTTGAGCCTGCAGCTTCGGGAGATCGTCCAATCCGACGGCCTGACCGTGCTCTATCTCACCTCGGACCCGAAGGATGCGTTCACTTTGGGCGATGAAGTCCTGCTGCTTTGCGAGCGCGCCAAGCTGCAGAGCGGCGCACCCCTTGACGTGTACAACGCGCCGGTTTGCGCAGCGGCTGCGGACCTGATGAGCGACCCCGGCGTCAACCGCCTTGATGAGCACACCCTCGTTCGCCCGGAGCATCTGCGCCTGGCCCCGTCAGCCGAGGGCGATGCCGCCTTTGCAGCCGAGGTCAACAGCGTGGAGACCAGCGGCGCGGAAACCTTCCTGCACTGCCGCGTGAACGGCGCGGACTGGGTGGCCCGCCTGCCGGGCATGGCGGATGTGAAGGCGGGCGCCCATGTGCGTCTGTACGCAGGCAAGGATGATCTCATTCGGTTGCAGGCTTAGTTTCAATGCTGTGACAGCGTGTTGATCCACTCTGCCGAAAGATCGACTTCGGGGAGAATCAATGCTGTCCGCCCGCAAAATCACTGGTTTCCAAGTCATCGATCAAGGCGTTGAGCCGCGTCGGGTCGATGCCCAGCTGCAATCCCAGCTTTCTTGCAAGTGTGCGCCATCGTCATCCCTGCTCCGCATATACTGGTATGACGGGATGCCGCGAACCGGGCCGACCGCCAAGCAGCAAGCACTTGCGGATGCCGACGACGTCAAGCTCCGCCTAGGCGTGATCGCCTACACAGGAAGACAGAAAGGCGTCGATTCCCTCATCGTAACCGACCTCATCGAACTCGCGCGCAACCATGCCATTTCGGACGCCGTTCTGCTTTCGGGCGACGAAGATGTCCGCATCGGCGTGCAGATCGCGCAAACCTACGGTGTCCGCGTCCACCTCCTTGGGATTCAACCCTTCGGCGACGAACAAGGCAACCAGTCCCGCCTCCTGCGCCAGGAATCCGATACCTCCATGGAGTGGTGCCAGTCGGACATCGAGGCTTTCCTAGGCTTCAATCAAGTCCGAGGCTCCATCCGGAGCCAAACGGATCAACGCGCTGACGAGATTCCGAACGCCACCCAACAGCTCGACGCGATAGCGGATGACTTCATCCGAGTGCGTTCTTCCGGCGACCTCGCAGCCCTCTCGGTCCTTGACGTGCATGAGGCAATACCAGCCGAACTCGACCGTGCGCTCCTCCGAGGCGCAGCCGACATACTAGGTCGCCATCTCGACTCTCCCGAGCGACACCATCTCCGTCAAACGGCGAAACGCTTGGCCACCGAGCGCTATCTACAGGCTGACCAAACTAGGCAGCCAGACACTACCGTTGGGACGGAAGCCGACCGGATTCGCCGCTACGCCGCCGAAACGATAGTTGAGCCCGCTCGGCGACAAGGTCAGACAACCATCACCATACGCGCCGGGGACGTCGCCGACTCCATGAACCTGCGGCACAACATCCCCTACATCGTTAGTGCCCTCGGCGGCAGGAAGTTCGAGAACCTCGCTGGCGTAACCG
>JAPOTD010000027.1:0-60406 GCA_026709365.1 Gammaproteobacteria bacterium
AACGCCAGCGCCACCATGAGCGCAACCACGCCCGCCGCGCCAAACGCATCGGCGGCGGCGGCGACGTCCGCATCGCTGACCTCATGGTGCCGGAAGGGAAACTGCTCGGCGATGGCAAGCGCCGCCTGCTCCGCGGATGTGAAGGCGGCAAAGTGCCCGCGCTTCAAGGCCGCTGCCTCAAGGCTGCCCAAGGCGACGCCAGCGTCGCGCACGGCCGATTCGGCGGCGCAATCGTGAATGGCGGCGATCCGCAGGCGGCAGAGCTCAAGAACCCGCCGCGGCACCAGATCACCGTCCCACAGGGCGCTGTAGAAGGCCTTGTAGCGGTTCAGCAACTCCGGGCGATGGGCGAGGAGCCCTTCAAGCGGCGGCAAGCCTCCGGCGGCGGCGATCCAACTCATCTCATCGGCTCATTGTGATAGGGTTCCCAACGGGTTCCGCAAAAAGAGTTCCCAGAAGGTTTTCCAAAGGGTCCGCAAAGGTTCCAACTGGAGCATACCACCATGGCGCGCCTGATTATTCGAGTGCTCGTCACCGCCATTGGCCTGTACGTGGCAACTCTGCTCATTGAGGACATTCGAGTGGACAGCGACGGCACCCTGATTTGGGCGGCCATCGCCTTGGGGCTGGTCAACGCCCTTGTGCGCCCGCTGGTCATCCTCCTGACCCTGCCTGCCACGGTGCTCACCCTAGGGGTCTTCCTGCTGGCGATCAACGCCGCCATGCTGCATCTCGCGGCTTGGCTGGTGTCCGGCTTCCATGTGCAAGGCTTCTTCAGCGCCCTGTTCGGCGCCGTCATCGTCAGCTTGGTCAGCTGGGCAACGGAGTCGCTCATCAAGCCCAAGCCATCAGGTTCGCCATGAGGAATTGATCGCCGCGATCCAGGGCCATGAAGCCGCGCAGGCGCTGCACGGCCTCCGCAGGCCGTCCAATGCGCTCGGCCTAAGCGGTGAAGGCGGCGACTGCGACTGCGGCAAGCGGGCCGGACGTGTTGGTGGACCATGCGCAAATGACACCCAAGCCAAGGTTGGCGGAGCCGAAAGCCACGTGCAGCCCCATCGGGCTAGTTGGGGGATCCGGGACCTCATGGCCATTGCCTGCCAGTTGATCGAGTAAGATGAACGTCAGGCACTAAAGCACTGGGGAGCCTTGAATGGAAGCATCAAGCGACCTTCGCTGCGTCGGCAAGCCGGGCGCAAGGGGCTGCTCAACATCCAAAGCACCCGCTCGCAGGCCATGAGAGGCCAAGGCAGGACACGCCGATGACGCTCGAAGAATTGCTTGCCAAGCAGGAAATCTACGAACTGAGCTGCAACTACATGCGGGGCCTGGACCGCTTGGACGCTGAACTGATGCGTGCCGTCTTCCACGACGATGCGACCGTGGACTACGGCTTTTTCCAAGGCTCCGGCAAGGACTTCGTGGCCTTCGCGCAGAACGCGCTCAAGGACCATCTGGCCAACCACCACATGATCGGGCAGGTGAACATCAAGGTTGACGGGAACCAAGCCGTCGGTGAGGTTTACTTTCAGGCCTTCCACAAGATCGTGCGGGATGGGGAAGAGCAGGATCTGTTCATCAGCGGACGCTACCTGGACCGCTATGAACGGCGCGACGGGGCGTGGAAGATCAGCTTTCGCTCCGAGGTCAACGACTGGGCGCGCCTGGAAGCGGATGCGGACGCCTACTTGGCGGACAGCGGCTGCCTGATCGGCGCGCGCAAGCCTGAGGACTACTCCTACGGGAAATTTGCAAGGCCCTAGTTCGAGGGCTTCATGCGCCAGACCCTCAACGCTCCGGCTGATGCCATGCCCAAGAGCGGGAACCGGATGCCGTCCAGCCAGCAGTTGAGCCGACGCCATCGGCTCGAGCCTCAATCCTAGCCCCCGAATCAGCCCGCTGCCGCCCTTATCAACGGGGCGCTTTGCTGATTTAAGTCTATGAATCCCAAGGTTTGCGCCCTCGCCCTGACCTGCGCAAGTGCGAACGAGACGGCAGCTACGGCGGATTCAGGAACCCGGAATCATCCCCTGCGGCCAGCCGTTCGATCAGTTCATCGCCATTGGGGCAATCAATGATCCAGTCCCCCACTTCGGCCAAGGCCGCAAGGCCGCGAACGCCGCTAAGCCGCTGAGCCACTTGGCGGGCCGTTTTCGCATCGAACTTTCGCGTGGATTGGCGGACCAGCAAAGCCCTCTGATCCGCAACACGCGCTTCAATGCCATCCTGACAACCTTGCCGCCGGCCTTCCGCATGGCCTTCGCGCCAGCCTTCCTCCCGACCAATCGCGCGACCTTGGGCCTGGCCTGCCACGCGCGCCTGACGGCGGAAGGGGCCGAGCAGCAAGTCGTCATCCGGCCCCGTGCCTTCCAGCTCACCAAGCGCCCGCCCCACTCTGGTCAATTCCCGCATGGTCAGGCTCGACAACGCCAACATCCGACGAACGGGCCATCCCGTCAAGGGCTGGCCGTTCAGCCCGCCAGCGCCAAGCAAAGCGCCGCAACGCCCATGATCGAGAGCAGCAGGAAGGTGCCCTGCGCACCGATCAGCCGCGGATAGTTAGCCCCGGGGTAGGCGCTCATGCCCCAAGCATGGAGCAGGCGCAGCGCCACCAGAGAGGCGCCCAGCACATGCACGGCGGTCGCACCGGCGCCCGCCGCCTCCAGCAGGTAGAGCAGTACCAGCGCCACGGGCACGTTTTCGACGAAGTTGGCTTGGGCGCGTTCCGTGGCATGGGGCTTCCAGTCCGGCATCTTACCGCCGCGCAAGCGCACAAAGAGCACTTGATTGGCCAGCAGCACGCTAAGCAGCGCCAAGACGCCCGCATAAGCCAGCGACACGGGGATCATCTCGCCACCCCCGCCACGGCAGCCGCCAGCCCTAGCCCCAGCAGCGTCAGGCCCAGCCAACCGTACTGGTCGATCCAGAACAGCGAAAACGCCTCCGGGCTGCCCTTGGGCGCGTTGGGCACATCGCCGCGCCGAAGCTGGCGCGGCAGCGGCGCCACCCAGACGATTTGCCAACCGAGCCAAGCGGCGCCGAGGCCAATGATCAAAAGCCAGTTCATGGGATCTCCTTCGTTTCTCCTTTTAGACTCTGGCATTATGACCCCCCAATCGTTCGCGAAGCGAAGGCCTGCACTCATGCGCCAAGCCGCCACCAGGCTGCGTGAACGCCCACCGAACCCTAAGGAGACACCAAGATGCCCATCAATCCCGAAGCCGTCGGCGCAACCGGCGGCCCCTCATCCCGCAGCTGGACCTCCAAGGATGCCCTGCTCTACGCCGTCGGCGTCGGCGCCGGCACCGGCGAGCTGCAGTTCACCACGGAGAACACCAAGGACGTAACACAGCGGGTGCTGCCCACCTTCGCGGTGATCATCGGCGGCGGCGGGGTGCCGATGCAGGCGGTCGGCAGCTTCAATCCCACCCTCATGGTGCATGGCGAGCAAGGCATTGAACTGCTCGACGAGATTCCGCCGGACGGAGAGATCGAAAGCACCGGGAAAATCGCCGCCATCTGGGACAAGGGCAGCGCGGCGGTGCTCGAATTCGAGTCCCAATCGGTCAGCAAGGCCACCGGCAAGCCGCTGTTCAACACCCGATCGGTGCTGTTCTGCCGGGGCGAAGGCGGCTGGGGCGGGGAGCGCGGGCCGTCCGAGCGAATCACCTTCCCGGACACCGAGCCCACCCACCAATCCACCTACGCCACCAGGGAGGACCAAGCGCTGACCTACCGCCTGTCCGGGGACCGCAACCCCCTGCACAGCGACCCGTCGTTCGCGGCGATGGGCGGCTTTGACAAGCCGATTCTGCACGGGCTATGCACCTACGGCTTCACCGGACGGGCGCTGCTGCACGAACTGTGCGGCGGCGACCCGGCCCGATTCCGGGCCATGAACGCCCGCTTCTCAAAGCCGGTGATGCCGGGCGACGTGCTGACCGTCTCCATGTGGGCGGACGGAGGCGTTGCGCTGTTCCGCACCGCCAACCAAGCCGGCGACGTGGTGATCGACCAAGGCCGCTGCCGCTACGAGGCTTGAGCGCCGGTTACTTCTGGCGAACGTACTGCCCAGGAGCCTCCTCCAATGGGGGATGGGCGTTCGAGCCCAAGCTGGCCGGAGCGGCTTTCAGGTCGGAGTGGCCCTGCAGCCAAGCCACCCAATGGCTGCGCCAGTTGCCACGGGTTTCGGTAGCCAGCGGCATCCAGTCCTCAGCGGATTCCGGCAGCGAGCCGGCCATCCAGTAGCGCAGGTGGCGGTTGTCCGGGCGGGCGCTGATCGTCTGGGTGTGGTTCTGGCTGGTCAGCACGAAGGTGACCTCGCCGCCGAACAGGTGAACGCTGCGGTAGCAGCCCTTCCAAGGCGTGATGTGATCGGTGGCGCCGGCCATGACGTAGATGGGATAGCGGGTGGTGGAGAGGTCCACGCGCCGCCCCAGCACCCGCAACTCCTTCTTCGGCAGGCTGTTGCGGTGCGAAAGGTCGATGAAGTCGCACTGCATCTCGGCCGGCACCCGCGTGTAGTCCATGGACCAGAACAGCAGCGGATGGGCCAGGGGCGATTCGCCGCGGAAGTAGTTGCTGCGGATGAAGCTGAAGATGCTCTCATCAAGGCGCAGCATGGCGAACATCTCCAGGATGTCCCGTTCCCGCATCATGCCTTGACGGCGAATGGCCTGCTTTTGGGCGGCGACGGACTGGTCGGTGACGAACAGCGTGAAGTCGCTGTCGCCGGGCCGGTTGTCGAGGATGCTGACGAACAGCGACAGCGAATTGATCCAGTTGTCGCCTCGGGCGTTCAAGGCCCCGGCCGCCGCCGCTGCCGTGGTGCCGCCCGCGCACAGGCCGATCACGTCAATCCTGCGCTGGCGGCTGACGCTGCGCACCACCTCCAAAGCGGTGATGACGCCTTCGGCATAGGTGTCCAGCGACCAGTTGGCGTGCTCCCGCCCTGGGTTGCGCCAACTCATGGCAAACACCTGAATGCCGGCATCCAGCAATTCCCTGAACAGGCTCCGATCCGGCGTCAAATCCCCTAGGTAGTAGCGGTTGACCTGGCTGAACACATAGAGCAGGGGCCGCTTGCGGACCTTTTCGGTTGTCGGGTTGTACTGAATCAGCTCGAAGAGTTCGTTGCGGTGGATCACCGCGCCCGGCGTGGCGGCCACGTCCTTGCCCAACTCGAAGGCGCTGCGGTCGGCCACCGCTGGATAGCCGTGGTTGTTGAGCAGATCGTCGGCGTAGTTGCGCGCTCCCTGGGTCAGGCTCTGACCCCGACTTTTCTGAGCGGCTTTCAAGGTTTCAGGCGTAAAAGGCTGATTAACAGGAGAAAAAATGTCTTTGGCGGCATCGAGCACAAAACGTGCCCGCTGCCGCTCAATGCCCTCAAGGCCGGACTTCGCCAGCCAGCCATCCAGTGCATCCGTCCACGCGACATAGGACTGCCGAACCCGCTTGAACCAAGAGTCCTCCGACCAAGCGGCATCCGCGAAACGCTTGTCGGCGGGTGGTTCGGCATCGCGATTGCCAAACCAGATGCCGAGCATCTCGGCCTGCAGCTTCTGCCCGGTCTCCCAAAGCAGCCGGGGCTGCTCCCAAGCCTGCGCCACGACCTGCCCCCAAGCCCTAGCCAGCGAGCGCCGATCCGCACCCAAGCCGCTGTTCAGGGCCACGCCCTCGACCTGATCGGCCGACCCGGCGCCGGGGGTCGCATCAGCTGCTTGTTGGGGTTCGGACTCGCTCATCGCACCTGCCTTCCACGCAAAACCAAAAGGGCCAAACTCGGCTACTCTTCCAAGCTGCCCATTATAGCCTCAAGCCATGTTCCGGCTTCGCCCGCGCAAAGCCTTGGTCGCACGGGTAGTGTGTGGGTTCAAAAGCATGTCGAACTTAACCCACGCAACGCGACTGTAGTTTCGCGCCAGCGAAACTCCAACCGCGCCCGCTTTGCGGGCGCGCAGTTGCCCCGCCAGCATCAATTGCTCTACCTTTCGCCTTTCCCACCCGCCAAGGCAATCCAATGCGCGGACGACAAGTTTTCATGGACAGTCTCATGGCCCATGGCGTTGAGGCCATCTTCGGCAACCCAGGAACGACGGAGAACCCGCTGCTGGACAGTCTTGCCGACTATCCTGGGATTCGGTACTACACGGCGCTCCACGAAGGGGTGGCGGTCGGCGCGGCCAAGGGATACGCCCAGGCCAGCGGCAAGGCGGCGGTGGTCAACCTGCACGTCGCGCCGGGGCTCGGCAACGGCATCGGCATGATCTACGGCGCGTTGAAGGGCTGTGCGCCGATGATCGTCACCGCCGGGCAGCAGGACACCCGCCTGCGGCTGCGCGAACCCCTGCTGTCCCACGACTTGGTGGCGATGGCGGCGCCAGTAACCAAGTGGAGCGCCGAGCCGCGCAGCGCCGACGAAGTGGCGGCCACTTTGCGCAGGGCCTTCCGCATCGCCGTTGAAGCGCCCGCCGGACCGGTGTTCATCGCCCTGCCGGTGGATGTGATGGAGCAGGATACCGAGCTCGGGGCGGAAGCGCCGGACGGGCTGCACGCCCACCCCCAAGCTAAAGACAGTGGCGTGGCGGCGGCGGTTGCTGCGCTGCTGGGCAGCTCCTCCCCCGCCATCATCGCCGGGGATGACGTGGCCACGGCAGGCGCACACGGCGAGCTGGCGGCCTTGGCCGAACGGCTGGGCGCACCGGTTTGGCATGAGCCGCTGCGCAGCCACGCCGCCTTCCCCAGCCGCCATCCCAACAACCAAGGACGCATTCCCTTCGAGGCGGCAAACATCCGCAAGACGCTGGCGAGCCACGATCTCCTGCTGCTGGTCGGCGCCAACCTCATCGAGGAGCTCTGGTTCGATCCCGGCCCCCTGCTGCCGGAAGCCGCCACTGTTGTGCATCTATGCGAGTCGCCCAGCCGGCTGGCCTTCAACCACCGGGCGGACATTGGCTTGGTCGGCGATTTGCGCGATGCCATGCAACGCATCACGGCGCGATGCGGCGAGCTTGCGGGGGAAGCGGCAAGAACCCTGGCCCAAGCGCGCAACGAAGCCCTCATCAGCGCCCAGCAAGCCCGCCAGGAGGCCGCTGCCCAGGCCATGTCGAAAATCTGGGACGTACGGCCGATGACGCCTCGGCGGGCGCTGCACGAGATCAGCAACATCCTGCCCCGGGAAGCCGTCGTTGTCGATGAGAGCATCACCGGCTCCTTGGAAGTGGCCACCCTGTTTGACTTTCGCGGCCCCGGCGACTACTTCTCCGGCCGCGGCGGCGGCATCGGCCAAGGCATCGCCGCCGCGTTGGGCGTTCAGGTGGCGCAGCGCGACCGGCCTGTGGTGGCGCTGTCCGGGGACGGCTCGGCGATGTACAGCGTGCAAGCCCTGTGGACCGCCGCCCATTGCCGCCTGCCGGTGATCTTCGTCATCCTGTCGAATCGCGAGTACCGGGTGCTCAAGCTCAACCTTGAAGCCTACCGGCACCGCTTCAACGCTGAATCGAACCGGCCCTACCCGCACATGGATCTGGCCAACCCGACGTTGGGTTTTGTGGACATGGCTAGGGGGATGGGGATGGAAGGCGAGCAGGTCAGCGAACCGGAAGCCTTGACGGCGGCGTTGCGCCGCGCCTTGGCGGCCGGCAAGCCCTATCTGATCGACGTCATCGTTTCTGGAACGCAATGAAGTCGGCGCCGAGTTGGGGATGCGGCCCTCCAATGGCAGCAACCCGGCGGATTCAGCACCAGCAATTCTCACTTTGGCCGGTGACCGTTTGGCCGTGA
Organism: Gammaproteobacteria bacterium; assembly: GCA_026709365.1. Taxonomy (GTDB): domain Bacteria; phylum Pseudomonadota; class Gammaproteobacteria; order Pseudomonadales; family Azotimanducaceae; genus Azophilus. Next base: position 7,783 of record JAPOTD010000027.1, read on the forward strand.
GGATGCCCTGACGCCGGAACCGCCATGCGGAGCGCGAGTTCGAGGGCGGGACGCCCTGCGAGGGATCCCGCGCCGGATAAGGGCATCCTGTCCTCGATTAGGCAACGGGGGGCGGACTTGATCCACAATGAGAACCGCTGGATTCAGCAACATGCCTCTAAACCAGCTTCAGCCAACGAAGTTGGGCGGAGTTGCCCGGTTCATTTCGAGGGAGGGACGCCCTCCGTAGGCTGTCGCCCGAACCCAGCGGACTCCCGGAGCGAGGGCGTCCCGCCCTCCGTAGGTTGTCGCCCGAACCCAGCGGACTCCCGGAGCGAGGGCGTCCCGCCCTCGACTGGAAGCCCACCGGGACAACGCAGCGGGTTTGCACACCCACTTAAGTATCGGCTGAAGCATGTTTACAGGCATGTTCAGCAAACACCGCACCGCCCTGAAGCGTCCGCCGCCGCTATACTCGCCAAATGCAGCGCACCAACCTGACCCTCTACTTCCTGGCGCAAGTGATCTTCGTCTCCGGATCGGTGCTCATCGTGACCTTGGGCGGCATCGTCGGCAGCGAGATGGCGCCGCACCCGTCGCTGGCCACCCTGCCGCCGTCGTTGATGGTGGTCGGCACGGCCTTGGCGACGGTGCCGGCGGCGCTGCTGATGCAGCGCATCGGACGCCGCTACGGCTTCGCGGGCGGCGCCGTGCTCGCCGCAGTCGGCGCCCTGCTGGCCGTCCTGGGCTTGGAGATCAAAAGCTTCGCGCTGTTCACGGCGGCGGTCGGGCTGATCGGCGCCACCCTCGCGTTCAGCGCCCAATTCCGCTTTGCCGCCGCCGAAAGCGTGGCGCCGGAGAAGGCCGGCTGGGCCATATCCATCATCCTGCTCGGCTCCATCGGCGGCGCCGTCATCGGGCCGGAACTGGCGACCCGCAGCCCGGGCTGGATTCAGGGCCAGCCCTACCAAGGGGCGCTGCTGGCGATGACCGGCCTCTACGCGCTCGCCGCGGCCCTCCTGCTGCTCACCCGCAACCCTGCCCCGGCAAGCGATGCGGCAAATCGCGAGCCGGGACGTCCGCTCCTTGAGATTGCCGCCCAGCCTGCCTTCGCGGTGGCCGTTCTGGCTGGGGTGATCGGACAGGGCGTGATGATCTTCATCATGACGGCCACCCCGATCAGCATGCATGTGGTGGACGGCCACAGCATCGAAGACACCGCCCGGGTGATCCAGGCGCACGTGGTGGCCATGTACCTGCCATCGCTGGCTTCCGCGCCCCTGATCCAGCGCTTCGGGGCCTACAAGCTGATGACCGCCGGCGCCGCCGCCCTAAGCGCAACGGTGGCGGTCGGTCTGGCCGGCCACGAACTGATGCACTACTGGTGGGCGCTGGTGCTGCTGGGCGTCGGCTGGAACTTTCTCTTCGTCGGCGGCACCACCGCGCTGGTGGCAGCCTACCGACCGGCGGAGAGGTTCCGCGCCCAAGCGCTCAACGACTTCAGCATTTTCGGCGCATCAGCCCTAGCCAGCCTCATGGCGGGCGCCCTGCTGCACGGCTTCGGCTGGTCCGCCGTGCTGCTCTCCACCCTGCCCGCCCTAGGGCTGATGCTGCTTGCGGTCATCTACGTTCAAGTCGTTGGGCGTCAAGGCGCGACCTGACGGTCGCGGCGGACCTTTGGTCCGCTTAGGTCAGATTCCGAACTGCTTCTGAGCCGGCGCAGGCGCGATGCGCGGTGCGGGAGGCAATCCTTAAGCACATTCAACGACCTGATCCGCGCCTGAAACGCCAAGGCGATCGCCGCCTTCAGGCTGCGGCACTGATGACATACCGGGAGCGGAGGCGCTGGCGGGCCGCCCCGTCGAGGCCGATGGCCTGCTCAAGGTAATGCTCCACGCCTGCAAACTCCGTGGCGATGGCGTCATAGGCGGCGCGCAGGTACTCCGGGCGGACGCCGAACAGCGCCATGGTGGATTCCCGGTCGGCTTCAAGGTCGGTCCACAGCCGGGAGCGGATGCGCTTGTGCACATAGCCTTCGTAGTCGAGCGCCTCGTTGGTCAGCAGGTAGTCCTCAAGCACCGTGGCTTCGTTTACGCCCAAGGCATGCAGAATGAGGGCGCAGGCGAACCCGGTGCGGTCCTTGCCCGCCGAGCAGTGGACCAGAAAGGCGCCGTCCTCAAGCGCGAGCAGCCGCTCGAACATCCGGGCGTAGTCCTCGGCGTGGTTGCTGGCCAAGTCCCGGTTGATGCCGACCATGAAGTCGATGCGCTCCTGCAAGGTCAAGCCGCCTTCGTTGAGCCGCTCGCGCATGGCCACCGCACTGCCGGGATCGATGGGAACTTCCAAGCGGCCAGACGCGCCAACCAGGTCCGGGGTGGGCTCGGCGGCCTTCTCATCCGCACGGCGCAGGTCGCAGATCAGCTTGACGCCCAACTTGGCAAAGGCCCGCTGACCGGCTTGGGTCAGGTCCGCCAAGGTGCCGCAGCGAAACAGCTGCCCGGAGGCCACCCGGCCCCCGTCCTCCGTGGCATAGCCCCCGAAGTCGCGAAGGTTTACCGCGCCCTCGAAGCGCAGGATGCGCGGCTGCGGGGAGGCGTCAGCGCTCACAAGCCCGGCCCCGGCCGCATCGCCGAGCCGTCGCTGAAACGCGAGAAGCGGAACCGCGTCAGGTCGTGGGGCGGTGGCCGACCCACCACCAGTTCCGCCATCACCCGCCCGGCGCCCGGGCCAATGCCAAAGCCATGCCCGCTGAAGCCGGTGGCGATGAAAAGCCCGGGATGGCTGGGGGCTTCATCCATGACCGGCACCACATCCGGCGTCACGTCAATCATGCCCGCCCAAGCCTCTTCGATGGGACAGTCCGCCAAGGCCGGCAGCCGAGCGTTTACGCGAACGCGAATCTGCTTCAAGGCGGCTTGGGAAGGCGCCGGATTGAGCACCCGAACGCGCTCAAAGGGGCTTTCGCCGTCGTCCTGCCAGCTCTGCGGGACCATGCGGCCCAACATGCCGCCAAAGCGCAGGCGAACGTAACGCAGGCTGGCGGCCAAGCTCGGCAGAAACTTGAGGAAGTGGCGAAATGAGTCCAGCCCAATCAAATGCTCGTTGACGTTGGCGGAGGCCAGCGTGTAGCCGCCATCCTGACGGCGGCGGAAAGCGACATCCGGCGCCGCGGCATTGCCCGCATAGACGTCCGGCGCCGATGCGGTGCGGGCCACGGTGGCGCGCACGGTCAGTTGCGGCAGGTTGATGCCCATGTGGCGCAGCAGCAGCGAGGTCCAGGCACCGCCTGCGCACACCGCCGCTGAGGCCCGCACCGGCCCGCGCTCGGTGATGACGCCGGCCACGCGGCCCGCCTCAAGTTCGATGCCGCGCACGGCGCAGCTCTCGATGATGCGTCCGCCTTGGCGTTGCACGCCCCGGGCCAGCGCGGCAACGGCCACGAACGGTTCGGCTCGGGCATCGCTGGGGGTGTGCAGGGCGCCGACGTATTGGCCGGGCGGGCCGTCGATCAACTCATCCACTTCGGCGGCGGACAGCAAGCGGGTGTCCAATTGATGCTGTTGCGCCACATCCAGCCACTCGGCGTGGCCCGCCAGTTGCCGCTCCGTTTCCGCAAGATAGGCGACGCCCCGACGGACGAAGCCAAGGTCTTCGCCCAATTCGCCGGCCAGCCCCTCCCAGATGTTCTGGCTGTCGATGACGATGGGCAGCTCGTCCGGATCCCGGCACTGCTTGCGGATCCAGCCCCAATTGCGGCTTGACTGCTCCCCCGCCACCCGGCCCTTCTCGCAGACCAGGACGCGCAGACCCCGTTTGACGAGAAACCAAGCCGTGGAAACGCCGATGACGCCGCCGCCAATGATGACGGCATCGACCGCATCGGGCAGTTCGTCCTGGAACGAGATGGGGCTCCGGTCGCTATGGATCGCCAAGGATTAGCCCTTGCGCCCGGCAGCCACCGACTCATCGGCCCGGGGCATCGACTTGTTCGCGTTCTGGAACCGAAGGCGCTCCGGGACGGAGAAGAACCCTCTGGACTTGCGGGCCTCGGCACAGTCCGCCTTCATCAGGCAACTGTATCCCGAAAGCACTGGGAGCATGGCAAAGGCGGCAATGAGCTGACCTAGCGAGGACAGATGGACCGCATACCATTCATCGCCAAGGCTAGGGGCCATTTGGAAGAACCCGGCGAAGAAGAACAGCATGCAGCCGGTGGCGCAAACCGCCAGGATGCGGGCCGGCCAATGCGCGACCCTCCTCGCCAAAGTGATGAAGGCAAGCAAGGCGCCGAAGCAGTACATGCCAATGAGAGCGTGGGGACGCGCCGGCACGCCGAGATGCAGCAAGGCCAGCAGTATCAGGCCGACGCCAATCGCTCCGTTGAGGCACTTCATCTCTGCATCGTCCGATCAGTCTCCACTGGTGTTGGTGCTCGGCCTGCCAACTCCCCGCTTAGGGCCACTTGCGGGAAACACGGGCATATAGGTAACGAATAGTCATGGAAGGACGGGCCTAGGTCAATAGATTCATCGTCAAAGCGGTCGATCGTTACCGATGGTTACGGCGACGGAGGTTTGCGATGCGGGGCCAACCCGTTCAGCCGCGCTTACCCGGCCCCGGCAAGTTCAAACCTCCCAGCCCGGCAAGCCCTCCTCCCCCTGCACGCCAAAGGCGTTGAGCGCCATCGAGACTAGGTTGTACTGGCCGACGGTGAACACCGCATCCATTAACTGCTGCGTGTTGAGGTGCCGGGCGAGCCCAGCCCAGGTCGCATCGCTGACATGGGCGTCATCATGCAACTCCTCGGCGGCCTGGAAAAGCAGCCGGTCGAGATCGGACAGGCCCGGGGTGGCCGAGCCGGTTTGGCAAGCGCGGATTTCCGCATCCGTCATGCCCGCCTGCCGGGCGATGAGCACGTGCTGGCCCCACTCGTAGCCCGACTGGCACAGATGGCCGATGCGCAGAATCAGCAGTTCGCGTTCCCGAACCGGCAGCGTGGACTTGCCTAGAATGTGGTTGGCAAACACCATCCAGCGCCGCATCAGCTGCGGATGCTGAGCCAGGGTGCGCATGATGTTCAGGTTGCGCGCGCTCTCGGCCATGGAGGCCGTGAATTCCTGGGCCTCCGCGCTCTGCCGCTCCGGTTCAAGGGGTTCGATTCGGGGTTGGTTAAGCCGCATCAGCTAGGCTCTCCGATTGGTTTTCCTGATCGCGGGACATCGCCGGACAAGGTTTCCACCCGACCCGACTTGTGCACTCGGCGCCATGCGCCCCGCGCCGCCAAGGCGGCGCATCTTCCTGTTGGTCTATCGGAGCCGACGGCGCCGTCGGTAGCAAATCGGCAAGGTCGGCAGATTGCGGAGAATGAAGCTCGGCTCCGCCTCGGGGTTTGCGCCATCGGCGAGACGGAAGTCCTCGAACCGATCCAGCAGCGCCGCAAAGCCCAGGTTCAACTCCTGCCGCGCCAAGGGCGCGCCGATGCAGTGATGCACGCCGGAGCCGAAGGCGAGCTGCATGCCGGCCTTCCTGCGGTCGATGCGCACTTGATCCGGATCCTCAAACTGCCGTTCGTCGCGGTTGGCGGCGCCGAAGCGGAGCATGATGAGGCTGCCGGCGGCCAGCGGCACCCCGCCGAGTTCAGTGTCCCGCTTCACCAGCCGAGGCAGGCCCTGCACCGGCGCCTCCATGCGCAGGGCCTCTTCAACAAAGGTGCGAATGCGCCCGGCATCGCCGCGTATCTCGGCCTGCAGGCCTGGGTTGCGGCACAGCAGCAGCATGCCCCAACCGAAGGCGCTCGAGGTGGTTTCGTGGCCCGCCACCAGAAATTGGTTGAGCACGCTCAAGGTCTCGCCGTGGGTCAGCAGCCGGTCCTCATCCTCCAATCGGCTGTTGGCAAGAATGGTGATCATGTCGTCGGTCGGCTCCCGGCGCCGAGCCTCCACAAGGGCAACCAGCAAGTTCTGCAGGTCCAGCGCCAGTTGCGCCCGGTGCAGCATCTGCTCCGGCGTGAGCGGCGACAGCCGCAGCCCCCCAGCCGCCGCGGTGGCCGCTTCGTCAAAGAACCCCCGCTCCGCAGCGGGTATGCCCAAGCGGTCGGCGATGATGCGCAGCGGCACCGGGAAGGCAAATGCGGACATAAAGTCCGTGGACATGCCGTCCGCCCCCGATTCCGCATCGGAACCCGATGTGGCAGCCATGGTCTCAACGTAGCGCTCAACCACCTCCCGCACGGTCGGCTCGCTCTTGCGAACCTCCGAGCCGGTGAACAACTGGGCAACCAAGGACCGATACTTGGTGTGCGCAGGCTCATCCAGGGTCAGCATGGTCGGCGGCAGCGGGATCATCTCCTTGTTCAGTTCGATGAGCTTGCGCTGCACGTCCGCCGGCGCCTGCTGAAAGAGGATCTTTCTGGCCCCGTCGAGAAAGTCCCCGAACTCGCTGGAGTAGGTGGCGGTGTCGCGAATCGCCTCCCGAATCAGGTCGTAGCGGGTGACGATGTAGGCGCCGAAGTTGGGTTCAAAGTGGACCGGCGCTTGGTCGCGCAGGGTCTTGTAGGCCGCATAGGGATCAATCAGCGTGTCGTGGTCGAACAGCGAAACATCGGGCTGCGGCTGGCTCATCGCGCTGGCGCCCCCAGCCACTGGTTGAGCAGGCTGTGGAAGTGCCTGATCTTGGTCTCCTGGTAGTTGGCCAGCACCACCTCGTCGTACTGCGCGGCCTCCAGCCCCTTGTGCACCTGCGGCAGGTTGAAGGTGTCCTGCGTGAAGACCTTCGCCAGCACGCCAAGCTCCGGCGCGTTGGTCCAGGGCTCATCGGCGTCCAGCAGGCGCATGGGTGCGGGGTCGGGCCGCTCGCCGGCAAAGGGACTGAGGTAGTAGCACTCCATCAGCGACTGATCGCAGCGGTTCTCGTAGGGGCGGAAGCGATAGACGATGCGGTTGTAGCCGCCCCAGGGATGGAAGTTGGGGAACAGGGTGTAGTAGATGCTGTCGGAGACGCAGGCGTCGGAAATCACCACGTCGTCGCCGACAACGGACTGCAGGGCGGCCCGTGACCCCGCCGCCATCATGGCCCGGGCGGTGGTGCCCGGCGGCACTTTCGGCGCCGGGGGATCGTCGAGGTTGCGCATCATCACCGACTCGAACATCTCCTGCTGGCTCGGCTCATGGCGCAGATGGGGGCTCGGCGTGCCGTTCGGGGTGATGGCGCGGGAGAAGTTGCCCCAAGCATCGTACTGGGAGTTCTCATCGCCAATGCCGGCAAGTATCTGGGGGTGGGTGTGGATGACATGGAAGGCCTCCATGAACGCCTCCTGGCAGGTCTTCCAGTTGCAGCGCATCACCTTGCCCACATGCGCCTCGATGTAGCGCTCCTCCGGGCGCCAGACGGCGAAGTGGGCCGGCAGGTCGCCCAGGAAGTCCATCAGGGGCTCGGCGTCCATGTCCATGTTGATGAACACCCAGCCCCCCCAGGCTTCGCAGCGCACCGGCGTCAGCGTGAAGTCGCCGCGGTCGATTTGCGGGAAGTCCCACTCCGAGGTGACGCCGCGCAAGCTGCCATCGAGATGCCAGCTAAAGCCGTGAAACGGGCAAATGAAGCTGGCCGCATGGCCGGCCCGGTCGCACAGGCGGCGGCCCCGGTGGCGGCAGACGTTGTGGTGCGCCCGGATGCCGTTGGCGGTGCGCACCACGATGATCGAGTAGCGGCCGACGTCATACACCTGGTGGTCGCCCACTTCGGGAATCTCCTCCTCCCGGCAGGCCATTTGCCAGACCCGGGGCCAGAGCCGCTCCATCTCCAGCTCATGGAACGCCTGGCTGGTGTAGCGCGCCACAGGCACGGAAACCAATGGGGAACGGAAGACGTTCTCCAAGGTCAGGGTATCCGGCGGCGGCACCGGGTCGCGGCTGATCAGCTCTTGGTAGCTGATGCCTTCGGAGCGCAGGTCTTCGGCTTCACTCATGGCATGATCCTCGAAGTTCTGGGTTGGTCCACTGACGAAAGCTGGCGCCTCAACCCCGGTTGCGGCGGATGTTGTCGCCGTCGGGGAGCTGCGGTCCGCCCAGCCACAGCAGCATGTGCGGGTCAGCAACGCGCAGTTCCCCCGACACATGTTCGCCATCATAGCGAAAGATGCCCTTAAGGCCATTGCTGTCCACTTCGACGGTGCCCTCCCCCAACGCGCTGTACACCGCGCCGGTGATCGGGTGCTTCAATTGCGCCATGCCGTTCGACTCGCTTGGTTCCTTCAACGGGCCAATCATAGCGCAGAATGCCGCGCATCCCACCGCCATCACTGCCGTCACGCATCCCGCAGCGGCGGCGGACCTCCGGTCGGTTGGATGTTCGCTGGCGCGAAATCCCGCACCTGTTGCCTGGGTCCGGTTGCGATGGGTTTCTTCAAGCCGCGCGGATGGCGCACAATGCTTCTTGGTTAAGCGTTCAGGCACTTGGGGGCAATCGCAATTGGCCAGCTTGCGCACCGAAGGCGCCGATCCGCCGCGCCGCAATCGCCGGCGCCGCTATGAGCGGCGGCTCGCCGTGCAACTCGCGCTGCTGTACCGGCCGGACGCCGCGCGCCGCTTGGCGACCGAACTGCTCGATCTGGCGCGGCCCCCGACCGCAGCCACCGTTGGCGGACGCGGCGACGCCATGCTGATTGTCTATGCCGACTCCGTGGTCGCGCGCGGTCGGCCGCCCCTGGAGACCTTGGGGGAGTTCACCAAGCGCCACATCGGCGGCGCGTTCGGACGCTTGCACGTGCTGCCGTTCTTCCCGTCGTCCTCGGACGACGGCTTCGCCGTCATCGACTACCGGCGCGTGGACCATCGCCTGGGCGACTGGGAGAACGTGCGCACCCTGACGCAACGCTACGACACCATGTTCGACCTGGTGATCAACCACTGCTCGCGGGAGAGCCTGTGGTTCGCGGACTTCGTCGGCGGCCGCGACCCGGGACGGCATTACTTCATCACGCTGCCCGAGGAATCCGACACCAGCGCCGTGGTGCGGCCAAGAACCAGCCCGCTGGTCTCCGCCGTACACACCTACGCCGGAATCCGCCATGTCTGGAACACCTTCAGCGACGACCAGGTGGACCTGGACTTCACCAACCCAGCCGTGCTGCGCGAGTTCGCGGACATCCTCTTCTTCTACGTGGCCCAAGGCGCCCGCCTGATCCGGCTGGACGCGATAGCGTTCCTTTGGAAGCGCCTGGGCACCAGTTGCATGAGCCTGCCGGAGACCCACGCGGTGGTGAGGATCATGCGCCTGCTGCTCGACTACGCCCGCGCCGGCGTGCGGCTGCTCACGGAAACCAACGTCCCGCACGAGGAGAACGTCAGCTACTTCGGCGACGGGGACGAGGCGCACATGGTCTATCAGTTCAGCCTCTCCCCGCTGCTGCTTTACAGCTACGCGTTCGGCAACGCGAGCTACCTGACGGCTTGGGCGGCAAGGCTGGCGCCGCCACCGGACGGCTGCACCTACGCCAACATGTTCGCCTCCCACGACGGCATCGGGCTCAGGCCCTTGGAGGGGTTGGTTCCGGACGGCGAGGTCGCGCGGCTGGTGGAGCGAATGCACGAACGGGGCGGCTTCGTCACCCTGCGCCAGGCCTCCCGCCGGGAGACGGGGGACGGGCTTAAGCCCTCCGAGATGAACATCGCGCCTTTTTCCGCATTCGGGGGGCGCAGCGGAGACCTGAACGCCTATCTGGCGGCGCACACCCTGCTGGTGAGCTTTCAAGGCGTTCCGGCCATCTACATCCACAGCCTGCTGGCGACGCCGAACGACCTTGAGCTGGTGGAGGCGACGGGCCGGACGCGGTCGATCAATCGAGGACAGTGGCAATTGAGCGACCTTGAAGAGCGCTTGGCCGACCCGAGCTCGGACCAATCCCAGGCACTCGATCACTTCAAGCGGATCCTCGCCTTGCGCAGTGCCCAGGAGGCCTTCGGCACGGCGGCACGGCAGCGGATCCTGCCGAGCCCGCCCGGCACGTTCATCATGCGCCGGGAGGGAGGCAAGCAGGCGATACTCGTGATTGCTTCAGTTCTGGACCGCCCCCAGCGCCTGCCGCGCACCGGATTGGGGATCGATCCGGCCACCTACGTCGATCTGCTGAGCGGCTCGGGCCTGTCCGTGGCCGACGGCATCCCGCTCGGCCCCCATCAGGTGCTGTGGCTCGACGTCAGCGGCTGATCGACGCGTTCGCGGACCGTCTCAGGCCGTGCCCGCCCGCGGGGTGGGGCCGAACTGGCCGCGGTCGTCGCGAACGGCGGCCAGCAGATCCCGATGGACGGCCGGGTAAACGCTGGCGACGCGGTGCCAGGAGGGCAGGAAGGGGATTTCCTCCCCCCCTTCGAGGTACGACGAGCCGGCCTTGAGAATGTTGGTGGCGAAGAGTTCCACGGCCTGCTCCTCGGCATGGCGGTCGAGGCGCAGGCCGTTCATGGCGGCGTCATTGGCGTAGGACTCGATGAGGTCCAGGGCGATGCGGTAGTAGCAGGCCTTGGCGGTCCTGATCGTTCCCGAATCAAAGACCACGCCGTAGGTCGCCAGCTTCTTGAACACCGCCTTGGCGATGTCGAGGCTCATGCGCGAAAGCCCGCGGCCCGCATCACCGGGCGAGAGGTCCTGATGCTTGTGGTCGTAGGCGTCGGCGACCTCGACCTGGCAGATGCGGTTGGTGGCGTAGTTGCGGTACATCTCCGAAAGCAAGCCCACCTCCAGGCTCCAGTCGGAGGGGATGCGCAGGCCGTCCAGCACCCCGGACTGCATGGCGAACTCCCCGGCCAGCGGATAGCGGAAGCTGTCCAGGTAATCGAGGTAGGGATGTCCGCCGGTCAACTGCTTCATGGTGCGTATCAGGGGCGAGACCAGCAGGCGGCAAACGCGCCCGTTGAGCTTGCCGTCGGCGACGCGGGCGTAGTAGCCCTTGCAGAACTGGTAGCCGAAATCCGGGTTCGCCACGGGGTAGATCAGGCGCGCCAGCATGACCCGGTCATAGGTGGTGATGTCGCAGTCGTGCAGGGCGATGGCCCGGACGTGGGCGAGCGCCTGCACGAAGCCGATGCAGTGCCAGACGTTGGCGCCCTTGCCCCGCTCCTCTGGCGCCAGCCCCTCGGCGGCGAGCTTGCCGTGAACCGCCTTGAGCCTCGGCCCGTCGTTCCAGAGCACATGGTGCGTCTGGGGAAGCGCGGAGAAGTAGTCGAGCGCGTGGCGGAACTCCGCCTCGCTTGCCGCATCGAGCCCGATCACGATTTCGGAGAGGTACGGAACCCGCGCCAGTTCGCTGACGATGTTCGCCAGCGCCGGCTGCGCCAGCTCCGAGTAGAGGCACGGCAGCACCAGCGCCATCGGGCGCTGCTTGGCGAACTCGCACAGCTGCGGCTCAAGCGCCTCGACGGGCTGGTCGCACAGGTTGTGCAGCGTAGTGATGATGCCGTTCTGGAAGAAGTCGCTCATTCCGGATTCACCTCCGACGAATTCGATGGGATCAGTTGGCTTGGATTAAGGAGGAGACGCACCGCGACCAAACGTCCGGCCCGGCCCCGGGCGCATGGGTGACCGTCGGACCCTGGGGCAGGACGTAGCTTCCGTTGCTGCCGGGAAAGACCAGGGCGCGGTCGGCGGCGCGCATCATGTCCACGTCATTGGGCGCATCCCCGCAGGCGAGGGTGGTCATCGCTGGCCGCCGGCAAGCGGCGGCTCGGCGCCTGATGGCGGCAAGGGCGCCAGCCTTGCTGCTGTGTCCGGTGACGTGATGGAACCTGCCGCCGAGCGCCAAGCTCAGGCCCAAGCCGTCGAGATCGTCGGCAAACGACCGCAGCGCCGCCGGGGAGCCTTCCCAGACCAACGGCTCGGAGGCCTTGCGCCGCATCGCGTCCGCTGCCGACTCCGCATCAAGCCCGGTTCGTTCAGCCACTTCGGCGGGGGACATGTCCCCGAACCCACGGAATCGGTAGTCCGGGATCGAGCGCAGTTTGCGCAAGTGCGCACGGATGCGGCCGTAGTCCATGCCGGCGCACGACCATTCGTATGCGTCCTCGCCCCCCGCGCCGCCGCGCTTGTCGGCTGCGGTTGGCCAAGCGAGGCCGGCGCCGTTTTCGAAGGCGATGATCGGGCGGCGCGCGCACCGCTGCGCCAACCGGACGCATTCCGCCAAGGACTTGCTCGTCGCAAGCGCCACTTGCAGCGTGACGGCGCCCGCCGTTACCGCTGGAAGCCCAAAAAGGCCGTCGATGGCGGCAGCCGCAGCCGCGACGGGATAGTCGTCATCAAGCAACGTGCCGTCCAAGTCTGTCGCAATCAGCCAATGCATTGGGGTGCCTGTCCTTGACTGCCCGGAGGCTTCGCCGCTCCTCCCATCGGACGCGGCTTTGTCCCCAGAAATCAAGGCAAGGTTTGCGCCAACTTGGCCCCAGTTCCAACGCTTCCGGTTCAAGTCCATTGCGTCCCATGCGGCTCGCAGCCGCAGGGCGCGCGAGTCGGGTTACGGACCGCAGGTCTAGGGAGTTCACGGCCAACCCATCGGCAATTCGGCCCATGATGATGCTGCAAACCACCCGGTGGCCGGACTCGACTCACCTATAATCGTTGGCCATGAGCAAAGCGGATGAGACGAAGTGGGACGAGCGCTACCGGGCCGGGGCCTTTGCGGAGCGCACCCACCCGAGCGCCCTGCTGGAGGCTTGGATTGGCCGCCTGCCATCCGGCTGCGCCTTGGACCTTGCTTGCGGCGCAGGCCGCAACAGCCTGTTTCTGGCCCGCCGCGGATTCGAGGTGACCGGCATTGACGTCTCAAGCGAGGCCCTTAAGCGGGCTGCCGCCAGCGCGGAGCGCGAAGGCTTGGAAGTGACTTGGATGCAGCATGACTTGGACGACGGCCTTGCCCTGCCCGGCCCATTCGACGTGATTTGCCTGTTCCGCTATCTCAATGCGGATGTCATTCGACGACTGCCCAGCCTGCTGGCGCCCAGCGGCATCCTGATGGTCGAGGAGCACTTGGCAACCGACCAGCCCGTCGCCGGCCCCGCCAACCCCGCGTTCTGCGTCCAACCCGGCGAACTGCGCCGACTGCTGCCGGGGCTTGAGGTTCTCCACCAGGAGGAGGGGGTCATCACCGACCCGGATGGCAGGCCCATGGCGATTGCGAGGCTGGTCGGCTCGCTGGCCGGCATGTGATGGACGCGATTCCGACCAGCGGGACACCCAAAGTGCTCCACCGCACCTCCGACCGCGACAGCCTCCGCTGATCTAGCGCCGCCAATTCGGTCATCACCACGAATGGCCTATTGCCGCAAGTCAGAACACCCTAAATGTCAATGCTTCCGCGGTGTTAGTCCAAACGCGTTCGATACGCAGCCGCTTTCTCTTCGAGCTTTAGATCCCGAGCGATGCTGAACGCCGCCCGCAGCAGCCGCTGATCGTTCGGCCTGCGGCTTAAGGCCTGTTCCAGCACCTCAAGCGCGCGCTCCGACTGGTTGCCCGAATGCAGAGCCACGGCATAAACGTAGGCGTATTGCGCAACGCTGGGGGCCAGCCGAACGGCGGCGGCAAACAGCGCCAAGGCCTCGCTTTCCCGGCCTTGGCGGACCAGCCACAGCCCCTTGGCCAAATTCACCTCCGCGGACTCCGGCGCGGTGCTTAACGCCCGCAGCAGCAGTGTACCCGCTTCGCCGTCCCGGCCCGTCGCCCGGTGGAGGTCGGCTAGATTCAACAGGGCCGGCACCCACTGCGCATTGAGCCTGAGCGCCTCAGTGAATGCCGCTTCCGCCTCGGCTGGCGCACCGATGGCCATTTGCAAGCTGCCGATGTTGGTCTGCGCTTCGGCGCGGTCGGCATTGAACGCCTGAACGTCGAGATACTCAGCGATGCCCGCCTCAAGCTTGGTCCGCCCTGCCCCGACCAAGCCGTTCAACGCCGGAGCCAGCAGCGGCACCGCCTGCGCGCGCACGGCAAGCCGCGCATCGCCGAGCAGGTGCCGGGCTTCCCGCCAACGGCGTTCGGCAGGCCATCGGGCCGCACCGCGCAAGGCACCCACGCGCACCAAGGGGTGGGCATCATGCAGCCCGGCTTCCAAGGCCAGCCCGCTCACCGCCCGATCATAGTTCGCCATCAGCGACAGCGCCGTGGCCCGCACGATGGCGGGCTGTTCAGCATCGCCGGCAATGGCCGCCAAGGGCTGCTCCGCCTCGCCGATGCCGGCGCGGGCAGCGGCGAACACCGGACCGAAATGGTCCCCCGACGGCGGGCCAAAGGCCTCTTCAAGCACGGCTTGCGCCCAAGCCGAATCCCGTTCCTGATGGCAGCCGGTGCAGGCGTCGGGGGCGTTTGTGGCCGCATTCAAATCCGGGCGCGGCACCTTAAAGCCATGGTCGCGACGCTCATCGACCACCATGTAGGTTCGGGCTGGCATGTGGCAATTGACGCACTGGGCACCGGGGCTGCCGGGTTCATGCAGATGATGCTGCGGGCCGTCGTAGCGGCCGCGCGCCAGGCTCGGAAAGTTCGGATTGCCCACCTCGTTGTGGCACCCGATGCACAGCGCGTTGCCTTCGGCGCGCAGCTGCGCCGAGTGCGGTTCGTGGCAGTCGCCGCAGGTCACGCCCGCTGCGTGCATCCGGCTTTGCAGGAAGGAGCCATAGACGTAAACCTCATCGAGCATCTGCCCATCCGCGTGGTAGAGGCCCGCGTCAAGCAGCGCGGGCGAGTAGTGGTCGAAGTAGCTGCGCTGCGGCGCAAAGCCTTCGGCCAGCTGGCTGCGGCGGCTGTGGCAGGGTGCGCAGGCATTGATTTCGTCCGCTTGATCGCGCGGCAAGGCTAGCGCCGGCCGGGCGCTGGCTGCCGACGGCACCGCATGCGCGGAGCCGGGACCGTGACAGGCTTCGCAGCCCACGGACACCTCGGAGAACGTGGTCTCGTATCGACGGGCCTTGGCGTCATAGCCCTTGGACACCGCCGTGGAGTGGCAGTCCGCGCACATGAAGTTCCAATTGTGGCTCGGCTGGCTCCAGTGCAGGACGTCGTCGTGGCCGATGCTCTCGCCGGGACGCAGATGGAACCAACGGCCTTGTACCGCATCCCAAGCGACGTTGGAGGCTTGCAGTCGGCCGTCCGGCAACGGCAGCAGGTATTGCTGCAACGGCGCAAAGCCGAAGGTGTAGCGGACCGCAAAGCTCGCTCGCTCTCCCGTCGGCCCTTCGGTGCGGATCGCATAGCGTCCATCGGCCTTGGAGAACGCCGTCAATCCCCCGCCATGATGCAGGACGGCGCCGTCAAAGTCGCCGATCACCGTGGCCGGGGAAGGCTCGGACATGGCCAACTGATGGTGGGAGCCGAGCCAAGCCTCGTGCTGCGCCTCATGGCAGCTGGCGCAGGCGGCGGAGCCGACGTATTCGGCAGCTTTCGCCGGAGCGCTCGGCGGCGCTGGCGCCGGAGCGTCGCCGCATCCTGCCGCAGCCAAGGCCAGCAATGCGCAAGCCAACCCTCCACACCTCATGTGCAAGCCCACAAAATATCGGAACCTGACCCACGCAACCCCCACGGAGTTTCGCGCCAGCGAAACTCCATTCGCACCCGCATAGTGGGTGCGCGGGCTCAGAGAAATGCCGAACCCGACCCGACGCAACGGGCGCGGAGTTTCGCGCAGCGAAACTCCATCCGCACCCGCAAAGCGGGTGCGCGTCATTGCAACCCAAGCTGCGGCGCGGCTAAATGGAAACCCTTTCACCTGTGAGACCGACATGCCCTCCCCGTCCAAACTCTACCAAGGCTACGAACGGCTGAAATTCGACCGTCCCGCCGACCGCATTCTGCGCATCACCATCAGCAGGCCTGAAAAATACAACGCCTTGGACAGCATCGGCCACCGCGAACTGACCTACGTTTGGCGCGAGGTGGACGCTGACGAGGGCATCGACTGCGTGGTGCTCACCGGCGAGGGCAAGGCGTTCTCCGCCGGCGGCGACTTCGACATGATCGAACGGATGACCGCCGACTACCGCACCTTGGCCAACACTTGGAAGGAAGCCAGGGACTTGGTGTACAACCTCATCAACTGCGGCAAGCCGACCATCTCCTCAATCAATGGCCCCGCAGTGGGCGCCGGCCTGGTGGCGGCCCTGCTGTGCGACATCTCCATTGCCGCCAAATCGGTCTTCATCACGGACGGCCACACCCGCTTGGGCGTCGCCGCCGGCGACCACGCCGTCATCCTCTGGCCACTGCTCTGCGGCATGGCCAAGGCCAAGTACTACCTGATGACCTGCGACCGGATGCCCGCCGAGGAGGCCGAGCGGATCGGCCTGCTGTCCCTGTGCGTCGAGGACGGCGAACTTGAGGCCAAGACCCTTGAGGTGGCCACCAAGATCGCCAACGGCGCGCCCAACGCCATCCGCTGGACCAAGTACGCCCTCAACAACTGGCTGCGGATGGCCGGCCCCAGCTTCGACGCCTCCACGGCCTTGGAAATGCTCGGCTTCCTCGGGCCTGAAGGCCGAGAGGGGCTAAAGGCCCTCCAGGAGAAGCGGGAACCGAACTTTCCGAAGGGCTCGCCAGTCTAACCGTGCAATGCGCAAGCCAGCGGAAGCCCATGTCGCGCTCATGCGCACCCGCTTCGCGGGTGCGTTGGCGTTTCGCTGGCGCGAAACTCCATCCGCGACCGTCAGGTCGCGCAGGCTCAACGGCACGACGTCGGAGCGGCTTAACATGGGGACGGAGGGACGTTCAATGCGGCAAATGAACGCGGGCAAACGGCTGGCTGCAGCGTTCAGCAGCAGGCCCTGATGATGCCCGACGCGCAGCAGCCCCTCTCCACCCTGCCCCGAATGTTGATGCTGGGCATCGCTTTCGGCCAGGGCATCGCGCTCTTCCTGCTGTGGCGGGCGCTGGCCAACAACGTCTGGCCCAGCCAAACGCCCATCATCAACTTCCCGCTGTGGACGCTGGCGATCGCCAGCCCCACCCTGATGCTGCTTTGCCTCAACCGGGAAAACCTGCCCCGAAGCCTCAAGGCCGTAGGGGCGTTCTCCACGGTGCTGGCGGCAGCCGCCCTGTACGTGGGCTGGCAGGCTTCGCCTTGGGGCGAGTTCCCCATTGGCCCGCTGTTGACGGCCTACGTCATCACCATGCTGATCGCGGGCTTCAAGGGGTTGATGTACTGCCAGCTGTGGATTGGACGGGCCTCCCTCGACTATGGCGCCCTGTTCACCCATTCCTGGCGCAACTTTCTGGTAGCCGCCTTCTCGGCGCTGCTCACCGGCGGCGTTGCCGTGATCCTGGCCCTTTGGGGCAACTTGTTTTCCGCCATCGGCATCGGCTGGTTCAAGGCGTTGTTCGAAAGCGATTGGTTCCTCTTTCCGATGCTGGCGAGCGCTTTTGGGGTGGGGGTGCTGATCTTCCGGCAGCTGGTGGGGGTCATCGACGGCGTCGCCAAGCTGCTCGAAGGCCTCATGCGTCTGCTGCTGCCCCTGACGGCCTTGGTGCTGGTCATCTTTCTCGGCGCGCTGCCCTTCACCGGCCTTCAGCCCTTGTGGGAGACCGGCAGCGGCACGGCCCTGCTGCTGTGGCTCAGCGCGTTCATGCTCTTCTTCGTCAACGCGGTTTATCAAACCGGCGACGGCTCGCCCTATCCGCCTTGGGTGCATCGAGCCCTATCCGCCGTCCTGACCCTTCTGCCCATCGTCTCCGCCTTGGCGCTCTACGGATTGGCCTTGCGCATCAATGAGTACGGATGGACCGTGCAGCGCTGCTGGGCCTTTACGGTCTTGGCGCTGTCGGCGCTCTTCGCGGTCGGGTACGCTGGGTGCGTCATTCGCTGGCGCCAAGCGTGGCCAAGCCGCCTCGGCCGGGCCAACACGGCCATGGGATGGTTGGTGCTCGCGGTCATGGTGCTGGTGAACAGTCCCCTGTTCGACTTTCGCGCCATCGCCCTAGCCAGCCAGATGCAGCGGGTCGAAGCGGGCGAAGTGGAGCTGCGCGACTTCGACTTCTCTTACGCCAGACGGCACCTCGCTCGGCCAGGCCATCTTCGGCTGCAGGCCCTCATCGCCGAGCACGAGGCCTCAGACCCGGAACTGGCGCGGATCATCAAGGCTACGGAGCGCGGCCAACCCAGCGGCCAGACCTTCGATGAGCTGTGGGCGCGCCTGAACTACCGGCCGGGGCCATTCGAGGCGCCGCCGGGGCTTCGCGAGGCAGCCAGCGCCACCGTCTTTGGGCGCGTGTCCCAGCGGCACACCAACCCAACGCTGATCCGCATTGACCTCGACGAGGACGGCGATTTCGAGTACGTGCTCCTCTCCCAGCACCGCGACAATGACAACTTGGTGGAAGCCGAGCTTTTCTTTCGCGAGGGTGATGCTTGGAAAAACCGGGCGCTGGTCACCAGCCGAGCCACGCCGGACGATGTTGACGTCACCGCATCATTGCGCGAAGGCGAGATCAAACGGGCGGAGCCCCAGTTCAAGGATCTCAAGCTGGGTGAGCTTAGGTTTCATCAAACCTTCTTTTAAGTTCGAACCCGGCTTGCTCGAACCGAAGGGCCGCGATGGCTTGCAGGCCACGCTTTCGAGGCTTGGTGGATGGCGCCTTCGGGCACCACCCCTTGTCAATCAAGAAACATGCCTATAAACGAGCATCAGCCGACGGAGTTTGGCGGAGTCCCCGGTTCATTTCGAGGGCGGGACGCCCTCCGTGGATCGTTGCCCGAACCAAACGGACTTCCGGAGCGAGGGCGTCCCACCCTCGATTGTCGGTCCGCAGGGACAACGCAGCCGGTTGGCTGAAGCATGTTTACAGGCATGTCAAGAAATCCCGGAGGCTGGGAATAGGGCTAACAGCAACAGGAAAAGCGGGTTTGACTCGGAAGTCCCATTGCCAATAATTGGTGCCATGACATCATCATGCAGGAGGTTATGACACCATGCGCAGCACGGTGCGTATCGATGACGATCTTATGACTGCGATCAGGTTGCAGGCTCAGGGCGAAGGGCTATCCATTACCAAGATGCTCAATCGCGTGGTGCGCGCTGGCCTTGAGGCATTGGACCGGAGCGAGAATCAAAAGGAGGTTTATCGGCAGAAGACGTTCCGCATGGGACCTCCCCACGTTGGCCTCGGCAAGGCCTTGGCATTGGCGGCCGCTTTGGAGGATGAGGAAGTTCTCCGCAAGATATCCTTGCGCAAATGAAATTGGCTCTCGGCAAGACTGGTCACGACTCTAACGGAGAAACCCAATCATTGGGCCGTATTGCGAAACCTGCTGAGCGAAACGGGCACGGCTGGGAACCTAACTTCTAACGCACATCTGGCAGCCCTTGCCATCACGCACAACGCCACTATGGTCTCCTGCGACAATGACTTCTCCAGCTTTCAGCCCCTGCGTTGGGAGAATCCATGCCGAGGATAGACCTGCGGCGCAAGACTCCCAAACTACCTTCATGCAACCTTACCCGCTAAACTGCCGTTTTCGCATCGGCTTGGAGTTGCCTTGCTCACCATCGGCCTGACTGGCGGCATCGCCTCCGGGAAATCCACTGCGGCGCGTCATTTGGGCAAGCTTGGCGCCCATGTGATCGATGCCGATCGCTTGGGGCACCGCGCCTACGAGCCTGGCACCGCAGCGTTCAAGCAGGTGGCCGATGCCTTCGGCGACGCCGTGGTGGCCGCCGACGGCACCATCGACCGCCGTGCGCTCGGCAGCAAGGTGTTCGGCCAGCCAAGTGAACTGAAGAAGCTCACCGACATCGTGTGGCCGGAAATTCGCCGCCTGGCCGACTTGGAAATCGAAGCCCGACGGGCGCTGCGACCAGACGGGGTGGTGGTGCTGGAGGCCGCTGTCATGGTCGAGGCCGGATGGCAGCACAGCTTGTACGAGGTTTGGGTGGTGGCCGTCGAGCCGGAAGTCGCGATCGAACGGGCCATGGCGCGCGACGGCCTCACTGCCGAAGAGGTGCGCTCAAGGCTTGCGGCCCAAACCAGCAATGCGGAACGCCGACGCCATGCGGATGTGGTGATCGACAATTCGGCCGGGCTTGATGAACTGCGCGCCGAGCTTGATCGGCAATGGAAGCGCGTGGCTGGCGCACAGGGCGCCCGGACAGTGGCCGCCTCATGATCCTCGACCTCCATGCCCATTCCGTTGTCTCGGATGATGGGCGGGCTAAAGTGCCCGCGCACGATTGATGGGGCTACTGCCATGATCCTCGACCTCCATACCCATTCCGTTGTCTCGGACGACGGGCGGGCTAAAGTGCCCGCGTACAGTTGATGGGGCTACTGCCATGATCCTTGACCTCCACACCCATTCCGTTGTCTCAGATGACGGGCGGGCTAAAGTGCCCAACTACTGCCAGTGGATTCGCGCCCGGGAGCTGCCCATCGAAGGCTTCGTGCTGACCGAGCACCGTCAGTTCGACTTCGCATCCGACTACAGCGCCTTGGCTCGCCAGTTCGGGCTGACCATCCTCAAGGCCAGCGAAGTGGAGACCGAATACGGCCACGTGCTGGTCTTCGGCGTCACAGAGACCTTGACCCAGGCATTCGATTTCGCCGACATTCACCTGCCGCTCGCCCAAGTGATCGAGGAGTCCGAACGTCACGGCGCGGTGCCAGTGCCCTGCCACCCCGGACGCAAGCGCGTGGGCATGGCGGCGCACATCGACGCACTCGGCGTGCCCGAAGGGGTGCGCATCGTCGAGGTCTTCAACGGCGGCAGCCGCGGCGAGGAGGACCGAATCGCCGCCGCCATGGCCGACGAGCAGAACTACCGGGGCATCGGCGGCAGCGACGCCCACATCGTCAGCCACATAGGGCGCTGCGCCACCCGTTTTGACGGCGCGGTGGGCAGCGAGGGCGAACTGGCCGAAGCGCTGCGCGGCGGCGATTTCGAAGCCTTGAGTTACCGGGAGCAGGCATGAGCGACGCAATCGACGTGGAGGCCCTGCGGGCAGCCTACCTGAACCAAGTCTTCGACGAGGTTGAAGTCACGCTGGACGCCGAGGAGACGGCCGCCTACGCGGTCAGTTGCGGCGAGGTTGCAGCGTGCTTCACCGACCCTTCAGACCCGGACTTCCAGGCCCCGCCGACCTTGCCCGCCCGCCTGCACCCGAGCCGGCGGCGACCCAAGGGCTTTCCCAAGGTGGTGGGGCTCGGCATGGATGCCGGCAAGGCCGTGCACTGCCACCGTCCCATCCGCCCTGGCATCAAGCTGACCGCCAAGACCCACATGCACGACATCTACACCAAGACCGGACGCTCCGGGC
This sequence comes from Gammaproteobacteria bacterium, assembly GCA_026709365.1. GTDB lineage: Bacteria > Pseudomonadota > Gammaproteobacteria > Pseudomonadales > Azotimanducaceae > Azophilus. Next base: position 29,031 of record JAPOTD010000027.1, read on the forward strand.
GCATGGTGTTCTTCATCAACCGCATGGAGATATTCGACCCCGACGGCCAGCTGCTGGCTTCGGCGGACACCAGCAGCGTGGTTCGGGAGCGCCCGGAGCAATGAGCGTCAACGGCATCACAGATGTGGAGTTCGGCGACACGCTGCCGGTCTTCGACCCGGACACCAGCCTCGCCAACGTGGCCCGCTTCGTGGAGGCCGCCCACTGGAACGCCCCGCGCTTCACCGACCACGAAGCCGCCCGTGCCGAAGGGCTGCCCGGCGCCCTAGTGCCCGGCATCATGAGCCAAGGCTTCCTCGCCGCGATGATCCACCGCTGGGCGCCCAAGGCGGAAATCCTGTACGTCGATACGGTCTTCCGAGCACCGGTGGTCGTGGACCAGCCCTGCCACATCAACGGCGTGGTCACCGACCTCGACGAGGCCACCGGCGAAGTGGAAATCGACCTGACGGTGACCAACGAGGCCGGCGAGACGCGGGTGTTCGGCACGGCGCGGGCTCGGTTGCCGAACTGACGTTCCCACTGCCTGCCAACGGTTCCGCCGAGGAGTCAGCCATGCCGCCAGCCGAGTCACAGCCCGCCCAGCCAGCGCGGCTTCGCGCATCCCCCGTATCGCGACCGCGCCGCATCCCCATGCCAGTCGAGTACCCGGAGTCAGACGGTAAGCCGATGGCCGAGTCCATCATCCACCTCCGCGTGGCCATTGACGCGATTACGCCGCTTCAGGACCGGTGCCGGGGGCGTCTGGACGCTTTCGTGGGCGGCAACCTGATGATGTACTACGAGGAGGGCAACCCGAGGCGTTACGTGTCGCCGGACCTGTTCGTGACCTTGGGAGTGCCGAGCGAGCCGCCGCGGCCGATATGGAAGGTTTGGGAGGAGGGCAAGCTGGCGGACTTCGTTCTGGAAGTGACGTCGAAGACAACGCGAGGGAATGACGAAGGGCCGAAGAAGCGCCTGTACCAACGGGTGGAGGTTTGCGAATACTGGCAGTTCGATCCAACAGGCGACTACTTGAACCCAAAGCTGAAGGGCCAGCGGCTGGGGCCGGACGGTCAGTACGCCCCGATAGCCCTTGATGAGTTCGAAAAGGGGCTGCTGGGCCGCTCGTCAGTGCTTGGTCTGGAGCTGCGGCTGGAGGGTGACCGGCTTCGCTTCTTCGATCCTAATGCTGGCAAGTACCTGCTGACTTCCGCGGAGAAGAGCTTGGCAATGGCGGAACTGGACCGAGACCGCCTTGCCGCCGGGCAGCGGATCGCCGAACTTGAGCGGCGTTTGGCCGATCTCTCGCCCGACTGACTTTCAATCGGTTGGAGGCGGAGCGTCTAAGCTGGCTCGAATAGCGGCACGCAAAGCGCCTCGTGCTCCTCCCATCGAACCTTCACCCGCATCCCGATGCGGACGCTTGCGGGGCCTTCAATCGCCACCACGTTCGACACTAGGCGCGGACCTTCATCAAGATCAATCCAAGCAACGGCGTAGGGCGCCAGGCTGCGGAAGAACGGATGGTAGCTTTGGCGCACGATGCTGTAGGTGTAAACCGTGCCCTGCCCGGCGGATTCCTTCCACACTAGGTTGGCGCCTAGGCAAGCCGTGCAGCGGCGGCGCGGGTAGAACACCACCGCGCCGCAGTCCGCGCATTGCTGGTAGGTCAGCCGCTTGTCCTTGGTCGCCAGCCAAAAGGCTTGGGTATCCAAGTCGCGCAGGCTCGGCAATGGACGGGTTGGATCAGCCATGACTTCAATCCCTCCCCAAGATGACGGTGCCGGCGCAGTGGCGGCTGCCCAGCATGCCGCCGTTGCCGTGGGCCACGGCAAGGCGGGCGCCCTCGACCTGGGAGCAGGACTCGCCGCGCAACTGGCGCGCCGCTTCAATCAGCAGGAAGATGCCCCGCATGCCCGGATGGTTTGAGGACAGCCCGCCGCCATCGGTGTTCAGCGCCGGGCCGTCGTTTGGGCGGTCAAAGCGCAGGCGCCCGCCGCTGACCCAGGCGCCGCCCTCCCCCTTGGCGCAAAAGCCAAGGTCTTCGAGAATGGTGAGCACGGTGATGCTGAATGAATCGTAAATCATGGCGATGTCGATCTCGTCCGGCCGCACGCCGGCCTCGCCGAAGGCCGTTGGGCCGGATTGGGCGGCGGCGCTGGTGGTGAGGTCGCCGCCGTTTTCCGGATAGGCCGTAGCCTCCCCGGCGCCGAGCAGCCAGACCGGCGGCTTGGCGCAGTCGCGGGCCACATCGGCGGCGGCGATCACCACCGCGCCGCCGCCGTCGGAGATCATGCAGCACTCCAGCAAATGCAGCGGATCGGCAATCATCCGGGAGCCCACCACGTCCGCCAAGGTGGTTTCCCGAATGTCGAGAAACTCCAAATCCTGCATGGCCTTGACCGCCTCGGGATTGCGCATGGCGTGATGGCGCGTGACCACCGAGATCTCGGCAAGCTGCTCGCTGGTGGTGCCGTAGTCGAACATGTGCCGCTGGGCGACCATGGCGTAGTTGGCCACCAACGTCATGCCGGCGAAGCTGTCCATGTTGTCGGCGGGGTGCCCGCCGCCGCCCCGACCGCCAACGCCGATGGCACGGGCATTGCTGTGCGCGGTGGAGCCGTAGGTGAGCAGGGCCACCCGCGCCCTACCGCCGGCCAAGTCGCGCTTGGCATGGGCGGCGTGGAACTCATAGGAGGAGCCGCCGACGCCAGTGGTGTCGATGACCTTGGGCTTAAGCCCGAAGTACTCAGCGATGTTGAGGCCGGCCATGCCGCCGCCCTCCCCGGCATCGTAGATGGCATCGACGTCGCCAAGTCCGAGCCCGGCGTCCGCCAAGGCCCGGGCGGCGCATTCCGCCTTGATCTGCAGCGGGCTTAACGCGCCCTCCACGTCTCGGGAAGGGAATTCATGGATGCCGACGATGGCGGCGTCTCGTGCTTGGGCCAAACTCAATCCTTAGTTTTTCTGGGGATTAAAGAAGCTGGGCGCGGTCCCCGGCTCGCTTCAAGGGCCGCAAGCCACTCTCGCTCCGGGAGTCCGCTCGCTCCGGGCGACAACCCAAGGGCGTCCCGCCCTCGACTGGAAATCCGCAGGGACAACGCAACGGCTTTGCGCGCCCGCTCGGCATCGGCTGAAGCCTGTTCATGGACATCAGCCAGCGGAAATCACCGCGCCCGCATCCACAAGCGAGCGAATCTCCGCTGCGGAGTAGCCCAAGCTGCGCAGCACCGGCTCGGAATGCTCTCCCAGAACCGGCGCGGGCGCCTCCACATCCGCCGGCGTGTCCTCGAAACGGGCCGCTGGCCGGGCCAAGCGGACTTGGCCATAGCCGTCGAAGTCGTAGATGCCCACGGTGTCGTTGGCCATGATCTGCTCATGGTCCAGCAAATCCAGTCGGGTCAGCAGGGGTGCGGAGGGCACGCCCTCGGCATCCAGGCGGGCGAGAATGTCGTCCCGGTCCCAGTGCTTGAGCGCATCAGCCGTCATCGCCTTGCGCTCGCCGGCATTGCGAAAGCGGGCCGATGTGGTGGCGAAGCGGGGGTCATCGATCCAGTCGGCCTTGCGCAAGGCAGCGCACAACCCGCGCCATTCCTTGTCGCTGACGGCCCCGGCGGTGATGTAGCCGTTTTTGGTCTCGTAGATCAGGTCCATGGTGCCTTGGTACTGGGTCACGTCCACCTCATCGCCCACGTAAACCAGCCCGCCCATGCCCTCCGGCCAGAAGAAGGCGATCATCGTGTCCAGCATGGAGATGCGGATGTGCTGGCCTTGGCCGCGCTTTTCGCGGGCATAGAGGGCCGAGGAGACGGCGTGGGCGGCGGTGACCGCCGTCACTTTGTCGGCGATGATGATGCGAAACATGCGCGGCCGCTTAGTTTCGCGGTCGGCTTGGATGTCGGTGGCCCCTGAGAGCGCCTGGATCACCGGGTCGTACACCCGTTGATGGGCGTAGGGGCCCTGCTCCCCGAAGCCGCTGATGGAGACGTAGATGAGCCGCGGATTGGCGCTGCGCATGGCTTTGGCGCCCAGTCCCAAGCGATCCATCGCGCCGGGGCGGAAGTTCTGCAGCAGCACGTCGGCCGAGGCGATCAGCGCCTGCACCGGCGCCAGGGCCTGCGGATTCTTCAGATCGACGCACAGCGAGCGCTTGCCCCGGTTGCAGGCAAAGAAGCCCGGCGGCAAGCCGTTGCGGCCCGTGCTGATGCGCCGCATCTCATCGCCGGCGGGAGACTCCACCTTGATGACCTCGGCACCTTGGTCGGCCAGCATGGCCGCCGCCACCGGACCCGACACCATGGTGGTGAAGTCCACCACCCGCACGCCTTCAAGCGGGCCAGCCATCACAGGGATCCCACCAATGCACCAATCTCCAACATGAGGGGGAAGTGGGTTAGCATACATCCGCCTTGAGGCTCCGCGCCAATCCATCACGCCCACCAACGGATAAGGGCGCCAAGATGGCCACAGCCCAATCGGCAGGCAACGCAATGCACTACGAGCAGCCGGAAGCCTTCAACGCGCCGCTCGACGAAGTCCTGAGCAGGAGTCACTAAACCATGAGCCAAACCCACTACTACACCGATGAGCGCACCTTCTGGCATTCCACCGGCGTCCAGTCCCTGTTCATTCCCATTGGCGGCTGGGTGGAACCCCCATCGGGGAGCTACGGCGCCGACACGCCCGCATCAAAGCGGCGCATCATCAGCCTGATCCGCGCATCACGCCTCGATCAGCAGCTCAACGTGCGCTCCGCCGAGCCGGCCGAGCGGGAGGATCTTCTGCGCATCCACCCGGCCAGCTACCTCGATGAGTTCAAGGTCCTGTCCGATGCCAATGGCGGCGAGCTCGGCGCCTTCGCGCCGTTTTCCAAGGGCGCCTACGAAATCGCCTGCGTGTCGGCCGGGCTGGCGATCGCCGCGCTGGAGTCGGTGGTCTCCGGCCAAGCCCCCAACGCCTACGCGCTCTGCCGGCCCGCCGGCCACCACTGCCTGGCCGACGAACCCATGGGCTTCTGCCTGCTCGCCAACATCCCCATTGCCATAGAGGCGGTGCAGGCGCGCCACGGGGTCGGCAAGGTTGCCGTGGTGGACTGGGACGTGCATCACGGCAACGGCACCCAGTCCATCTACTACGGCCGGGACGACGTGCTGACCATCTCGTTGCACCAGGAAAACTGCTTCCCGGCGGGATACAGCGGCGCTGAGGAACGCGGCGAGGGGGCGGGAGCGGGCCGCAACCTGAACATTCCGCTGCCTGCGGGCAGTGGCCACGACTGCTATCTACGCGCCATGGAAAGGCTGGTGATTCCAGCGCTCGAAGCCCACCAACCGGAACTCATCGTGGTGGCCAGCGGGCTCGATGCCAACGGCGTCGATCCCCTCGCCCGCCAGATGCTGCACAGCGACAGCTACCGCGCCATGACCCGCATGATGATGAACGCCGCCAGCCAACTCTGCGATGGCCGCTTGGCGTTGGTTCACGAGGGCGGCTACGCGGAAGCCTACGTCCCCTTCTGCGGCCAGGCGATCGTTGAAGCGCTCAGCGGCGTGAACGCGCTCGTTGAGGATCCGATGCTGGACTTCCTCAACGCCCAGCAGCCCGGCGAACTTGCGCTTAAGTTCCAAAAGGCCTGGGTTGACGACTTGGCCCGGGAACTCGGCACTGTCTCGTGAACAATTCAAGCTAAGCCGTGGGCAGAAACGTCAGCCAAGCGGTTCGGGAACTTTGCCTGGCCTTGCCGGAAGCCGAGGAGCGGCCTTCCAGAGGTTCCCCGGACTTTCGGGTGGGCGGCAAGACCTTCGCCACCTACGTCATCAACCATCATGGCGACGGCCGGGTGGCTTTGTGGCTGAACGCCCCGGACGGCGCCCAAGCCTTCTACACGGAAAACGAACCGGAACACTACTTCGTGCCGCCCTACGTCGGCCCCAAGGGCTGGCTTGGCGTGAATCTGGACCGGGGCCTGCGCTGGACCACCATCGCCGATCGGGTGCGCGAGGCCTACGGGAAGTTGGCGCCCGAAAGCCTGAAGGCCCGGTTGGCTGGGACGCCGGCGGTCGAGCCGCCCAGCGAACCGCTGCCCCTCGAGGAGTTCGACCCCATGGCAAGGCCCCGCGCGCAGACGGTGCTCGGCATGCTTCGGGACATCTGCCTGGCACTCCCGGAAACCAGCGAGGGCACCCGCTTCGGCGATCCGGTTTTCCGGGCCGGAAAGAAGGCCTTTGCCTTGGCGCACGGCCGTCGAGGACGGATCCGGCTGCAATTCTGGGTGGGCGCGAACCGGCAGGATGCGCTTTGCCTCGATGAGCGCTACCGGATTCCACCCTACATCGGCCACCAAGGCTGGATCGAACTCGATGCGGAGGACTTCGCGGATCGGGATGAAGTCTCCGCGTTGGCCTTGGACAGCTACCGCCACTATGCGCTCAAGCGAATGCTCAAGGCGCTTGGTTCCTAACTCAAGGCCGGTTGCGAAAAACTTTCCGAACGCACTCCCAAGGGCCTTTAGGACCGGATGCCGTTCTTCCCCAAGCGGGAAAACCGAGTATGATACGCGGCTTTCCAAATCCAACCGCAACCCAAACCGCACTCAAGGTCCACGCCATGCCCACACTCACCTACATCGAATTCAACGGAACCGAGCACACAGTCAACGCCGAGCCGGGCATCTCCGTGATGCGCGGCGCCATCGACAACGGCGTGCCCGGCATTGACGCCGATTGCGGCGGCGAATGCTCCTGCGCCACCTGCCACGTCATCGTCAATGACGAGTGGATGGATGCCGTGGGACGCCCCGGAGAGGACGAGGAGGCCATGCTGGACCTCAACCCGGAGCGCGAGGCGAACTCCAGGCTCTCCTGCCAGATCGAAGTCAGCGACGCCCTGGACGGGCTGGTGGTGAAGCTGCCCGAATTTCAGATGTAGCGCCCCTGGTGCCCTGTCCCGTAGATAAGTGGGTTTTAGGCGCTAGGCCGTTTCGGTTCCCGGCAAGGCGCGACGCCGCCGTGTGGCAGGCCCCACACAAGAAGGAGCAACGCAGCCGAGGGCCGAAACGGCCACGAATAATCACACTTATCTACGGGACAGGACACTAGACGCACGGTGACGGCTATGCGACTGAACAACAAAGTGGCCGTCATCACCGGCGGCGCCAGCGGCATGGGCCGGGCGACGGCGCTCCGCTTCCTGGCCGAAGGCGCGAGCGTGGTCATCGCCGACTACAACGCCGCAACCGGGACAGAAGCCATGAAGGAGGCCGCCGACCAAGGCTTCGGGGAGCGCACCCGATTCGCCCGCACTGACGTGGCCGAGGAGGCGCAGGTGGAGCGCATGATCGCCACCGCCATCGATGCCTTCGGCCACCTCGACATCGTGTTCAACAACGCCGGGGTGGGCGGCGCCATCGGCCCGTTGGGCGCCACCCGGACGGAGGACTGGGACTACACCTTCGACGTGCTGGTGAAGGGCGTTTTCTTAGGCATCAAGCACGCCGCCCGGGTCATGCAGGCGCAAGGACGCGGCGGGGCCATCATCAACACCGCCTCGGTGGCCGGACTCAGCGGCGACGCGGGACCCATCGCCTACTCATCGGCCAAGGCGGCGGTGATCAATCTCACCCGCGGCGCCGCCGTGGAGTTGGCCCCGGACCGCATTCGCGTCAATGCCATCTGTCCCGGCTTCATCGCCACGCCCTTGGCTGAGCAGGGACGCCCGGAGTCCACCCGCGCCGCCTTCGCCAAATCGCAGCCCTGGCCGGACTACGGCCGCGGCGAGCACATTGCCGGGGCGGCCCTGTTCCTGGCCAGCGAAGACGCCGAGTTCGTCACCGGGGAGGCCTTGATCGTCGATGGCGGCCTAAGCGCCGCCGGGCCGGAGCTGTCGAAAAAGTTCAGCCACATCTCGGCCAAGGGAGCGGGCAAGGCCGGCATCACCCGAGGGTCCACGGGCGAGCCGCCAATCCTGCGGCCAATCGATGAGTCCTGAGCGATTCGCCAAATGAGCGGGGTTAAGTCTCAGCGGATTTAAGTTGCGGCAGCATGGATTGTCAGCAGAAGCTCCGGATCATCGATTCGGATCACCTCTTATCGGCGGTTCGATAGTCCCCATAGGCTTGGTCGCGCTTGCTCAAGGCTTGGGTCAGTCCTTCGCGCATGTCGGCGAAATGGGCTTGGGTGGAGGCGGTGAAGGTGGCGAGCTGCTGCATCTCGGTGCCGGCGCGAATGCCGGCGCGGATGCCCATGACATCCATCTGCCGATGCACTGCCCGTTTGTTGATCTGCTGCAGGTCGGTGGGCGTCATGGCCACCCGTTCGGCGATGGCGAGCACCTGCTCCTCCAGTTCGGCCTCCGCAAAGGCGCGGTTGGCGAAGCCGCTTTCCGCCGCCTCCCTGCCGGACATGTGGTCGCCGGTGAGCATGAGCTCCATGGCGCGGCGCAGGCCGACGATCCACGGGTAGAACTGATTGTCCGGCGGGCTGATGGCGCGCACCACCGGATAGCCGATTTTGGCGTCGTCGGCGACATAGACCAAATCGCAGGCGGTGGCGAGCTCGGTGCCGCCGGCCAAGCAGTAGCCATGCACTTGGGCGATCACCGGCTTGGCCAGGTCCCAGATCTTGAAGAAGCCCTCCACCACGTGGCGCGGCCAGTTGCCGAGGCCGCCGGCGGTGTAGAAGGGCTGCTGCCGGCGCACGTCGGACTTCAGGTCGTAGCCCGCCGAGAAGCAGCTGCCCGCCCCGCGAATGACCATGACGCGCACGGACTCGTCCACGTCCGCCGCCTCCAAGGCGTGAAACAGCTCCGTGCGCAGCTCGTTGGACAACGGATTGCGCTTTTCCGGCCGGTTCAGGGTGATGCGCCGAATGCGGGGGCGCGGCTCGTCAACGATGATCTTTTGGTAGTCCATGGGGCCGCTCCTGCGGTTTTGGGGGATGCGGCCTACTGCCGCAATTGAAACCGATCGGCAGTGAACGCATCGAAAGTGCGCTGCACGGCCTCCAAGGAGGCGCCGATGGGCGCGACGATGTGGGTGTGGACGCCGCCGTCGGCATCCGCCTGGATGCGCTCCCGGATCTCGTCCTCGGTGCCGATGATGGCGATCTCGTCGATCAGGGCATCGCTCAGGGCGCCGGTGGTGCGGGCGCGGTCCTTGGCGGCCCAGCCTTCGGTGATCACGTCCGCCGCCTCCGCATGGCCTGACCAAGCCAGGAACTTGTTGTACACCGGCGTCGCGTAATAGGGCGCAAAGGCGGCGCGGAACAGGTTGCGGGCGGCGGGCTTGTCGTCCGTGGCCAGCACCATGGCGCGGTTGACGATTTCCACCTCCCGCCAGTCCTTGCCCGCCCGCTGCGCGCCGATGCGCACATGTTCCATCATCTTCGGCAGCGCACTCTGCGGCCAAAGGTTGAAGATCACCCCATCACCCACCTCGGCGGCCATCTCGATCATCCTGGGCCGCAGCGCGGCGATGTAGATGGGCGGCGGGTTCTCCAGGGGCGCCTGGCGGTAGCCCCGGCTGTTCAGGGTGACGCCTTGGAAATTCGACTTCTCGCCGCTGAGCATGGAGCGCACCATCAACGCGGTCTCCCGGACCCGGGTGACGGGCTTCTCAAGCGGGATGCCGTTCCAAGCGCCCATGATGGTCTGGCTGGAGGAGCCAATCCCCATGACGAAGCGGCCCGGCAGCAGTTGGCCAAGCACGTTGACGCTGGCGGCGATCACAGCCGGCGTGCGGGTGTACACCGGCGTCACGGCAACGCCGATGCGGATGGAGGTGGTGTGGTGCGCCACCGCCGCAACTTGGGTGAGCGTGTCCGGGGCGCCTGAATCGGAGAACCAAGCGTCCGGGTAGCCTTGATCCTCCGCCCACTTGAGCCGTTCGACGGTATGCGGAATATCCGGTCCCGCCGGCAGGGTCACCGCCATTCGCTTGCTAGGCACCATTTTTCGTCCCTCCATCGGCCTTCCAATCCGGCGGAAATTCCGTGTTTGAACCCAAGAGCACCCGTGGACCCAGACTCATTCGGTCGATGACTTGGGGGGCTCGTTCGCCTCTTCCTGCACCGCTGCATCGGAGGCAGTGGTGCCGTCAGTGGTTTTCTCCCCCGTTCGCAGTGGTTCCAAAGTCACGCTTCTGGCTTAGGCAATTCCATCTACAGCATCGCCTCGGCCACCATCGCCAAGGCCTCCGGCTGCTGGCAGCCGAGCAGCATGCTCGACACCTCGCCGCGGCCCGCCGCCTCCCGCCAGCGCTGCAGGCGGTCCTTGATGCGCGCCGCCGGGCCGACGAGGTGGCAGGCGTCGATCAGTTCAGCCGGCACCTCGGCCATGGCCTCGTCCTTGCGTCCGGCCAAGTAGAGATCCTGGATCTTCACCGCCGCCGCCTCGAAGCCGAGCCGCTTGGCGTAGTCGTTGTAGAAGTTCCTGCCGCGCGCGCCCATGCCGCCGATGTACAGGGCCATGCTGCCGCGAATGGGCATCATGCACTGCTCGACGTCGTCGCCCATCACCACCGTGACGAAGGGCGCCACGTCAAATTGGGTCATGTCCTTGCCGCCCGCCTTGGCGAAGCCGCGCTCGATGGGTTCCTTGAAGACCTGGAACTGGCCGGGGTCCATCCAGACCGGGAAGAAGCCGTCGGCCACCTCAGCGGCGGCCGCCACGCCCGCCGGGGTGATGCTGGCGGCGTAGATGGGGATGTCCTCCTCGCAGTGCAGGATGCTCTTGAGCGGCTTGCCAAGGCCGGTGGCGCCTTCGCCCGAGTACGGGAGCTGGTAGAGGCTGCCCTCGAAGGTGGACGGCGCTTGGCGGGCGAAGATCTGCTTCATGATCCGCACGTACTCCTTGAGCCGGGTCACCGGCTTGCCATAGGGCACGCCGTGCCAGCCCTCCACGACTTGGGGCCCCGATGCACCCAGGCCGCAGATGAAGCGCCCGCCGGAGAGTTCCGCCAGGCTCATCGCGGTCATCGCCGCCATGGCGGGCGTGCGGGCCGGCATCTGCATGATGGCGGTGCCCACCTTGATGGTCTCGGTTTGCGCCAGAATCCAAGTCGCCGTGGTCACGGCATCCGCGCCGTAGGCTTCCGCGGTCCAAACCGATTCGAAGCCCAAGCTTTCCGCATGGCGGATGGCGTCCATTGGCAGGCTCAGCTTGCGGCCACCGTAGCCGCCCAAGATGCCTAACTTCATTGTGTACCCCCAAGTGTCGAGATGTCGAAACAGTCGAAATAAAGCAACGAACGGCGCAAAATACCAACCCCGGTCACTTGGCACAACACCTGTCGAAACGATGAGCGAAACGCAACCCAAGGACATCGCTGAGGCGCCTGCGGACGGGGGCGGCGGCCAGCTCAGCCCCCTGTCCATTCAGGCGGCGGCCTTGGTGCGTTCCATTGATTCGCTCTCATCGGTCTTTTGGATCGGCTTTGCGGGCACCTTCCTGTCGATGTTCTTCGCGGGACTGAGCCAACTGGAGGCCAATGCCGCCACCGACCACATCTACCTCGGCGAGTACCAGGTCCCCAAGTCCATCCTGCCGCTGATCTCAGTGGGATTCGCCGGCTTCACCTTCTGGCTGACCGGCAACCGCATAAACATGCTCAGCGAAGCGCTGCGCAGAAGCCATCTGCCCGCCGCCACCGTACACGAGATCTTCCGCCTCAATCCGCCGGTGCTCAACATCTTCGACGCCGACAACGCCAAGCCTTGGAAGCCCACCACCGGCGTCAACGTGTTCATCATCAACTGGGCCATCTTCTTCGGCAACAGCTTGGCGTTGACCTGGTCCTCCGCGCTGCAGCGCGGGGCCTCCCTCGGCAACTTCGATCCGGCGCTGCTGGGGCTTTACCTGCTGCTCACCCTGCTGGTGATCGCCTACGGGGGGCGCGCCACGGGGCCTCCCCTCACGCGGATACACCACGCCCTGCACGGCATGGCGCTGCGGGTGGGCTGGCCGCGATACTTGATTTCCGGGGCCATCATCGCGGCCGTGTTCGTCATCAACCACTGGAACCAAGTGGCGGCACCCATGGAGCAGACCGATGATCTGCTGGGCCCGGCGCCGGGCAATGCCATCGACGGCGGCACCCTGCTGCTGCGCGGGGTGGAGGTGCAGCTGTTCGGAATGGACGCGATGGAGGCCGATCAGGCCTGCCAGGACGCCGCCGGCGCGGACTACCCCTGCGGCCGCCGCGCCGCCCATGCGCTGCAGACCCTGCTGCAGACCGGGGAGGTGGTGTGCTTTCCGCTGTTCGCCATCAACGAGAGCCGCGTGGTCGCCGTCTGCGAGCTTGCCGAGGACGGCGCCGACGTTCCGACAGCCCCCGGCGACTTCATGCGGGCGGGGCGCGAGCGCAACCTTTCGCGGCTGATGATCGCCCAAGGCCATGCGTTGAGCATCGGCATCGGCTCGGAGTACTTCCACGACGAGCAGAACGAGGCGCAACGGCAGCGCATCGGCATTTGGCAGGGATCGTTTCAACCGCCCAGCGCCTGGCGGCGGCGCTGAGCTTCCACTGGAGGAGTCGCACATGGCAAAGCAAGGTTCGCAAGGCAAGTCCCGCCGAAGCAGGCAAAGCGCCCAGGAGCGGCGGATCAGCCACCTGCGCCGAGGCATCGTCATCGGCATCGGCTTCGTCGTCTTCGGCGTGACGATCGGGGGCCTGCTGTACAGCACCGGATCGGTGGACAGCGATGACATCGTCGAGGGCGAACACTACGAGGTGGTGGCGGATGCCCCCCGGCGCCGTCCCGGCGCCCCGGTCACCGTCACCGAGTTCTTCTCCTACGGCTGCGTCCACTGCCGAACCTTCGATCCGCTGATCGAGGACTGGCGCAGGGATCTAAGCGAGGGCGCGGCCTTCGAGCGGGTGCCCGTGGCGTTTTCGCCCGAGTGGGCCATCCTCGGCCAAGCCTATCTGGCCCTGGAACGGGCGGGGGCGCTGGCGCAGAACCACGAACGGCTGTTTCGCGCCATCCACGACAACGGGCGGCAGTTTCTCAGCGCCAGCCAACTCGCCCGCTTCGTGGACGGGCACGGCATCAGCGGCCAGGACTTTTTGGCAGCCTACAACTCGCCTGAGGTGCGTCAGGTCCTGGCCCGCAACGAGGCGCGGCAGAGCCGCTTGGGCATCGCCTCGGTCCCCAGCCTCACCGTCGCCGACAAGTACCGTATCAACATGGATGTCGGCCGCCGCCAAGCATTGGAGGTGGCCGACCACTTAGTGGCGCTGGAGCAAGCCGACCCGAGGCCGGAGTGATCGGCTAGCCGACATGCTTCCGCAAGGCGGCAAGAGCCAGCTGCTGGGCGTCGCGCAGCCGCACCTCCAGCGCATCGAAGCCATCGCACGCCAGGGCATGGGCCAGTCTCGCCTTGAGCGCGCCGGGCGCATCCCGCACCGGGGCCTCATGGCTCCACGTGAGCCTTAGGTAGGCCTCGACCCCCCGCTGCAGGCGCACCGCGCCAGCCAACGACCGGCCCTCATCAGCGGTGATCACCTGGGCGCCGGCCAAGGCCTCGAAGGCGGCCGCCACCCCGCCGGCCAACACGGCGGGCGACCGGTGGGCATGGGTCCATTGCAGATGCCGGGCGAGGACTTCGAGGTCTCCAAGGCCGCCGGTCACGTTGCGCAAGTCGAATGGATCTTCGGCCGCTGCTGCAGCCGCCCGCGGCTGGCGCATCGCCGGCAAGGCTCCGGCAAGGCGAGCGGCGTCCCGCGGAGCGCAAAGGATGCTGCGGATCGCAGCTGCGGCGTCCCGCATGGCCTCGGGGTCACCGCCGATCACGGCGGCTCGGCTCAAAGCCGTCAGACTCACCGATTGCTCGCCGGGGCCATGATCCTCAAGCCGCCGGTCCGCAGCCGACGCGGCAGCCGCCTCCAGCGCGGCAAGCGGCATCAGCGTCAAGTCAGCCTCGTAGAGGGCGCCCACCCGCGTTCTTCTGCGCAGCGCGGCGCCGAGCCGCCGAGCCGTCCAAGCGTGCAGGTTCCGATCCGCCTGAGCCCGGCCGGAACCGGCCGCCGGATCGAAGTCGGCCACCAAAAGCAGCTGCAGCGGCGAGCCAAAGGCCATCTCCTGCGCACCCAAGTCGCCCAGCGCCACGATCGCGCAGCCGCGCCCTGCCGGCACCCCGCGGCGACGGCGAAGGTCGGCCGCCGCTTCGCGGTGCAGAACCTCGGTGACGGCGCGGGCGATGTGGGACCGAGACGCGCCGGCCTCGTCGGGCGTGACCAGGTTCTCAAGCGCCTGAACGCCCACTTGGAATTGGCGGTCGCCCGCCCAAGCTGCGGCCCGATCGACCCGCTCGCGCAAGCTGCCACCTTGGCTAAGGCGCTCCTTAAGCTCCGCAGCCAACGCGCCTAGGTCCGGCATCGGCAGAAAAAAGGACGGGTCCAACGCCGCCTGCAGCAGCTTTGGGTTGGCGTCAAGCAAGTCCGCCATGCGCGGCGCAACGCCCATGACCACCGCAATCAGGTTGGCCAGCCAAGCATTGGCCCGGAGCATCGGAAACAGCGGCAGGTCGTCCGGCAGCCGCGCCAGGAAGGCGTCCAAGCGGGCCAGGGCGCGATCCGGATCCGGCGTCCGGCCAAGCGCCTCGACAACATCCTCCAGCACATCGCCCAAGGCGGCCCGCACGGCTTCGGGTGCGGTTGACGGATGGCGCCCCGCCAACCAACCGCGCAGGGTCTCAGCCGCCGCCTCCGGCTCGGCGAATCCCGAGGCCCGCATCGCTGAAACCGCATCGGAGGCCCCTTGGCGTCCGGCAAGAACCGCTGCCGCGATTCGTCGTTGGCGTTCCGGCACGTTGAAGCGGGCGCGATAGAGCGCGTGAACCCGGCTGCAAACATCGCCCAGCAGAGCGCCAAGCTCCTCCTTGGAGGCGAGGTTCATGAACGTCGCAATGTGGGCCAGCCCGTCATCCGACTCCGGCAGGGTTTGCGTCTGGTTGTCGTTGACCATCTGCAGCCGGTGCTCCACCCGCCGCAGCAGCACATAGGCGGTCCTCAGCGTTTCGGCGTCCTGGGGCATGAGATGGAGCTCCCGCTCCAGGACATCGAGCATGGTGAGCACCCCGGCGCCCCGCAGCCGCGGATTGCGGCCGCCGTGGGCCAGCTGGTGCATGTGGACGAAGAACTCGATTTCGCGAATGCCGCCGCGGCCCAGCTTGACGTTCTGGCCCGCCAGCTTGACCTCGCCGTGGCCATGAAAGTCGTGGATCTGCTCGCTCATGGCACGAATGTCCTCGACGGAGCGGAAGTCCAGGGCTTCGTCCCAGACGAAGGGCTTCATGCGCTCCAGAAATCGCCTTCCCGCATCCAGGTCACCTGCCACCGGGCGGGCCTTGATGAACGCCGCCCGCTCCCAAGTGCGCCCTCGCTCCCGGTAGTAGTCGAGCGCGAAGTCGGCGGTGATCGCCGCCGGGGTGGAGGCCGCATCCGGACGCAGGCGCAGGTCGGTGCGGAAGACGTAGCCGTCGGCATTGCGCGACTCCAGGATGCTGACCATGGCGTGGGTCAGGCGGGAGAAGTGCTCGCGAGCGGTTTTGGGGCCTTTATGGCGGACGCGCTCGGGGGCATATAGGGCAATCAGATCAATGTCGGAGGAGTAGTTCAGTTCACGCGCGCCCTGCTTGCCCATCGCCAGCACGAAATAGCCCCAACTGCCATCTTCGGAAGGGGCGAGGTCGCCTTGGGCCACGCTTTGCGCCAGCAGGTGCGACACCGTCAGGCGCACGGCGTGGTCCGCAAAGTCCGACAGCAGGCGGGCGCAGCGCATCACCTCCCAAATGCCGAAGCAGTCGCAGGCTGCAGCGATGAGGGCCACCCGGTTGCGGCTGACGCGCAGCAACCGCATCAAGTCCGCACGGCCCATGCCGGAATCGGCCTCGGACAGTTCCCTCAAGATGTCGGTTGCGATGCCGTGCGGAGCCTGGGTGGCCACGGCCTGCGCAAACCCAAGGTCGCGCATCAACAACCCGCCCAGGAAGGGGCTGTTGCCGAACAGGAACGCGAAGAAGCGTTGGCCGGCGGAGGTGTCCAGGGCCGCTGCCAGGGCGTCGGCGCCGGCCCGCGCGGCGGCGGTGCGCAAGCGGTTGAGGCCGGCTTGGGCGGCCGACTCACGAAAGGGCCTTAAGCGCTCAAAACCCGGCTCCGCAGCGGCCAACGCCAGGACGCTTCGCGCCCCAGGCGAGTCGGGGACAGGCGGTTCGGTCACCACGGGCAGAACCCCTGCAATGACGGCTCAGCGGACGAGCGAATCAAGCTGCGGGACGGCGCATCCAAGTTGCGCAGCAACTTGAACGCCTCCGCATGAGGGGTGGCCCGCCACCCCTCATGCGGAGGCGCGTTCGGCGTAGCCCGGCGGGCGTTTGCCGTGCTCGTCGAGCAGGTCAAACTCCTCGCCCAAGTCCTCCACCCACTGAATGGTGCCGGTGCGCGACATCAGGTTGTCGCTGCCCAGCAGGGCGCAGACCGAGCGCCCGACGAAGAGCGGCGTCTGCGAGTTGGACAGGTCCATGCCCCGCTGGGCGGCGACATCGGCAATGAACTCCGTGGCCACCGAACCGGGATAGAGCGCCACCGCGGCGACGCCCTTGGGCTTAAGTTCGATCGCCATATCGGCGGTCAGTCGGTCAAGCCCCGCCTTGCCGGTGCCGTAGGAGCAGGAGAAGTGGTACTTCTGGCCACCCGGGGAGGAGACGTTGACGATGGCGCCCCCCGGTCCGCCCTTGAACAGCAGTTCAGCCGCATGCCAACTGGCCACGTAATGGGCGCGCAGGCCAATGCCCACTTGGTCGTCCCAGATTTGGATGGGGTGGTCCCAGAAGCCGCCTCCCCAGGCCGGCGGGTCGGGAATCTTGTAAACGTTGTTGATGAGATAGTCGATGCGGCCAGCCTCCTCGCCGATGCGCGCGAACAGGGCGCCAATGGCGGCATCGTCGCCGTGATCGCAGCGAATGGCGCGCCCCTCGCCGCCCGCCTCGCTCACCATTCGGGCGGTGGTGTCGATGGTGCGGTCCCCTTCCCCGGTGGTGCGCCCGGTCACATAGACGATGGCGCCCTGCTCGCCCAAGGCCCGGGCGATGCCCTTGCCAATGCCCCGGCTCGCGCCGGTCACCACGGCCACCTTGCCTGCAATCGATGACGGCATGGGATCAGTCTCCTTGATTGGATTCAAAGCCGCTAACTTAGCAAGCATGGCGAGTCGGGAACAAGCGCCTCTCGCCCAGAGGGCGAGAGGCGGTTGGAGTTTCGCCACGCGAAACTGCGCGCTCGCCGCGTAGGTCAGATTCGAGATGTTTGTGAGCCAGCGCGCCATCGACCGCTCGCTGCAATCCGTGGCGGTTCCCCAGCAAAAAGGATTTGCATCCTGCCAAAGCACCCGCGACAGCCGACACCAAAAGGGGGACAGCCCAATGAACGCCATTGACAATGCGCTTAAACTCCCATTAGCATGTTGAACAAAGATACTTGGAATACCAAAAACAAGGATACTGATATGCCATCAACCCATATAAAAGTCGCCGATGAAGTGTGGCTTGCCACGGCAGCCCTGCACCTAGAGCATCCAAACCAAATGGATTTCTCCATTGGCGAAATCATGGCCAAAGTTGAGAAGGAGTCCGCAACGGGCAAGCCCCTCAGACCGGGCGTTCGGGTGCATGTGCATTTGCATTGCGTTGCCAACAAGGCGCCGAACCCTGGTCGATATCGGATGCTGTACGAATCCGCACCGGGTCGAAGGCGCCTGTTTCGACCGGGCGACCCCTGCCATCCGCAGCGGTTAACCGGCAAAGAAGTCCCCACCCGGGACGCGCTTCCGGCGCAGTACCGCAGCTTGGTCGATTGGTACTGTCAGCAGTACGCCAGTGCGAACGGCCAAACCACCGATCCGGTTCTGGCCCTGCGCGGCCTTGGCAAGGAAATCTGGGCCAACGAGGATGCCGACGCCTATATCCGCCGCCAACGGGCCGACTGGCAATGAGCCGCATATTCTGGGACACGAACCTGTTTGTGTACCTGTTCGAGGACAAGGGTGAGCTCACCGAGCGGGTCGTGACGTTGCGTGAGCGGATGATCGAACGCAGTGACGAGTTGTTCACTTCCGCGCTTGCCCTCGGCGAAATTCTGGTTCGGCCTGTTGAGGCAGCGGACAATTCCTTGGCTCGCCGATATGAGCAGGCGATTCTAACTGCCGCAACCGTGCTGCCCTTCGACCAAGGCGCAGCATTGGCGTTCGCAAGAGTCCGCCAAGACCGATCAATCAAGCCGCCCGATGCCATCCAACTCGCCTGCGCTTCCGCTGCCGGCGTGGATCTGTTCATCACCAACGATGCGCGGCTCAGCCGCAAGGTCGTGCCGGGAATTCACTTCATTCAACCACTCGCCAACGCGGCGCTTTAAGTCAAGAGGAACTCTCCGGCAGAGACCCGGCCCGGTCCCGCCTTGCGCTCGGCTCCGTTGCAGGGACGGCCAGGCGCGGCGGGCTTCAGGTCCGGACGCCGCCCAGCCTAGCCGTCAGCGAAGCTCCGCCGGGGCCAGCGCGTCGCCCGCTGACTCGATGAGGCCGCCCGGCGCGACCAAGTAGGGCAGCACCTCGATGTCCAGCCCGCTGGACACCTCCAGCCGCCAGTCGCCCACGCCCGGCCCCGCGCTGCCGGCAAGGCCCTTGGCCGCGTTGCCCAGCTCCAGGTCCCAGGCGTCCAGGCTCGCCGAACCGCCCGCGCCCAGCGTCAGCGTCAGCGGCGGGTAGGCGTTGCCCAAGGCGTCATGGGGCACGATGCGCACCGTGCCGCCGCGCGGCGAGTGGTTGACGATGCGCAGCAGGCCGTGGCGACCCGACCCGCCCACCGCGGACGGGAACCAGGCCACCTGCCGCGCCCCGGCCCCCGCCGGCGCCGCCGCGTCCAGGGCGCTCCGCGCGCCGTCGGCGCCGAGCTCATGGGCGCCCACCTCAAGGTCCAGCCCGCTGGACAGCTCAAGGCGCCAGTCCCCCGCGCCCGGCCCGGCAGCGCCGTCAAGGCCCTTGAACCGGTTGCCCCGCTCAAGGTCCTGCGAACTGAGCGAGACGGACGCGCCCGCCTCCATGTCGAGCGTCAGGCCCCCCCGGCGCCAGCCGCCGTCGTCGATGGCCGTGATGCGTACCTGGCCCGCCTGGGGGCTGAGGTTCGAGAGCGTCAACACCCCCGGGGCCGGGCTGGACGCGCCCGGCACCAGCGGCACGTGCGCCTGGGTGCCGGAGGCCCGCGCCTCAAGGCACCTGAGCGCCTCAACCACCGGATCCCAGCGGCTCCAGCCCCGGTCGGCGTAGGTCTGCGCTTCGGCGGCCGTCATCGGCTCCTGGCCGTTGTCCTCGCCGAAGGCGGCGAGCACCTGCAGCCAGCGGCCCACGTGCGCTTGGCCCTCGTGGGTCTCCTGGGAGTAGCCGGACACGTCGGAGCGAAGGTCGTCCGAGACGCAGGGCGCGGGCTCCGGCTCAGGTTCGGGTTCCGGCTCAGGCTCCGGTTCCGGTGTTTGCAAGGCTTCGAGTTTGGTCAGCAGGTCGGCGACGGTATCCCAACGGATCCAGCCCCGGTCGGCATAGGTCTGCGCTTCGGCGGCGGTCATTGGCGTGTGGCCGTTGTCCTCACCGAGGGCTGCCAGCACCCGCAGCCAGCGGTCAACATGCGTCTGGCCATTTTCGGTCTCGGCCGCGTAGCCCCTGATGATATCAATGGTAAGGGGAGTGTCAGTTGATTGCTCCGGGGCGGGGTCGCTTGACTCCTCCTCCGAACGCTGTGGCTGGGGTGCGTCGTCATCGATCACCTTGACCTTGGCCATGGCTGCCGCGCCAACCGTGTAGCCGGAACCGGGCGTCACCGTGGCCTCAACGACCTCTTCGTACCTGTCGTACACGCCCGACTCGTCCCTGTCGTTGTCCACCGTGGGGACGGTGAAGGTCGCCGTGCCGCTGGTGTCGATGATCACCGTGCGCAGGCCCCGCGCGCTCGGTTCGGTGATGGTGTTCGACCGGCTGGCCTGCTCGGATACCGCCACCGAAACCGACACCGCCGCGGCGGGGGCGGGCGTGGCCGTCAGGGTGAAAGTCGCAGCGCCGCCCTCCACAACCGCATCGCCGCCCGAGACGGTGATCGAAGGCTTTTGCGGCGATGGCGAGGGTGGGTTTGCGGCATCCCTGGCGCACTCCTCAAGCGCCTCGAGCTCCCGACGCAGCGGGGGCCAGCCGCCCCAGCGGCCATACCGATCCCTCACCTCGCTGGTCCAGGCCTCGGCCGCGGTGTATGGCTCGAGCGTTTCGTGGGTTTCCGCACCGAAGGCGATCAGTATGCGAAGCCAGGCATCGCCGTAGTTCAGGAGGTTGCCCTCGTGGTAGCCGCGGACCCGCTGCACGAGGTCCGCCGAGGTCGCGTCGCAGGTGGCTGGCGCATCGTTGTCCCTGACCAGCCCCCAAGTGTATGGTCCGTAGTACCTCGCGCCAAAGGGTTCCGCACTGGCACCAAGGCGAAAAGGGCTTCCGCTGACCCACCTCGGCGTAAACTCGATCCAGGCGCCGTCCTCGTCCTCATTGTCATCAATGGTGGGAACGCTCACGATAACCGAGCGCGTGTTGGCCGGAATGGTGGCCGTGATCAGTTGTCCGCGCCAGGAGTTGGAGTCAAGGACCCTTCCCCTCCCCCGCGTGTCATCCTGCAGCCGTATCGACACTTCAAGATCCTGCGGATGCAGTGCTCCCCGAATGCGAAGGGAGAACTCCATATTCT
Organism: Gammaproteobacteria bacterium; assembly: GCA_026709365.1. Classification (GTDB taxonomy): domain Bacteria; phylum Pseudomonadota; class Gammaproteobacteria; order Pseudomonadales; family Azotimanducaceae; genus Azophilus. The sequence goes on from JAPOTD010000027.1 coordinate 49,773, forward strand.
CGCCCTCGGTGACATAGGCCACGGGAGCGACCTCGATTACCGGGAGCGTTTGGGCGGCAGCCCGGGGCGCGAAATCCGCCAGCAGCGGCGCAAGGAGCAGCATCGCGGCGACGAAACCGCGGCGGAGAAGCCGCGGACCGCCGGGGCCGGCCGCGATGAAGGATGAAGAATGGTCAAACCGAGGGGAATCGCCGCTGTGAACACCGTTCATCATTGCTCCTTGATTTCATCTATGCGCGCTCGGCGCGTTGGCATCAGCGGCATCCTATTCGAAACTCGCCGAAGGGCACAATGCGGATTCATGCCGATAAACATGCTTCAGCCGACCCTGAGTGGGTGTGCAAACCCGCTGCGTTGTCCCTGCGGATTTCCAATCGAGGGCGGGACGCCCTCGCTCCGGGAATCCGCTTGGTTCGGGCAACGACCCACGGAGCAAGCGCGTCCCGCCCTCGAAATGAACCGGGGACGCCGCCAAACTTTGTCGGCTGAAGCTCGCTTATAGGCATGTACAGACCAAGAGGAACTCTCCGGAATGCAAAAAAAGGAACCTGGCCCACGCAACGGACGCGCCTGCGACTTCAGGCTATCCGCTACGGCAGGATGGACTCCAACCCCAACAAGTTGGGGTTGGAGGGTCAGTCGGAAAGCCCATCCAGTGGCCCGTCCAGTGGCTTGTGCGCCCTCCAGCACTTTCGGCATAATTTCCTTTTCGAGGATAGCGTCCGGCATCCAATTCAGCGGGGAGATGAAGCGCGGATCGCCCCCACGCCCGGCCCAAGCCACCAATCGGCCTGGTGCAGGCGCGGTCCCCGCGCAATAAGCAACCCAGGGAGGCAACATGGGATCCAGACTCGAAGGCAAGGTGGCGGCCATCACCGGCGCCGCCAGCGGTTTTGGCGCGGCCACGGCACGCTTGTTCGTGGCCCAGGGCTGCAGGGTGGCCTTGGGCGACATTCAGGAGGAGGCCGGGCGAACGGTCGCTGACGAACTCGGCGATGCTGCGGTGTTCACCCGCTGCGACGTCACCGCCGAGGCCGACGTGGCCAACTTGGTGGACGCGGCGGTCAACGCCTTCGGCCAGCTCGACGTCATGTTCAACAACGCCGGCATCGTCGGCGCGGTCGGCCCCATCGAAAGCACCCCCGCCCAGGAGTGGAAAGCCACCTTGGACATCCTGCTGAACGGCGTCTTCTACGGGGTCAAGCATGCGGCTCGGGTAATGAAGCCCCAAGGGTCGGGCGCCATCGTCAGCATGTCGAGCACCGCCGGCATTCTCGGCGGCTTGGGGCCGCACACCTACACGGCGGCCAAGCATGCGGTGGTCGGCCTCACCAAGAGCGCCGGGGCGGAGCTGTGCCGCTTCGGGATCCGCGTCAACTGCATCTCGCCCGCCGGCATGGCCACGCCCATGGTCGCCAACGTCACCACCGGCGACCCCGCCGCCATTGAGGAGACCAAGCGCAGCCTTGCCGCCGCTTCACCCTTGAAGGGACGGCCTGGGCTGGCCGAGGACGTGGCCAACGCGGCTCTCTGGCTGGCCAGCGACGAATCCGGCTACACCAATGGCCACACGCTCACCACCGATGCCGGCATGACCACCGGCTCATCGCCCAACCCACCAGCCTTCGACCAGTACCAGCCGATGATCCGCGAAGCCGGCAAGAGCGGGCTGTAGGGGCATGGCCAGCGCAACGGACATGGCCATCGCCCGCCAGGAGATCGAGTACCTGCGCCGCCGCTACGCTCGGGCCACGGACTTGATCGGCGAGGGAAGCTCGAACTCGCTGGCCCAAGGCCGGCGCATCTACCACGAGATATTCACTGCCGATGCCCGGATACGCACATCGCTGGACGGCGAGGTGCAACTCCAGGCCGAGGGGCCGGACAGCTGGGTGGACGTGGCCCACGAGGCGCTCAAGGAGTACGTCGCCACCCAGCATCTGGTCGGCAGCCAGCTCGTTGAGCTGGTTCGCCTAGAAACGGACGCCAACGGCCAAGTGAGGGCTGGCGAAGCGACCATGACCAGCTACCTCCAGGCTTGGCACGCCCGTGCCGACAGCGTGTGGGTCTTCATCGGCAGCTACGTGGACCAAGTGCGCCACTTCGACGGCAGGGGTTGGCAAATCCACGACATGGAACTCATCCAACTCTCCAGCGAGGACCGGCCCCTCGGGAGCCTGTCCCGCTAAAGCGGCGGCTGAAGCTCGGCCCGCAAGGCAATGGGCGCTGTAGCGTCGGCGACAGACAAGGGTTCGGATCGCCACTGCCAATCGCCGGGGTGGGCGGCGGCGGTGCCCGCGCGACTGACCCGCACCACCACCTCAATCCTTTCCGCCATCGACAGCGGCAGGGCCGGGTTCATGCTCACCGCATCGTCCAAGCGAAAGGTGTCCGGCAACTGCGCAGCCGGGCGTCGCAGCACGGCATAGGGCATGCCGCCTCCGGGCGGGCGGGCAATGACGAACAGCGTCGCGTTTTCGGGCGGCGGCGACATCGCGGTGACCGCCACGTCAATGGCCGGAAGCAGGTCGCCCAAGCGGGCGCGGGCCTGTTCAAGACCGGTCAGCAGCACTCTGCGGGAAAGCGGTTCCAATGGGTTTGACAGCGCTCGGTTGAACAGCGTCACCGCCTCCCGGTAGTCCCCGCGGCGGAAGGCTTCAAGACCGAGCAGTTCCAGCACCATCGGCTGGTTCGGGGTTCGCGCCAGAATGCGCTCGGCGATCACGGCAGCGCCCTCGTCAAGTCGTCCGCCCGCCGCCAAGTAGCGGGCTTGCAGCCAGTACAGATCAATGCCGGGATCCTCGCCGGTCAGCGCATGGGCGTGCTCAAAAGCCGCAGCGGCGGCAGCATGGTCGCCATCGGTCAGGTAGATCTGGCCCAGCAGGAACCAACTGCCCGCATCGTTGGGACGCTGCCGCACCCGCTCGCCGAGCCGGGCGCGCCAGCGGTCGAGTTCGATTCGGTCTTCAGCGGGATCAAGGCGCATCACTTGCGATGCGCCCGCCAGCATGGGCGCATCAGGTTCGCCGATGCCGAAGTAGAGGGCGATGGCGGCCAGCGGAGCGCAAAGCGCTGCAAGCAGCGGCGCCCAGTTCTCAACGAGGCGCTGGCCCAGACTGGCGGGGGGTTGGCCTGAAGGGGCGGAAGCTGAGTCCTGCGGCTGCCCAGCCTCGCGATCAGGATTGCCGGACGCCCCGGCCCAGGGCGCCGCAGCATCGGACGCGGACGCCTCCACATCAACGTCGGTCAGCAGCGCCCGGCCCAGTTCCGCCTCCATGGCCTGCCGTTCGCCGGCCTCCAAAACGCCGGAGCGGGCCTCGTCATCCAGTTCATCGAGCCGCTGGCGATACAGCGCCCGCAGCGTCGAGGCGCGCTCCGTGCCGCGGCGGCCAGCGAGAAAAAACGGCGCGGCAGCAAACATGGCGGCTGCCAAGCCCAGCAGCGCGGCCCACAGCCAGAACATCAGGCTTCGTCCAGAATCTTCGCCAAGCGCGCTTGGTCCGCATTGCTCAACTGGGCGCTGCGCTGGTGCCGCAGGCGCCAGGCGATCAGCCCAAGCCCGGCCAGGACAAACAGGAGCGGCCCACCCCAGAGCAGCAGCGTGGCGGCCTTCAACGGGGGGTCGTAGAGCACGAAATCGCCGTAGCGGGCCTGCAGGTAGTCCCTCACCTGCGCATCGGAAAACCCTTCGCGCACCACCAGCCGATGCACCGCCGCCCGCAGATCCTGGGCGATGGGCGCATCGCTGCCCGCTAGATTGGTGTTCAGGCACTTGGGACAGCGAAATTCGGCAATCAAGGCGCGAAATCGAGCCTCCGTCCGGACATCGGGAAACTCATGCACATCCACCGGACTGGCCCCCCAGGCAGGCCAGCAGCAGAGCAGCAGCACCAGTGCCGCAGGAGCGGCCAGGGCAGGTGCCGCAGGAGCGGCCAGGGCAGGCGCCGCGGGAGCGGCCAAAGCCTGCGCCCTAACCCGCATCGCCGCGCGCCTGCGCACCCGTCACCGGCATGCCCATGCCCGCCAGACGGGGGGCAATCTCCTGCTGCCAAATCCGGCGGTCAATGGCACCCACCTGCTTGAACACCACATCCCCTTGCGCGTTGAGCAGAAAGGTCTCCGGCGCGCCGTACACGCCCAGTTCAACCCCCAGGGCGCCATCGGCATCGACTAGGTTGAAGTCATAAGGGTCGCCGTAGTCAATCAGCCAACGCCGGGCCTTGGCCGGATCGTCCTTGTAGTTGACGCCGATGATGCGCATCGGTGCGCTGGTAGCGGCCATGGCGGCACGAATGCGCAGCAGTTCGTCATGCTCCGCCTTGCAGGTCGGGCACCAAGTGGCCCAGACGTTGACCAGCGCCGGACTGCCCAGAAGGTCGGCGCGGCGCACCAAGTCGCCGCCCTCGCCGTCAAGCCGCTCAGCGGCGAAATCCGGGAAAGGCTTGCCGATCAGTGCCGAGGGCAGCCGATGGGGATCCTCAAGCTGGAAGCCGAAGTAGCCGATCGCCAGAATCAAGGCGAACACGGCCAAGGGCGCAAACAGGCCGGCTCGATTCATGCGGGCAAGCCAACGGCGGCCTTGGGGCTTGCGATGCGGCGCCGCAGACGCCGGTAGCGCCGGTCGGCAACCGCCACAACGCCGCCCAAGGCCATGAGAATGGCCCCTAGCCAGATCCAGCGCACGAACGGCTTGACATACACTCGAACGGCCCAATCGCCGTTGGCGAGCGGCTCGCCCAGGGAAACGTAGATATCCTTGAGGAAGCCCGCATCGATGGCCGCTTCGGTCATCACCGAGCCGCTGGCGAGGTAGCGGCGCTTCTCGGGCGCCAGATTGATGCGGCGCTCCCCGTCCTCGATTGCAAAGAGGCCGCGCTGGGCTCGGTAGTTGGGGCCAGCGGCATCCACCACGCCGTCGAAGCGGAAGGTCACGTCGCCGTGGGTCGCCGACTCGCCAACCGACATGCGGATGTCCTTCTCCACCGAAAGCTCGTGGGTCAGCGCAATCCCCAGCAAGCTCACCGCAAAGCCGAGGTGCGCCAAGGCCATGCCCCAGTAGGACAAGGGCACCGAAGCGGTCTTGAGCTGCACGCGCCGGGCGGCGTCAACGGCGTGGGTGCAGACGATCCATAGGCCCAAGGCGACCGCAGCCGCCGCGCCCCAAAGCTGAAAGCCCTCCAGCAGCAGGGCCGCCAAGGCGGCCAAGCCAAGGCTCGCGCCGAAACACCAGGCCAGGCGGCGGCGCAGCCGCGCAAAGCCCGAACGCTTCCAACTGAGGAAAGGGCCAACGCCCAAGGCCACTGCCGCGGCAAGCATCAGCGGCACGAAGAAGCGGTTGAACCAGGGCGGCCCGATGCTGATCTTGTCGCCGCCAGTCAGCGCCTCGTAGGCCAATGGATAGAGGGTGCCCAGCAAAACCACGGCCATCGCCACGATCAGCAGCAGATTGTTCACCAGCAACGAGGCCTCGCGGCTGAACGGGCCGTAGCGGACCTCGGCGGCTGCGGCGCTCGCCCGCAGCGCGAACAGCGTCAGACTACCGCCCACCACGACGGCGAGGAAGCCGAGAATGTAGAGCCCGCGGGTCGGGTCCACGGCAAAGGCGTGTACCGACGTCAGCACCCCGGAACGCACGATGAAGGCGCCCAGGAGGCTTAAGCTGAAGGCCATGAGCGCCAGCAGCAGCGTCCAAGTCTTGAACGCGCCGCGCTTCTCGGCAACCGCCAGGGAATGCAGCAGGGCGGTGCCGGCCAACCAGGGCATGAAGGAGGCGTTTTCAACCGGATCCCAAAACCACCAGCCGCCCCAGCCCAGTTCGTAGTAGGCCCACCAGCTGCCCAAGGCAATGCCCAAGGTGAGGAACGCCCAAGCCACGTTGGTCCAAGGCCGCGACCAGCGCGCCCAAGCGCTGTCCAGCCGCCCGGACAGCAATCCCGCCACGGCGAAGGCGAACGCCACCGAGAAGCCGACGTAGCCGGTGTAGAGCATGGGCGGATGCACGATCAAGCCGAAGTCCTGCAGCAGGGGGTTCAAGTCGGCACCGTCGCTCGGCGGCAACGGCAGCAGCCGCTCGAAGGGGTTGCTGGTCAGCAGCAGAAAGCTCAGGAAGCCCAAGTTGAGAAGCCCCATCACCCCCAGCACCCGGGCGAGGATGTCCCGGGGCAGTGCCGCGCCCCGCCAGGCAACGGCGCCCATCCACAGGGTCATGATGAGGGTCCACAGCAGCAGCGAGCCTTCATGGGCGCCCCACACGGCGCTGACCTTGTACTGCCAAGGCAGCAGGCTGTTGGAGTTGTGCGCCACGTAGGCCACCGAGAAGTCATCGGTGACGAAGGCGTTGACCAGCACTAGGAGGCCGAGCGCCACGAACGCCAGCTGCCCGTAGGTCGCCGAGACCGCGGCCTGCATCCAGCGGCCTTGGCCGACATGGGCGCCGCCCAAGCCAAAAACCGCCCCCGCAAAGCTCAAGGCGAGCGCCAGGATGACCGAGAGATGGCCCAGCTCAGCAATCATCCGCCCTTCCCTTGGCCAGCGGCACCTTGGGCCAAGGGCATCAGTTCCGGCGGCATGTAGGTCTCATCGTGCTTGGCCAGCACCTCCTCGGCTTGAAAGACGCCATCAACGCCGAGTTGGCCGCGCACCAGTATGCCCTGGCCCTCGCGGAACAGGTCGGGCAGGATGCCGCTGTACGCCACGCGGAAGTCCGAGCCTTGGCGGTCGGTCAGCACGAAGGCCACGTCGAGCGAGTCGGCCGCCCGCCGCACGCTGCCCTCCAGCACCATGCCCCCGGCGCGGATGCCGACGCCGACCGGCGCTGCGCCGCCAGCGACCCGATCCGGGGGGTAGAACAGGTTCAGGTTCTCATTGGCCGCCCGCAGCATCAGCGCCACCGCCGCCGCAGCGCCGGTGAGCACGAAGGCCACCGTCATCAGCCGACTACGGCGCTTCGGATGCATCAAGGCCTCCCGGCGTCCGATTCCCCAATTGGGCCTGCAAGTGGCGGCGGGTTCTGCGCCGTTCCCGATCCAAGCCGGTCAGGTTGGCGATCAGCAGCGCCACGGCCACCGAATAGGCCATCCAGACGTAGAGCCCGTGCCCGCCCATGGCGATGAACGCCTGCCAATCCTCGAACATCATGGCCGGACCTCCCCGGCCGCCCAATCGCGCACCCAAGCCGCGCCCGGCTCCTGGCGCAGGATGGCGGTGCGCAGCTTGGCGATGAGGTTGGCGGCAAACAGGCAATAGGCGCCCAGCACGTTAACCAGCAGCGGCGCCCACATGGACGCCGGCATGGCCGGCGCCTCGGTCAGCTTGAAGGTGGCGCCCTGATGCAGGGTGGTCCACCACTCCACGGAGTACTTGATCACCGGGATGTTGATGACGCCGACGACGGCGAGCAGGGCGCAGGCGCGCCCGGCGGCCTCGCGGCTGGGAATGGCCTGGCGCAGGGCATAAAGGCCGAAGTAGAGGAACAACAACACCAATGTGGAGGTGGTGCGCCCGTCGAATACCCACCAGGTTCCCCAAGTGGGCTTGCCCCAAACCGCCCCGGTGAAGAGCGCCAAGGCGGTCATCCAGGCGCCGAAGCCGACTAGGTTCTCCAGCACCAGCTGGGCCATCTTCATGCGCCACACCAGCAACAGCACGCCGGCGACGCCGAGCGTCAGATAGACCGACTGGGCCAGCACGGCGGCCGGCACATGCACGTAGATGATGCGAAAGCTGTTGCCCTGCTGGTAGTCCGGAGGGGCGAACGCCAAGCCCCAGGTCATGCCGGTGAGCAGCAGCAGCACGGCCAGAACTGCGAAAGCGCCCTGCCACGGGCCGCTCATGTGGAAGAACCACTTGGGCGATCCCAATCGATGCCAAAACTGCTTCAACGTCACGACTGCTCCACACTGATGCGCAAGGCTGCGGTGGCCGCGAACGGCGCCAGCGTCAGCGCTGCGGCGCTGATCGCCGCCAGCCAGTAGAACTGCGCCGCAGCGCCAACCCCCGCCATTGTATCCAACACGGCGCTGACGCCGAACACCAGCACCGGCAGATGCAAGGGCAGCAGCAGCAGCGCCAGCAAAACGCCGCCGCCGCGCAAGCCCACGGTCAGCGCCGCGCCGACCGCGCCAATCAGGCTCAGGGCGGGCGTGCCCAGCAGCAGGCCCAGCATCAGGGCCGGGAGCGCCGCAGCGGGCAGATTCAACAGCAGCGCGGCCACGGGGGCCAAAACGGCCATGGCCGCGCCCGACACGCACCACTGCACAGCCACCTTGCCCAACACCGCGGCGAAGGGCGGCTCCGCCAGCAGCAGCAACTGCTCCAAGGTGCCATCCTCAAGGTCGCGCCTGAACAAGGCTTCCAACGACAGCAGGTTGGCCAGCAAAACCAAGGCCCAGACGATGGCGGGCGCCAGCTCCGCCAATTGCCGCGGGTCACCGCCGAAGGCGATCGCAAACAGGGTCGTGGCCAGAAACAGGAACACCAACGGATTGACGGCCTCATCCCTGGAGCGCATGAGGCAGAGCCAATCGCGGCGAAACTGCACGGCGAACATGGGCCTAGTGATCCATCAGATTCACTTCAGACGCGGAGCAGCCCAGTGGTTGATGGGTCGCGCAGAGCACCGCCCCGCCGCCGCGGCAATGTACCTCGACCAGTTCCCGCACCAAGCGCTGACCATCGGCATCAAGGGCGGCGAGCGGCTCGTCAAGCAGCCACAACGGCCGGTCCCCCAACAGCAGCCGGGCCAAGCCCACCCGGCGCTGCTGGCCTTGGGAAAACTGCCCGCAGGGGACGTCCACGACATCCCCAAGCCCCGTGCGGATCAACGCTTCGCGCGCCGAATCCCCGCCGGGACGCTCATGGGGCTTGAGGTTCTCCAACGGCGACAGCAAGGCGCTGACGCCATTGCGATGGCCAAGGTAGTGACGCGGCGCCGCCTCGACGGCGCCGCTGAAGTCGGCAAAGAGCCCCGCGGCAATCCGCAGCAGGGTGGATTTGCCGCTGCCGTTGGCCCCGCGAACCTCCGTGCAGCCGCCCGCGTCCAAGGTCAGGTCGAAGCCGCCGAACAGCCGCCGCCCGCCGCGGGTGCAGTCAAGGTCGGTCATGGTGAGAGGAGGCGGCATCAAGGCGGCGGCTCGGCTGGAACTCACTCGAAGAGTTCGGCATGGGTGCCCATGCGGGCGAAGTACACCGAACCGCTGGAACCGTCTGCATCCTCGATGCGATAGGCGATTGGAAAATCTCCCCCCACATGGCATTCACGGTACGTTGCCCAAGCGCCCTTTAGGGCGTGATCCTTCCGTTCGGGTTCGAGCGGGGCATCATTTGCGATGAGCTGCAGCATGACCGCCTTCGCCCGCTTCATGTCGTATCGCCCGAAGCGTGACAGCCGTTCCCAGTCCTTGAGGAAGTCCTTGGCGCAGTCAGCCCGGCGTGGCGGATTGGTTCGCCTACTGGCGGGTGGCTTTTTCAAGTTCCGCAAACATCTCGTCCGCATTCGCGAATCGCGCTCTGCGATTCTTGACCATCTCGTCCACTTCAGCCACACCCATCGGGTTGCGCATCGGAATCAGTCAAAGTGCCAGATTAAATCCCAAGTAGCCTTGGATGGGCATGGCCGGGAAGTAGCGGTAGCTGCCGAAGGCGTAGTCGGCGCGGTCGGCGTAGCGCTCATCGAGCAGGTTGATCACCCGGGCAAACAGGTCGATGCGCCGGTTCAGCTGGTAGCCGCCGCGCCAATTGAGCACCACATGGCCTTCGTACTTGGCGGTGTTGGCGGCATTGACGTAGTGCTCGCCCACTTGGTTCAGCTCAACCTCGGAGTACCAGCGCTCGCCCGGCTGGTAGCGCCAACGGGCATTGGTGAGCCAGCGCGGCGCCGAGTCCATCATGTTGCCGTGCTCGATCTGCTCCCCTCTCCCGGCGGCGCGGGTGAAGGCGTACTTGTGCGCGGCATAGCTGACCGCAAGACTTAGCGTGTGGCTGCCCCATTGCCAGTCGCCGGAAAACTCAAGGCCCAAGGACTTGGTCTTGCCGTCGCTGACGTTGAAGCCGCTCGCGTCGCGGAAAATGAAGTTGCGGGTTCGTTCGCTGAATGCGGACAGGGACCACGCGCCCGCCTTGAAGCCCGCCTCCACGGACAGCAAGCGTTCACTGTCCAAGTCCGCGACGGTTTGCCCGCGCTGCAGGCGGTAGAGCTCCGTGGCTTGGGGGGGGCGAAACCCGGTGCTGACCATCAAGTAGCCGGAGCGCCGGGCGCCGAAGTCCCGCTCGACGCCCAAGCGGCCTGCCACTTCGGTGAAATCGTCATCCCGGGAGGCGGGCCTTGTGTACAGGCAGCCGCCGAAGCCGCAGGCGGAACCGTCGTCGCGGCTGTTGCCGATGAGGTGGCGGTTTTCATAGTCGTAGCCCAAGTGCTCAAGGCGCAGGCTGTGCAGCAGGCGCAGTCCCTCCGCCAAGGTTGCGCCAAGATCATAGAAGCCGGCCGCCATGATCGAATCGACCCGGTAATCGTAATGGCGCCCTGGGGGGCGCGTGGCCACCAGAAACGCTGATCCGGTCGTGGGCCGATCCTGGGTCTGCAGCAGGCTGCCCTGCATGACCTCCAGCTGTGCGCCGAACCGGCCGCTCCAAGCGCC
>JAPOTD010000027.1:60416-87311 GCA_026709365.1 Gammaproteobacteria bacterium
CCAAGCGCCTGCCGCAAACCCTTGGCTGAGCAGCGCGCCGCCACTGGTCTGCTCATTGGCCTCCGTGGGCTGTCCGGGCAGGAAATGTTGCAGGAACGCCATGCGCGAGCGGCGCAGATAGGCGGCCACCCGGGTTTGCTCACGGTGCCAATGGCTGGCCGCGCGCCAGGACCAAGCATCCCGGTAGGCCTCCGGATTGGGGTTGGAGCGCCGCAGGCGACCGTCTTCATAGGCTGCAAAGCCCCGAACGTAACCACCGGTCTCCTGATTGAGGTTGGTGGCGTTCAAGGTGTTGCGCACCCGCCAGCCGCCCAAGTCCACGGCATGAGCCAAGGAGAGCTTCTGCTGGCCGTGCCCGGTGTCATCTCGATAGCCTTCGGTCTGGCTCCCGTGGGCGCTCAGGCCGATCCTGTGCCTGCCAACTTGCCCGCCCAACGCGGCTCTGGCCTGGTAGTAGCCATAGGAGCCGCCCTCCAGGCTGAAGCTGGCGCCCTCGGGGTTGGCGGTGAGCACATTGACCGCCCCATGCAGGGCGTTGCCGCCCAGCACGGCGCTGGAGGGTCCGCGCCAGACCTCCATGCCCGCCGCCTGCTCGCCATTGACCTCGAAGAGATTGTTGATGTTGCAAAAGCCGGCGGGGCGGATCGGCAGGCCGTCCTCCAAGTAGAGAAACTCGCCGCAGGCCCCGGCGCCGGTCAGCACCGCCGAGCGGATGGCGGTCAGGTGCTCCTGGCCGGAGCCTCGGGCGACCCAAACCCCGGGGAGCCGGTTCAGCGCCTCATGAACGTGGGTGTGCCGGATCTCCGCCAGCGCATCGCCGTCGATGCGGCTGGCGCTGCCGGCGGTGCCAAGGCGCTCGCCGATGGTTCCGGTGACCACGATCTCCTCGATCCGGTCGGCGGACGGCACCGCCGGAGCGGCCCAAGCCAAGGCTGCGAAGGCGGCCGAAACCAGCGATGCGGCCAGACGGCTAAGGCGCATTCGACCGTAACGCCACTGCGGCCACTATGCCAAGCCCTTGTTCGGATTGATGAGGTGCTTCTCGCCGGTTGCCTGCCGTCCGTAGGCTTGAACGGCCTCGACGGACAGCGCTTCGGCCAAGGACACTTCCCGTGCGTAGTGGCTGGCGAAGGTGGTCTTGATCTCCCGAGCCACCCGCTCGCGCAGGCCTTGGGCCGCCTCAGGGCCGATCTTGGCCAAAAACGGGGGCAGCAGCCAGCCGCCGATGCTCCAGGCAAACCCCCAGTTGCGGGTCAGTTGGGTGGGGCCTCGATCCAGGCCGCCGTATATGTAGAGCTGCTTGAACACATCGGTGCCGTAGCCGCCCACCGCACCGCCCCGGCGGGCCGCCGCAGCCTCCATGCAGGTGAGGATTCGGCTGCCCAGCGACCCCCCCCCGGTGGCGTCAAACGCCAAGGTGACGCCGGTTTCGGCAAAGGCATCCGTCAGCGCCGCCATGAAGTCGGCATCGCTGGAATTGCAGACATGGCGGGCGCCAATGCCCTCCAGCAACGCCGCCTGCTCCGGCTTGCGCACAATGTTGACCAGTTCAACGCCATCGACAAGGCAGATTTTCTGCAGCATCTGCCCCAGGTTCGAGGCCGCAGCCGTGTGCGCCAACGCCGAATGGCCCTCCTGGCGCAGGGTTTCGACCATCCCCAGTGCGGTCAGCGGATTGACGAAGCAGGATGCCCCCTCCCGCGCCGTGGTCCCTTCGGGCAGCGGCAGCGCGTCGGCGGCCTTGATCTTGCGGTATTGGGCGTACATGGCGCCGCCCAGCACGGCCACGGTCCGGCCGAGCAGCCCCTGCGCGGTTGCGGCAGCGCCCGCCGCCACCACGGTGCCGGCGCCCTCGTTGCCCACCGGCATCGACTGATCCAAGCGGGGCGCGAGCTGGCGCATGAAGGATTCGGGCACCTTGGCGGTGAGAACCGGCCGACCCTCGCTCAGGCCGGCCTGGACGGTCGATAAGTCGGCAAAGCCAAGCAGCAGGCCGAGGTCCGAGGGATTGATGGGCGACGCCTCGATGCGGACGACGATCTCGTCCGCTTGAGGCTCCGGCATCTCAACCTCAGCCAAGCTGAGTTCGAGCTGGCCATCGGACTTAACCGTTGACCTAAGTTGCAGTGGCATGGGCCGCTCCCGCATGGGGATGACTTGGAAGACCGCCTTTTGTATCAGGAAACGCAGGGAGTGACAATGCGCACCCGCTTCGTGCGCCCGCTTCGCTGGCGCGAAACGCCGCGCGTGTTGCGTGGGTCAGGTTCGGTAAGCATCTGAACCTGGATTTACGAACCTTGGCCCCAATTTGGATGCCGGAGCCTCACTGCAGACGGACGTGAAACCAAACTTCGCTGGACTTCCCCGGCGGCAGAACGGCCTCGTAAACCCAGCGGATGGCGCGCACGTCGGCGGCGGCGGCGGAACGCAGCACCCCTCCTTCAGTAACCACCAGTTCCGCCAGGGGCAGGAAGGATTCCGCTGTCGATGCATCGGTGGCGGCTGCTTCGGCCACTGCGTCGGCACGGTAGAGAATGCGCGCGTTGATGCCGCCCGCCGTGTCCCAGACGTACTCCGTGGTCTCCGGAATGGGGTTGGTGATGACGATGGCGCCGGGATCGACCGGCACCAAGCCCGTGTTGGTGAAAGCAATGGCGTAGCGCAGCTCATCCCCGGCCGCCACCAAGGCGGCGTCCGTCAGCCGGGCTTTCAGCTCCCCGCCCTCCTCCATCCAGCCATCCACGCGATGGACAGTAGTGGACAGGCGCACTTCGGCCAGCGACCACTGAGGCATGCCCAAGCCTGCGACGGCCAACAGCGCTAGGCTCAGTTGACGGAGCCAGCCAACCTCGCAGGAGACAACCGGCATCACTGCGTGCCTCGCAGCACCAGAATCGGCGGCGAGGACACCAGGCGGCGGGTGCCGACCAGGCCCACGGCAAGGATCAGGCCAGCGCCCGCCAAGGGGCCGAGCAGCCACAGCCAAGGATGCGCTTTGGCCGGCAGTTCAAAAATCTGCGATTGCAGCAGCGCCACCGTGACTTCGGCGCCCACGACCGCCACTAAGCCGGAGAACGCCCCAAGCACCGCAAATTCCGCCGCCAGGCTGCCGCGGATCAGGGAGCGCGCGCCACCCAAGGTGCGCACCAAGGCATGCTCGCGCATGCGCGCGTCGCGGCTCGCCTGAATGCTGGCAATCAGCACCAGGCAGCCCGAAGCGACCACCAGCGCCAGCACCAGCTCCACCGCTTGGGTGACCCGATCGACGATGCTGCGAACCTGCTCGACGATGGCGTCGATCTCGATGACAGTGATGGTCGGGAATTCCGACAGCAGCCGATTCAGGAACTGCTTCTCCTGGCGCGGCAGGAAGAAGCTGGTCATGTAGGTGGCGGGCAGGTCCCTGAGCGCCGCCGGGGAGAGGATGAGGAAGAAGTTGGGCTGCATGCTCTCCCACTCCAAGCGGCGCAGGCTGGCGACCTCGGCCTCCACCGGCTGCCCCCCGACGTCGAAGTCCAATCGGTCGCCAACGCCAAGGCCAAGCTCCCGCGCGTACTCATCCTCCAAGGACACCAGCACCCGATCATCGTCCGGGCGCCACCAGTCCCCCTCGATCAGTTCGTTGTCCTGCGGCAGCGCCTCGGTCCAAGTCAGGTTGCGCTCCGAGGAGAGCCGCGGCCCGGGCTCATCCGCCGAACGATGCCGATCCTGCCAGGCTTGGGCATCCTCCCCATTCACGGAAACCACCCGCCCCCGAACCATCGGATAGAGCGGCCCCTGCCGTTGGGTGTGGTCATCGAGCAGCGCATTCACCGGCGCCAGCTGGTCCGGCGTGACGTTCATCAGGAAGTGGTTGGGCACATCGTCCGGCAACGCCGAGCGCCATTCGTCGATCAGCGCGGTGCGCAGCAGCACCAGCACCAGCAGCAGCATGATGGCGAGGCCGAAGATGAGTATTTGGACGACGTTCTCCCGATGGCGGCGCTGCAGGCCGGACAGCGCCAAGCGCAGGACGCTGCCCGCCTGCATGCCGATGGCCCGTCCGCCGCGCAGCAGCAGCCAGGCCAAGGCGCCAAAGGCCAGCAGCACCGCCAACGCGCCCAGCAGCGTCCACAGGGTCAGCATCAGGCTGCCGGTGTACCAAATCAGCAGGGTCAGGCTGCCCGCCGCGGCAGCGCCGTAGGTGAGCCACTCCGACGCCGGCGGCGCACCGAGGTCGCGACGGATGACCCGCATGGGCGATATGTTCTTGAGGTGCAGCAGCGGCGGCATGGCAAAGGCCAGGGCGCAAATCAGGCCCGTGGCCGCGCCAAGGGCGAAGGGCCGGAAGCTCGGCGGCGGCAGCTCGACCGGAATCAGGGTGTCCAGGGCTTCGATGACCAACAGGTGCAGGGCGCTCCCCGCCGCCAGCCCCAGCGCGACGCTGACCGCGCCGACCACGCCGAGAATGCCGAGGTAGCCGGTCAGTATGCGGTTCGGACCGGCGCCGAGGGTCTTGAAGATGCCCACATGGTCGTAGTGGCGGCGGGCGTAGCGGTGCGCCGACAGCGCCACGGCGACCCCGGCGAGCAGCACCGCCAGCAACCCGCCAAGCAGCAGGAAGCTCTCCGCCCGGTCCAGGGCGGCGCCGATGCGCGGACTGTTTTCGCGAATGCCCACCCAGCGGAATTCAGGCTCCACCGCCAACTCCTCGCGCAGCGCCTCAAGCGCCGCATCCGGCCCCCGCAGCAGCAGCCGGTAGCCGATGCGGCTGCCGGGCTGCACCACCTCCGTGGCCGGCACGTCAGCCAGATTCATCAGCAGCCTGGGGCCCAAGGCGAAGAAGCTGCCGCCCGGGTCCGGCTCCTTGACCAGCACCCGGGTCACCTGGAGCGACGCCATGCCCACCTCCACCCGGTCGCCCAGACGCACGTCCAAGGCGGGGAACAGCCGGGAGTCGATCCAAACCTCGCCCGGCAGGGGAACGTCATCGACCGGGGTGCCGCGGGCAAAGGGCACCGTTCCGGCAATCAGCGTTCCGCGCAGCGGGTAGTCCGCGCTCACCGCCTTGACGGCAACCAGCTGGTTGCGCTCCTCGCCCGCGAACACCATGGAGGCGAAGGACAGCACATCGGCGGCATCAAGCCCGCGCTGCTCAGCCGCGCGGCGAAACTCATCGGGAATGGGGCGGGAGCCGCCAATGTAGCGGTCGGCGGCCAGGAAGTCGGCCGACTCCAGCAGCAACGCCTGATGCAGCCGGTCAACGAACAGGCTGATGGCGGTGACCGTGCCGATGGCCACCAGCAGGGCCGCCAGCAGCAGACCAAGCTCCCCGGAGCGCCAGTCACGCCAGGCCATGCGCAGGGCCAACCGCAGCTTCACGCCCGCACCCTGCCGGCTTCCAGCTCGATCACCCGGCCGCAGCGCTTCGCCAGCCGGTCATCGTGGGTGACCAGCACCAAGGTCGTGGCAAAAGCCTCGTTGAGGTCGAACAGCAGTTCAATGATGCGGGCGCCGGTGCGGGTGTCCAGGTTGCCGGTCGGCTCATCGGCGAACAGCACCGTCGGCCGGGAGGCGAAGGCGCGGGCGATGGCCACCCGCTGCCGCTCGCCGCCGGACAGCTGCCGGGGATAGTGCCCGGTTCTTTCGCCCAAGCCGACCTGGCGCAGCAGGTCCAGGGCCGACTCGGAGGCGTCATCGTCGCCGCGCAGCTCAGCGGGCAGCATCACGTTCTCCAGCGCCGTCAAGCTGGCCAGCAATTGAAAGGTCTGAAACACAAAGCCGACGTGCTCGCCACGCACCCGGGCGCGCCGCTCCTCGTCCATGGCGGTGATCTCGTTGCCGGCCAGCCAAACGGCGCCGGCGCTCGGCAGGTCGAGACCGGCGAGAATGCCGAGCAGCGTGGTTTTTCCGGAGCCCGAAGCGCCGACGATGGCCAGGCTTTCGGCGGCGTTGATTTCCAAGTCAATGCCATCCAAGATGATGAGCTTGCCTTCCGCGGTCGGAACGTTTTTCCCGATGCCCGATGCTCGAATAACGCAACGCTCCATGAGGCGCCTGATGTCCCGGTGGATGAAGGTCGGGCGTCCGTTCCTGCTCGCGCCCCTGTTGATGGCCATCGCGGCGCTTTCGACGAATGCCGTTCAAGCCGCAACGATCTTGATATTCGGCGACAGTATCAGCGCGGCTCACGGGATTCAACGGGAACAGGGCTGGGTGGCCCTGCTGGAGCGCCGTCTGGCGGGCCTTGGGCCACAGTTCCGGGTGGTGAACGCCAGCATGAGCGGCGAAACCACCGGCGGCGGCTTGGCCCGGCTGCCCAAGGCGCTTGAGCGCCACGACCCGGACCTGCTCATCCTCGAACTCGGCGGCAACGACGGGCTGCGCGGCTACCCGGTGGCCAACATCCAACGCAACCTGGCACGGATGATCGAACTCGCCGACCCGCGCCGCCGGGACGTGCTGCTGGTGCCCATGCGGATTCCGCCCAACTACGGCCCCCGCTACACCCAAGCGTTTCGCGACCTGTTCACCGACCTTTCCGGGCGCTACGGCGTGCCGCTGGCCAGCGGCTTCATCGAGGCGGTGGCCCTTGACCCGGAACTGATGCAGGACGACGGCATTCACCCCAACGCCGCCGGCCAGCCCTTGCTGCTCGATACGCTCTGGCCCACCATCAAGCGGCTGCTCAACGACTGAAGTCGCGCCGTCGGCAACCGGATGCCAAGCTCCGCCGCTGCCGGAACCCTAGGACGATCCGATGTGCTGGCCGCCGCGGGCTTCGGCCAGCGCCACCTGCCGATGCCGCTCCGCAAAGCCGGCCCGTTGGGCGTCGTTGAGCTGTCCGTGGCAGTGGGGACAGGAAACGCCTTCCCGATACTGCGGTGACTTCAAGTCCTGGGGGGCCAGCGGACGGCGGCAGGCGAAGCATTGCCGATGCCGTCCCTGCCGCAACTGGCCATCGACCGCGACGCGCTGGTCGAAGACGAAGCAGTCGCCGCACCAGCGGCTTTCCGGCGCGGGCACGCTCGCCAAGTAGTTGAGGATGCCGCCGTCGAGCTGATGCACCGTTTCAAAGCCGAGCTCCAGCAGGTAGGCGGATGCCTTCTCGCAACGGATGCCGCCGGTGCAGTAGAGCGCGACCTCCGGGTGCGCATCCGGGTTCAAGGCCTCCTCAACGAAGGCGGGGAAGTCCCGGAAGCGCCGGGTGCCCGGGTCCAAGCTGCCGGGAAAGCCGCCGATGGCGGTCTCGTAGGCGTTGCGCACATCGACCACCGGAACCTCCGGGCGATCGAGCAGCGCGTTCCAATCCGACGCCGCCACCCGCTGTCCGGTGGCCCTGAGCGGGTCGGCCTCCGGTCGGCCAAGGCTGACGATCTCCGGCTTGATGCGCACCTTGAGCCGGTGGAAAACCGGGTTGCCCGGCGCTGCCTCGGAAAGCCTGGCGGGCATGGCCGCAAATCGCGCATCCTGAACAAGCGCTGCCATGAAGGCTTCAAGCGCTTCCCGGGCACCGAAAAGCCCGCCGTTGATGCCTTCCTCGGCCAGGAGAATGGTGCCCCTAAGGCCGAGGCCGTCGGCGAGACCCTCCAAGCGGCTGCGCAACGCTGCCAAGCCGTCGAGGCGCACGAAGCGGTAGAAGGCGGCGACAATCATCCCGCACCGTCCGACTCGCGCCCCTTGCCGCCCAGGCAGGGCGGCGACAAGGGCGCGGCGCCAAATCGCCTGCGCCATTCATCGGGGGTGTAGGCGTGGATCGCCAGGGCGTGGATGTCGTTGGCCAGCTCCTCCCGAAGCAGCGCGTTGATGCGACGATGCCGGGCCAGCAAGCGCTCGCCACCGAAGGCTGCGGACACCAGCACCACCTTGAAGTGGGACTCCGATCCGGCGGGCACGTTGTGGCCGCCGCTCTCATTGATCACCTCAAGATGGGCCAAGTCGAGGCCCGACGCCAACTTGCTTTCAATCCTCCCGGCCACGGACATCCCAATATGCTCCCCCACATGCGCTTGGCTGCCATTATCCGCTAGAATCACCCCCGAACGCCAAGTTCCAACGAGGCGATGGCCAAGGCCATCGAGCTAGTGGTCGCGGTGCGCTGACGCCGTTGCAGCCGCCTGCCACGATCGAGACAAGGAAGGAGTGCCATGCTCGCGATCATCTCACCCGCCAAGTCGCTCGACTTCGACGGCCGGGCGCCCACCAGCAAGTCCTCGGTGCCCTCATTTCTGGACGACTCCGCCGAACTGATGCGCGAACTGCGCGAAATGGCGCCCCAGGATCTATCGGACCTCATGGGCATCAGCACGGACCTCGCCCAGCTCAACTACGACCGCTACGCCGCCTGGGGCGAACCCTTCAACCGGCGCACCGCCAAGCAGGCCATGTTCGCCTTCAACGGCGATGTGTACATCGGCCTTAAGTCCGCCGAATTCAGCGAGCGGGACCTCACTTGGGCGCAGCGGCACCTGCGCATCCTGTCTGGCCTGCACGGCATCCTCAAGCCCCTTGACCTCATTCAGCCGCACCGCCTGGAAATGGGCACCCAACTGCCCAACGGGCGCGGCGGCGACCTCTACGCCTTCTGGCGCGACAAGGTGACTGCGGCGCTGAACGAAGCCATCGACGCCCAGCGCCAGCCGATTCTGGTCAACCTCGCCTCCAACGAGTACTTCAAGGCCGTGGACGCCGCCCGCCTTGACGCACGGATCATCACGCCCACCTTCAAGGACTTGAAGAACGGACGCTACAAGTTCATTTCCTTCTTTGCCAAGAAGGCCCGGGGGCTGATGGCCGCCTACCTGGTCAAGAACCGGGTCTCAACGCTGAGGGCGCTCAAGGCGTTCGACTGGCAGGGCTACCGGTTCTCCGCGGCCGAATCCTCCCCCAATGACTGGGTGTTCCTGCGCGACCAACCCACCTAAATGGCTTGCGGGCTTAAGCAGCGTTTCGCAACTTGGCCCAAGCAACGGGCGCGGACCGAAGGTGCGCCGCGACCGCCAGGTCGCAAGGTTGGGTTAAACTGAGCATCCACTCACAAGCGTCGCCCTCATGTCCCAACTGGAAACTGAAATCGAAGCCGCCGTCTTTCGGCGCCTGCTCCAGCACTTCGACGAACGCAAGGACGTCCAGAACATCGACCTGATGAACCTCGCCGGCTTCTGCCGAAACTGCCTGTCGAAGTGGTACCGGGCCGAAGCCGCGGAGCGGGGCTTGGAGATGGACTTGGAAGCCGCGCGGAGGCTGGTGTACGGCATGCCCTACGGCGAGTGGAAGGCGAAGCACCAGCCAGAGGCATCAGCCGATCAGCTCGCGCAGTTTCAGGCCCAAGAGGCCAAAAGCGAAAAACCTTAGCCGAACCGGCGCGCATGGCCGGGTGGCGCAGCCGAATCACCCATGCGCTGTGGCAGTGGCGCGGCGTTTGGCTCCTCATTGCCATCCTGCTGGTGTTCCGCTCCGCCATCGCCGACTGGAACCGGGTGCCTTCCCGGTCCATGACGCCCTCGATCCTGGCCGGCGACCGCATCATTGTGGACAAGCTGGCCTACGGCCTGCGCATCCCCTTCACGCTGCGGCGGCTCGCCCGCTGGGCGGAACCGGCGCGGGGCGACGTGGTCACCTTCGTCTCGCCCCTCAACGGACGGCTGCTGGTCAAGCGCGTCATCGGCCTGCCCGGCGATTGGGTCGCCCTGCAGGACAACGTGCTGAGCATCAACGGCAGGACGGCCGCCTACCGGGCCCTGGCCGCGGCTGAAGCCGACATTGAAGGCAGCAGCCCGCATATCCCCCAGCGGTACTTCCGGGAGTCCATTCTGGGAGCCAGCCATCGGATCACGCTGCATCCCGAAGGAGGTTCAAGCAGCGACAGGAACCTGTCGCCCTCGGCGGTGCCCAAGGAACACTATCTCCTTCTCGGCGACAATCGCGACAGTTCCCAAGACTCCCGCGCCATCGGCTTCGTGGAGGCCAAGCGAATTCTGGGGCGCGCCACCGCAGTGGCCTTCTCGTTGGATGCCGGGAACTGCTTCAAGCCGCGCCCGCAGCGCTTCATGGCCGAACTCGACTGATTCACCGGCCCGGATGACATCGAAGGCGCGCATCCAGCGTTTGGCGACCCAAACGGAAAGCACGCCTTCGCCTTCCGGGAGCCGCTCTCGTTTGGCTGGATAGCCCGGTTCTACTTGGCTGGACAGCCGGGTTCGGTGACTTCGGGGAGCGGCTCGTTGAGCAAGTAACCGGCAAAGGAGGGAATGGGCATTTGGTAGGTTGGCGCCGACGGGTCACGCCGCATCAACCCGCTGCGTTCAGCCACTGCGGTGAATCGGTTGACCTCGTCGTTGCTGATGCTGCCGTCACTTTGCCGCAAAGCCGACTTGATCTCCTGCCACGACAATTCACCTCCTCTTTCCCTAAACAAGGACACCGCGGTCTCGGCATAGGCCTGAAAGTGGCCATTGCCCCGCGTCAAGCGCTCGAGGCGCCTCGCGTAGTAGCCGTTCCTGCCCTCATCGCCACGGGCCATGGCGGCGACCAGCGAGGCGGAGCGCGCATCCAAGCATCTTTCGCTGGCGGATTGGCGCCGGATTTGCGAGATGGCGCTGACCAAGTAGGTGGCCAAGTGCTGCGGCCAGTTGGCGCTTCGCTCAACGACGGCCTGCTGCCATGCTTGACCGTTGCGCACTGCAAATGCCTCGAAGCAGCGGTTCACGGCTTTGCGGGTTGCGCTTTCGTCCAAGGCCGAAAGGCGAAGGTCGGCTCCGCCCAAGGAGCGGGAAACATTCACGGCTTCGAGCGCGGCCCAAGTTCCGGGAAGGCCAAAGGCGCAAAAGGAGATGGGTGCGGGGACGCCCCCTTGGTGGATGGCGGAAAGGGTGCCGCTGACATCCCCAAGGCGCTGGTCGGAGATTTGCTGGGCCTCGTCAATGAGCAGCACGATCTGCCACTCGCCCCAATGCTCGGCTCGCCGTGCCACGGCGTCGCCAAGACTGGTTATCGGATCATGGGGACTGGGACCAATGGAGATGCCGAAGGCGCCACCGCCCCGCGCCGCCAACTGCCGGGCGGCCTCCCGGACGTTCCTGATGCCCGCCTTTTGGCCCATGGCGGCTTGGAACCGAGCGACTAGCGAAGGTGCGGGTTGGCTTGGGCTACGCAGAATTTGATCGGCAAGCCGCAGTGAAATGGCACGATCAATGGCGCGCGCAATTTCCTTGGGCGCTTCGGCAAAGTTGGCGGGCAAAAAAACGGGCCGCCATTCACGTTGACCGGACTCAGTTGGCGGGAGGCCATGGATTTCCTCTTGGAACTGGGCCAGAAGCGCGCTTTTGCCCGCGCCAGGCGGCCCTTCGACCACGATGGTGGCGTTGCTTTGCCTTCCGCGCGACAGCCGATTCACAATGCCACGGAAAGCTGTGACCTCCGTTTCCCTGCCGGAGAAGAACGGCACCCCGCGTCCATTCAACTCGGCCCGGTCCATGGCGGACAGAAAGTCCTCCAAGTCCACCCGGTCCTGTTCGCGCAGGGCACCGTCATCAACGTAGTTGGGATTCACGAGGGCCATGAGCAGGTGCGCCTCAGACAGCGGCTTGACCTTTGGACTCTAGCACGTTGGAGGCCTGCATGCGTGATCTGACGATCGCGCATGGAGTTTCGCTTGCGCGAAACTCCATGCGTCCACCAGGCCGGATTCCGATGTGTTTTTGAGCCCGCAGGTGCCTCGAAAAAGCGGTTCGTTCGGCTCCTCAACGCCGCTTCGCAGCGACGCGGCGATTGCCGCGGCGTCGGCCCAGCAACCAGCGCGCTGCTCCGAGCAGCAAGCCGCCAGTCAGCGCCAAGGCCGCGAACACGCCGACGAAGGCCAAACTGGCCGCCAGTGCGTTGACCAGGTCCGTCGTCTGAACCCCGTAGGCGTCCGCCAGCCATGCGATGCCAAGCGCCACGGCCACCGTGCCCAGCAGAACGGTGCGCGTCAGCCGGGCATGGCTGCGCGCCCGGCGCCGGGCCGGCGCGCGTTGCAGGCGCTCCCGTATGGCTTCGGCTCTCTTGAGCTTGTCGCCGGATTCCAACTCAGGCCACCGAAACCAACAAGGCGACGCCTTGTGGCATCCCTGATTGGCGCGGGAGAGGGCGGCGGGCGCAACAGTCACTCATTGGACAACCTGGTTCCGCGATCAGGGCATTCAGTCGTCGATGCTGATCAGCTCGACATCAAAGACCAAGGTGGCGCGAGGGCCAATAATTCGGCCGGCGCCCCGCTCCCCGTAGGCGAGTTCCGACGGGATGAACAGCCGCCACTTGGCGCCCGGCGACATGAGCTGCAGCGCCTCGGTCCAACCGGCGATGACCTGGTTGAGGCGGAAGCTGGCGGGGCTGCCCCGGGCAATGGAGCTGTCGAAGACGGTGTCGTCGATCAAACGGCCTTCGTAGTGGGTGGTGACCTGGCTGTCCGCACTTGGCTTAGGCCCTTCGGCGGCCACGAGCACTTCATACTGCAAGCCGGACGGCAGAACCTCCACTTCGGCGCGTTCGGCGTTGCGGGCCAGAAACTCAACGCCCGCCGCACCGGCGGCAGCGCGCTGTTCGGCGAGGATGGCTTCAAGCGCGGCTTGGCCCTGGGCTTGCGACACTTGGAGCGGCATCCCGGCGAGACCGTCCGCCAAGCCCGCCGCAACCGCCTCGCCGTCAATGGTCGGCCCATACTCCTCGCGCAGCCGCTCCCCTTGACGATGGCCGACTAGGTAGCCCGCCTGGGCAGCTCGTCCGGCAAGGTTGACGGGCTCGCTTGCGGCCGATGCGCTGCCATCCTGCTCCGAACACGCCGCCACCAGCATGGCCGCAAACAGCATTGCGGTTCGGCGGCCGGTGGGACATTCCTTGCTCATCATCCGCATTCCCTTCAACATCAAATTGGTGAAGCGAGTTTACACCCCGAATGAGCAATCGCCGACGCCAAATTGAGAACTGCTGCCGCCAAGGGTAGTGGCTCAGTTTGACTCAGGTCGTCGTGACTCGGTCGAGGGCGGGACGCCCTCGCTCCGGGGGCCTCACCTGAAGCGGGCACCTCGCCCCGGAGCGAGGGCATCCTGCCCTCGCAGTGACGCCCGTCAGAGCGCCAGCCGCTCAAGCCCAGCCAAAGTCAAACTGAGCCACTACCCCGCCAGGGGGTGCTTGGGCAAATTGGCGCAAGTATGGGTATGATGGCCATCCCTAACTCAGCAACCACCGCATGTCCTCAAGACACTACCCGCTCTCGCCCGCTTGGGCGCTTTGCGCAGCTTGGCTTTGCCTGTGCGGCGCTGCTCCCGCCTGGGCCGAAGAGGCCGCACCGCTGGCGCCCTTGGACGTCCATGGCCGCACCAGCCTGACCATCGTTGAGCAGTTGCGCCACAACCACTACCTGCGCAAGACTTTGGACGACGCAACCTCCAGCGAGATATTCGACAACTATCTTGAGGCCTTGGACGGTGCTCGGCTGTACTTCACGGCCGCCGAAGTGGCTGCCATGGAAAAGCACCGGCATGAACTGGACGATGCGCTCAAGCGCGGCAACCTCGGCCCCGCGTTCGACATGTTCAACCGCCATCAGCAACGGCAGATCGACCGCTTTGAATACCTGCTGGCCAAGCTTGAGGACGGCGTGGAGGCGCTCGACTTCGGCGCTGACGAGAGGCTTGAGGTGGATCGGCAGAACGCGCCCTGGCCAGCGGACGAAGCCGCGCTGGACGCGCTTTGGGACAAGCGCCTGAAGGCCGCGGCGCTGAGCATGAGGCTCAACGGCAAGCCCGACGCCGAAATCGGGGAATTGCTCACCAAGCGCTACCGCAACCGGCTCAAGCAGGCGCGGCAGACCAAGAGCGAGGACGCCTTCGGCATCTACGTCAACGCCTTCACGACGGCCTATGACCCGCACACCCGCTACTTCTCGCCGCGGGTCTCGCAAAACTTCAACATCAACATGTCCCTGTCACTGGAAGGCATCGGCGCGGTGCTGCGCAGCGAGGACGAGTACACCTCGGTGGTGCGGCTGGTGCCTGCCGGGCCGGCGGCCAAGACCGGCAAGATCAAGCCCGCCGACCGCATCATCAGCGTCGGCCAAGGCGAGCGGGGACCGCTGATCGACGTGGTGGGCTGGCGCCTTGATGACGTGGTGGAACTGATTCGCGGCCCCAAGGGCTCCAAGGTGCGCCTTGAAGTCGTGCCGGACAAGGGCGAGGGCGAAACGGCCAAGGTGGTGCAGATCACCCGCAACACCGTCAAGCTGGAGGAGCAGGCGGCGCGCAAGAAGTTGCTGACGCTGCGCCGGGGTGGCCGAGACCACCGCATCGGGGTCATCGAAATCCCCACGTTCTACGTCGATTTCAAAGCCTTGAAGCAGGGTGACCCCAGCTACCGGAGCACCACCGGCGACGTGGCGCGCCTGGTTCGGGAACTCGAGGCCGAGGGCATGGACGGCTTGGTGATCGATCTGCGCAACAACGGCGGCGGCTCCTTGCAGGAGGCCGACAAGCTGACGGGCCTGTTCATCAAGTCCGGGCCCACGGTGCAGGTGAGGGCGGCGAGAAAGCGGGCCAACGTCTATGCCGACGACGACGATTCCTTGGTTTGGGACGGCCCGCTGGCGGTGATGGTAAACCGGCTGTCGGCCTCCGCATCGGAAATCTTCGCCGGCGCCATTCAGGATTACCAACGCGGCGTCATCGTCGGCGGTCGCACCTTCGGCAAGGGAACCGTGCAGACCTTGGTGCCCCTGAACCGCGGCCAACTCAAGATCACCGCCGCCAAGTTCTACCGCATCTCAGGCCAAAGCACCCAGAACCGCGGCGTACTGCCCGACATCGAGTTCCCCGACCTCTACGACGTTGACCACATCGGCGAGAGCAGCTTGGAGGACGCCATGCCGTGGGACGACATTCGACCGGCCGCCTACCCGCGCAGCAACAACATTCAGCCCGCCCTAGTCACGCTGCGCGCCCGCCACGCCCAACGAACGCTGGACAACCCGGACTTCATTTACCTGCGCACCTTGGCCGAGCGCATCCGCCAAGACAGCGAGGACACCGAACTGTCATTGAACGAGGCGGAGCGGCGCCGCCAAAAGGCGGAGCAGGACGCTTGGCGGCTTGAGGTGGAGAATACCTTGCGGCTGGCCAAGGATCTTCCCCCGCTCAAGGCCTTGGACGAATTGGACGGCAGGGACGACCCCGCAGCCGAGGACGAGGCCGATGACCCCACCAACGAGGCCGTGCTCGCCGAAGCAGGCGAGGTGCTGCTTGACCTGGCCGGCTTCCGCCACCAAGTGGCGATGGTTGGCGAGTCCGCCGCAACCTCCCCAGCGCCGCCCGCCTTGGGCGGCGAATCGGCTTTCGGTCAGCAGCCCAACTAATCCGGCAGCAGGAGCTCCTTGGACCGGGTGTTGATGGCCTCAAGCAGCGCCGCGCGCAAGGCATCCAAGGCCAAGGTGTGCTGGGCCTTGTGGCCGTGGCGGCGCAGGGTCACGGTGCCCTCCTGCCGCTCCCGCTCACCGACGATCAGGACGTTGGGAATCTTCAACGTGGCCGCCTGGCGGATTTTCTTTGACACCGTCTCCGTGGAAGGGGCCAGTTCGGCGCGCACCATGCGCTCCCTGAGCGCCGCGACGATCTCGGCACCGTAGGCGTCAAACTGCTCCGAGACCGTGACCACCTGCGCCTGCACCGGCGCAAGCCAAGTGGGGAAGGCGCCCGCGTAGTGCTCAAGCAGAAAGGCCACCATGCGTTCGTGGGTGGAAAAGGGCGCCCGGTGAATGCAGTAGGGCCGGTGCGGCTGGCCGTCGGCGCCGACATAGCTCAAGCCCAGGGTTTCCGGTTGGGAGAAGTCGAGCTGCACCGTGGACAGCGACTCCTCGCGGCCGGTGACGGTGCGGAACTGAATGTCGATCTTGGGGCCATAGAACGCCGCCTCGCCGACGCCATCGACGTAGTTGACGCCCATCTCCTGCAACACCCCCTCCAGGATCGCCTCCGAGGCGGTCCAGGCTTGCGGGTTGTCAACGTACTTGTCCCGGCCCTTGGGGTCGTCCGGATCCCAGCGCGACAGGCGCACCATGTAGTCGGTGAGGCCCAGGATGTCGTAAGCCTCCTGGTAGAGCCGCATCACGGCCTTGAACTCATCCTTGATCTGCGCTTCGGTGCAGTAGATGTGCGCATCGTTCATGCACATGCCGCGCACCCGCACCAAGCCGCCGACCGCCCCGGAATCCTCCCAACGATAGACTTGGCCGTACTCCGCCAGACGCACGGGCAGGTCTCGGTAGCTGCGCGGCACGGCTGCGAAAACCTTGTGGTGATGGGGGCAGTTCATCGGCCGCAGGCGATAGGCCTCCTTGACCGCACCGCCCTCGCCCGCCGCGCCGTCCGCCTCCTGGGCATCGCTTGGGTCCATGACCTCCATCGCCGGATACATGTCCTCGGCGTAGTAGGGCAGATGCCCCGACTTGAAGTAGAGGTTCTCGCGGGCAAGGTGCGGCGTGGCGACCCGCTGGTAGCCGGCCTTGAACTCCAGTTCCTTGGCCAGATTCTCCAGCTCATCGCGGACCACGGTGCCGTTCGGCAGCCACAGCGGCAGCCCCCGGCCCACGTCGTTGTCGATGGCGAAGATGCCCAGCTCCCGGCCCAGCTTCTTGTGGTCCCGGCGCTGCGCCTCCTCCCAGCGCGCCACGTGCTCGTCGAGCTCCGTCTTGGCGGTGAAGGCCCAAGCGTAGATGCGGGTCATCATCGTGTTGTCGGAGTCGCCCCGCCAGTAGGCACCGGCCAGGCTCCTGAGCTTGAAGGCGTCGCGCGGCAACTGCTTGGTATCGGACACGTGCGGCCCCTCGCACATGTCCAGGAAGGGGCCGTTGCGGTAGAAGGACAGCGCGCTCAAGCCCTGCTTGGCGATCAGCTCCGCGCCGTACTCCCGCTTGTACGGCTCGCCCATCTCCTCAATGCGCTCAAGCGCCTCAGCAGCGGGCAAGTCCTCCTGATAAAAGCGCTGGCCCTTCTTGATGATCTTGCGCATGCGCCGCTCAAGCTCAGGGAAGTCCGCCTCGGTGAGCGGCTCGCTGAGGAGGAAGTCATAGTAGAAGCCGTCCTTGATGGGCGGGCCAAAGCCCAAGGTGGAGCCAGGCCGCAGCTCCAGCACCGCCTGCGCCAGAACGTGCGCCAGACTGTGGCGAATTCGGTACAGCTCATCGTCCGACTGCTGCGCGCCGCTGTGTTCGGCACGTCGATCCAAGGACGCCATTGCGCGCATCTCCAAGACAGGTCAGGAAAGTCATCGCCCCGGACCGGCACAGCGCCGCCCGTGGCTGGGGAAGCGGGGATGATAGCGGCAAGCCAACCGCTTGCCTACACTTAGGGCTGTCGGCGTGTGCTTTCTCTCACGAGGTTGGGAATTTGATGGAGGCCCGCGCAATCACCTTGAATTCACCATGCGCCTAGCCGATGCTCCGCCTTCATGACTGTCCTGATCGCGGCAAACTCCATTCCTGGCTGCTGACCGCCATGCCCGAGGTTCCAAACCCCCACGCGCTGGCATCGATGCTGCT
This sequence comes from Gammaproteobacteria bacterium, assembly GCA_026709365.1. Lineage (GTDB taxonomy): Bacteria > Pseudomonadota > Gammaproteobacteria > Pseudomonadales > Azotimanducaceae > Azophilus. The sequence continues at coordinate 77,959 of JAPOTD010000027.1, forward strand.
GACGGTGGTCGCCCTCTATCTGTTCAGCCGCGAGCGGCTGCGGCTGGAGGTTTCAAGCATCGGACTGATCAGCCTGCTGGCCATCGGCTTTTCGCTCTTTCCCTATGGGGACTTCAACCCGACTGACTTCTTCGCCGGCTTCGGCCATGAGGCGCTGATTGCGGTCAGCGCCCTGATGGTGATGGGCCAAGGGCTGGTTCAGACCGCAGCCTTGGAGCCGGTGGGGCGGATTATGGCGCGCTTCTGGAACCGGCTGCCCTTTCTTTCCTTCGTTGCGACGCTAGTGGTGGGCGCCGTGCTGTCAGCCTTCGTGAACAACACGCCCATCGTGGTGCTGCTGCTGCCCATTTTGGTGAGCGTGTGCCTGCGCACCAACAACTCGCCCGCCAAGATCCTCATGCCCATGGGCTTCGCCACCCTGGTGGGCGGCATGGCAACCACCATAGGCACCTCCACCAACCTGCTGGTGGTGAGCGTGGCCTCCGACTTGGGCCTTGCCGAATTCGGCATGTTCGACTTCGTGCAACCGGCGGCCATCGCTGGGGCGGTGGCCTTTGTCTATCTGTGGCTGATCGCCCCGCGGCTGCTGCCCGATCGCGAAATTCAACTGGCCAGCGCCGCGCCGCGCCTGTTCGAGGCTCGGCTGCGCCTCACCGAGCAATCGCCAGCGGTCGGCAAGCCCCTGTCCGAAGCCATCGCGCTCTGCGACGACAAACTGCGCGTCGCCCGCATCCGCCGCGGCGAAATGCTGCTGGTGCCATTGCCCAGCACCTCGCTCAAGGCCGGCGACCAGTTGCGCGTGCGCGATACGCGGGAGAATCTCAAGCTTTTTGAGGACACGCTAAAGGCCAGCTTGCACAGCGTTGACTCCGGCGACAACGGCAATGGACCGCTCGCCGAGCAGAACCAGAGCTTGGCGGAAATCGCGGTGGTGGCCGGCTCACGCCTCGACGGCGCCAACCTGCGCTCGGCGCGCTTCCTGGACCAGTTTCAACTGGTGGTGCTGGCGGTGCATCGCGCCGGAAAGGAAGTGATGAGCTTTGAGGACAACATCGCTCGGGTGGTGCTGCAGCCCGGGGACATCCTGCTCGTCCAAGGCGCTGGGGCGCAGATTGCCCGCCTCAAGCGCAGCACCGACTTTCTGGTGCTCGATGCCACCGCCGACCTGCCCGAACCGCACAAGGCGACGCGGGCGCTGGCCATCTTTGTGGGCGTCGTCGCCAGCGCCGCGAGCGGCTTGATGCCCATCTCGGTGAGCGCCACCGCCGGCGCCTGCCTGCTGCTGTTGACCCGCTGCCTGGATGTTGGCCCGGCGATCCGCGCCATCAACACATCGGTGTTCTTCATCATCGTGGCCAGCCTGGCCTTGGGCAGGGCGCTGGTCGAGACCGGCGCGACCAACTACCTCACCGAAGTCTTCCTCGCCGCCACGCTGGGTGCGGAGCCTGTGGTGGTGCTCGGCGCCTTGATGGCGCTGCTGGCGGTGCTGACCAACGTGGTGTCCAACAACGCCGCCGCGGTCATCGGCACGCCCATCGCCATCGGCATCGCCAACAGCCTCGGCCTGCCTCCGGAACCCTTTGTGCTGGCGGTGCTGTTCGGCGCCAACATGAGCTTCGCCACGCCGATGGCCTACCAAACCAACCTGCTGGTGATGGCGGCCGGCAACTACCGCTTCTCGGACTTCGTCAGGGTGGGCGTGCCGCTCACAGCGATCATGCTGGTCACCCTGACCTGGGCTTTGGAGAGAATCTACTTCTAGGAGCCCGAATGCGCCTGAACCGGCGCTAGGCCTCCTCCGCAGCCGGTTCCCGGTGCGCCGACGGTTGCAGGGGCAAGCGCAGGCGCATCTCGGTGTAAGCGCCCAGCTCGGAATCCAACTCTATGGCGCCGCCGTGCCGAGTGAGGATGTCCATCGTCAATGACAGGCCGAGACCGGTGCCCTTGCCGGCATCCTTGGTGGTGACGAACGGTTCGAACATCCGCTGGCGCAGGTCGTCGGGGATGCCCGGGCCGTTGTCGCGAATGCGGAACTCCAGGCCATCCTCCAAGCGCCGGCTGCTGACTTCCAACTTCGGCGCGAAATCGTCCTTAAGCTCAAGGCGCTTCTCATCCAGAGCCTGAAAAGCATTGGTGAGCACGTTGAGGAACGCGCGGCTGATGTCCTGCGGCACCACTTCGACCGGGCCGAGGGTCTCGTCAAGATCGACGTCGAGGGCTGCATTGAAGTCGGGGTGCTCCGCCCGCATGGCATGGTAGGCCAGTTCCATGTACTGCTTGAGCAAGGCGTTGAGATCAGTCTCCCGCCAGTTGCCCGGCCCGGAGCGGGAGTGGTCCAGCATGCTGCGCACGATGCTGTCTGCCCGGCCGCCGTGTTCCCGCACCTTGTTCAGATTGAGCTTGAGGTCGTCGAGTATCTCCTTGATCTCCTCAACCAATTCGAGTTGATCCCCGTCCTTGGCCTCGTCAATGATTTCCCCAATGTCGTCTATCAACTCCTCGGAAACCTCGGTGAAGTTCTTGACGAAGTTCAGGGGGTTCTTGATCTCGTGGGCGACGCCTGCGGCGAGCTGCCCCAAGGACGCCAGCTTCTCCTCCGCGATGATCCTATCCTGCGCATGCTGCAGCTGAGCCAAGGTCTCCTCCAGGGTCTGGTTCTTCGCATCGAGCTCCCCGGCCAGCTTCTCAACGAGATTGAGCCGCTGCACTTCCAGCGCGTAACGGCGGAAGACCTCCAAGGCGTTGGCCATGTCGGTGACCTCGTCATTGCCGGAAGCGACCACTGAAACCTCCAGGTCGCCACCTGCCATTTTCTGCATCGACTCGGCCAGCCCGATCAGGCGGCGCAACAGGTGACGGCCCACGAAGAGCCAGCCGATCAGCACCGAGCCGACGATGCTCAGCACATTGAGCAGCACCAGCCAGAGAATGCCGCGGGTGGCGGCGGATTGGGAGTTGGCGTTGATGGCCTGCGCTTCGCGGCTGACCTGCTCGGACAAACGCTGCATGCCGGCGAGCAGCTGCGTTGAGGACTCCCGGCCAGACAACAACGCCTCGCGCTCCTGCGCAAGCTGCCACAGGAACTCGCGCTTGAGCGCGAAGATGCCCGACTCCGACTCGCCGATCTCAACCAAACGCTCAATGTCATCCATTAGGTCGATGTTCGACCCGCGCCGGTCCACCCGATTCATCGCCAGCATCAGGTTTTGGCCTGCGCTGCGAAAACGCTCAGCCAACGGCTCGATCAAATCCCGCTCGGAGAGCACCAAAGCCTCGCCCAGCAGCAGCCCGGCCAAGGTGGCTTGGTGATTGATGTCGATCAGGTCCCGATAGTAGGCCAACTCGGCTTCGGAGGCGCGCTCAGCGGGGCCCAGCGGACGGTCGTCCAAGCTCCGCAGTCCGGCGACGAGAAAGAAGCCTTGATCGTCTATCGCTGAACCGATCTTGCGCTCGATGCCCCTGCTCAGCGCACCCAGCTCCTCGACCAAGGCGTCCAAGGCGCCGCCAATGGCCAGCCGCCGCGCGGAGGAGTCGTAAACCTTCCACAGCAGGGAGCCAAACCGAGCCAGGCCGACTTCCAAAGCCGCAGCTTCCTCGCCAATGGCCGAATCGGCCCCGACCTTCCCAACCAAGGCCAGGAGGGTGTCGCGCTCCGCCATGACCGTCTCCGAAATCATGCGGTGCTCATCCATAGTCGTCGCCGAGGCCATGCGCGCGGCCCCATTGACCAAGACCGCGCCCCGGCGCGCGATCTCGACGGACTGGCTCAGGTTGGGAATGCTTTGCGCCGCCAGTCGGGACTGGTAGCGCACGATTTCAGTGAGAAAGTAGTAGGCGACAAAGCTGGCGATGATGAGCAGCAGGGCGCTGCCCACCAAGCCGCTGTAGATTTGCGGTCCGATCCCCAAACGGCGCTTGGCGGGAACGGCGGGTTGATCGCCGGGCGGCGGTTGGGGATCTGCCGACGACGCCGGGGCGTCAGCCGCCAAGTCGCCGCTGGCGCTGTCGTCACTCATCGCTTGACCAATCGGGCGGCGGGAACCACTTGGCCTCGGCGGTCAATCACGGTCAGGTACACCTGATCGGAGCCTTGGTTGTCGGTGGGGCCGTAGCTCAGGTTGAAGCCCCCGAAGCGGATGTCCGACGCTTGCCGCAATGCCGTTATGAAGCCTGGCCGCGTCAACGGGACATCTGCCCGCCGAACGCCCTCAGCCACCAGCCTGCCAGCCAGATACCCTTCCAGCGACACGAAGTCCGGCGCGGCATCCGGCGCGACTTCGGCCAGCGCCTGCTGGTAGCGCGCCACGACCTCCACCTCGACGTCGCTGGGGAAGGGCACCACCTGCGTAATGTAAACGCCTTCGCCGGCATCGCCCAAAGCGCCAGCCAAGGCGGTGCTGCCGACAAAGGAGATGGTCACGAACACAGGGTCAAAGTTGAGCTTGCGCGCCCAACGAATCATCGCCGCCGCCGGCTGGTAGGCGCCAATGACGATCACCGCGTCAGGCCCTTCCCGGCGCAGGTCGAGCAGCGGCACCTTGACGCTTTCGGTGTTGCGCGGGTAGTCCGCCTGAACCATCAGCGGCAGTTCATGGCGCTCCAGCGCCCGGCGCACGCCTTCGAGCCCCGCCCTGCCATAGGAGTCGTTTTGGTAGAAGACGCCAATGCGCCTCAAGTCGGCGTCAACGGTCAGGCGGGCAACGATTTCAGCGGTTTCCTGAAAGTAGGAGGCGCGCAGGTTGATGACATTGGTCATCATGCCGGCCTCCCGCAGGAATTCGGCGCCCGTGAACGGCGCAATGTAGGGAACACCGGCCTCACTGGCCACCGGCTGAATCGCTCGGGAGGTGGGCGTGCCGACCGCGCCGACCAAGGCGAACACATCGTGCTCCCGGATGAGCATCCGGGTGTTGACGACCGCCGCTTCAGGCTCGTAGCCATCGTCCAGCGAGATCAGGGACAACGCACGCCCATGGACGCCGCCGCTTCGATTGGCTTCCTCAAAGGCGGCGAGCAGGCCCAGGCGCATGCCCGAACCCAGTTCACTGGCCGGGCCACTGAGCGCCGCGGACTGTCCGAACAGCAGCGAATCGCCCGATTCAGCGGCCACGGCCGTTGACTGGCTTATGCCGACAAGCGCCAAGCCGAGCCAGAGCACGCCTCGCAAACGGCGCATGCGCTACTGCGAACCGCTACCGCCGGCGCCCGTCCCCCCCGAGAGCGATCTCAGGCGCAGGGAGAGGCAAGTGATGTCGTCAAACTGCTTTGCGCCATCCGCGAACCGCTCAACATCGGCCAACACCGAATCCGCCAGTGCCGCGGCACCTAGGGACGCGCCGTCCGCAAGCACCCCGTCAAGGCGCTGCTCGCCATACTCCTTCAAATCGTGGTTGCTGGCTTCCGTGATGCCATCGGTGTAAAGAAAAAGCGCATCACCCGGCTTCACGGTGACGGTGCTGTCGCCGAATTGGTGTCCGAGCGCGATTCCCAAGGCGCAGTCCCCGGTCAGCGGCAGCGCATTCACCGTCCCTGCCTGAGTGAGGTGCCGCGGCGGATTGTGGCCGCCATTGGAGTAGCGGAAACTGCCGTCCCGAAGATCAAGCACGCCATAGAACGCGGTCACGAACATGCAGGCGTCGTTGTCCTGGCAAAGAAATTCGTTGACCTCGTGCAGGCAGCGGGCCGGCGAGTCGTGACGCCGGGAGGACGACTTCAGCAACGCCCGGGTGATCATCGTGAACAGTGCGGCGGGCACGCCCTTGTCGGAGACGTCGGCGATGACAAGCCCCAGGTGGTGCTCGTCGAGTTCAAAGAAGTCGTAGAAGTCGCCGCCAATCTCCTTGGCGGGATTCATGACGGCATGGACTCCAAAGGCATCCCCAACCGGCAATTCGGCAGGCACTCCCGACAGCTGCACCTGCTTGGCGACATCGAGCTCCCGGCGGATGGCGACCAGGCGGTCGCGGTTCTTCAGCGCCTGCTCAAGATCGTTGATGTGCTTGACCGTCTTGTCAATGGTGATCTGCAGATCGTTGAAGTCCACCGGCTTGGTGACGAAATCGAAGGCGCCGCGGTTCATGGCGGTGCGGATGTTCTCCATGTCGCCATAGGCGGAAATGATGACCGCCTTCACGTCGGGCTTGGAGTCCTCCAATTGGCCGAGCAGCGTCAACCCGTCCATGACCGGCATGTTGATGTCGGACAGGACTAGGTGGACGTCCGGGTTCTGCTCAAGCGCTTCAAGGGCCTCCTTGCCGTTTTGGGCGAACAGGAACTCGTACTCGCCCTTGCGGATGCGGCGGCGAAAGCGTTGACGGACGAGCAGCTCAAGGTCTTCCTCGTCATCAACCATCAGTATTCGGGTAGCGCCCATGACGGCTTCCAAGTCAGAATAGTGGGATTGGGTTGAGGGGCGGGGCTATACGGTCGCAAGCGCCTCGCTGCGGGTGCCAAAGACCGGCAGGATATGGTCGAAGCCGCTGACCCTGAACACCTCCGCAATCTGCTCCGAGAGGCCGCAGAACAGCGTCTTGCCCTTGTCGGCCTGCATGCGCCGGGCAGCCAGCAGCAAAACCCGCAGCCCCGCGCTGCTGATGTACTCCAGCTCGTCGAAGTCAAACAGCAACGCCGGTTGGCCAGCGTCAATCTTGTCCCGAACGGCTTCATCGAGAACACTGGCGTTGGTGCCGTCCACACGTCCAGCCAAGCAAAGGATGACCGCCTTTTCATCCTGCTCCGTCCGTATCGTCAGTTGCGTCTTACTCGTCACTGTGGTCAATCTCCCGCTTTGATTCGCAAAGTAATTCTATTCATGCCACCAATTCGTTCGTAGCCTGCGCTTTCCGTTAGCTCCCTCACGAGCATGACGCCCAATCCACCGATGGGCCGCTCATCGAGCGCAAGGGTCGTGTCAGGGACGGGCGCGTCGCTGAACGGGTCGAATGCCGGGCCATTATCCTCCAAAACCGCTTCCAGCACATCACGCCCGCCGACGCCGGCCAAGCGCAGCTCCAAGTGGGGCTCAGCGACATCCTGCAACCCGTAGCTGATGCTGTTCGTAACAAGCTCATCCAACACCAAGTTCAGCTTCCCCGACACCCCGCCGCTCAGTGATTCGGCCGCAGCGAACCGTTCCACTGCCTCCGCAAGAACGCTCAGCGCCTCTGCCAATTCGGGAGGTGGATGAACGACCATCCAGTGCTGTTCCTGCATCGCTCCCCTATCTTCCTTCTGCTCGCGGTACGTTCCTTCGCTCGCGGTCTTCTGCTCGCGGCGCCTCTTTTACTCCTAGAGCCTCTTTTGCTTGTGGTGCCCTCAACTCCTGGGAACGCCAAAAGCCGCTGACGGGGAGGAAACCACCAGCCGGTGAGTCGGCCTTGGCGGTTGCTCAATGGCGGCCCGAGGCTCGCCGCAACGCACCAAGCCAGTGACGCCGAAGCGGCACCCGTTGGGCCGTGACGGCGTCTGCGAATGTTCCACAAGATGGGCAGCGGGATCAATCATGCGCCGGATAATACACGTACTCCCGTTCAAGTAAACCGTGGAAGTTTCGGCACGACTGCAGAATTTCCGCAACGCGCTCCTGATGGGCCGGGATTGGGACGTCCATGGGTTCGCAGAGCAGGCCGTTGATGCGGTCAAGAGCGGCAAACGGCGCCGCTGGCGGGCGGCCCGACAGCGGCGGATCGACCGCTTCCAAGGCTTCCCGCAGGCGTTCGGCCGCAAAGCCCAGCGAATGCGGCTGGGCCGGGTCCGAAACCAGCAGCGTCAGGACACCTGATCCATTGACGTCGCTGCCGTGGGTTCGACCATAGGCCTCAAGGGCGTTGCACGCCCGCAATGCGTTGGTCCAGCGCTCCTCATCGCCGCCAATGCCGGACGGCGACGGAGCGGGGCAGTGGGCCAGCAGCGTGGTCGCCACCAATTGGGCGCGCTCGACGTACTTGCCGAGCTGCATGAAGCGCCACTGGTCGCCGCGCCGAAAGGTGCCATGGCAGATGCCGTCAAACTGCTGAACGCCCTCAACGATGCCCGCGTAAAGGCGCTCGGGCTCCTCGGCCCACTCGGTGACCAGCGCCGTGCCGCGCAGGCCGAGGTAGGTCCGGTTCAAGCATGTCCAGAGCGGTGCGCTCAAGGCGTCTCGCACTTGGCGGGCGTTTTCCCGCGCCGCTTGCAGCGAAGCGACGATTGAAGATGGATGGCTCGCCTCGAAGGTCAGGAAGTCCGTCAAGGCATAGCCGTCGGCGAAGAGGTAGTCGTCATCCTCGGCCTCGCCGAAGGATTCCGCGCCTGGCGGCCTGGCGCCCAAGCTGCGAAACACCAAGCTCCAGCCTTCAGCGACCTCCCGCGCCGAGTTCACCGGCAGGCGCTGCAGCTGCAGGCCTACCAAGCGGGCGCAGAACTCCACCCGCTCAAGGTAGCGGCTCATCCAATAGAGCGAATCGGCAACTCGAGCCAGCATTCAGGCTTCCGTCTTCTTGGGCGCATCGACCACCCAAATGTCCTTGGCGCCGCCGCCCTGGCTGGAGTTCACCACCAAGCTGCCCTCCCGCAGCGCGACCCGGCACAGGCCCCCCGGCACCACCGTGGTTTCGGCGCCGTGCAGCACGAAGGGCCGCAGGTCCACGTGCCGCGGCTTGAGCCGGCCATCGATCAGGCAGGGCGCGCGCGACAGGGGCAAGGTTGGTTGGGCGATGTAGTTTTGCGGCTCGGCGCGAATCCTGGCGGCGAACTCGGCCCGCTCCGAAGCGCTCGCGTGGGGCCCCACCAGCATGCCGTAGCCGCCGGACTCCCCGACCGCCTTGACCACCAGTTCGTCCAAGTGCTCCAGCGTGTGGCGCAGTCCATCCGGCTCGCGGCAGAGGTGCGTCTCCACGTTGTCGATGACCGGCTCCTCGCCGAGATAGTAGCGGATCATGGCCGGCACGTAGGCGTAAACGGCCTTGTCATCGGCAACGCCGGTGCCTGGCGCGTTCGCCATGGCGAGATTGCCCCGGCGGTAAACCTCGAACAGACCCGGCACGCCCAGCAGGGAATCGGCTCGAAAGGCTTGGGGGTCGATGAAGTCGTCATCAACGCGGCGATAGAGCACGTCCACCGGCCGCAGTCCGCGGATGGTGCGCATGAGCAGGCGCCCCCGCTCCACCAGCAGGTCGGCGCCCCGCACCAGCTCGATGCCCGTCTCGGCGGCCAGGAACGCATGTTCGTAGTAGGCGGAGTTGTAAACCCCCGGCGTCAGCAAGGCAATGCCCGGCGGGTCGGCGGAGGGCGCGAGCGATTCCAGCACCCGGCGCAGCTCGCGTCCGTAGTGCTCCACAGGGCGAACGCGGCAGCCGCGGAAGGTTCGCGGGTAG
>JAPOTD010000046.1 GCA_026709365.1 Gammaproteobacteria bacterium
CCGGAGACGACGCTATGGTTCTGGAACTCCGAACTCGGCTGGGCCACTGTTCATCCCCTGCTGGTCGAGCATGGTTGGGAATATCGAAGCTGCCACATCTGGGACAAGGGGTTGGGCCACATCGCCGGCAACGCCAACACCCGCACGTTGCGGAAGTTCCCCGTAGTGACGGAGGTTTGCGCCCAGTACGTCAAGGCCGCGAGCTTCACTTCTGAAAGCGGCGAAACGCTGACCATGCAAGAGTGGCTCCGCCACGAGTGGCGCCGCACTGGGCTACCGTTGCGCTTGGCAAACGAAGCCTGCGGAGTCGCCAATGCAGCTACGCGCAAATATCTAACCGCCGATCACCTTTGGTACTACCCACCGCCGGAGGCGTTCGCTAGGCTCGTTGACTACGCGAACAAGCACGGGGACTCCGTCGGCAAACCCTATTTCAGCCAAGATGGTGAACAGCCAATAAACGCCAAGCAGTGGTGTCGCATGCGCGCGAAGTTTCGCTGTTGCGCTGGCGTGACCAATGTCTGGCGCAAGCCGCAGGTCGCCGGCAAGGAACGGATAAACGGCGAGCGTCAGCAGATGCGGTGGAAATACAAGAGCCTGCACGGCAGCCAAAAGCCGCTGGAGTTCGTGGAAACGTCCATCAGTGCGACGACTGACCCCGGCGACGCGGTTTGGGAACCTTTCGGCGGCCTGTGCCCGGCAGCGGTGTGCTCGCTTCGCCTTGACCGGGTGTGCCACAGCGCGGAGGTGGTTCCCGAGTTCTACTCCGCCGCAGTGCAACGGCTGACCGATGCCCAAAACGCCTAAGCCGCCTGAGAGCCTGCGCCGCAGGAATTCACGGCCGAAAATCCGCTTCCGTTCGCCCCTTTGGACGTTCGATTTCGTCAAATATGACTCGACATTCTCGTCAATCGCCCATCCAAAGGGGCGGCGGCATCGAGTTTTCGCTTTCGCGACTTCCTATGGCGCAGGCTCCTAGTGTTCCGTCCAACTGCTGGCCAATAACGCAACTCCAAAAAGGATTCCCCATCATGGCTCTTTCCCTCGGCGTGCATGTCGGCCAACAGAACCTGACCATGGACGACTTGCGCCAGCTGTGGCGCAAGCTCGACCAAGGCGGCGTGGATTGGATCTCGGCTTGGGACCACTTCTACGAAGCGCCGCCGAAGAACGGCACCGAACCGCACTTCGAGGCGCTCGCCACCTTGGGCGCGCTGGCGGCGGAAACCCGCCAAGCCCGCATCGGCTGCCTGGTGTTCTACGTGGGCTACCGCAATCCCAGCCTGCTGGCCAAGGCGGCAACCACCTTGGACCACATCACCGGCGGCCGTTTTGAGCTGGGCCTGGGCGCCGGCTGGCACATCTGGGAGGCCACCGCCTACGGCTACGCATTCCCCGACATTGGCACCCGGCTGGACATGCTCGACGAGGCCATCCAAGTGGTTCGCGGCATGCTCACCAGCGAGCGCACCAACTTCAACGGCAAGCACTTCCAGGTGGTGGATGCCAGCTGCCTGCCGCCTCCGGTGCAGCCGCGCCTGCCCATCTGGATCGGCGGCTTGGGGGAGAAGCGCACCCTGAAGATCGTCGCCGATCATGCGGACGGCTGGAACGCGGCCTACCTGTCGGCGGAGGAGTTCGCCCGCCTGAACGGCGTCCTCAACCAATGGTGCGAGGCCGAAAATCGGGATCCGGCCAGCATCCGGCGCTCAGTCAACCTGACCTTCAACCTCGGCGTGGACGAGGAGGACGTGGACCAGCAGCGCAAGCAGATCGCGGCCGACTGGGGCGCCTTGGCGGACCGCATTGCCGGCGGCTCGCTGCTCTGCACGCCCGACCAGGCCGTGGAGCGGCTGGCGCAATACCAAGCGGCCGGCGCCCAGGAAATCAACGTCGCCCTGCGCGCCCCTTGGCACAGCGACGCCTTGGACGCCTACCTCGAGGAGGTGATGCCGCAAGCTCGGCGGCTGTGATTGAAGGCCGGAACCAGCCCGGGCTAACGCTCGACGGACAAATGCAGCCACGCGAGCCCATCGATTTGATTAGGAGTCGAGGAGAATTCTCACCGCCACATCGCTTCGTCGATCTTGGAGAGGTCTTCGAGCGCACCGCTCATCTCGACCGCTTCTCGATCCGTCCAAGTGCCGATTAGATGGTCCAGCGAAGCGCCGACGACATTGGGGCTATCGTTGCCTTCGTGGAGGCCAGCCCCACGGCGCAGCAGCCTGATGACGGCCCGATTGAGCGAAATCCCTTCGCGACCCGCCAATTGCCGGATGCGGCGTTCCTGTTCACCGTCAAATCCCCTGATGGTCAGTTGGTTCATTAACCCATCCTTGCGTGAGTCACAGTTAGAGTCAAAGTGCCTTAGACTAAGGACTCAATCCCGTCAAAGTCGGCCTGCAGCCAATCTTGCCAACCAAGGCAATCAAGGGCCAAGCGGCCACCGAAGTCGGTGGGAGGTTCGCTCCGGAAGACGACCAGGGGTTCCCGCAGTCAGCCAATGCCGTAGCGGCGCCGCACCTCGGGGCCAAGCGCTTCCTTTAGCGGATTAAGCCAAGGCTCAAAGGGCCGCCAAGCCTCCAGTCCCTCCCGATAGATCGGCTGGCGGACCTGTTCCGAGCTCGGGGTTCGGATGCTGCGCTCGGTCTTGTGGAAGTCTAGGCAGGCCACCTCGAAGGGCAGTTCGCAAAAGTCCAGCAGGCGGCGTACCTGGCCTTCGAGGTTCTCCACCACCCGCTCATGCTGCACGAGCAGCACGAATCCCGGCAGCGTGGCGTTCCAGTGGTCCATCAACTCGACGTACTCCCGGTAATAGTTGCCGATCTCGGCGAGGCCGTAGGAGAACCCCTGGCCTTGGCCAAACAGCTGCTTGAAGCCGCTGAAGCAACAGGCCAAGGGGTGGCGGCGGGCGTCGATCACCTTGGCGTTGGGCAGCATCAGCTTGATCAGGCCGAGATGGACGAAGTTGTTGGGATTCTTGTCGATGAACCGGGCAGCACCCGCCCGGTAAACACGTGTGTCCTCCAAGTAGCTTTCGCCAAAGCGGCGGAAGTAGTCAGGATCCAATTCGGTGAGCACGGCCGGATAGCGCTGTCCCGGGGCGCCATCTCGAGACCGGCCCAGCCGGTTTGCCAAGCTCGGGATGTTCGGCAGCTCATGGGTGCCGTCCACCGCTGAGTGGGAGGCCAGGATTTGCTCCAGCAAGGTGGAGCCGGCCCGCGGCAGGCCGACGATGAATATGGGGTCCGGCGCCGGACAGCCTGCGTCCTGGGCTCCTGCGAACAGCGTCGGCCCGCAAACCGTCCTCTGCGCCTGAACGCGCGCCGCCAAAACACGCGCACTGTGCTTCACGCTGCCTTGCTTCAAGGCATTGCCCTGCTCGTAGCGGGCGAAGGACGCCTCGAACTCCGCCCGATCCTCATGGGCCTTGCCCAAGGCAAAGCAGAGATGAACGCGATCCTCAAGCGCCACGTCCGCACGGTCGGCGCAGTCCTGCATGTGCGTCAGTTCGGCCTCGGTGAACCGATAGGTCTTGGTGTTGGCCAGGGACCAAAAGGCGTCGCCGTAGTCGGGCTGAAGGGCATAGGCTTGGCGGTAGGAGGCGGTGGCCGCATCCAGGCGGCCGATGGTCTTTTCCGCGTGGCCGCGCATGACGTGCAGCCGGTGCTGGCCCTGGCTGCGGGCAATGACCTGATCGTACAGGCCGATCGCCCGCTCGTGCTGGCCAATGCCGGCCTTCGCGTTGGCGTGCAGCGCCAGGCAGGCCAAGTCCCCTGGGCGCTCGCCCACCAAGCGCTGGGTTTGCTCGTGGGCGCGCTCAAACTTCTGCATCCTGAGCAGCAGGTTGGCGTAGTCGCTGCGGCATCGTCCATGGTCCGGCGCCAGCGCCAGCGCCGTCTCCAGCAGGAACTCCGCATCCGCCAGCAGCTCAAGCCGCTCGGCGATGCTGGCCAGCAAGCGGATGCCCTCCACGTCCTGCTTGTGGGACTGCAGGTAATGGCGGCAAAGCCGGTCCGCCTTCTGTAGGCGGCCATCGTAAATGAAGGTGGCGACGCTCTGCAGTTCCTTGGGTAGGGCCGCGAAGTGATCCGCTTCGGCTTGGGCGGCGCGGGCGAGTTCTTCGAAGCCGGCCAATTGGCGCAGATTGACCAAGGCCTTCCAGGCGGCGAGCAAGGCTGGGTTGAGCCGCACCGCCCGCTCATAAGCTTGGCGCGCCGCCTCCAGCCGGTTTTCCGTCAGCAGCACATGCCCCCGCTCCTGATGGGCGCGGGGGTGTTCGGGTTCGACCGCCAGCAGCCGGTCGAGCGTGGCCAAGGCAGCGGGCGTCTTCTTGGCGTACCTTTGCGCAACGGCCAAAACGTAGAGCAACTCGACCTGATCGGCGGTGGAGGCGGTCGCGGCGCCAACGGCCAAGGCCGCAGCCGCAACCCGTTCAGCACCTGCAAAATCCGCTCGCCGGATCAGGGCGCGGGCTTGGTCAGCCGCGCCGTCCTTAACCAGCGATTCTCGCTTGGGATCAAGTATGGCGTAGGTTCCCCAATCGAGGGCAAGATGCCCTCGTATTCCTTGACGATCATGGGCGGTTCCAAGCCTCAGCGCAACCGAACGGCCAAGCAGCCACCGGCCCTACTTGGAATTGCTGGTCCTTTACGCACTAGGACACCAACCCGAGTAGGTGGGTGCGCTACTCCAGATCGTAGCTGAACCGCAGCCCAACGGTGCGCGGCCGGTTGGTGGTCACCGAGGGCGTGTAGTCGATGGCGTTGACGTTGATCTGGGCGTTCTTGTCGAACAGGTTGTCCACGAACAACTCAGCACCCCAGGAGCCGGTCTGCAGACCGGCTGCCAAGTTGACCAACGCATAGCCCTTCTGCACGTAGCGGGCCGCCTTGAAGCGGGTGTCGCCATTGCCGTCCACGCCCACGAAGTTGGGGTTGGTCACCGAGGCCAAGTCATCGCCCGCCAGCGGCAGGCCGAAGAAGCCGCCCTCCTCGACGATCTTCAGGCCCGTGCCGTTGCCGAACACCTGGGTGGCGACGTCCTCCACCAAGTAGGCATCGGCGCTGATCTCGGCACGGCTGTCGCCGGTGTAGGTGATGGCCCCGCGAACGTAGGCGTCCGCCTGGACGTTCATGAGGTTAAGGTCGCGGAAGTCGTACCGGGCGCGCAGGTTGGCGCGCAGCTTCGGCGTCCACGGCAGGCGGCTGCCCACCGGCACGACCACCTCCTCCAATTGCGGATTGATGCGCGTCAGCTTGTTGTCAACGTAGCTGAGGCCGCCATTGAGGGTGAGGTTCGGCGTCGCCAGCCAAGTGAAGTCCACATCCAAGCCGTCCACGTCGGCGTCGCCGGCGTTCTCGATGAACACCAGGAACGCCACGTTGGCCGGGTCAAACCGGGAGGTCTGCAAGTCGTCGATCTTGGTGGTGTAGGCGGTGGCGTTGATCTGCAGGGTGCGCTCCAGGAATGTGCCCTTCAGGCCGATCTCGAAGTTCTCCAGCTTGTCCGTTCGGGCAATGGCCGGCACCAAGTAGCCCTGATAGACCCCGCTCTGGTTGCCCGAGGGCGTGCCGGCATTGCGGTTGGCGGTCTGCGGCCGGAACCCCTCCGACCAAGCTGCGAACACCATGGCATCGTCAGTGATGTCGAAGTCCACCGTGGCCCGAAAGATGGTGTCGCTCTCCTGGATCACGCCGTCATCGTTCAGGCTGCCGATGTAGAAGGTGCCCTGGGCCACCCCATCGGCGATCGCTTGGGCATTGCCCTGGCTGAAGAAGGCGGTCAGGTCGCTCAGGTTGCCGGAGTCGTTGTAGGCCCCCAAGGCCTCCAGACGCCTCGACACCCGGTTGTCGAACCCTTGGCCGTCGCAGGGCGCGGCAGCGCCCTTGCAGCCGAACGAGGAGCCGGTGGAGCCGGTGAACTCGAAGTCGATGTCGTAGTCGCGCACCCCGAAGCTGGCGGACAGCCGGTCGGTGAGGTCGAGGCTGAACTCGCCAAAGAAGGCGACCTGCTCCTCCTCGCGGGTGAAGTTGTTGACGAAGATCGTCTGCGGGCCGCGTCCGTAGGGGTTGGACACCCCATCCACCGTGCTGACGATGTTGTTCGGTCCTGGCGGCGAGTTGGCGGGGTCGGTGACGGTGCCCGGCGCCGCCGCCGCGTTGAAGCCGGCGTCCACCGCGCCTGGGTATTGGAACTGGCCATCGGAGACGATCTTCTGGTCGTCCAGGAAAACGCCTGCGGTGATGCGCCAGCGACGGGCCGGGTCCGTGCTGATGCGGAACTCATGGGTCAGGCGCTCGCTGGCGGTGTTCTCAACGTACTGCTTGGCGGGATCGAAGCATTGCGTGGCGTTGGAGTAGCCGCCGGTGCAGATGTAATAGGCCTGGTAGCCCCCGCCCACCGTGTAGCCGGTGTAGTCCTGAACGTAGAAGACGTCGCGGTCGAGAAAGCCGCCGGTGTAGATGGCGTCCAGTTCGCCCAGACGCCCGGTGAGGGTCCAGGTGGTGAGGCCGAAGTCGTCCTCGTTGCGGCTTGGCGCGAAGCGGTTCACGGCGCTCTTGGTGTCCGCCAGCACCGGGTCGTACTCGAACACGCCCTCGGCCTCCAAGGACTGCTCGGTGTGCTGGACCACCAGGTCCCAGTTGTCGTTGATCAGGTAGGAGACGCCAAAGCGGGCGCCGGCGTACACCGCCTCGTTGAAGTCGTCCTCCACCAGTTGGCTGTTGTCGGCGCTGGCCATCCGCGCCCGCTGGCCGCCGCAGGCGGCGTTGTCCACGTCCGCCTTGCCGGTGCAGATGGCGGCGGCGCTGGAGATCTGGTTGCGGTTGATGACCTCGATGCTCGGCGTGAACAGGCCGGGCGCGTTGTCGATCCAGCCGCCGGCACGGTCGTTGTAGGCGGCCACTCGAAAGGCGAGCTGCTCCGACAGCGGCATGTTCAGGAAAGCCTCCACGGCAGTGCTCGGATCGCCGCCCTTGGTGAGGCTGAAGCGCGTGTCCACGCCGATGTCGAACTCATCGTGCTGCGGCTTGTTGGTGATCAGGCGCACCGTGCCGGTTTGGGAGCTGGCGCCAAACAGCGTGCCTTGGGGACCGGGCAGCACTTCGATGCGCGCAAGGTCCGTGGCATACACGTCCAGGTTGCGGGCCGCAAAGGAGACCGGCTGCTCATCCTGGTAGAGCGCCACCCCGGGCGAGGTGCCTTGAATCGACGAGACCGTGAGCGCCGACTGCTCGGTGGCCGCGCCGCGGACGAACAGCTCGTTGCGTCCCGGGCCGCGCCCGGAGGAGACCACGTTGGAGAGGTACTGGACGTACTCGTCAAAGCTGTCCACGCCGAGTTCGTCGATGTCGTCGCCGGTCATGGCCTGCACGGAGACCGGGATGTCCTCCGCCGACTGGGCGCGCTTGGTGGCGGTGACCACCACTTCCTCAATGGTTCCGGTCTGCGCGGCCACCGAGCCTGCGGCGCTCATGGCGATGGCCGAAAGCACGGCACGGTTCAACTTGCTGCGTTCAAAGTGCATGGATTACCTCTTTTTTGGCTGCTTGCAAACGCCGTTGCGGAACAAGAGCCAAAGTCAAGCAATCCTCAATGACACACCCCAACAACCGCGGCGGGGCACCATGATATGTCTAATACATCGCCTCAATCAAATCCGCGTACTTCTCATGCACCACCTTGCGCTTGAGCTTCTGGGTGGGCGTCAGTTCATCGTCCTCCGGATCGAGCAGCTGATCGATCAGCTTGAACTTCTTGATGGTCTCCACGCGGGCGAACTTGGCGTTGACCGCCTCGATCTCCCCGCCGATCAGATCCTGCACCGCCTGGGTGTGGCACAGGCTGGTGTAGTTGGTGAAGGGCACGTCATGGTCCTGGGCGAACTTGGTGACGTTCTCATGGTCGATCATCACCAGGCAGGTCAGGTAGGGGCGGCGGTCGCCCACCACCACCGCATCGGTGACGTAGGGAGAGAACTTGAGCTGGTTCTCGATTTCGCTCGGCGTGATGTTCTTGCCGCCGGCAGTGATGATGATGTCCTTCATCCGATCGACGATGTACACGTAGCCGTCATCGTCGATGCGCCCCACGTCGCCGGTGTGCAGCCAGCCTTGGCGGAAGGTCTCGGCGGTCTTCTCCGGCTTGTTCCAGTAGCCGCGTATCACGCCGGCACTGCGGATGAGGATCTCCCCTTCCTCTGAAAGCGTCACGTCCACGTCCGCGTTGGCCTTGCCGACGCTGCCGATGCGGGTCTCGCCGGGCAGGTTGGCGGTGGCAAGGCCTGAGCACTCGGTCTGCCCATAGACCTCGAACATCGGCTTGTTCATGGCCCAGAACCAATCGATGAGCTCCGGCGCGATGGGCGCTGCGCCAGTTGAAAGCCAGCGGCAGCGATCCAGGCCCAGGAACACCAGAACGTTCTTGAACACCAGCCAGTCGGCCGCCGCGCAGGCCAGGCGCAACGGCCAGGGCACCGGTCGGCCGGCCTTGGTGAAGCCCGCGCGCTTAAGCCCGGCCCGCAACGCGAGGCCGTAAGCGAAGCGGCCCAAGGCAGTGCCGTCCTTCAGCTTGATGGTGATGGTGGAGTGCTGCTTCTCCCACACCCGCGGCACGGCGAAGGCCACTGTCGGAGCCACCTCCTGCTGGTCCTGGACGAAGGTTTCCGGCTCCTCCACCAAATTGACGACGCAGCCGCACTCAATGCCGCAGAAAGTGTAGAACATGCGCCCCGCCACGTGGGCCAGGGGCAGAAAGCCGATCTGCTCGTCGGTGTCGTAAACGCCGTAGATGCGTTGCAGGTTGCGCATCATGAAGATCATGTTCCCCTGGCTGATCATGGCCCCCTTGGGTGGGCCGGTGGTGCCGGAGGTGTAGGTGAGGATCATCAGGTCCTCCGGCTTGGCCGCGTCGATGGCCGCGCGCCAATCCTCGCCGCGCTCCTCGCCGTAGGCGGCGCCGAGGGCGATCAGCTCCGCATAGCTCATGCACTGCGGATCGCTGAAGTTGCGCAGCCCCTCCATGTCGAAAATGATGATCTTCTCCAGGGTCGGCGCGCGCTCCCGGACCTCGAGCACCTTGTCGAGCTGCTCCTCGTCCTCGGCGAAGTAGAAGCGGGTGCCGCTGTCGTTGATCAGGTAGGCCACCTGCTCCGGAGAATCAGTGGGATAGACGCCGTTGGAAACGCCGCCGATGCAGTTGACGCCAAGGTCGGCGAACAGCCATTCCTTGCAGGCCTCACCGGCGATGGAGCAGACGTCGCCGCGCTCAAGGCCCAAGGACTTCAGCCCCAAGCCCACCAAGCGGGCCTGCTCGCCGTAGTCGGCCCAGGTGTATTCGTTCCAGATGCCGAAGTCCTTCTCCCTGAGCGCCACCTTGGGGCCCCAGTCGGCCACCCGCTTCCAGAAGAGCTGCGGCACCGTGGCGCAGCCGTCAATCGCGTCATTCGCGCTCATCGCCAGGTCTTCCTCTGCTTCCAGCGGCGGCGCCCGCGCACGCCCCCATCCTTCATGCCCAAATAGAACTCCTGAATGTCCGGGGCGTTCCTGAGCCGCTCGCAGGTATCCTCCATGACGATGCGGCCGTTCTCCATGACATAGCCGTAGTCGCCGATGTCCAGCGCCATCTTGGCGTTCTGCTCCACCAGCAGCATGGTGACGTTGCGCTCCTTGTTGAGCCGCACGATGATCTCCGCGATCTCATGCACCAGACGGGGCGACAGGCCCAAGGACGGCTCATCGAGCAGCATGAGGTTCGGGCGCAGCATCAGGGCGCGGCCAATGGCCAGCATCTGCTGCTGGCCGCCGGAGAGCACTTGGGCCGGCTGCCTGCCGAAGCCCTTCAGCACCGGGAAGTAGCCGTAAACCTGCTCGATGTCCGCGTCGATCTCGCCGTCCCGGCGCGAGTACGCGCCCATGCGCAGGTTCTCCTCCACGGTCAGGAAGGGGAACACCTCCCGCCCCTCGGGCACATGGCCTATGCCGCGCCGCGCCACCCAATCCGGATCGCGCGCCTGGATGGCCTCGCCTTGGTATTCGACAACGCCCTTCTGCGGCTCCATCGCGCCGCTGATGGTCTTGAGCACCGTGGTCTTGCCCGCGCCGTTGGCGCCGAGCAGGCTGACGATCTGCCCTTCCCGAACGGCCATGCTGACCCCGCGAATGGCCATGATCGGGCCGTAGTAGGTCTCGATGTTGCGCAGCGCGAGCAGGGATGGCACCGTCAGTCCCCGAGGTAGGCGCGTTGCACCTGCGGATGGCTCTGCACCTCCGACGGGGTGCCGATGGTGATCAGCGCCCCGTCCGCCATCGCCAGCACCCGGCTGGACGCCCGGCTCACCAGATTCATGTCGTGCTCCACCATCATCACCGTCACCCCGAGCCCCTCGTTGATGTCCTCCAGCCAAAAGGACAAGTCCTCGGTCTCCTCGGGGTTCAGGCCCGAGGAGGGCTCATCGAGCAGCAGCAGCCTCGGCCGCAGGCACAGCGCCCGGGCGATCTCGACCATTTTGCGGGCGCCGAAGGGCAGTTCGCTGATCGGCTTGTCGCGGTAGCCTTGCAAGTCCAGCAGGTCGATGACATCCTCCACTGACTCGCGCAGCGCCAGTTCGCCGCGCCGCACCGACGGCAGGAAGAACAGCTCCGAGAGCAGGTTGCTGCGCCGGTGGATGTGGCAGCCGATGAGCAGGTTCTTGAGCACCGTCTCCCGCTCGAACAGCTCCGTGTTCTGAAAGGTCCGGGCAATGCCGATTTCGGCGATGGCATGGGTCGGCAGCCCGGTGATGTCCTGGCCATCGAAGGCGATGGCGCCTTGGTCCAGGTCATAGATGCGGCTGATGAGATTGAACACCGTGGTCTTGCCCGCGCCGTTCGGCCCGACGATGCTGAACACCTCGCCCGGCTCCACCGAGAACGACAGATCGCGCACCGCCTTGACGCCGCCGAAGCTCGCCGACAGGTTTTCGGCGACCAGCAGGCTCATCGCAGGCGCTCCGTCCGCAAATAACTCCGCTGGCGTTTGTAGGTGGCCCGGCGATAGAGCGGAAACTCCTCAAAGAACAGCCGAATCTTGCGCCAGCGCCCGTACAGGCCGTCGGGTTCATAGATCAGGAACAGCACCAGGATCAGGCCGAAGACCCCAGCCTCAAGGCCGGGTATCTGGCTCACGGCAGGCGGCGCCGCGTCGCGGAGCAAGGCGATGCCCTGCGGCAGGAGGCCGATGAAGATGGCCCCGTAAATGACCCCGTGCATGGAGCCGAGGCCGCCCACCACCACCATCAGCAACAACTGGATGGAGGTCGCCAGGGTGAACGCATCCGGCGCCAAGTAGCCGATCTTGTGGGCAAACAAGGCGCCGGCCAGCCCGGTGAAGGCGGCGGAGATGCCGAACGCCAAGGTCTTGGTGTAGGCGATGTGAATGCCCATGCTCTCCGCCGAGGTCTCCGAATCCCGCACTGCCGCCATGGCCCGGCCGGTCGGGCTGCGCAGCCAGTTGAGCGCCGCCACCATCGACGCAAACAGCGCCAGCAGGCAGAGGTAGTAGAAGGCCACCGGCGCCGAGAGGTCGATGCCGAGTTCCGCCCGGGGCACCGGCATGCCCCGAAAGCCGCCGGTGACCGACACCCAATGGGACAGCACCTGCTCCACGATCACCAAAAAGGCCAGCGTGGCTACGGCCAGGTAGATGCCGGTCATGCGCAGCGCCGGAATCCCCACCGCGATGCCGACCGCGCCGGAGAAGCCGGTTGCCGCCGCCAAGGCCAGCGGAAAGGGCCAGCCCTGATTCAGCAGCCAAGCGTGGCAGTATGCGCCGATCGCCAGAAAGGCGGCATGGCCGAGGCTGACCTGGCCGGTGTAGCCCACCAGCAGCATGAGCCCGACGCCGGCGATGGCGTAGATGTAAACCAACGCCATCTCGCCCAGCAGGAAGCGATCCAGCGCCAGCGGCGCCAGCAGGACCGCCAGCGCCAGCAGGCCGTACCAGAAGCGCTGGCCGTTGTGCTTGAACAGATCGATGTCCTGGGCGTAGGACGTCTTGCGAATGAAGCGCATCGCCCCGCCCTATTTCTCTTGATCGCGGAACAAGGTTTTCACGCTAGCCAACTCTTGCGCCCGGACACCGGCTTGCCATCAATCAGCGACATCGCGCGTTAGACCTTCTTCTGCTGCATGGCGGCAAACAGCCCTTCCGGACGAATCATCAGCATGGCCAGCAGCAGCACGTAGGCGCTGACGTCCGAGAATCCGGGCCACAGGTAGCGGCCCGCAAACTGTTCTGAAAGGCCCACCAGCAAGCCGCCGAGAATGGCGCCCGGCAGGCTGCCCAAGCCGCCGACGATGGCGGCGGCGAAGGCCTTGATGCCGATGAAGCCGATGTTCGGGTCGATCACGCCGCCCGGCGCCAGCACCCCCGCGCAGGCGGCGAGCACGGCGGCCAGCGCCCAGACCAGGCCGAAGACCCGCTTGACCGGAATGCCCACATAGAACGCCGCCAACTGGTTTTGGGACGCCGCCTGCATGGCGATGCCGAGGCGGGTGAAGCGGAAGAACAGGTAAAGCATCGCGCAAAGCGCCAGCGTGCCGCCCACCACCGCCAAGTCGTCGCCGCCCACGGTGACCTCGCCAAAGCGCCAAACCGCCGAACCCCAGGGCAGGTCCAAGGTCTTGGGTTCACTGCCCCAACGCTCCCCGGCGATGGTGCGCAGCACGAAGCCGAGGCCGATGGTCAGCATCAGCACCGCGAAGTGCGGCTCGCCGATCATGGGCCGCAGCAGCAGCCGCTCGGCCAGGGCGCCCAGCAGAGCCATGACCGCCAAGGCGGCCAGGAAACCCCAAATGAACGGCCAGCCGAGCAGGTTGATGAAGGTGAAGGCGATGAAGGCGCCAATCATCATGATGTCGCCCTGGGCGAAGTTGACCATCTCGGTGGCCTTGTAGATGAGCACGAAGCCGAGCGCGATCAGCCCATAGACGCAGCCTTGGGATACGCCGCTGATGAGCAGCTGGATGACTTCCATCAAAAACTCGCAAAGCCGGAAATTGAAGCTGGAAAGCGCCGCATTCTACCCGCTTTCTCCCAAGCGCCCGCTTTGTTTCCAGTACACGCTTTTTTCCCGGCGTCCCCGCACTCCAACACTCTCATCGACCGCTTGCGCAGCGCAAGCGTGCCGTGTTCCGTGCGGTTCGAGCTGTCAGGGGGGAGACTCAATCTGGATGTCGGCGGCGAAGGGCTCGAAGTTGCGGCGGTTCCAAGTGAGGATGGCGGATGCCCCGGCCTTGAGCGCCGCGGCAGCGATCAGGGCGTCATACATCTGCCCGCCCCGCACGCCGCGCCGCTCAGCGTTGCGCACTGCGTGCCAGGTTTCTTGAGCCGTCAAGTAAACCGCAGGGGTTTCCGACCAGTTTCCCTCAATGAGCGTCAGGGCGTCTTCACCCCGAACTCGGCGCGGCGGGGGCAAACGGGTCAGAACGGAGTAGATCTCAGCCAAGGAGTGAGCCGCCAGAACAAGTTCCTCTCCAGCGCGGGCGCGGCGCTGGACCTCCGCATGCGTCCGGACGTGGTGTTCATGCCAACCGCAGGCGGATGCGATCAAGCCGTTCGTGTCGCAAAGATAGCGGGTCACTCCGGAAGTCGGCTCGCTGCGCTTTCAGAACGCGTTTGGGCCAAGGTCCGCTCCACGTCTGCGGTGGTCAGGATCTCGCCTTCCGTTTTTGCAACGGCGATCAGTGAAGTGCCGGAACGCCTGAACGTGATCTCCGCCGGAACCGGTTCGATCTCCACACAGCTATCAAGCACACGAAACCGCACCCGAGTCCCAGGGTGCAGTTGCGCCGCCTCCCGGACTGGCTTTGGCACGACGAGACGCCCAGCGCGGTCAATGGTTGCATCCATGGGAATCGTTTTACCATTCTTCATGCCATTCTATCAAGGTGCGCAGGCGCGCCCGCGAAGCGGGCGCGTTGGAGTTTCGCTGCGCGAAACTCCGCGCCCGTTGCGGGGGTTAAGTTCAACATGTTCCTGAGCCCGCACGGATCTTGGGCGTGCGAGTTTGAGCATACGTGGGACTCGACGGCTCCAACGCCCGATTCGAAGATGAAGCGAGGGGTTCGCAGGAATGCCGCCCGCCTAGCGCACCTCCCGGCGGGCAGGAGACCACGCCGGTGTTGAAGCCGAGCACGTGCATGCGTCCCAGGTGGCGGGCGTGCTCGATCTTGAAGCAGCGGTCCATGACCACGTCGAGGCCCGCTCTAGCGGCCAGGGCGGCGCCCGCGGGGCTGATCACCCCGAACTGCAGCCAGAGGGCGGCGGCGCCGATGGCCACCGCATCCTCAGCGATGGCGGGCACCGCTGCCGGGGCGCGGAACACATCCACCAGGTCCTCCGGATCCTCGATGCCGATGGACAGGCGAATGGTGCCGGGGCCGATGCCGGCGGCGGCCAGCTCCTCGTCGGCCAGTTGCCGGTGGGTGGTGCTTGCCGGATGAATGACAAGGTCTCGTGAGTTGCCGTACTCCTGCAGGTTGAAGTAGGCCGCCGCCGACTCCGGATCCTCAAAGACGTAGCTTGAGGTCTGGTAGATGGGCACGGCCCGGGCGCCGGTGCCCGGCTCCGGGCGCGCCCCGGCGTGGACGGCCCGGGTGTGGAAGCCGAATTCCCGGCCGGCGTGGAGGGTTTCTGACACAACGGCTAAACGGTTGGGTGGGGCAGCCGCAACGGCCAGCCGCCCCCTTGAACGCGGCTAGAAGTAAACCGCGGCGCTGATCCCCCACCAGCGGGGCCGGTTGTAGTACTGCTCCACCATGCCGAACACAGCCGGGCCGGACAGGTCGAAGGTCTGCACCAAGTGCTCCTCGTCGCCGAGGTTCTGCACGAAGGCGTTGATCGACCAGCGCTCGTTGCCGCTGATGTACATGAGCGATGCGTTCATCAGCGTGTAGCCGTTCTCCTCCACGGTCGGCGCGCCGGTCAGGGAGAAGTAGTGCTTGGAGCGGTGCAGGACGTCGAACTGCGCGGCCATGGCGCCGCCGAGCACCGGCCATTCGTAGCGCACCAAGCCGTTCAGGTTCCACTTCGGCGACTGCACCGAAGTGGTTTTCGGCGCCCCGCCGCCCAAGTCCACCTCAATGTCGTTGTAGGCCACGCCCAGGATGACGTCCAAGCCGGGAGCCGGGTTGACCTGCAATTCCAGTTCGCCGCCGTGGGACTCGGCGTCCGCGTTGGTGGTGATGGTGTCGATGCCAATGATCTGGAAGGCTTGGTAGTCCTTGTAGTCGTAGTAGTAGAAGGCGCCGTTGAAGATCATCAGGCCGTCCATGAGGCGGGACTTGAAGCCCACTTCAAAGGCGTCAAGCTGCTCAGGGTCGTAGCTCATGGTGTCATCATCGTAGGCCAGCGGCGGGTTCAACGGGAACACTGGCGAGTTGTAGCCGCCGCCCTTCACGCCCCGGTTCCAGCTGCCGTAGAGCATCAGGTCATCGCTCAGGTCGTAGTTGACGGCCGCGCGCACCGAAAACTCGTCGTCCTTCCGGTCGCCTGCGTAGGCCGCGAGCTGCTCGAGAATGTTGGGATTGCCGTTGCGCTGCACGGTGCCCGGAATGAAGTCCACCGCGTTGACGAACAATTCGTGGTCCTTCTCGTCGCGAATCCAACGCAGGCCGAGAATGCCGGTCACGCGGTCGCTCAAGCGCCGCTCCACCTGTCCGAAGATGGACCAGGACTCCGTGTTGGTCTCGTAGGGATTGTCCAATCCGGAAATCGCGGGCGTGGCGCCTTCAGGATCGATGAAGGGCTCCGTCTCCGAGCCATTGGAATCGTCCACCTTGAGATCAAGGTAATAGACGCCCGCCACCCAATCCATCGCCTCGGTCTGGCCGTTCAAGCGCACTTCCTGGGAGAACTGCTCGGCATCCGTGGTGAGGAAAAAGTTGAACAGCGGCACCGGCGATGCGTCGGAGTCCTCGATGTAGTCGCGCTTCACCGTGGAGTAGTCGGTGATGGAGGTGAGCGTGAAGCGCTCCGCATCCCACTTGAGCGTGGCGGTGTAGCCCCTGGTGTCCAGCTTGTTGTGGCCGTCGAGGTCGTAGTCCCCGGCGTAGGCATCGCCGTCGTTGTCGATGTAGCCGAGCACTTGGTTGACTTCGTTGGGCGTGAGCATGCCTTCGACGTTGGCGGAGACGTGCTCGAAGAAGCCGGTGTCGATGTCCTGCTCCGAGCGGCGGGCGTTGAGCAGCAGCGAGACGCTGTCGGTCGGCTCGAACAGCAGTTGCCCGCGCACCGCCGAGTCATCGGCGTTGTTCAGCCGCTTGTCGAGCAGCCGGTTCTTGACGTAGCCGTCGTTGTTGTGGGTGGACAGCGACAGCCGGGCGGACAGGGTGTCCGACAACGGCCCGCCGACGGCGCCCTCGAACTTGATCTGGTCGTAGCGGCCCACCGTGAACTGGCCGTAGCCGGAGGCCTCCTGGGAGGGCTTGACGGTGACGAAATGGGCTAGTCCGCCAGTGGCGTTGCGGCCGTACAGGGTGCCCTGGGGGCCGCGCAGCATCTCCACCCGCTCCATGTCGAAGAGCATGAAGCCGGTGCCCGACATCTGGCTGATGTAAACCTCATCGAGATACACCGCCACCGGGCTTTCCACGTTGGTGGTGAAGTCGCTGCTGGCCACGCCGCGCATGGCGATGGCGTAGTTGGCCTCCCCGTTGGGCTGCACGGTCTGCACCCCCGGCGCCATGGCGGTGACCTGCTGGGCGCTGGTGTAGCCCAGCTGGCGCATCTGCTCGCCGGTCAGGGCGCTGATGGCGATGCCGACGTCCTGGACGTTCTGCTCGCGCTTCTGCGCCGTCACCACGACCTCCTCAATCACCGCCGCCTGGACCGGCGCTGCCACAACCGCGCCGACCAATGCCGACATAAGTGCTCTTGCCTTCATGGGGTTCTCCTCTCCTTTCAACCGGTTGGCCCCTGAGCCTATGGGCTCCTGGTCCGCTGCACCTCGCATGACCCGCCGGATTGCTTGACGAGCTCAAGGAAGTGGTCAATCAACAAGTCACGCAACTGCGGCCCTCGGGCCCGATGCGGCCGGCCGTGGCCGACGAAAACGGTGTGCCCTTCGATTGAGGCGCAGATCATCAACGCCAGATCGGCCTTGCGGGCCGCAGCCAAGGACGGATTGATCAGGTCGATGACCTCCACCAGCACCGCCCGGTACTGGGCGTACATCTTCTCCATTTGCTGGGCAATCCAGTCGTCCCGATTGGCCAGCGCCCAAAGCTCGGGAAAGAACAGGGTCGTCTCCCGCGTCGCCAAGTCATCGAACACAAAGGCCAGAACCGACCGGAACTGCGCCTGGGCATCGTCGCTCACCTGGTCGCGCACGGATTGCAGCTGCTCGATGTAGCCGTCGATGACGTGCTGCAGCAGGTCGGCCAGCAAATCGGCCCGCGTCGAGTAGTAGTAGCTCAGGTTGCCCGGCGACATCCCCGCCGCCTTGGCGATGCGGCGCATGGTCAGCTTGCCGTGGCCCTCCTCCATGAGCAGGCGCCGAGCCTCGGCGAGAATGCGCTGCGCCGTCTCCTGGCCCGTGGCATAGGTGGCTGTTCCGGAGCGGCGCATGCTGACATGTTGGGTTTGCATAAGAGACGGGGGGAGGCGGTAAAATGGTCGTTGAATCCGAATTAGTACCCTCGTACTATATTCGTACTCGGCCGAAAGCCCAAAGTCAACCACCATTTCGGGAGAACGGTTTTGAATGGCCTGACGAAACGAGCGCCCGCTCGCGGAACCCAAGCCCGCCGGCTGGCGCTGTTGGCGGCCGGTCTGGCACTCGCGGCCTCAGCACAGGCCCAGCTGCCGCCGGAGACCATTCCCAACGTCAAGCGCATCGCCACCCCCTATCCGGCCAGCTACGCCTTGGTCCACGACTTCGCCTTCGGCAGCCTCATTGACTCCAGCTTCAGCCTGGTGGACACCGAGAGCCGCCGCTTCGTGGGCATGATGAGCGCCGGCCAGTTCGCCACCGCCACCTTCGCCCTGGGCCGTCAGGAGTTCTATGTCGGCGAGACCATCCACAGCCGAGGCACCCGCGGCGAGCGCCAGGACGTGGTGGCGGTTTACGACTTCGCCAACCTCGCCTTGGTGGCCGAAATCGACCTGCCGCCGCAGCGCGCCAATACCGTGGTCAACAAGGCCAACACCGCCGTGACCGCCGATGAGCGCTTCCTGCTGATCTGGAACCAGAACCCGGGCACCTCGGTGTCGGTCATCGACCTCGACAGCCGCGCCATCGTCAGCGAAGTGCCGACGCCCGGCTGCGCCTTGGCCTATCCCGACGAGGCGCGGGGCTTCATCATGCTGTGCGGCAACGGCGCCCTGCTCAGCGTCAAGCTTGACGAGGCCGGGCAGCCGGCCAGCATCGAGTCCAGCGATCCCTTCAACGACATAGACGCCGATCCGCTCTCAGAGAAGGCCAGCAAAATCAATGGGGTTTGGCATTTCGTCAGCTACAGGGGCGAAGTTCAGCCAGTGGATGCATCGGCCGAGGCGCCGGTGGTCGGCAGCCGCTGGTGGCTCACGGATGCCGAAGAGCGGGCGCAGGACTGGCGTCCGGCCGGCTGGCACGGCACCGCCGGCCACCGCAGCGGCCTGCTGTGGGTGGGCATGACCCCGGACGGCTACCCAGGCAGCCACAAGGATCCGGCGCCGGAGGTCTGGCTGTTCGACGCCAAGGCGAGGTCCCGGCTCGACCGCTTCGCCCTGCGGGTGCCGGCGCTCAGCATCGACGCCTCCGGGCACGATGAGCCGCGCCTGCTGGTGGTGAACATCGAAGGCCAACTGGACATCTACGACGGCAGGAGCGGAGCCTACCTGCGCACCATCGGCGCCTTGGGCGAGACCCCCTACATGGTGCATGCCATCCGCTAGCAGCAGGAACGGCGGAAAGCGACTGGACCAAGCAAGCCAAGCCAACGGAGAAGGCCGATGAAGTGGTTGGACAAACTCACCGAGCGCAACGTTCGCGGCATCGCCCAGCGAAGCTCCAGGCGCAGCTTCATCGCCACCCTCGGCACGGTTTTGGCCGGCGCGGGCGCGTTGCCGCTGCTGCCGGTGGCCCGGGGCAGCGCCGGGGCGGCTGCGGACGCCGGCGCATCCGTTGCCGACGTGCCCGCCCAAAGCACCGGCAACCCCCAAGACCCGGGCGATCCCACCGATTGCAGTTACTGGCGCTACTGCGGCATCGACGGGTTCCTGTGCGCATGCTGCGGCGGCAGCCAGAACGCCTGCCCGCCGGGCACGGAAATGGCGCCCCTGACCTGGATCGGCACCTGCCGCAACCCGGCGGACGGCGGCAACTACGTCATCTCCTACAACGACTGCTGCGGCAAGAGCAGCTGCGGGCGCTGCCTGTGCAACCGCAACGAGGACGACAAGCCCGTCTATCGCCCACCCGCCAACAACGACATCAATTGGTGCATGGGCATGACGTCAACGACCTACCACTGCTCCACGGCGGTGATCCTGGGAATGGCCCTCGACACCGACTAAGCCCCGTGCCGCAGCCGCTGTTCAACAAAGTTCTGGTCGCCAACCGGGGGGAGATCGCCCGGCGCATCCTGCGCGGCTTGGATGCCCTGAACATCCCCTCGGCACTGGTTTACCACGACGCCGACCGGCGCTCCCCGGCGGTCGCGCAAGCCGACGAAGCGGTGGAGATCGAGGGCGCAAGCCCCACAGCGGCCTATTTGGACATCGAGCAGATCGTCGCGGTCTGCGGCCACCTCGACGCCCAGGCGGTGCATCCGGGATACGGCTTCCTGGCCGAGAATCCCGCCTTCGCCAGAAGCTTGGCGGCCAAGGGCATCACCTTCATCGGCCCGAGCGCCCAGGTCATGGAATTGATGGGCGACAAGATCGCCGCCCGCGCGTTCGTCGCCGCCCAAGGCCTGCCGGTGCCGCCGTCGGTGGACTTGGACCCAAGCGATGCGGGCTTTGGCGAGGCAGCGGCCAAACTCGGCTTTCCCCTGGTGGTCAAGGCCTCCGCCGGCGGCGGCGGCAAGGGCATGAACATCGTCCGCAACGCCGGTGAGCTGGAGGGCGCCCTGCGCCTTGCGGCCTCCGAAGCGGCGCGCTACTTCGGCGACGGGCGGGTCTATGTGGAACGCTACTTCACCCAGATCCGGCACATCGAAGTTCAGGTGCTCGGCGACGGCGAGCGGGCCGTACACTTGGGGGAGCGGGAGTGCTCGGTGCAGCGGCGCTTCCAAAAGGTCATTGAGGAGGCCCCCTCCCCCGCCATTGACGCCGGCCTGCGGGCGCGTCTCGGCGAGGCGGCGGTGGGCATCGCCGAGGCCGCATCCTACCAGGGGGCCGGCACCGTGGAGTTTCTGGTCACCTCAACAGGTGAGTTCCACTTCCTGGAGATGAACACCCGCATTCAAGTGGAGCACCCGGTTACGGAGCTGGTCTATGGCGTCGATCTGGTGGCGGAGCAGCTGCACATCGCCGCAGGCGCTCCCTTGCGGCTGCGCCAGGACGACCTCAAGCCCACCGGCCACGCCATCGAGTGCCGAATTTGCGCGGAGGATCCCGCCAACGGCTTCCTGCCGGAAACCGGTCGCGTTGTGCACCTCCGGGAACCCGAGGGCGAGGGCATCCGAATGGACAGCGGCCTCCACCCCGGCCAAGAGGTCACGGCCGCCTTCGATCCGCTGCTGGCCAAGCTGGTGACGCAGGGCGCCAGCCGTTCCCAGGCCATCGCCAAGGCCAGCGCCGCGCTGCGCGACCTGGTGGTGCTCGGCGTGCGCACCAACGCCGCCTACCTTGGGGCCATTCTCGCCCATCCGGCCTTTGCCGAGGGCGCCACGGACACGGCGTTCCTCGACCGCCATGCCGATGAGCTGCGCACCCAAGCGCTGGCCGCCGATGGGCGCGAGCGAGCGTTGGCGGCGGCCCATCTGGCCGACCGCGAAAACCGGCTGATCGACCAGGCCCTGCCCGCGGTGCATGCCGCCTTGGGCCCATGGAGAAACTGATGCGCCCCACCCACCGCATCGACGGCCATGAGCACTGCGTGCGGCGCCTGCGGCGAGGCCCGAGCCCATTGCTGGACATCGACGGCGTCCAGCTCGAAGCCAGCCTGCGTTGGACCGGCGACCATGAAGCCGTGTTGATCGTCAACGGCTCGGA
>JAPOTD010000033.1:0-20554 GCA_026709365.1 Gammaproteobacteria bacterium
ATCGCCCCGGTTGCGGTCATCGGCGTGACCAGCGCGAAGATGCTGCCGCTCTGAATGGGTCGTCCCATAGATGTCGCTTCAACTGAACCCGGATTGCGTCAAGGAATGGGCAGGTAGCCGTTGTCAACGCCCTTGGTGAAAACGCCGACGGCATCGTGGGCGTGCAGGCTTTCGTGGTGCTCAATGCGCACCCAGAAGTCGCTGAGCCGGCCATCCTCCTGCAGCAGGGCCTTGAGCTTGCGCCCGGAGTCCTCGATGAACATGAGGTTCTGGCCGTTCAGCCGAGCGAACTCCTGCTCATCCTCGCGCTTGACCGCAGTTTGCACCGGCGTCTTGAGGGTGGCCTCCACTTCGTCTATCAGGTCGGTGATCGGAAAGTCCACCAAGCCATCGCGCAGCTTGACCAGCAGCCGGGCGATGCTGCGCTGGCTGTGCGGCGTGGCCACGATGCCGTTTTCGGTGCCGAGCCAAGCCTTGACTTCGCTGGCCTTGACGGAGCCGCGGCGGCCAAAGTCCGCCTCGAACTGGTTCTGGATCAGTTGCCGCGCCAGCGCCGCCGAGCACGGGCAGGTGGACGAGTAATAGACGCCGATGCCCAACTCCAGGTGAATCTCCCCCCCAATGAGGGTGCCCTTGATGGTGACCGGGTAGTTGTTCCAGCCGGAGTGGTCGCTGACCAGCGCGTTGCGGCGCAGGTAGTAGTCGAACTCGAACTGCACGAAAGCCCGCGTGGACAGTCCGCGATGCGACTCCAGCACCGAGGCGAGCAGCAGCTTCAGCCCAGCTGCGGTCAGCGGCCGGGTGTCCGCGTGCTCATCCAGGATGAGGTAGAGGCGCGACATGTGGATGCCCTTGGCCTTGGTGTCCGCCAAGTCCACGTAAACCTGCACCTTGGTGTGTACCTGCCGGGTGGCGCCGCCATCGGTCACCAGCAACGGCTGGTGAATGTCGCTCATGCCCACCCAATCGAGCGCCACCTGCGGCTGACGCAGCTCGCGGCTGGCAATGTCCGGCATGTCGTTGCTGGCGACCAGTTCCGGCTTGGTCATTCAATCAGTTCCCGTCAGCGTCATTGAACCTGATTGTACTTGACTGGGACGCTATCCCGAAAGGCGCACCCGCGCACCCGCGAAGCGGGTGCGGATGGAGTTTCGCTGCGCGAAACTCCGTGCACGTTGCGAGGGTCAGATGCGGTGGGCTTCTTAAGCCGGTTGCGTGAGTCAAGTTCCGATCGGTTTCTTAAGGCCGCGCAAGCGCTTCGAGTTCCTCCGGCGTCAGCGGGCGCGCCTCCTCCTCCAGCAGAAATGGAATGCCGTCCCGAACCGGGTAGGCCAGCCGGCTGGCACGGCACCAGAGCTCGTCCCGGTCGCGGCGATGGGTCAGGGCGGCCTTGCTGGCCGGGCAGACGAAAATTTCCAGCAGCCCGGCGTCCATCACGGCTTGAAAGGGTCGTCGAGCATGATGGTCTGGGAACGGTCCGGGCCGGTGGAGACGATGCTGACCGGAGCGCCGACCGCCTCCTCGATGCGCTTGATGTAGCGACGTGCGTTAGCTGGCAGATCCGCCAGGCGGCGAACGCCAAAAGTCGATTCCCGCCAGCCGGGCAACTGCTCGAACCGGGGCTTGAGATCGGAGTAGTACTCGCTGCCGAAGCGCGCCGCGCCGCGGTCGCCGGCAGGCGCATCGTATGCGGTGCAGATGTTGATGACGGGCAGGCCGTCGAGCACGTCGAGCTTGGTCAGGCACAGCCCGGAAATGCTGTTGATGCGCACCGTCTGCCTAAGCGCCGCCGCATCGAACCAGCCGCAGCGCCGCGGGCGGCCCGTGGTGGAGCCAAACTCCGCGCCCCGTTCGGCCAACTCCCTGCCCACTTCGTCGTCGAGTTCAGTGGGGAAGGGCCCGGAACCCACCCGGGTGGCGTAGGCCTTGGTGATGCCGAGCACGTAGTCGAGCCAAGCGGGGCCGAACCCGCTGCCGGCCGCAGCGCCGGCCGCCGTGGTGTTGGATGACGTGACGAAGGGATAGGTGCCGAGATCCACGTCAAGCAGCGCGCCTTGGGCGCCTTCAAAGAGCAGGTTGCGGCCCTGCTCGCGCAGTTGATGGATAAGGCACACCGTATCGGCGACCAACGGGCGAATCTGGCCGCTGACTTCGGCGCATTGGTCCAAGGTGCGCTGGTAGTCCTCGGCAGGCGCCTGATAGTAGTTCTCCAGAACGAAGTTGTGGTACGCCATGACCTCGCGCAGCTTGTCCGCAAACTCCGTCCAGTAGAACAGGTCGCCGATCCGCAACCCCCGGCGAGCCGCCTTGTCTTCGTAGGCCGGGCCGATGCCACGCCCGGTGGTGCCGATCCTGCCCGCCCCGCGGGCGGACTCCCGGGCCTGGTCGAGCCGGACATGGTGCGGCAGGAGCAACTGGCAGGCCGGGCTGAGCCGCAGCCGTTCGCGCACCGACACGCCGCGCACCTCAAGGCGGCCGACTTCGTCCAGCAGGGCCACGGGATCCAGAACCACGCCGTTGCCGATGACGCACAGCGCATCGGGGTGCAGAATGCCCGACGGAATCAGATGCAGCACCGTCTTGTGGCCGTCGATGACCAGCGTGTGGCCGGCGTTGTGCCCGCCTTGGCAGCGCACGACGGCAGCGGCCTGATCAGTCAGCAAATCGACGATCTTGCCTTTGCCCTCATCGCCCCATTGGGCGCCTATGACGACGACGTTGCGTCCCATACCGCAGGTTCGGCTCTGGTTTGGGCGGTCCGTGCAGCGAACGGCCGTGCCGGTCAGCCTTGGTCGCTCTTGAGGTACTTGAAGAACTCGCTGTTGGGATCAAGCACCAGCATGTCGCCCTTGTCGGCAAAAACCTTGCCGTAGGCGTTGAGGCTGCGCGTGAATTCGTAGAATTCCGGATCCTTGTTGAAGGCGGACGCATAGATCGACGCCGCATTGGCGTCGCCGTCGCCGCGAATCAGCTCCGCCTCCCGGTAGGCCTCGGCTTCGATGACGACGGTTTGCCGGTCCGCATCTGCGCGAATGCCGAGCGCAAGCTCCTGGCCTTGGGCCCGGTACTGGCGCGCCTCGATCTCCCGTTCGGAATTCATGCGGTCATAGACCGAAGTGGAGACCTCAGTGGGCAGGTCGATGCGCTTGACCCGCACGTCGATGACCTCAATGCCCACCGCCTCCTGCATCACCCGGTTGAGGTCGGCGGTGAGCTCCTGCATGAGCTGGTCCCGCTCGCCGGAAATGACCTCGTGCATGTCGCGGCGGCTGATGGCGTTGCGAAGCCCCTCGTTGACCCGCTCCTGCAGCACTCGATTGGCGCGGTTCTCATCGCCGGAACTGGCCGTGTAGTAGTTCGGCACATCGACGATCCGCCACTTGGCGAAGGAATCGACGATCAAGGGCTTCTTCTCCAAGGTGTAGTAGGTCTCCGGCCTCGAGTCCAAGGTCAGCACCCGGGCGTCGAACTTCTTGACCTCTTCGGCGATCGGCAGCTTGAAGTGCAGGCCCGGCGGCACGTCGGCCTTGGCGACCGCGCCAAACCGCAACAGCACCGCCCGCTCGGTCTGCTCGACGATGTACAGGCTCTGCGTCAGCAGCATCAACGCCACCAAGGCGATGACAACGACGATCAAATTGCGCAGGTTCATCAGCAAGCTCCCTAGCGAGTGTCGCGGCCGCGGCCATCGGCGACCCGATTGTTGATTTCCCGGATCACGGCATCGGCCAAGCTGCGGACCGTGTCCTGGGTGGCCGCTCCGCCCGCCCCGGCGGCGCCGGACTGCACGAAGCGGTCAAGCGGCAGGACCATCAGGTTGTTGCCGCCCTCCACATCGACCATGATTTTCGAGCTGTTCGAGAGCACGGCTTCGATGGAGTCCAAATAGAGCCGGTCCCGGGTGACGTCCTTGGCCAGGGAGTACTCGGCCAACAGCTTCTCGAAGCGTTGCGCCTCGCCTTCCGCACGAGCCACCACCTGATCCCGGTAGGCGTTGGCCTGTTCGATGAGCTTCTGCGCCTCGCCGCGCGCCGTGGGAATGACGCTCTCGGCATAGGCATTGGCCTCATTGATGAACCGCTGCTCGTCCTCCTGGGCCTTTTGCACGTCGTTGAAGGCGTCGCGGACCTGGGACGGCGGGGCGCTCTCATCGATGTTGACCTTGCTCACCAGGATGCCCGTCTGGTAACGGTTGAGATAGGACTGCAGGCGCTCCTGCACCTCGATGGCGATGGCGGCGCGGCCATCGGTGATGACCCGATCCATGATGGAGCCGCCCACCACATGGCGCAGGGCGCTCTCCTGAGCCTGGTCCAAGCTCACTTCGGGATTGCGCACCTTGACCAAAAAGGCGATGGGGTCATCAACCACGTACTGCACCGTCATGGTGACGTCAACGATGTTCTCATCCTCGGTCAGCATCAGCGCCTGATGCTCCTTGGAGCGCACCTGGGTGACGTTGACCTTATTCACCCGGTCGATCAACGGCGGGTTCCAATGCAGGCCGGGCATGACGATGTTCTGCTGGACGGCGCCAAAGCGAAACACCACGCCACGCTCGCCCTGGTCGATCTGGTACAGGCCGAAAAACCCGTAAATGGCGACCAGCGCCAGCAAGCCGACGCCCAGCAGGCCAGCGCTCACCTTGCCGCCGCTGCCGCCGCCGTCGCCACCGCTTCGGCCACCGCTGCCGCCGCCGAACATGCCGGTCAATTGCGACTTCAGCTTCCTGAAGGCTTCGTCAAGGTCCGGCGGCCCCTTGTCACCTTGATTCCCCCAAGGATCCCGGCCGCCGCCACCCGGTTCATTCCACGCCATGCGGTGCTCCGTCAGTGGATGGGTTCTAAGTTGTTCAAGTGTACTGCCTCAGGCGCATCGGGTCACTTTGAATTTCGAGTGGCCGCAGGCGGCGAGGTCACGGCGCAGGCGCGCCATAAGGCGCTCGTCGCCACGCACCTTGAGGCGCATCCCGCCGTCGCTGCCGTGGGTCTCGCCAAGCACCGCGCCGGCAGCGTACAGCCAAGCGCGAACGCTGCCTGCGGAGGCCGGCAAATCGACGTCAATGGGGGCCTGCACGCCCAGCGCCAAGCCGATTCGGGAACGCAGCGCATCGAGCCCCTCACCCTTGGCGGCGCTCACCTGCAGGGCATCGGGCGGCACCGGCCCGGCCTGCGGCAAATCGCACTTATTGAGCACATTGATGCGGGCGCAGGCCGAGGCGCCGATCTCCTCCAGCACCGCCTCCACGTCGGCAATGCGTTGGTCAAGACGCGGCGCGGCGCTATCCATGACGTGAATCAGCAAATCCGCTTGGCTGACCTCCTCAAGGGTGGCCTTGAAGGCATCGATCAGAGTGTGCGGCAGGTGGCTTATGAAGCCCACCGTATCGGCCAGGACCACCTGCGCCGCGCCCGGAACATCGATTCGCCGCAGGGTCGGATCCAAGGTGGCGAACAGCTTGTCCTCAGCCGCCACCCCGGCTGTGGCCAGCGCATTGAACAGGGTCGATTTGCCGGCGTTGGTGTAGCCGACCAAGGCAACGGTCTGCGCGCCCGAACGGCGCCGCTGACGCTGGCCCTGGCTGCGGCGCTTGCGCACCCCCGCCAGCCGCGACTGCACCGACTTGATGCGCGTCGCCAGCATCCTCTGATCGAGTTCGAGCTGGGTCTCGCCGGCCCCGCCGCGCAGGCCGATGCCCCCCTTTTGCCGCTCCAAGTGGCTCCAGCCGCCCACCAGCAGGGTCTGGGCGTGGGTAAGCTGCGCAAGCTCCACCTGCAACTGCCCCTCAAAGGTGCGGGCCCGCTGGGCGAAGATGTGGATGATCAGTTCCGAGCGGCCCATCACCCGACAGCCGAGCGCCTGCTCCAGATTGCGCTGCTGGCGCGCCGAGAGGTCGTTGTTGACCACCAGCATGTCGGCGCCCCGAACCTCGATGAGTTGACGAATCTCCTCAACCTTGCCGGAACCGACCAGCCAGCGCGGATGCTCCCGCCGCCGCCGCGCGGTCACCCGTCCCGCCAAGGCCAAGCCCGCCGAAGCGACCAACTCCGCGGTCTCAGCGATGTCGAAGGAGCCCTCAGCTGGGGTGCGCGAGGGGCTTGCCCCTCGCATGAAAGAGCCCTCAGTTGGGGAGCGCGAGGAGCCCGCCCCTCGCAGGAAAGAGCCCTCAGCCGGGGTGCGCGAGGGGCGCGCCCCTCGCAAGAAAGACCCCCCAGCCGGGGAGCGCGGGGCAGACGCCCCTGCCACGAAAACATCCTCGGCCGCGGGCCACAAGGTAGATTCGCCTCGCAGGAAGGAATCCTCAGCCAAGGAACGCGAGGACACCGCGCCGCGCGAATTCAAGCGCGACGGCACCTCGACATGCAGCAGAACAACCCGCCTGCCGGTGGCCAGACGGTCAATGAACAGGTTGCTGCTGCGAGGAGCGGGCTCCCTGCGCTCCCCCAGCTGAAGCTCTTCCATGGCTCTCCAGGAACAAGCCCTTTCCGTGACGGGGCGCCTAGTTCCGATCTTGGTCGGCGGCATCCTCGCTCAAGGGCAGATGAACGTTGCGGGACGGCACAACGGTGGATATGGCGTGCTTGTAGATCATCTGGCTGACGGAATTGCGCAGCAAAACCACGAATTGGTCGAATGACTCAACTTTGCCCTGCAGCTTTATCCCGTTGACCAAGTAAATCGACACCGGAACGCGCTCCCTGCGCAGAGCGTTTAAGTAGGGGTCCTGAACTGAGATCCCTTTGGTCATTGTCTGCTCCTAACTCGGGTTCGCGGATCCGGTGAATTTGCAAACATGCCTCTAAACCAGCTTCAGCCAGCGGGGTTGGGCGGAGTCTCCCCGGTTCAGCTCGAGGGCGGGACCCGCTCCAAGGCGCCACCCTCGGTTTGGACGTCGTCCCCCGGAGCGAGGGCGTCCCGCCCTCGATTGGAAATCCGCACGACAACACAGCAAGTTCGCACAACCACTCAGTATCGGCCGAAGCACATTTGTGGGCCTGTTTGCGAGATCCCTAGGTTTTAGGTGAACCCGCAAACTTGAAGGTTACTACTTCAGCGGGTTGAAGGCCACTTCGCCGCGCACTTCGCCGCGCAAGCGTCAAACCCATGCGATGCGGGCCCGTACCCGCTACAGTAGCGGCAAACCGCTGCAACCACAGGAGACCTGCCATGGCCTACGCCTACGATCGACTGGCCGTTGGGATTTCGGGGCGAATCGCCACCGTCACCATCGACAATCCGCCCATCAACCTGATGAACCAAGCCCTGTATGTTGAGCTGATGAAGCTGTCCGCGGAACTGAAGGCGGATCCAGCCTTGTCCGTGGTGGTGCTCAAGAGCGCCGACCCCGACTTCTTCATCGCCCACTTCGATGTCGAGGCCATTCTCGGCTTTCCCGTCGAGGGCGCGGCGCAGCGGGATTCGGAACTCAACCCCTTCCACCAGATGTGCGAGCGCTTCAGGACCATGGACAAGGTGGTCATCGCCCAAATTGAAGGCCGGGTGGGCGGCGGCGGCAGCGAGTTGGCGGCCAGCTGCGACCTGCGCTACGGCGTGCGCGGCAAGACCGTCATCAACCAGATGGAAGTGCCCATCGGCATCCTGCCGGGCGGCACCGGCACCCAGCGCCTGCCGCGCCTGGTGGGCCGCGGACGGGCCTTGGAAATCATCCTCGGCGGCGGCGACCTTGATGCGGAAACGGCCGAACGCTGGGGATATCTCAACCGCACCTTCACCGCCGACGGCATTGGGCCCTTCGTCGATGAGTTGGCGGCGCGAATCGCCTCCTTCCCGATCGAAGCCGTGCGCCTGGCCAAGGAGGCCGTCAACGGCGCGGAGCAGCCGCTGGCTGAGGGCCTGCTCGACGAAGCCTACCTGTTCCAACGGCTGCTGCGCACCGACAGCGCGCAAAGCGCCATGCGCCGGTTTCTGGAAGTCGGCGGACAGACCCGGGAGGGGGAACTGCGGGTGCCGGAGCTCAGCCGACAGGTTGCGGAAGGGCGGGGCTAAGGCGCCTCCGCACTGCGCCGCAAAACCATGTACTCCGCAAGACGCTCCTTTTCATCGGCGGGGTCCGCGCGCATCCGCTCCAAAAGCTGGGAGCGGCGGCCGCGTTCGGCCAACGCCCGCAACCGCTCAAGCCCTTCCCGAAACTCGACCGCCAAGCCGTCCGCGTCAAGCATTGACGGGCGCTGATGGAGCCGCAGCATCTCGGCATGGCCCTCCTGGCCTGACCAGCGGCCCAAGACTTGGGCGGCATCAGCCCCGGCGTGCGCGGCGACATAGCGGATCACCTCGGCAAACAACGGGCTGTCCTGCCCATCCGCCAGCAGGTCAACATCGGCTGGGGCGAGTTCGGCGGCCAGGCCGGGCGCCTTCAAAAGCAGCGACAGCAGCTGCACCGGCAGCCCATCGCGGCGCCGCCCTTGGCGCCGTCCCCGGTGCGGGGCAAGCCCCTCGCGCTCCCCAGCCAAGGGCTTCGGCCTCGCCAAGGCTTGAACGGGGCCCGCATCCGCCCCGCCAACGCCAGTGAGTTCCTGCAGCCGGGCGCGCATCATCTGCCGCAACGAGCTGCCGGACGGCGCCCGCTGCACATAGGGGGCCGCCAAGTCGGCGAGCCGGGCGCGGTCGTCCAAGGCGGTCAGGTCGAGCCCTTGGGTCAGTTCGGCAAACAGATACTCAATGGCGGGGGTCGCCTTGCCGATGCGGCGGCGGAAGTCGTCCGCGCCCTGCCGGCGTACCGAGGTGTCCGGGTCTTCGCCGTCGGG
The DNA here is from genome assembly GCA_026709365.1 of Gammaproteobacteria bacterium. GTDB lineage: Bacteria > Pseudomonadota > Gammaproteobacteria > Pseudomonadales > Azotimanducaceae > Azophilus. Next base: position 8,766 of record JAPOTD010000033.1, read on the forward strand.
CAGGAACATGAACTTCAGCCGCCGTCCCCCATCCAAATGGCCAAGCGCGCCTTCCAATGCCTTCCAAGCGGCCCGGCGCCCGGCGGCGTCGCCGTCGAAGCAGCAGATCACCTCGTCGGCATAGCGGTAAAGCTTGCGGTAGTGCTCCTCGCCCGTGGCGGTGCCCAAGGTGGCGACCACGTTGCGGATGCCGGCCTGGGCCAGGGCGATGACGTCCAGATAGCCTTCCACCACGATCAGCGAGTCGAGCTGACGCGAGAACTTGCGCGCTTCAAAGAGCCCGTAAAGCTCCCGGCTTTTGTGGAACAGGGGCGTTTCCGGCGAGTTCAGGTACTTCGGGCCCTGGCCGTCGCCCAGCAGGCGGCCGCCGAAGGCGATGACCCGGCCGCGGCCATCGCGCACCGGAAACATGATGCGCCCCCGAAATCGGTCGTACTCGCGGCCGCGCTCGTTCCTGCCGATCAACCCGGCTTCAAGCAGCACCTTGGAGGGCAGGGGACGAACGCCGCCGGCAAGCGCCTCGAGCAGCCCGTCCCAAGCATCCGGCGCAAAGCCAAGCTTGAACTCCGCGGCGATCTGGCCGGTCAGGCCGCGCCCCTTGAGATAGTCGATGGCTTGCGGGGCGGTCTTGAGCTGCGCCTTGTAAAAACCCTCCGCCGCGCGCATGGCCTCGAACAGCGGCGCCAGGTCGCGGGCCGGGGACTTCGACTGCGCGCGCGGCACCTCCATGCCCACGGAAGCCGCCAACGACTCCACCGCCTCGGTGAACGAAAGCCCCTCGAACTCCTCAAGGAACTTGATGGCGTCGCCGCCCGCCCCGCAGCCGAAGCAGTAGTACATGTTCTTGGCTGGGCTGACGGTGAACGAAGGGGTCTTTTCGTCGTGGAAGGGGCACAGCCCTTGCAAGTCCTTCCCGCCCTTCTTGAGCGCCACCCGGCTGCCGATGACCGCCGCGATATCGACCCGATCCTGAAGCTCGTTGATGAAGGTCTTGGGAATCGAGTTGGCCATGGCCCAAAGGTTAGCACCGATTCAGACGGCCCGCGCGACCTGTCGTTCGCGTTTGTGGTTTCACTAACGCGAAACAAGGCACCGGTTGCGCGAGTCAGATTCCGAAATGTCTCCTAAGCCCGCACAGGCGCCCACTCGCGGCTACGAGTCGAGCAGCCAAGCGAGCAGGGCGGTCGGCACCGCAGCGACTTCAGGGTCGGATAGGTCTGATTCAGACCGAGTGGCCACCACGCCCTGCCAGCGGGACGCCTTCAGGGTCAGGGCCTCGCGCCGCCAGCCGCCATCGACGTACTTGGACTCAAAGGCGGCGCCGCCGAACTGCGGGCCGACGAAGTCGATCTCCTTGCGGGATGCGGTGCGGTGATGCAGCACCTGGTCGTGTCCCACCAGCGTCCCCGGCGCGTCGCGCTCGATCGCACGGAGCAGCGCCAAGCCAAGCTGCTGTTGCGAAAGCCGCGAGAAATCGAGGTGCGTCCTGGGCGCAACGCGCTCGGAATCCAGGGTCAGATTGGCGTAGATGGGATCCATGAAGTAGAGCTTCGGTTGTGCGCCAAGTTTCGGTCTCAGGTTGTCCTCACGGTAGCAGGGCCAAACGACGAATGCCTCACGCAGTTCGTCAAGGCGCCGCTTCAGAGTCGCTTGAGCAACGCCGGTGTCGTTGGCAAGGGATGCGATGTTGAGGGGCGAACAGACATTCGCGGACAGTCGCCGCAGCAGGTCCGTGCTTTGCGTTTGGGACCAGTCCGCGCGACGGAAGGCGTCGCCGTGGATGACATCCACCAGACTCCGGCGCAGCGCCGACGGTTCCGAACGGGTGGCGACGTGTTGCGCGACCGCAGCAGGGAACCCACCGCAGCCGAGATAAGTCTCCCATGCACGGATCAACAGATCCTGCCATGGCGCAAGCTCGGGCAGGACTTGCCTGAGTTCGCCGTGCGTGAGATCCGCAACGCGATAAGGCTTGAGCGCCGACTGCTCAAGCGCCGTCGCGCCGGACACCAGACGCGCGAAGGAACGGAAACCCATGGGCAAAAGCACGCGATCCGGCGCCCGCGCTTCGCCCCGGCGACCGGCGAGGGCCTTGGTGGCTTGAGTGAGGCCGGCGGCGGACGATCCGGTCAGCACCACGGTGTCGGTGCGGAAGCGGGCATCGTTGTCGCGCAGCCATTTCACTCGTTCCGGCCACCCGTCGGTGATGCCCGTGATCTCGTCGATGAACCAGTAGCGATGGCCATCGGCTGGCATCAAGCCATCCGCGGCATCCACCAGCAGGCCGAGGTCTCGGCTGCGCAGCCCATCCATGGCCATGTGAACGATGCACCGAGGCGCAACGCCGCTTGCCGCCAAGTCGCGTATGGCACTCTTGACGGCAACCGTTTTGCCGACGCGCCGGGGACCGCGCAGGATGTAGAGCCCCCCTGGAATGAGATCGGCAAGCACATCGGCTTGATATCGGAACGGTGCGCGTTCCATTTCCCGCAGGTCCGGATCCCTTGCGGTCCAGCCTTCGGGGTCGCGCCACCAACGGTTGATCGCCGCCAGCGTCTGCTGTGCCTCTCCGCGCTTCATGGCTGTGACACTGCCCAAAAGAGGAACACTTTACGCCAAGTGTGGTGGAAAATGAATACCTAATCCGCCAGATGTTGAGGATTTTGCATGATTTGGAAGTAGGAGGCGGTACGGATGCGTCGGGCCGCAAACGGAAGGATCGAACCCCACCCATCAAAAGGGCCAATCCCGAGCCTTGGACTGCGTCGCGGTTGCCCATCTACGGCTTGATGGTCAGCGTGGCTTGGACCCGCGAGCGATCCCAAGCATGGTAGATTAGGCCGCATCGTCAACGGCTTTCGCAACGGGAGGCGCAGTGTCAAGCCAAGACCACGAGCAGGTATCCATCTATCCCTTCTCCGAGGCGCAGCGCGAGGAGCTGCTCAGCAAGGCAAGGGAGTGCGTCTTCAACTGGACCACCAAGGACGGCTGGGCCGTCGGCGTGGTGCATGCCTTCGTTTGGCACGAAGGCCGGGCCTGGATCACCTGCGGCGTCCACCGCCACCGGGTTGCCGCCATCCGCCGCGATCCGCGCTGCTCCGTGGTGGTCAGCGGCATCGCCGCCCCGGACGGCCCCAACGGCGCCATCACCATCAAGGGGCGGGCCATCATTCATGACGATGCTCAGACCAAGCGCTGGTTCTACCCGGCGCTGGCCCGCGGTCCCTACGGGCGCCTCGGCGGTACGCTGAGCGCCGAGGAGGAGGCGCAAGCCGAGGCCTTTGCCAAGCGCTTGGACTCACCGCTGCGCGTGATCCTCGAAATCGTGCCGGAAAAGTGGATCACCTTGGACAGCGACAAGATGGCCAAGGACACCGCGGGGCAGCTCACGGACGAGGAGCGGGGGCCGCCGCTTGAAGCCGATTCGGTGCGCATGCCTGCGGAGCTCAAGCGCCGGGGCCTCGAATAGCCGCCGGGGGCCGGAAACCGCGCAAGGCAGCGCATTCCATGACCAACCGCATCCTGCTCACCGGCGCCAACGGGCACCTCGGGCGATTGGTGATCCGTGCCTTGGCCGACGATGCCGACGCCCTCCCGGTGCGGGCCGTCGTCCGCTCCGAGAACGCCGCCCGAAGCCTCGACGACCTGCCGTCGCCGGAACGGCGCGAGGTCCGCATCATCGACTACCGGGACCGCACCGGCTTGGAAGCGGCGGCCCAAGGCTGCGACGCCGCCATCCACCTCGTGGGCATCCTTAAGGCAACCCGGGCCAACCGCTACGAGAACGCCCACGAGCAGCCGGCCGAGGCGCTCTCGGCGGCCTGCTCGGCGGCTGGGGTGGGGCGCATCGTCCACACCAGCATCCACGGCGCCGATCCCGCCTCCGGCAACGGCTGCCTGGCGTCGCGCGGACGCACCGACGACATTCTCCTGGCATCGCCCGTGCCAGCGGTGATCCTACGCGTGCCGATGGTGCTGGGGCCAAGCGACATCGCCGCCGAAGCGTTGCGGCGCCAAGCCACGTCGGGTCGCGCGCGGCTGGTGCGTGGCGGCGCGGCCCTGCAGCAGCCCATCGCCGCCGCCGACGTGGTGGCGGCGCTGCTGGCCGCATGCCGTCCCGGCGCTCCCGCCGATGTCGTGTTGGAGCTGGCCGGCCCGGAGTCCCTGACCCACCGGGCGCTGGTCGAGCGCACCGCCCGCGTTCTCGGCCGCGAGGTCGCCTTCGCCAGCACCCCGATGTTCGCCGCGCGCGCCTTCGCTTGGCTCGCCGAGACGCTGTCCGCTGATCCGCCGCTCACCCGCGACATGCTCGAAGTGCTGGAGCAGGACGACGCGGTCGATCCCGAACCGGCAAGGCGGGCGCTTGGCATCGAACTCACCCCGCTGGACCGCGCTCTGCGCACCGCCTTCAACACGGAAGCCGCCCCATGACCGCCACGACTCCCAACGACCGGCCCGCACCGCCCATTTGGCAGCGGGCGCTGCCTTGGCTGATCACGCTGGCCTGCTTCGCATGGCTCTACACCCGCATCGAGGGCGCCGCCGCCCGCCAAGGCCTGACCGCGGCGAGCTACCTGCTTGAGGTCTTCGCCAGCGTCTCCTGGGGAAGCTGGCTGGCGCTGATGATCCCCTACTCCGCCTTCTTCTTCCTGATCGACTCCACCGTGGTGTGGCGGGTGGTGTCCTGGTTCAACGCCCGGGTGCCCTGGACCGGCATCCTGCCCATTCGCGCCAGCGCCTACATCATCTCCATCGTCAACGAGCAGGTGGGCAAGGGCGCGATGGCGCTCTACCTGAACCGCCGGGACGGCGTTCCCGGCTGGGAGGTGGGCTCATCAATGCTCTTCATCATGTTCTGCGAGCTGCTCTACCTCACCTTCTGGGCCAACGTCGGCTACGCGATGGCCGCCGACACCCTGCCAGCCCAGTTTGCCTTGGTGCCTTGGCTCGGAGTCGGGGTGCTTGCGCTCTTCCTGCTCTGGGTGGCCTTCTTCCGGGGCCTCATTCCGGTGGGCGGGGCGCTGCGCGAACGGGCCATCCTCAAGGCGTTCCGCGAAGCCTCGCCGCTGCGCTACCTCATCATCGGCGCCATCCGCTCCCCGGCCCTGCTCGGCGCGGTGGTGGTTTACACCTTGGCGCTGCGCCTGTTCGGCGTGGAGGCCTCGTTCCTGGACATGCTGGGCGTGCTGCCGGTGATCTTCTTCGCCGCAGCCATCCCCACCCCCATGCGCGCCGCCGCCATCACCATCTGGGTGGTGCTGTTCCCGGACAACGAAGCCCAGCTCTCGGCCTTCGGCCTGGTGATGCACAACTTCTTCATCTTCTTCAACGCGGCCATCGGCCTGCTGTTCCTGCGGCGGGCGAATCGGGAGTTGGGGTTGGCGTGAAGCGTGAAGGCCAGAACCTCGAATGGAAGTCGGCTTGGCGCGATGAGCACCTGAAGTGGATTTGCGGATTCGCAAATGCGCAAGGCGGGCTATTGGTAATCGGCAAGAACGACAATGGCGAGATCGTGGGCGTTAGGAACCCGCTACGGCTGTTGGAGGACATTCCCAGCAAAGTGCAGGCCCAGTTGGGCATCGTCATAGACGTGAATCTCAAATCCGAGGGTGAGCGGGAGTACTTGGAACTCAGGGTCGATCCGCATCCCAATCCGATTAGCTACAAGGGCGAATACCACTACCGAAGCGGCAGCACGAAGCAGGTTCTGCGGGGTGCGGCGCTCACGCGGTTCTTGCTTGGCAAGCATGGCCGCAACTGGGACGACGCACCTCTTCCCGGCGTTCAGCTAAGGGACTTGGATGGGAGGGCGCTGGATGAGTTTCGGCGACGCGGCATCGCCAGCGACCGCCTGCCGACAGACGCGATTGGCGAGTCGGACGGAGACCTGATCGAACTGCTGCATTTGCGCGAGGGAGAGCATCTTCGACGTGCGGCAGTGCTGCTTTTTCATCCCGATCCCGGGCAGTTCTTTGCAGGCGCGTTCGTGAAGATTGGTTACTTCCGAACAGCGACCGATTTAGCCTACCAAGACGTCATCGAAGGCAATCTGTTCAGCCAAGTCAACCGAACCTTGGACTTACTGCGCACCAAGTACTCCAAGGCAGAGGTCTCCTACGAGGGAATCTTCCGCAGGGAGACCGCGCAGGCTCCGTCTGATGCCCTGCGTGAAGCAGTCCTGAACGCGATTGCGCACCGTGATTACAGCAATCCGGCACCTATTCAGATCCGCGTGTACAACGATCGCGTCTCATTGTGGAATCCGGGGACATTGCCGCCCGACTGGACTCTGGACAGGCTTATGGGAACGCATGCCTCAGCGCCGCATAACCCGGGAATCGCCAACGCGTTCTTCCGCGCCGGCATGATCGAGGCTTGGGGACGGGGCATTGAGAACATCGTCGTCACCTGTCGAGCGGCTGGAACCACCACCCCGATCTGGGAGGTGGAACCCGGCGGGCTGCGGCTGGACTTCGTGTTCACCCAAATGGTGGACGAACCATCCTCAGATGACCCAAACCGCAGACACGAAGGATTTTCCCGCCAATCCGTGCAAACTGAGCCAGCCCAGCCAGAGTCGCAGCCAGAGTCGCAGCCAGAGTCGCAGCTAGAGTCGCAGCCAGAGTCGCTGACGACCAGAGTGCTCCGGCAGCTTGCGAATGGGCCGAAGTCCAAGTCGGAACTATCCTCCAGCTTGGGACAGAAACGAGTCTCCGGACAGCTCAACAAGGTGATCCGCACGCTCAAGGCGGAAGGTCGCATTACCTTCACTATTCCAAAGAAGCCCCGCAGCCGACTTCAGAAGTATGACCTGACCGACCGGGGACGGGCTGCCTTGAATGCCCCGACTAACGGAAGGGCCGGGACGGACGCGTAAGGCGAGCTTCTCAGGAACATGAGGTTCCACGTCTTCTTCAACGCGGCCATCGGCCTGCCGTTCCTGCGGCGGGCGAATAGGGAGTTGGGGTTGGCTTGAGGCCGGGACATGAAGAGCACCGCCTACTACGACCAGAACGCTGATGCGCTAGTTGATCAGTATGGCGCACTGAATGCCGATGACATGCATCAGGCTTGGGCTCGCAAACATCTTCCGAAGGAACCGGGCTTCGCCTGCGACATTGGTGCAGGGACCGGGCGCGACGCCAACTGGTTGGCGCAGCAGGGTTGGGAAGTGGTCGCCGTCGAACCGAGCGCATTGCGCGACAAAGCTGCCGCAACGACCCATCCGAGGGTGACCTGGCTCAATGACGCCTTGCCCGGCCTGACTGTCCTTCGGGCGCTTGGGCGGAGATTCGACCTGATTCTGTTAAGCGCGGTTTGGATGCATGTCGCACCCAAGGATCGGGAAAGAGCGTTCCGCATCCTGTCCGATCTGCTCAATCCATCGGGCCTGTTGGTGATCACCCTGCGCAAGGGCGGGGACGAACGTGAAAACGAGGCTCGGGGCTTTCATCCCACTTCCGGTGATGAGCTGATTGGGCATGCGAACCGGCGCGCCGTCGCCTACAAGGGCCGCACCGAAGCCGATGATCTCGTGCGCGGCCATGTGCGGTGGCAAACGCTGGTGTTTGAAATGCCGGATGACGGCACCGGCAGCCTGCCCTTGCTGCGCCACGTCATCGTCAACGACAACAAGTCGTCCACCTACAAACTGGGCTTGTTGCGGGTGCTGGTGCGAATAGCGGAAAGCGCTCCGGGCATCGTCGTTGCGCGCACCGATGACTATGTGGACATTCCCTTCGGGGTGGTCGGCCTGTACTGGATCAAACAGTACCGGCGCTTGGTGGCTCGGAACGTTCCCCAACTGCCAGGCCACAGGACGGGCTATGGTTGGGCCAAGGGCGCGTTTTATCAGCTAATGAAGGAAATCTCCCCTTCGGACCTGCGGCTCGGCACACGCTTCAACGCCGATCGGGGGGAAGTGGTAACCCGCGCCATTGCCGACGCATGCCACAACATCAAGGCAATGCCGGCCAAGCACATCACTTACCCCGGATCGCCCGACCAACCGGTCTTCGAGTGCGACTTGAAACCGGTTCGCGGACCAAGGAAGCACGTTGTCCTGTCGAAGGAGTTTCTGACCCAGTTCGGCCGGTTTCGGATACGGGGCCCGCTTTGGCAGACGCTCGGGCAATACGCCTGCTGGCTGGATCCGGTAATCGTTAGGGAATGGTCTCAGATGATGACGGGTTGGGGTGTATCGGACGTGGGAAACCAGGAACGCTTGGCCCTGGACTGGCAGGAAGGCACCCGCGACACCAAGGTGGCTATCGAACGCGCAGAGGCATTGCGGCATGAAGGATTCGACCTAACCTGCGTTTGGTCAGCCTCCCGGATCAGGTCGTCCTTCCAAATCGATCACTGCTTTCCTTGGGCAAGGTGGTGCAACAATGACTTGTGGAATCTGCTCCCGACCAAGGTGGACATCAACCGCCGAAAGCTCGACAAGCTGCCTTCCTCGTTAGCCATGTCCGACGCTCGCACGCGCATCATCGATTGGTGGAGCGAGGCTTGGGAACGCTCGGCGCAGTCCGAGCGGTTCTTCATGGAGGCGGGATACTCCCTGCCCGGTCTTTCCAGCGACCGTCCATCATTGGATGAAATCTACCAAGCGACACTGCACCAAAGGGCGCGGCTCAAACAAGATCAACAGCTTGTGGAATGGTCTTTATCGGGACGCGGGTAGTCGCTTGCATTTGCAATCTTGGCTCCCCTACCAACCCCGGTGCCCCACCGGCGGCGGATCTTCCGGAGGTCCCGCGAAGCACTGGGCAATGGCCATCCAGGACCTGGCGGCGTCGCCGACGACGGTGAGGCTGGTCTCGGCGATGTTGCGCCCTTGGGTGACCACGTGGGCGAACTCGACGGCGGAGCCGCGCACGCAATCGGCGTCGGAGGGGTCGTTCCACTGCCAGACCGCGCCGGAGGGTGATTCGAGGCGCACGTAGGGCGCCGGCGACGGGGCCTCGAGGCCGCGGTTGACGAAGGTCCAGCCGAAGGTGCGCACACCGATGTGGCAGACGTTGCGGATGCGGTCGCTGTTGCGGCGCGGCGCGCGCAGCAGGTCGTAGATGTCCTGGCCGTGCGCCCAGGTCTCCATTTGCCGTGCGGTGGCCATCATGGCGATGCCCATGTCCGGCCCGAACCAAGGGGCGCGCAGCGCTGGGTCCGCTGCATCAAGGGCGTCGCAGAGTTGGGTAAAGTATGAACGCCAGCGATCCAGCAGCGGTCGGCCTTCCAGCGGCTCGGGGTTGGCCGGAATCCCGGCACCCAGGCCGTCCCGCCATTCCCGGAAGCCGTCCGGATCGGTCACCGAATGCACCGCCCAGCGGTCAGCGTCGTGCAGGTGCTGCACCACCCAGTTGACCGTGCGGCCCTTGAACGGCGTTTCCAGCAACCAATGGTCGTCGCTTAAGGTGTCGAGGAACGAGAAAAGCTCCGCGCCTTCCTCGCGCAGGTCGCTGACTTGTTGGTTCATGTGCGTTTCCGAACAGTGTTGGGGTGGATGCGGGGACTTCGCGTCGGGCCACTTCGAGCCTGCAAGATAGCAAATGCGTTGCGCCAACATAAGCAGGCGCGCCCGCGAGTCGGGCGCGGCGAACCTACGTTTCGTTGGAGTTTCGCTGCGCGAAACTCCGTGCTCGTCGCTTGGGCCAGATTCCGATATGTTTCTGAGTCCGTGCCCATTCGGATCAAAACGGCACCTCCACCGCCGCGCACAGAAAGGCCATCAGCGGCCGGGCCTTGGCGAAGGCATCGGCCGCCTCATCGACGAAGCCCGCCGACGCCGCGTTGGCGGCGGGGAAGTTGCAGGCGGCGATGAAGTCCTTGCGCTTGATGTCCTCAATGTGGGGCACATCCTCCGAATAGCCCCTGGGCGGGCGCTTGAGGCGGGTGCCGCCGAACTCGAAGGCGCCGTTGAAGGTCCGCGACGCCTTGACCCGCCGCCAAGCGTCCGGGTGGTCGAAGATGCGCTCGCGGATGCGCTTCAGCGCGCCCGGTTCCGGGCGCCACATGCCGGCGGCGAGGAAGCAGCCGGAGGTTTCGATGTGCAGGTAGTAGCCCGGCGCATGGACATCCTTGCCCAGCTCGTGGCGGAACTGGATGCCGATGTTGGTCTTGTAGGGCGCGCCGCGATGGAAGCGGGTGTCGCGGTAAACGCGCATCAGGGAGCCGCCCTGCCGCTTGGGGATGGCCGTGAAGTGCGGCGAGAACGCCTCAAGGCGCTCCCCCATGGCGGCAATGAAGTCCAACGCCGGCTCCAGCACGCACGCCTCGTAGCGGTGCTTGTTCTCCTTGAACCAATCGCGGTTGTTGTTCGCCTCCAGTTCGGCGAGAAAGCCGATGGCGTCGTCCCCAAAGCCGGTGAAGTCAGGCATCCCAAGCCCCTCGCCGCAGGCTGCTCACGTCAGGGCCTGCACAAGTTGATCAATAACGGCCTCCGCCTTGGCGCGCATCTCCGCATCGGTGGCGTCCTGGATGGGATGCGCCACGAACACGCAGCGGGCGTCCTTCATGCCCAGCGCCGCTGCTTGGGTGGCGGCGGCATCAACAAAGGCCGTCGAGGCGATGGACACCGACGGCTTGCCTTGGATCTCGAACCATACCGTGTCATGCAAACTGCACGTGGTACAGGAGCCTCAGTCGGCCAGCGCCTCGACCACGCAGTCGTTGTCGCGGGCGATTTGGGCGCGCAAATCCGCCGGCGCCGGCTTGGCGAAGGTCGGTTTCGCGTAGCGATTGATCTGGATGCCCGGCGCCTCGGCCTTGAGCAGCGCCTCCAGCCGGTCGAGCAGCACGTTGCCCTTGGGCTTGGAGATGTCGAGAAAGGCGACGTTGCCGGCAATTCGGCCGCTGCGCGGGGTCACCCGCCGCTCCACTGGCACCCGTTCGTCGGTGGGATCAAGAATGGTGGTCATGGCTTATGCCTCCTGTTGTTGGCTTTGCGCGTTGTTTCCGTTGGGCCTGCTCAGACCTCCTCAATGATCTTCGAGACCGGCATCGAGCCGACCTCGCCGGTCACCCAGCCGTGGAAGGCGCCGGAGAACTTGCCGGCCTCAGCGCCCGCCACGACGATGTGAATGTCCTCATCGCGGCGGAACTTGGGCAGCTTGCGGGCCCGCGCCTGCTCATCCATCGCTTCGACCAGGGCGGGCTTGAAGCCCACTGCGGAGACCTCATCCGCGGCCAGCTCCTCAACGGACCGCGCCGTCACGGCCTGGATGCGGGCGCGAATCTCGGCCTTGCCGTAGCCGTCGCGGGCGAAGGTGTCCACATGCTCCGGGGCGACGACCAGCAGCGCTTCGGTGGCAAAGTGGGCTCGCGGATGGAAAATGCTGTCCAGGCACAGCCCGAAGCTGCCCGCCAGGTGGTCGCCGGTGCGGGCATCGTGATCGACGATCAGGGTGGGGCCGCTGCTCATGGCGAAGGCTGTCACCACGGAGTCCCCGGCGGCGAACCCCCGCTCCACGTGCAGCGGCGTCCAGGGATTGCGCTCCTCCCATTCCGGGAAGCACATCGTGAACTTCATCGGATTGCCCAAGGTGGAGCGCTCCGTGCCGCCGGGCCGCGCGCCGCCGATGTTGCGGATGGCCAGGCGCAGCGCCCGGCCAATGGTGGCGTTGGCGCGGCTGCCTTGGCCGAGCGCTCCGAGCTTCATGTTCATGCCCAGCCGCTCGCGCACCGGGCCGTTGACGACGATCACCGGGCTCGCCCCCATGGTGGTGGCCATGACGCCGTGAATGTTGAATTCGTCAGTGCAGACCGCCTCCACGCAGGCGATGACCACC
>JAPOTD010000033.1:20564-20935 GCA_026709365.1 Gammaproteobacteria bacterium
GCGTTGATGGCGAGTTTCTCCACCGTCGCCTCGCCCATGTTGGGCGGCACCGTGGCCAAAATCTCTTGGGCGTCACGCCCGGTGCCCCGGAGCATGCGCAGCACCCGCTCGGGGGTGGGCGGCACCAAGGGCAGGCCGTCGCTGAAGCCGAGGTCGAACATCAACTCAGCTTCGTCGTCGCCCGCCCCCACCTCAATGCGCCGGGCGCGCAGGGGGCTGTTCTCGGACTCCGCCCGCAGCCGGTCGGCAATCAGCGGGTCGGCGGAGCGGGAGCCGCAGCCGGGCCGCCACTCGGGGTAGTCCGCCCAATCCAGACTTAAGGAAGCGAGGTTCAGCGCTTCGGCGAAGCCCTCGGCGGCTTCCTGCCACTC
>JAPOTD010000099.1 GCA_026709365.1 Gammaproteobacteria bacterium
GGCGGGACGCCCTTATCCGGGAGTCCGCTGGGTTCGGGCGACAACCTACGGAGCGTCCCGCCCTCGAAATGAACCGGGGAACTCCGCCCAACTTCGTTGGCTGAAGCTGGTTTAGAGGCATGTATTTCATTAAGTTTCCGCTGGTAGTCAAGTCGCCCCGATCGCGTCGCAAGGCTATCACATGAACCGACTCTTCAGCCCGGCAAATACCTTGCCGTCGCTCGGACGCCATGCAACTCCCTGTGGCGGCAATGACGCGGCATAATGGGTTCATGATTACGGATATTGAAGCTGTCAAGACGTTTTTCCTGACCTTGCAGGAGGATGTTTGCACCGTTCTGGAGGCGCTCGACGGCACGGCCCGCTTCTCTCTGGAGCGGCTGCCGCAATCCGGCGGCGGCTTCGGGCAGCCGCGGGTGCTGCAGGAAGGGGCGGCCATCGAGAAGGCTGCGGTCCAATTCACCCACAGCGTCGGCGATGCCCTGCCGCCCGCGGCCAGCGAGCGCAACCCGCACTTGGCCGGCGCGCCGTTCCAAGCCGTCGCCATTTCGCTGATCGTGCATCCGCGCAATCCCTACGTGCCCACCACCCACATGAACCTGCGCTTCTTTCAGGTGGATGCTGAGCCGCCCGCCTGGCACTTCGGCGGCGGCTTCGATCTCACTCCGTACTACGGCTTCGTCGAGGACTGCGCACATTGGCATCGAACCGCCGCCGAAGCCGCCGGCCTTTACTACGACGACATGAAGCGGGCCTGCGACGCCTACTTCCACCTTGGCCATCGCAACGAGAGCCGGGGCATTGGCGGGCTATTCTTCGATGACTGGCGCACCGGCGGCTTTGCGGCGAGCCTCGACTTGGTCAGGGCCATCGGCAAGGCCTTTCTGCCTGCCTACCAACCCATCTTCGAACGCCGCTGCTCGCTGGCCTATGGCGAGGCGGAGCGGGAATGGCAGCTTTACCGGCGCGGACGCTACGCCGAGTTCAATCTCGCCATCGATCGGGGCACGCGCTACGGCCTGCAAAGCGGACGGCGCATCGAGTCGGTGCTGGCCTCCCTGCCCCCGCTGGTCCGCTGGGGCTACAACCAAGCGCCCGTCGCCGGCACCCCGGAGGCGGAACTGCTGTCCTTCTACCTGCAGCCGAAGGATTGGCTGGGCCTGTTCGGCGACGCTTAGCCATCCTTCAAAGGCGCCGCCGTCACATCGAGCCGGTCCTCGACCGAGGCGACGCCCTTGACGGACGCGGCGATCTCCAGCGCCCGCAAGCGCATCTCCTGGCTGGCCACCCGGCCATGCAGGCTGACCACGCCCCGCTTCACTTCAACGTTGAGGCGAAAGCCGTTGACGTTCCTGTCGGCCATGAGTTGGGTCTTGACCTTCAACTGAATGGCCGAGTCATCGGTCAACTCGCCGATGGTGCGCGACTTGCCATCCCGATAGCTTTGGCAGCCCGCCACGACGGCCAGGCACAGGAGCGCGCAAGCCATCCCCTGCCCTGCCTGACGCAGTCTGCCCAGCCCAGACAGCCCCGGTCGCTGAGCGCTCCCGGCACGACCCGCAAGATCGCGGAGGCGGCGTTCAATCTTCATCTCCCAAGCTCTCATTGCCAACGCGCAGGCGCAATGACGTATATTCTAAGTCCTTGCAACAACTGCCGGGAAACTAAAATCGCACCATGCACGACCACACCATCCTGGCCGAGGGCCTGAAGTTTCCCGAAGGCCCCATCGCCCTGCCGGACGGCAGCATCATCGTCGTCGAGATCGCTAGGGGCACCCTGTCCCGGGTGAGTGACGGCCAAGTCGAGGTCATTGCCGACTTGGGCGGCGGCCCCAACGGCGCCGCCATCGGTCCTGATGGCCGTTGCTACGTCTGCAACAACGGCGGCTTCACCTGGGTGGAGCGAAGCGGGCGGCTGTTCCCGACCGAGCAGGCTGCGGATTACGGCGGCGGTCGGATCGAGGCGGTTGACTTGGCGGACGGCCGTTCGACGGTGCTCCACACCCATTGCGATGGGGAGCCGCTCAAGGGCCCCAACGACATCGTCTTCGATGCCCAAGGCGGTTTTTGGTTCACCGACCACGGCAAGACCCGCGCCAGGGAACGGGACCGCACTGGGGTCTTCTACGCCGCTGCGGACGGTTCGTTCATCAAGGAAGTGATCTTTCCCCTGGAAGGCCCCAACGGCATTGCCCTGTCGCCCGACGAGGAGGAACTCTACGTCGCGGAAACCCCCACCGGGCGGGTCTGGGCCTACGAGCTTTCCGCACCCGGCACATTGAAGGGCGAGCGGCGCGACCGGCCTGATGGCGGCCGCCTGCTGCCCGGACGCCAAGGCTACTTTCTGTTCGATTCAATGGCCGTGGACGCCGAGGGCAACGTCTGCGTGGCCACCCTCGTTGACGGCGGCATCACCATCCTCTCGCCCAAGGGCGAACCCGCCCGCCACGTTCCCTGCCCCGATCCCCTCACCACCAACATCTGCTTTGGCGGCCCGGACCTGAAGACGGCCTACGTGACGCTGTCCTCCACGGGCAAGTTGATGACCATGCCTTGGCCGACGCCAGGCGCGCCGCTCAACTTCCTGCCGCAGCAATAGCCGCTCGCTGGCCAAGCCCATGCCGGCGGTCTATCACGGCTGGTGGGTCGTGGCCGGGCTGTTCCTCATCCTGACCGTTTCGTCGGGCTTCGGCTTCTACAACCACTCCGTCTATCTGAATGCGCTGTCCGCGGACGGGGCGTTCTCCGTTGCCGACGTCTCGGTGGCCATCAGCTTCTACTTCCTCGCCGGCGGCGTCGCCGGCATCGGCGTCGCCCGGCTGATCGACCGCGTCGAGGTGCGCCGCATCATGGTCGTCGGCGCAGCCATCGCCGGAACCGCCTTGGCTTTGCTTGGCCAAGCACGGGAACCTTGGCAGCTGCAGGGCCTGTTCATGCTGTTCGGCGTTGGCAACACCGGCGTTTCCATCGTCATCGCCACCACTCTGGTCACCCGCTGGTTTCCCGGCCGCAACCGCTCCGTAGCCCTCTCGCTCGCCTCCACCGGACTGTCGTTCGGCGGCGTGGCCTTCACTCCCATGACCGCCTCGCTGCTGGAACGGATGGCATTTGCAGAGGTCGCGGCGGGACTGGGCGCGGCGTTCTTCCTGCTCACTGCGCCAGTGGCGCTGCTGGTCGCCCGGCTGCCGGATGCCGGAGCCGAGGACGCCGCGGCAACGGCAGAGGCTGGGCGTTGGCAGCTGGGTTCAGCCTTGGGCACCCGCTTCTTCATCCTGCTGACGCTGGCCTACATTCTTTGCTTCCTGGCCCAAGTGGGCGGCATCGCCCATCTATACAACTACGCCGAGACCGATCATGGCTACGCCATAGCCGCCCAAGCGGTGCAGGCCTTGGCGATCATGAGCGTCATGGGACGATTCCTGGGCGGCTGGCTGGTGACCCGCATCACCATCCGGGCCTTCGCGCTGGCCTGCTCGGTGCTGCAGGCCGCCGGGCTGGCCGGCCTTGCCCTTGCCGAGGCGCCTTGGCAGGTCCTTCTCGCCGCTGCCGTCTTCGGCGCCAGCGTCGGCAACCTGCTCATGCTGCAACCCCTCTGGCTTGCGGAGGCCTTTGGCGTGCGCTCCTACCCACGCATCTTTGCCGTCGCCAACGCCTGCGCACTGGTGGGTGTGGCCAGCGGACCGCTGGTTCTGGGGCAGGCCTACGCTGTCGTCGGCTACGGCTTCGCCTACTTGGCGGCGGGATTCGTCGCCTTGGCGTCATGCGCGTGCATGGCCGCCGCGGGAGCCAAGCCAGACCCCGCTGGCATACCGAGCTAGCCAATCCGCAAGCCGTCATCCCCATGCCGCTCCGTGCGCAAGGGCCACAACCTCAAGCTACCAAGGCTTCACTTCGTCCAGCAGGTTCGGCAGTGCGAGGGCGCGTACCTGCTGCGCCATGTCAAACGAGTGCCGCCCTGCATGAATGACGAACAGTCGTGTGGTTCACGCCGAAATTTCGGGCGAACTGGGAGGCATTCCAGACTTGGCCATGATAGTGGGCAAGCATCGTCCAAAACCGGCGGAGCGTGCCGGCGCCAATCCGGATCCCCATCTGCGGCAAGTCCCGTTCCAGAAACGTCGCGATGAAGTTCTCTCGCCACTCCCAACTGCTGAAGGATTGTCCCGCAGAAGCAGCCGGAGTCGGGAGAGATGCTGGGGACGCTTAATCATGAGTGAGTACTACCCTGAAATCTGATGGATAGACACTCAATTTTCTGGGTTGTCCGGTATCAGGAAAATTGGTCGTTGGCGTGAGCCGACACAGGGCTGCGCGAGCTCAAGAAACATATTGGAACCCGACCCACGCAACGGCAGCGGAGTTTCGCACAGCGAAACTCCGACGAACCGTGGGTTCGCCGCGAACTTCAGGTCGCACGGGCTTCACAGCATCCGAACATGCCGTTAAGATGCGGGCATCTTTCGGAACACGCTTGTTGGGGGAACGCATAGTGCGAAGAATCATCGGTGGCCGCGCTTCGGAGGAAGGCGATGAGCAGATCAACCTCACGCCCATGCTCGACGTGGTGTTCATCATGCTGATCTTCTTCATCGTCACCGCCACCTTCGTCAAGGAGGTGGGACTGGACGTCAATCAGCCCGATGACGAAAAACCCAAGACGGTCGATCCCGACAAGAAGAGCATCGTCGTGCGCATCAGCAACCGGGACCGGATCGTCATCGCCCAGCGGGATGTGGACTGGCGCTCGGTGCGGGCCAACATCGAACGGCTGCATGCGGAAAACCCGGAAGCGCCGGTGATCATCCAGCCGCATCCGGACTCGCAAACCGCCACCATGATCCATGTGATGGACTCGGCTCGATTGGCAGGCGTCTTCAACGTGTCGTTGGCATCAAACTGACAGACTACAAACGTGCGACCAGACCGATGATAGCGCCGGTCAGGCAGGAAACCAAAGTTCCTGAAATCAATGTTTTAGACCCTAACTCCAAGAAATCGGATCGCCTTTCGGGCACTAGGGTGGAAAGGCCTCCGATTAGAATGCCCAAACTCCCGAAGTTAGTGAAGCCGCACAGCGCATAGGTCAGTATCAGGCGTGAGTGGCCGCTGAGTTCGGCAGGACCCAGCGCGGTCAACTGCAGGTAGGCCACCAACTCATTCAACACCAACTTGGTGCCGAGCAGGCTGCCCGCCGTTTGGGCTTCGGCCCAAGGCACGCCAATCAGCCAGGCCACGGGCGCGAATGCCCACCCCATCGCCCGTTCAAGGGTCAACGCCGCCCCGCCAATCTGGACGTTGGACAGGATGAGGTTGACCAGCGCCACCAGACTTACCAGCACGATCAGCATGGCGCCGATGTACAAGGCCAAACGCAGTCCGTCGGCAGTGCCTCGAGTGATTGCGTCCATGGTGCCCGCGTAGCTCAAGCTCACGGGCGCCTCGTCAGCGGCCGTTGCGCCCGCCACGGGAATCATCAGCCTGGAGATCAGGATGGCGCCGATGACGTTGATGGCCGAAGCCACCAGAATGTGCCCTAAGGCCCCGTCGATGACCTCCTGCAGCACGCCGGCGTAGAGCACCATTATGGATCCGGCAATGGTCGCCATGCCGCAGGTCATGACCGAGAACAGTTCGGAACGGGTCAATTTGGCGAGATAGGCGCGAATCACCAAGGGCGCTTCCGCCATGCCCAGAAACAGGCTTGCGGCGGCGGCGGTGCCGACCGCGCCGCCAACGCCCAAAGTGCGCCGCAGCGCGGCTCCAAAGGCGCGGATGATCACCGGCAGGACGCGCCAATGCCAGAGGATGGCGACCAGTGCGCTAAACACCAGTATCTGCGGCAAAACCCGGAAGGAGAACAGGTACAGGGCGCTTTCGACATTGACCTCAAAGGGCGCCGGGCCACCGCCGAGATAGCCGAACACGAATCCGGTGCCGACTTGGGTGGCCTGTTCCACGGCGCGAACCAAGCCGTTGACCGACAGCAACATCTCGCTCAGGACCGGAGCCTTGAGCAGCACCGCGGCGAGCGCGACCTGCATGGTGAGCGCGGAGACCAGCACTCGCCAGTCGAACCTTCCACGGTTCTCGCTCAACAACCAAGCGAGGCCCAAAAGGACGGCGATGCCGAAGATTGCCTGCATGACTCTATTGTGCGGCGTTTGGCTTGCGGATGCGAACCTTGGCGCGAGAGTTGGGGTTTGCGCACCCACTCAGGGTCGGCTGAAGCATGTTTATAGGCATGTTTTGTTACTAACAAAGTTCCACCTTTGGAGACGGGAAAATTGCGGCATGTGGGGGAATGCTGCGGAACAGATGCCGGTTAGTCAACCACAGTAATGAATTCGGCCTGTCGCCTTTCCGCTTCGGCCAATTCGGTCATGGTCAGTCCGCAGCCAGCAGTAGCCAAAAAAGGATGATCAGCACACCGGCCAACACAAGGACCCTCATGCCAGCTCCGGACTTCTCCTGATTTGGGGCTGCCGAGATTGGCCCGTCTCCCTCGGTCCAATGCGGCTCGTCATCCTCCTCCGTCCAGTGTCGCCCCCGGCATTGCCGGTTGCGCTCCCGCTGGTATTCCACGCGCTCCTGTTCTTCCGGCCAAGCCTCAACCATGTCGTGGATGATGGATTTCAGTTCACCTTTGGGCTTTCGGGAAAGCTCGTGCCAGAGCGCCGCCACGCTTGCTGCCAGCATCACGTCTTCCTCAGCACTGTGCGTCCGTGACTTCCGCGCTAAAGGCCAGTGGTCTCAACGTCCACGACCCGCGCCTCGCCCTCAAAGCCAAGGTCAGTCATCGATCAGCGCTCACGTAAAACCCATGACTTTACGCGACCTTCGGGTCGCGCAGATTTAGATGCTTTGGCCTCGGTTATACTGGCCGATCCTTCCCGTGCGGCAACCAGATGCCCGATTTGGATGACAGCGTCGCGAAGCTTGCCGCTCTGCTGGCCGATGCGCGGCGCATCGTTTTCTTCACCGGAGCGGGCATCAGCACGGAGTCCGGCATTCCGGACTTCCGCAGTCCCGGCACCGGATTGTGGAACCAGATCAAGCCCATTCAGTTTCAGGACTTCATGGGTTCAGAGAAGATCCGCACCGAGTCGTGGCGGCGACGCTTCACCGGCGAGCGGCTGATGGAGAACGCCCTGCCCAACAAGGGCCATCTGAGCATCGCTCGCCTGGTCGAGGAAGGTCGCTGCTTGGCGGTGGTCACGCAGAACGTGGACAATCTGCACCAGGATGCCGGGGTGCCCAGGGAGCAGGTCATCGAGCTGCACGGCAACGCCAGCTACGCCACCTGTCTGTCCTGCGGCATACGCTACGAACTCGGCGACCTGGAGCGGCAATTCAAGCAACTCGGACGCGTCGAGCCTTGCGGGCGCTGCGGCGGCATCATCAAGTCGGCCACCATTTCCTTCGGCCAAGCGATGCCGGAACAGGCCATGCAACGCGCCTTGGCGGCAGTGGAGGCGTGCGATCTGATGGTGGTGGCAGGCTCCTCCTTGGTGGTTTATCCGGCGGCCGGGTTTCCGGAACACGCCAAGCGGCTTGGCGCTGCGCTGGCTATCGTCAACCGGGAGGAGACGCCACTGGACGCCTTGGCTGACGTGGTCGTGCGTGGAGAAATCGGCCCCGCGCTGTCCTTCGCGGTCGGCATGAACTGAGGCTGGACCGGTTCCGTTGCCTCCCCCATGCTCCAACCCACCGGAACCTGACCCGAGCAACGTGCGCGGAGTTGCGCGCCAGCGAAACTGCAACGCACCGAAGGTCCGCCGCGACCGTCATGCGACTGTTAGGTCCCGCGGGCTCGCAGGCGCCGCGGGCTTGCGTGGTGTCGCCCGCTGTGCGATGGACTAGCGATGGCCCCCGACCCGCTCATCGTTTGCCTGACGGGCGCTGAATCCTCCGGCAAGACCACCCTGGCCACCGCATTGGCGGATCACTACGACGTTCCCTTGGTGCCGGAGGCGGCGAGGCGTCATCTCAGGCCGCATCGTCCCTACGGCCCGGAGGATGTCCTGGCGATCGCCAGGGCGCAGCAGCGTTTGGAGCGCGAAGCGCTTGGGGCCTCGCCGCATCTGGTGGTCTGCGACACGGATTTGCTGGTCATTCAGATCTGGTGGCAGGTCAAGTTCGGGGCGTTGCCGGAGGAGCTCGCAGCGGCGCTGGCTGGCCGATCGGCGCGCGCCTACCTGCTCACCCGGCCGGACATCCCTTGGAGGCCGGATCCGCTGCGCGAAAGCGGCGGCGACCGTGCGAACCTGCATCGTCGCTACCAAAACGCCTTGATCGCGGGGCCGCACCCCTACGCGGAAGTGGGCGGTGGCGCCAGCGACCGCCTGACCACTGCATCGCGGCACATTGACCGGTGGCTGGCTGTCCGCATGGACGGAGGCCAACCATGCTTGGAGCCGCGCCGCGAGCTCTAGGGAGCCTCTGATCAAGTCCCGTTCGCTCAGCGCTTCACTGTTTGAGGATGCACAGGACGTCGCAGTCGAATGAGATCTCCGTGTACCGAGGTGCGATTCCGCCGATTTGGGCCGTGAAGCGCCCTGCGGGAGGGCGCGCGCTTCAAGCAGCGCGTTGCGGGCGCGCTGGCGGTGTTGCGGCTCGGAGCCGTCAGCTAGGAGCGCGAGGGACTTGCCCCTCGTTGAAATGGTGTGGGGCCTGCCACACGGCTTCGCCAACGCCTTCGGCTTGCCGAAGGCGCCCTTGCTCCATCAAGCCCGCCAGACTCCTCTAAGCTTCCGCGACTTGATCAGAGGCTCCCTAGGCCGATGGTGCGGCACTAATCCGCGCCCCCCTTCGGTTCGGCGAACCGGCGCCTCGTTTTGGTTTCGCCGGCGCGAAACCCCGCACCCGTTGCGTGGGTCAGGCTCCGGCAGGTTCCTGAGACCGCACGAAATCCGGCGCCGCCCGCGGACGGCGCAAGGCTAAGCCGCCTTGGACGGCTCCGCCTCCACGGTGCGCAGGCGCTCCTCCACCATCAGGCGGTGCAGGCGGCGGATGCAATTGCTGCCCGTTCGAACGAACAGGAAGGGCAGCAGCGCATGCAGCAGGCATGCGACTCCGGCCACGAGCATGGCCAAGGCGAACCCGGCCGCCTTGGCCATGTGATCGGTGTAGGACTCCCCAACTTCCTCAAGGTGGCTGCTGAACGGATTCATCGATTTGCCTCCCTAATTTGCCGTAGCAAATCCTATCCTGAAGCAGGTGGAATTTTGTTCCAAATTAACTAATATAGTGGTCTAGTTTTGAAATATATTTTCAAAGACCTTGGCGGACGAACCAATGACGTCATCCCTGAATGCTCCCGCGGAGAACCTTGGCGCCCATGACCTTCGATCGAATTGACCTCAAGATACTCGACCTGCTGCAGCGGGACGCCGCCCTGTCGGCCGCCGCCGTCGCTGACAGCGTGGGGCTCAGCACCACGCCCTGCTGGCGCCGGATCCAGAACTTGGAGCGGGCCGGCGTGATCACCGCCCGGGTGGCGCTGCTTGATCGGGACCACCTGAACGTCGGCGTGGATGCCTTTGTCAGGATACGCACCGATCAGCACAACAAGCGCTGGCTGGATGGCTTCGCCAAGGCGGTGGCGGCGTTTCCGGAAGTGGTCGAGATGTATCGCATGAGTGGCGACGTGGACTACCTGATGCGGGTGGTGGTGCCCGACATCGCCGCCTACGACGACTTCTACCAACGCCTGATCCGGGTGGTCGATCTCACCGATGTGAGCTCCAGCTTCGCGATGGAGCGCATCAAGTACACCACGGCCCTGCCCCTTAACCGAGCCGGCAGGGGTTAGGACAAGCACGGCGCCTGCGGCCTGTGGCAAAATGCGGGACAGGACACCAGACCGCACCGCAGGCAACGGAGCAGGAGACGAGGCGGCAGCATGGCCAAGCGCATCGCCATTGTTGAGGACGACCCGGACCAGCGGGCGAACTATCGGGACGCCATCACCAAGAAGGGCTACGAGGTGGTCGCCTACGGCAGCCGCCGGGAGGCCTTGGAGCGGATGGACGGCAACCTGCCTGATCTGGTCATACTCGACATCATCCTCGGCGACGAGGTGGATGCGGGCTTTCAGCTCTGCCGGGAGCTGCTCTTCAAGTCCCCTTCCCTGCCGGTCATCTTTCTGACGGAGCGCATCAACGAGATCGACAAGATCTCGGGCCTGCGGCTGGGCGCTTGGGATTACCTGCCCAAACCCATTTCCCTCGACTATCTGGCGGAGCGGATCTCCTCGCTGCTGCGCATCAACGAAGTGCGCGCCGAGAACGCGGAGCGCGAGAGCTCCACGGCCCGAAAAATCGGCCATCTCACCTTGGACCAGGACGCACTGATGGTTTCCTGGAGAGGCCAGCGCATCGATCTCTCCGGGACGGAGTTCCGAATGCTGGCCAAGCTGGTGCGGGTGCCCGGCCATGCCGTGAGCTACGAAACCTTGATGAACGCCACCATGCAGAGCTTGGTGACCAACAACACCATCAACACCCACATGCGCAACATTCGCAAGAAGTTCGAGCGCTTGGACGCCAACTTCGCCTGCATCAAGAGCGAGTATGGATTCGGCTACCGTTGGCTGCCGCCTTAGCGGCCAGCGAGGCGATGCGTTAGGGCCGACGAATCGGAGCGACGCCAAAAGCGACGCATAGAACTGCTTGGCAACCCAGCGGCCCTTGGATCCAAACGCGACCCGCTTGACCAACTGATCCAGCGATCAAGAAAGCCAGAGCCTTGAAGAGAAAGCTAAATCCCCTGCGCGGCCCGCGCATCGGCACCAAGCTGATGCTGCTGGGCCTCACCTTGTTGGTGGTGCCCTGGTTCAGCTACCGCCAACTGCTGGAGATGGAGCGGCTGTTGGTGCAGGGCCAATCCCAAGCCCAGTTGCTCACCGCCGAAGGCATCTCCACCCTGTTCAACGGCCGTGAGGACCTGTTCAACGACCTGCCGGTGACCATTGAGGACTACGAATCGCTGTTCGCCCAACCCCTTGAGAGCAATATCCGCCTCGACGGGCGCTACGACGACTGGGGCGAGGGAATTGAGGACCGCCTGCTCAGCTTCGGCCCGGCCGCATCGGACGACGGCGCGTTTCAGCTTCTGCTTGGGGAGCGCGCCGGCCAGCTCCACCTATTCGTCAAGGTCACGGATTCCGACATCGTCTATCGCGACCCCGAGTACCTGCGCCTGGACACGGCCGACCACGTGCGGCTGTCGTACATCGGATCGGACGGCGAGGACGGCCGCATCGGCCTGGTCTTCGCCGAGCCCGGGGTCGTCACCGCCTACGCGATGGACGGGAATTGGCGGTTCGCCACCACCGGCACCGCCGAAGCGGACGTGCTGGGCTTCGTGGACGTGGGCGAGTCCGGTTGGACCATGGAGTTTCGCCTGCCCTTGGATCGCTTGGGGTCACGCCGCTACTTCGGCGTCTCGGTCGCCGATGTGGACGATCCCGTTGCCCGGGCGCCGCTCAAGTTGGCGCAGACCCTGCCCCAAGCCGGCAAGGAGAGCTTCAACCTGATCGTGCTGCGCTCCCCGGAAGTGCTCAACATCATCGAAGGGCTTGGCTATTCAGGCGCCCGCATCCTGGTCATCGATGCCCAGCAGCGGGTGCGCGCCGAAACCGGCGCCCCGCGCTTGGAAGCGGCTGGGGCCAGTCCGGAGGAGAGCGGCGCGTTGGGCCTGCTCCACCGAGGCTTTGAATCAATACGGCCCCTCCTGCATCGCCTGAGCACCTTCGAGCCCTTGGATGCGGAGCGCAGCAGCGGAACTGATGAAGGCGCTGCTGCGGACATCATCGGCGCCACGCTCGCCGGGCATCCAGCCGCCACGCGGCACACCTTGGACAACCAACTTGAGGTGATCCTGGCCGCCCATCCCATCGTCTCCAAGGACGCCGTGATCGGCACCGTCGTGGTGGAGCAGAACATAGACGATATCTTGAGCTTCCAGCGCGAGGCGCTTGAGCAGGTGATCGTTTTGTCGCTAGGCGCGCTGATCGCCGTGTTCGCCGCCCTGCTCACGTTCGCCGGGCGCCTCGCTTGGCGCATCCGTCAATTGCGGCGCGAGGCCAGCGCCGCCATCGACCAGCATGGGCGCCTTAGGGCGAGCGCCCTGCAAAGTGAAATTGACTCCGGGGACGAAATCGGCGACTTGGCCCGCAGCTTCTCCAACACGTTGTCCAAGCTGCATCAACACAACCACTTCCTGGAAAACATGCCGCGCACCCTGCGCCATGAGATCAACAACCCGCTCAACACGCTGAGCACCTCCCTGCAGAACCTTGCGCAGGAAAGCCCGAGCGTGGAGGACAGCAAATACTTGGCAAGCGCCAAGAACGGCGTCACCCGCATTGGCTCCATCGTGCAGAACCTCTCCGATGCGGCCAATCTGGAAGAGTCGTTGAAGGCCGAGGAGCTCGAAACGGTCGATATCCAGAGACTGGTCGAAAGTTACGTGGCCAATTGCGCCGCCGGCAACCCCGATTGCGAATTCGTCTTTCGCGGCTTGCCGGAACCCGCCTATGCGGAGGTGTCCGACTACCGAATCGAGCAGTTGCTCGACAAGATCATCGACAACGCCATCGACTTCCACCGAGCTGGCTCGCCAATCACCGTGCAGCTCGATGTGCAGCGCGACTACCTGCGCATCACGGTCGCCAATCGAGGCCCGATCCTGCCGGACCAAGAGGGCAAGTCGGTGTTCGACTCCATGGTCAGCAACCGCGGGCCGCACAACCGCCTGCACTTCGGATTGGGGCTCTACGTGGTGCGCATCATCGCCGAGCACCACGGCGGCTTCGTGCGGGCGCTGAATCTAACCGACAACAGCGGCGTCGCCATCATGGTGCAGCTGCCGCGCACTGGCGTGCCGCAGCCGCGCATGGCCACCGAGACGGCGATCACCGCCCAAGCGCCGCCATCGGCTCAGGCCAGTTGATAAGCCGCCTGCAAGTGAAGGTCGCCATCCGCCTTTAGGGCACCGTTCTCGACGAGGCGCCCGCCGGACGCCAGAACGCTGCGCGCCGCCGCCGGATACATGAACTCCGGCAATTCGGCGTACATGATGGGCACCATCTCCTCAATGCGATGCACTCCCTTCCCGACGCAGGCAATGATCTGACGCTCCCTGGCCAGCCGGTGTTCGATGAACGCCCTGACGTGGGGCTTGGGATCATCGATGCAGGGTCCGTGGGTGGGCCAATAGACCGCGTCGTCGCGTTCGAGCAACCGGTCAAGGCTGGCCATGTAGGCGCCCATGTCGCCGTCCGGCGGCGAGATGATGCTGGTTGACCAGCCCATGACGTGGTCGCCGGTGAACAGGGCCTTCGATTCCCGAAGCTGGTAGCACATGTGGTTCGAAGTGTGGCCCGGCGTGTACACGCACTCCACTGACCAGTCGCCGCCGGCCAGCACGTCGCCGTCCCGCACCAGTTCGTCGGGCTCAAACGCCATGTCGCCGCCCTCCTCGACCGGAACGCCCTGCTCCAGCTTGCCGGCCCCATGGGGACCGTAGGCATAGGACTTGGCGTCGGTGTGCGCCTGGAGGAGACGGCAGCCCGGTGAGTGGTCCATATGGGTGTGGGTGATGAGAATGTGGCTGATGACCTCGCCTTCAAGCGCCTCAAGGAGTTTGGCGATGTGCGCACCGTCCGCCGGCCCCGGATCGATCACGGCCACTTCCCCGCGGCCGAGAATGTAAGTGCCAGTACCGTAGAGCGTGAACGGACTGGGATTCTCGGCAATGACGCGCCGAATGCCGGGCGCTATTTCGCTGACCTCCCCGTAGGAGAAGTCCAGGTCGCGTCGAAAGGGTATGCTGGTGGCCATTGGAAGACGGCACCCCACTCA
Source organism: Gammaproteobacteria bacterium (assembly GCA_026709365.1). Lineage (GTDB taxonomy): Bacteria > Pseudomonadota > Gammaproteobacteria > Pseudomonadales > Azotimanducaceae > Azophilus. Next base: position 13,868 of record JAPOTD010000099.1, read on the forward strand.
ATGGGGACGCAAGCATACTACATCTCGGAGCCTGCTCCTTCGAGGCGCACGCGCTGTGCTTTCGCTGGCGCGAAACCCCGCTACCGCTGCGTGGGTCAGGTTGCGAAGTGTTTCTGAGCCCGCACGGATTCACGGTCGAAGCTCACGGCTGCGAATTCGCTTTCGCGACCTCCGAAGGCAGAGGTTCCCGAGCCTTCCAAGTCATTGCCAGGACTCCCGCAGCGAACGCCACCTTTCCTGGTCCGGCGTGACTGTCAGGGCGAGGTCCAGGTAGTGGCGGGCGGGTTCCGGCAAACCGGCGGCAAACGCTTCCTGGGCCACTTCGGCGAGGCGTGCGGCGGCCTGGCCAAGCAACTCCTCGGCTCGGGCGTTGCCAGGGTCCAGCCGCTCCACGTCGCGCAGCACGGCCACCGCGCTGCGCTCCTGGGGTTCGGTGATGAACCCCTGCGCCAAGAGGCGGCTAGCCTCCCCCAACTTCTGGCTGATCGTCGCCAAGGCTTCGATCTCCCGATCGAGCTGAGTCTGGATCTCAAGCAGTGCCGATGCTTCAATGCCAGCCGCGCCGGCTTGGTCGAGCAGCCGCTCAACCGCGCTCAGGTCACCGCCCTCGAACATGCGGGTGGCCTTGCCCAGCAGTTGCGAAGTCACTTCGTCAAGGCCCTGCAAAGCGATGCCGTTGTCCGGGTCCGTAGCCAAAACGCGGTTGTAAAGCTCGGCCGCGTTGCCGCCCGGCGGATGCACGAGAAGCCCTTCGGCGCGCTGGGTGCCGGCTTGCTGCAGCAGTTCCTGAATGGCGCTGCGAGCGCGGCTGGCCTGCTGAATCTCCTCACGCACCGCCTCCAGGATCGGCAGGCCGCCATCGGCCGTGGCCGCTCGCTCCAAGTAAACGATGGCGCTATCCACATCGCCCTGGCCGGCCGCCTCCCGCGCCAGTTCCGCGTAGTGCTCCGCCAAGGTGGCCAACTCCGCAAGCGCTGCGGCATGTCCCGGCGAGAGCCGAACGATCTCCTGGTAAGCCTGGATGGCCACGGTAGCCGCCGGAATGTGCGACATGCCTTGGCTGCGCAGCAGCGACCGGGTGGAGGCCAGCAAGGTGTCCGCCGCCCGCCGATTGCTGATCCGGCGTCCGAAGTCCATCAAGCTGTAGTCATCCGGAAACACAAGCGTCATCTCGTTGAGCTTGGCTTCGGCACCGCCGAGATCGTTTTGCGCCAGGGCTTGGACGATGTCCTGACGCCATTGGTCGGCCAAGCCGGCAATGGCTTGCGCGGCTTGGCCATGGGTGGCGTCAAGCTCCAAAACGCGGCGGTAGCCCGCCACTAGGGCGGCAAGGCCCTGCCCCGGATCCTCCCGGAGCGCTTGGGCCGCCACCCATGCGCTTTGCACGTTGGGATCCTCCGCTAGGCCAATCTGCGCCATGAACGCAACCAGCCGCCACGACTGCCGTTCGACAAGATAGGCGCCCGCGCCAATCAACACCAAGGCCAATCCCGCCGCGAGCAGCCAACGGGAGAGTCCGGCGAAGCGCCGGTAGGTGCCGCGCTCATCCCGGATGGGCTCCCGCGAGGGCAGCCCCGCGGCTTCGCCGACAGTGCGTATCTCCCCGCTGGAAACCGCAGCGGTCTTGATGGACAGGTCCGCCAAGGCACCGGAGCGGACCACCGACGCCAAGGCCTCCCGAAACGCCGCGCCGGTCTGGAACCGACGGTTCGGATCCACGGCCAAGGCCTGGTCGAGCACCGGCTGCAGCATCTTGAGGTGCCTTGGCAAGGCCGCCGGGGCATTGGCTTGGCCGTTGGCATCACTGCGCGGCGCGCCGTTCGCCGCCTCCCCGGTCAATGCCTGGTAGAAGGTCTGCGCCAAGTCAAATAGATCGTCGCGATGCCCTTCGGCGCCAGCCCCGCTTGACGGCAATGGCCGCTCGCGTTCAGCCGGGTCAACGGCGAGCGTGCAGCAGCCCGCCAAAAGCACTTCGCTTGAGGACCTGAAGAGTATGTTGGCGGCGTTGATCCGACCATGCGCAAGGCCCTTCCCGCGGGCATGGTCCAAAGCCGCGCACAGGTCGCCAAAGGCACTGACAAGCCGACCGAGGCCCATGCCCCAAGCCAGGTTCTCGCTGAGGTCGCCCCCCTCAACGTACTCCATGGACAAGTAGAGCCATTCGCCATGAGCGCCAACACGGTTGACTTGCAAAATATTTGGATGGCTGAAGTCCGGCTGGAGCGCCGGATGCCGCTGAAGCTCCCGCAACGCTTCGGGCGCTCGGGCCACTCCCCGGCGCGAAACGGCCAGCGCCACGCGCTTGTAGGGATGGACCTGGGAGGCTAGGTAAAGATCCGCCCCCCCCGATCGCCCCAGCCGGCGCTCAATCTGAAAGCCGGGAACGTTCACTGCGCGCGGCTGCGCAACCAGATCGGCTGCACCTCGCCCGTGACCAAGTGGCCGAGCACGAAGTGGCCGTCGGCGATGATCAACTCGCCGTCCAAGCTGGCTGCCAGGCCCGTGCCGTGGGCCAGGCCGTTGACGCAGTCTTCGCTGCTGAACATCCAGTGGCGGTCCTGAAGATGCAGGCGGCAGCGCTCATCCTCGGTTAGGGGCAGGCGCATCCGCAAGCCCCCATCCGTCCACTGCTGCAGCTCCATGGCCCCGTCGGGCTGCTCCTTGACGCCGTAGCCGTGCATTTTGTTGGCTCGGAACTGGCCGCGGAATATCGTGCCGTCGCGCCAATGGAACACACCCAAGCCGTGACGCTGGTCGTTGGCAAAGCCGCCCCTGTAGCGATTGCCGTTGGGCCAGGTGAACAGGCCCTGCCCATGCAGCTCGCCGTTCAGGACCTCGCCCATGTAGCCGTCGCCCGAGGCCCAGTCGAACTGCCCGGACCCAGTGCGCCGGCCGCGTACGAAAGTGCCCTCGTAGCGATCCCCGTTGCTCGAGGTGAAGATGCCCTGGCCGTGCATCCGGTCGTCCTCGAATTGCCCTTCGTAGCGATTGCCGTTCCGCCAGGTCAACACGCCCTCGCCCTGACGCCGATCGGCAACGAACGCGCCCGTGTAGGAGCGCCCATCGACCCAAGTGTAGGTGCCCTGCCCCTGCATCCGGTTGGCGACGAACCCGCCTTCATAGCGGTCGCCGCTGGCCCAAACGTAAGTTCCTTGGCCGGTGCGCAGGCCGTCCACCAAATCGCCTTCGTAAACGTCGCCGTTGTCAAGCTGGATGGAACGGGCCAGAGCGACGCCGGCGAAGGCGGTCAAAGCCAATGCGAGGGCTGCATGAAGAATCTTGGCCCGCTTCGGTGCTGCGCAGCGACTGCGGCGAAGGAGGGGCACTGAGCACGACCCACGGGCGGGGCGTCCTCGATCCCGGGATTCAGGCCCTGACCCAGCGTCATTTCCCGGGGCGGAGGCGTCCCGTCCTCGACTGGGCCACGGGCATTCGCTTGCCATCAGAAAGCGGGGGTCTGCTGCATGGAAGCGCGGCGGCATCTTCATTACACTGGCGCGATGAAACTAACTGTTTTCCTGATCTTGGGATGAGGTTGTCGAATGAGTCACTTTTGCGCCCGGCGACCTCCTAGGCTTTGGGCCAAGGCACCGCCTGTTCGGGACTTTACTTGAATTGAGTCCGGTTTTCTTCACTTTCCTGTGCCTTGGCATTGGCTTGGTCAGTGGCTTCCTTGGCGGTCTGCTGGGCATTGGCGGCGGCATCGTCATCGTTCCGGCGCTCATCATCCTGTTCGACTGGACGGGCACGCTGTCCTTGGCGCACAGCACCCCGGCGGCAGTGGCCACCTCATTAGGCTGCATTGTGTTCACTTCCCTGTCAGCGGCCTACGCCCAAGTGCAGGCCGGACGGGTGGATTGGCTGATCGTACGCCGTTGGGCGGTGCCCGTGACGCTCGGCGCCGCCACGGCCGGCTACCTGGCGCCCCTATTGCCGGTGCCGGCCTTCCGCGGCTTCATCGGCCTGTTTTTGGGCTTGGTCTCGGTGGTCATGTTGACCCGTTGGACGCCGCACCCGCATCGAAGCTTCCCCGCGCCCGCAGCGGCTGGCGGCATTGGCTTTGGCGCAGGCCTGGTGTCCGGCATTGCCGGCATTGGCGGCGGCAACGTCATGGTGCCCACCATGATCTACTTCAACACGGCCGTTCACCGGGCCACCGCCACCTCAAGCAGCCTAGGGGTTCCTTTGGCCACGGCCGGCGCGATCGGCTACATCCTCTTCGCCCCCTCCATCGCCGTCGCGCCGCAATACATGCTGGGCTACATCCACCTCCCCAGCTTCGCCGCCATCGTGGTCGGCGCGGTCGCCGCCGCGCCCTTGGGCGTGCGCACCGCCCATCGCATCAACGCACCCGCGCTGCGCCGCCTGTTCGGCGTCCTGCTGATCCTGGCGGCGCTGCGCATGATGCAATCCGCTTGGGCGAGTGTATGACTGGGAAAACGGTCAGTCGATCCGCCGGATCTGAATGGCATCCGTCTTGGCCCCTGCCAGCACATCGGAAATGACCACCAGCTTGGCGTTGCCGCCGATCACCTGCTGGTCGCGCAGCACGCCAAAGGCCCTTTGCAGCGTCTTCTCCGGTTCCAGGCTGAACTCCGCGCGGAAGCTGGTCACCGCGCGGTTGAGGAACAGCCGCCGCCGGGTGCGGCTGTCGTTGGTGAACGCATAGATGGGCACCGTCGGGGGCCGTGCGTTGGTGACCAGATCGGCCGTGATGCCCCGCCGGGTGATGACCACAATGCCGTCGGCGCGGATGGATTCCGCCAAGGCGACGGCGTGGATTGCCAGCTGCTGCTTGTCGGTTGCCGCCTCAAGGTCGCTTTCGTAGCCGAGGCCCGGATAGCGTTCGGCGGCTGAGGTGATCTGCACCAGCTGCTCCACGCAGCGCACCGGGTGCTTGCCGATGCTGGTCTCCCCGGAAAGCATCACCGCATCGGCGCCCTCATAGACCGCGTTGGCGACATCGGTCACCTCGGCACGGGTGGGAATCGGGTTTTCAATCATCGACTCAAGCAGGTGCGTGGCGACGATGCAGCGGCGCCCCCAGCGAGCGCAGGCATGCACGATCCGGCGCTGCACGTTGGGCAGATCGGCGATGTCCGTCTCGATGCCGAGATCTCCGCGCGCCACCATGACCCCGTCCGCCGCTTGGGTAATGGCTTGGATGTTGGAGACGCCCTCCTGGTCCTCGATCTTGGCCAGAATGCGCGTGCGAGCCCCGTGTTGCGCAATCAGGGAACGCAGCTGCTCGACGTCCTCGGCGGTGCGCACGAAGGACAGGGCGATGTAGTCCACCTCCTGCGCCAAGCCGAACTCGATGTCCGCCCGATCCTTGGCGGTGATGGCGGGCAGGTTGATGCGCACGCCCGGCAGGTTGACGTGCCGCTTGCTGCCCAGCCAGCCGCCGTCGATGACGCGGCAGACCAACTGCTTGCCGTGCGTTTCCAGCACTTCAAAATTGATGAGGCCGTTGTCCACCGTGATGCGGTTGCCGGGCTCGACGATGTCCGCCAACTCCTGGTAGTTGACTTGAATGGACGAGGTCTCCACGTCATCGTCGCCGCGCACCGACAGGGTCACCACTTGGCCGGTCTGCAGATCCATCGGCTCGCTGACGTCACCGGTGCGGATTTCCGGGCCCTGGGTGTCGAGAATCACCGAAATCGGATCGCGCACCTTGCGGTTCAGGGTGCGGACCCACTGAATCACGTCAGCGGCGCTGCGGTGGTCAGCGTGGGACATGTTCAGGCGCACGAGGTTCATGCCGGCCTTCGCCATGCTTTCCAGCACGGGGTAGCTGGCCGTTGCGGGACCGATGGTGCAGATGATCTTGGTGCGGCGGAGCGTCATGCTGGCCTGTCCTCGCTAGCTTGGGGCATTGCCTCGTCAGTCCTTGCGGAGCATAGGCGGTTGCCAAGGCTCGCGCCAGAACTTGCGCCTCCCGCCCTTCGGGCGGGAGGCGGTTGGAGTTTCGCTGGCGCGAAACTCCGCGCTCGCCGCCCAAGTCGGATTCCGGTATGTTTCTGAATCCGCACAGAACTTGCGCGACCTGACGATCGCGGATTGAGTTTCGCCGGTGCGAAACTCCGCGTTCGTCGCTTAGGTCAGGTTCCGATACGTTTCTGAGCCAGCATGAACTTCGCCACTGCGGCGCCGACCTGCCGGGCGGGCACTACTTGCGCACGCCAATGGCTCGGGAAGAAGCGTTGCAGGCGATCCTGGCCAAAGCGGGGATCGACTAGGCAGATCACGCCCCGGTCCGTAGGCGAGCGCAGCAGGCGGCCGGCGACCTGCGCCACCTTGGTCATGGCCGGTTGCCGGTACGCCACTTCCGTGCCGTTGCCGGACTTGGCGTCAAAGTAGCGGGCCTTGCTGGCGCGCGCCAAGGTCGGCGGCGGCAAGCCGGCGCCGATGGCCAACACCCCGCTGAGCGGCACGTCGGCAAAGTCCACGGATTCGGCGAAGATGCCGCCGAGCACGATGGCCGCCAAGACGGGAGGCTGGCTGTCGGCGAAGTCGCTCAAGTACGCCGCGCGCTGGGCATCCGTCATGCCGGGGGTCTGGCGGAGCAGGCGGATGCCCTCCAAGCCGTCCGTTGCAGCCTCGGCAAAGGCGTCGAGATAGCCGTAGGAGGGGAAGGCCACAAGGTAGCGCCCGGCGTGGGCCGCCGCCACTCCCCGAACCAGATC
>JAPOTD010000084.1 GCA_026709365.1 Gammaproteobacteria bacterium
AATGTGCTTCAGCCGATACTGAAAGGGTGTGCAAACCCGCTGCGTTGTCGCTGCGGATTTCCAATCGAGGGGGGGACGCCCTCGCTCCTGAAATCCGTTGGGTTCGGGCGACGACCCACTCGCTCCTGAAATCCGTTGGGTTCGGGCGACGACCCACTGAGCGAGGGCGTCCCGCCCTCGAAATGAACCGGGGACTGCGCCCAACTTCGTTGGCCGAAGCTGGTTTATGGGCATGTTGCCGACTTAGGCCGCCGGATTGCGAAATCGATGGCTCACCAACCACTCAACCCGTGATTTGGTGGACATTTAACCCGCTATTTGTCGAACAATCAACCCGACATTTGTAGAATTACAGACCTGATAAATGCCGATCATTCAACCGATGATTTGTCGAATCTGCCACGGAATCCTCCAATAAGGGCGTCCCGCCCGCGCCCAAGTGGCGCAGGCAGCCCGCCGCCACTTGGGCATCCGCCCCTCGATGTAGTGGTCGATCAGTTCGTGGTAGCGGCGAATCCGCAATTGCTGCTTGGCGAGTTATCCGGGCTCAGCTTTAGCGCCTTCAAGGTACGCCTTTAGGTTCGCGTTACCTTGTTCGTAGGCTCTTTGGGCCGGTGCGGGATCCCAGAAGAACACGTACAGACCCGTGTATTCCTCGTGTTGGATCACGCGAGTGCCGCCCGGCACGGGCTCAAGACGCCAGTTGTGATCGTATGTAAGGAGCACCGGATAACCGCCGCGTTGGTGCATCCATTCATTGGCAACGAAGTCCTTCACCAACACCTGAACCGGCGTCGCTTCACCGTCACCCATCTTCATCTGCAGCCCAAGCCTGCTGCCTTCCGCAAACATGCCCTCATAAGCGACGAAGATGGGATTCCACTCCCCATAGGTCTGCGGGTTCGTGATCACTGACCAGACTTCTTCGGGGGATGCGTTGATCACAATCTCGGCATGAACGGACTTGTGCGCCGTTAGACCGGCGATGACCAGGATGGCCACAAGCAAAACGCCGCCAATGATCCACTTCGCCATCACTTCCGTGTCTCTCGCCAATGAATGAACGCCATATGAGCGGAATTAGCGTGGCCGGGCCAAGCGCCCCGGACAGCTGGTTCTGAAGTCGCCCTTAAGTCACTGCGGCATCCGGCCCTCGATGTAGTCGTCGATCAGTTCGTGGTAGCGGCGAATCCGCGATTCCTGCTTGGCCAGGTAAACGCCCTTGAAGCCGCGTGAGCGGAAGCCGCGCTGCTGGGTGACGAACACCCGCACGTCATCCTCGATGCCGGGGCCGATGGACTGGCCTGCGCCGTACTCGAGCAGGGTTCGCTCCACTTCCTCGCTGCCGCCGTGGTTGCGCTCGGTGCCCGCTTCCAGGGAGGCGGGGCTGGCGTACCACCAGTTGTCGAACAGGCACTGCTGGGGGTCGTCCGGGTGCGGGCGGGCGCGGAGGAAGTGGAAGCCGTCCGACCACAGCGACACCGCGAAGTTGGGGAACAGGGTGTAGTGGAAGGCATCGGTCAACTGGGCGTCGGGCACCTTGTCGTAGTGGGCGAAGCCGCGGCCGGCTCCCAGCCGCCGCTTGGCGTCCTGCAGCGCCTTGCGGGTGCCTTCCGGCTTGCCTTGGAAGTCCGCCGGGTCGATGTCCCAATAGCGCAGCTGGCTGGCCAAGGGCTCCAGGATGTTGCCCGCCTTGTCGGTGGAGCCGACGCCGTAGCCGCCTTCCATGATCATCCGGTTGTGCCCTTCGTCGGAGAGGTCGAAGCGGGTCTCCTTGAAGTAGGTGTTGATGTGGCCGCGAATCTCCTTGCGGTTGGTCTCGGTGGTGGCGCCCATGTGTACCGTCGGGACGTGGTAGGACTCGTTGAAGTTGTCCAGCACCACCTTCCAGTTGCAGGGCAGCCACATGCTGTTGGCCATGGTGCGCCGCCAAGTGTGGAGGTCGCGCAGTTGCCACTCGTCCCAGATCGGCCCCAAGTACGCCTTGAGGCTTGCGCACTTCGGGTCCATGTTCACCCAGATGAAGCCGGCGAAGGTCTCGCAGCGCAACTCCGCCAGCCGCACCTTGCCGCAGGGGTTGCCTTCGGGGAAGTCGTCCTTGTCGGGGGCGAAGTTGAGCTCGCCGTCCGGCAGGTAGGCCCAACTGTGGTACTTGCAGACGAAGCGCTTGACGCTGCCCTTGTCGTCCTCCACGAGCGGGTTGCCGCGATGCTGGCAGACGTTGTGGAACGCCCTCACCCCGCCGTCCCGCTGGCGGACCATTAGGATCTCCTCGGCCCCCACCGGCTCCATCTGCCAATCGCCCGGGTTGGGCAGCTCGGACTCGCGGCCCAGCAGCAGCCAGACCTTCGCCCACATGCGCTCCTGCTCCTTTTCGAAGAATGCCCGCGAGGTGTAGCGGTAGCCCTCCAGCAGCGACCCGCGCGTGTACTGCTTCGGGTAGGCGTTGATGTCGTGGATTTCGGCTTGCTCGGACACGTCTCCCCCAGATCGCTCCTTTGACGGGGATCATTGTGCCAGAGACTCAGCGCATTTGCCGTTGACCGCTAACCGCCCGCCGGCTGCGCCGTCGCCGCGAACTGTGCTTGGACTTGGCCCATGTCGAAGTAGTCGCGCCAGGCGGCGATCTTGCCGCCGCTGACCTCGAAGACGCCCATCACCGGGACTGCGGCCCAGACGCCGTTCATCTTGAACTTGTCCAGCCGCTCGGTGAGCACCGTGCCGCCCTCGTCAGCGATGTTCAGAACGTCCCACTGCACGGCTTCGGAATCGCCCATGAACCCGGTCAGGACGCCGCGGATGGCGGCCTTGCCCTGCGCGGCTTCCATGGGGATGTTGTGGTACACCGCATCCTCGGTGAAGCAGTCGATGACCGCATCCAAGTCGATGCGGTTGAAGGCATCGATCAGCTCCAGAACCAAATCCCTCGCTTCGCTCATTTGCCCTGTTCTCCGTTGCTGTTGGTTGATGAAATCACTGTATTCCCGCCAAGCCTCCCGAAAGCCGCCCAGCCCCCGGCCCTGAGTGCGTGAGGTTTCCACGCCTTGGGCCACCGCCTGCTCAACCCGCTCGACGATGGCCAAAGCCGCCGCCGCGTCCAAGTCCAGCACCAGCATGTCGGTGGCGGCGCCGCCCTTGTGTCCCGGCGGCTTCGCCAAGGACGTGCCGGCCAAGCCAGCGCGCAAGGGCGCCGCCAAGTCGGGCCGCTCCGCGAGCAACTCCAAGGTCTGCTCCAGCATCCAGCGCGACCAAGCATCGGGCCGGTCGCACTGAGCTTTGTAAGTTGTCCAGTCCGGAGCTGGCCAGCAATTCTCATTTTGGATCAAATCTACCCTCCGTTACCAAATCGAGGGCGTCCCGCCCTCGAATTCTCGCTCTGCAGGACGATTTAAGCGTCAGGGTGTCCTTATGGCTAAGCGGTCATTGACGAAAATGAGAATTGCTGAGAGCTGGCCTACTGAATCGACGACCCGGTGAGGAGGCGGTAGGCCTCCTCGTAGCGGGCCACGCTGCGGGCCACCACTGCATCGGGCAGGGTGGGGCCGGGCGGCGTCTTGTCCCATTCGCCGGCCGCCACCACGGTTTCCAGGTAGTTGCGCACGATCTGCTTGTCGAAGCTCTCCTGCGCCCGGCCCGGAACCCACTGGTCGGCGGGCCAGAAACGGGAACTGTCGGGGGTGAAGATCTCGTCGATCAGGATGGGCGTGTCCTGGCCCGGCAGGCGCCCGAACTCGAACTTGGTGTCGGCAAGGATGATGCCCCGCTCCAAGGCGTAGGCCCGGGCGCGGCGGTAAAGGCGCAACGTCGTTTCGCCGAGCCACGCCATCAGTTCCCGTCCGACGACTTCGACGCCTTGCTCGAAGCTGATGTTCTCGTCGTGGCCGGTGTCCGCCTTGGTCGAGGGGGTGAACAGCGGCTCCTCAAGCCGGTCGCTGTTCCTCAAGCCCGCCGGCAGGGCGATGCCGCACACCGAGCCGCTGGCCTGGTAGTCCTTCCAGCCGCTGCCGGTGATGTAGCCCCGGGCGATGCACTCAATGGGCACCACTTGGGTCTTGCGGCAAAGCATCATGCGCCCGGCAAGCGCTTCGCGCTCCGCCGCCGAGAGCCCCGGCACGTCGGCCGGGTCGGTGGATATCAGATGGTGGGGGGTGTCGGCGGCAAACAGGTCGAACCAGAACTTGGATATCTGGGTCAGCACCACCCCCTTGCCGGGCAGGCCGTTGGCCATCACCACGTCGAAGGCGCTGATGCGATCGGTGGCGATGATCAGCAAGGCCTCGCCGCCATCGTCCAAGGCGACGTCATAGAGGTCGCGCACTTTGCCGCTGCGCTTGTTGGGAAGGTTAAGGTCGGTTTCGAGCAATGCGTCTCTCATGGACTTTCCGCTGGTTCATTGATTGATGTGGAAGGTCTGGGCCGCGCGAACCTCCGGTTCGCGTCGGCCTTTCGCTGGCGCGAAACGCCTGCTCGACTGGCTGAACCCCAAGCGGGCGGCGGAAGCTTCGATGGGGCCGCTGGCGCGCGCCTCCCATCAAGTGGCTGCAAATTCGCTTCGTGGCCGCTCAAGTCGAACGCCCCAAGGCCTGGCCCAAGTCGTCGAGCAGGTCCTCGACCTCCTCGATGCCCAGCGAGATGCGGATCAACGAGTCGTCGATGCCCATGCTCGCCCGGCGCTCGGCGCCCATCTCATGGTAAATGGTGTGGGCCACCGGGATCGCCAAGGTGCGATTATCGCCCAGATTGCTGGACTTGATGATGACCTTGAGGGCGTTCATGAAGGTCCAGATGTCGATGCCGGGATCGAGTTCAAAGCTCAGCAGCGCGCCCGGGTGGCGGAACAGCCCGGCGGCGCGGCTAAATTCGGGATGTTGCGGCAAGCCGGGGTAATAGACCCGGCGCACCTCGCTGCGTCCGTCCAGGAACTCCGCCATGGCCTGGGCGTTGGCGCATTGGCGCTTCAGGCGCAGCGCCAAGGTCTCGGCGCCGATGGCGAGCTCGTGGGCCGCCTCCGGGGACAGCGCCGCGCCGAAGTCCCGCAAGCCCTTCTTCTTGATCTGGGTCAGCGCCCAAAGCCGGGCGTCGGCGCCCTTGTAAGTGTCGTAGATGTTGGGGAACGTCCGCCAATCGAAGGCGCCCGTCTCGGTCACCGCTCCGCCGAGCGTGGTGCCGTGGCCGCCGATGTACTTGGTGAGGCTGTTGACCACCAGGCTCGCCCCCACCTTGCTGGGCTGGAAGAGGTAGGGCGAGGTCATGGTGTTGTCCACCACATAGGCCAAGCCGCGCTGGCGGCAAAGCGTTCCGATTTCCGCCAAGGCGGCGACTTGGGTGCGGGGATTGGCGATGGTCTCGACGAACACCAAGCGGGTGTTGTCCTGAATGGCCTCGGCCACTTGGCTCGCATCGGTGGCGTCCACGAAGGTCACTTCCAGCCCGTGGCTGGCGAAGCTCATGAACAGGCTGTTGGTGTTGCCGAACAAAAAGGCGCTGGAGACAAAGTGGTCGCCACGCCGCAGCAGGGCGAAGAGCAGCGTGCCGATGGCCGCCATGCCGGTGCCGAAGCAGACGCTGCCCAGCCCCCCCTCCATGGCGGAGAGCTTGACCTGCAGCGCATCGACCGTCGGGTTGACCTGGCGCCCGTAGGTGAACCCGGCTTGAGTGCCCTGAAACACCGCCGCCAAATCCCGCGCGTCATCGTAGCCGTAGGCCACGGTGGCATGCACGGGCTTGTGCAGCGAGCCGTGCTTGATCTCGCTCAAGCGGTCGCTATGCACGATCTTGCTGGTGAAGCCTTTCATGTTGGTCATGCTGGGTCGAACAGGACGCGGTTGGGCTGGCCGCCCGACATCCGCAGCCGGTTCATGATGGCACTAATAGCCCGTCAACTCCATATAGCCCCGGCCGGCGTCCCGGCCTTGGGCGTCCGTAACCCGCACCAGCCCTTCCCAATAGGTCAGCAGGGTGTCCATGCGCTGGTCCTCCAGCGCGGCGGCGATTTCAAATCGACGTTCACCCAATGCCAGCCGCCAGCGAATCGGCCACTCCCTGCCTTCCTCGTCCCGCCAATGCCCCATCGGCGACAACTTGAAGTCGCTGGCCGAAAGGAAGCGCACCGCGCCGTCGGGATCGATCAAGGCGCCGTGATCGTGGGGATCCCGAGCGCCGTCCCGCCGCCGCAGCCGGAACGCCATGACATCCTCGCCGCTGTCGAGCATCAACGCAAACCAATCCCAGCCCACCTGCGCAGGGCCAAGGGCGCTGGTGCTCCACTCCCGATCCAGCCAGCCCCAGCCAGCGACCGGATGGCGCTCGCCATCGACCTCCACGTGCCCGGCCGTCCGCAAGCGGGGCGCGGAGTAGTAGTGGGATGCTGCGCCGACTCCCTTGGCCGACAGCCCGCGATCACCCTGCGGGACAAAGCCCTTCTCCGGGCGCATGGCCAAATCCACGGCGATGCCGTCGGCAGCGGCCCGCAGGCTCCAGCCCCCCGGAGCCATCACCAACCGCCAATCCTCAAGCCAAGCCGCAGCTTGCCCGTCGGCCACTTCAGCGCCCGCCAACTGCGGATGCCCGCGCGCCGACCGTTCCGCATGGCGATGGGTCCCGGCGGCCACGTCCGTCAGCGCAAAGTGGGCCAAGTAGGCCTGCCCGTTGCGCCACGGATCGGCCGGATCTCCGTCGGGGAACAGCGCGCGGCGGAAGAGCGTGAACTGAACCCCAAACTCCTGCTCGGTTGGCGAGTTGGCGGGCGTGGCGCGAGTCGAGGGCGGCGCGACGGCTTGCAACGCGAAGGTCAGGTACCACCATTCGCTGCGAAAGGTCGGATGCGCGCCGTGATCCTCCGGAAAGCGAAACGGGCGCGGGCGTGACGCTTGGGCGTACCCCGCCGCATCGTCGTTCCCAGCGCCCAGCATCCGCCCGACTTGCAGGCCGTCTTCGACGTCCGCCCCCCCACCGGCCGGCTCGCCGCCGCAACCCGGGACGGCGACGGCCACCACCGCCAGCAGCGTCCAGCCAACCGCCTTCAAGCGCGTTCCTCCGGCACGGGCAGGATGCTGGCGGCAACCGCAGCAGCCAAGCCAAGGGTCATGGGCAAGGCCCAATCGGCTGCCGAAATCGACAGCGCCACGCTCCAGCCGAAGGCGCGAGGATTGATCACGTCGCAGAGAACCACGCCGATGAACAGTCCCAAGGGCAGCGCCAGAACCACTGCGAACAAGCCGAGCGCGCCGCCCCGCGCCAAGGCGAGCCAGCGCTGTTCGGCGGCGCTTAGGCCGAGGGCACGGAGCAGTGCCGCGCTGGCCCTTTGATTGAGCCGCAGCGCCATCATGGCGTTGTAAAGGCCGGCGACGGCGACGATGAGCGCCACCAAGGTCAGCGCCCCGGTGATTGCGAAGGTGCGGTCAAAGACATCGAGCGCCGCCGCGCGCAGCGCGGCCCGCTGACGCACCGGGGCATCCGGGGCGGCGTGCGCAAGCCAGCGTTCAAGATCGGCAGCCCGCAGGCCGGATAGGGCGAGCCGGTCGTGGTGCAGCGCACCGAAGCGCTCGGCGGCGGCCTCGGCCTGGATGAGCAGGCGCGGCGCCACGTCGCCGAAGCCGGAGAACTCATGGACGATGCTTAACGGTTCGCCGCCGACCTCCAACGAGTCCCCCACCGACAAACCGAACGCGCGCAGCAGAGCCTCGCTGGCCAACGCTTCATCCGGCTTTAGGGCGCGGGCGTAGCCGTAACGGGCCGTCTCGGTCGCCGCAAACTCGCCGTAGCCGATATGCACGTTGCGCCCCTGCAGGCGGATGGCGCGCTCGCCCAAGGGCACCGCCACGGCGCGGGGATGCGCATCCCGCAAGTCGCGGGCCAGGGCGGCGCCATCGCGGTCGCGCAACTCGACAAAGAAGTCGTGGGCAAGGCGCTGGTCCAGCATCCGCATGAAATCCCGTTCGAAGCTGCCCACCATCACCCCAATGCCAACGCTGGCGCCGACCGCCAGGATCAACGCCCCGACTGCCACGCCCAAATCGGCTTCATGCCAAGTGGCCTCGCGCAGCGCCAGCCGCAGCAGCAAACCGTTGCGAGTCGTTGCGGCGGTCCCCTCCGGGCCGCCATGCCTGCCGCCCGCCGTTCCCCTCGCCGCAAAGGCATCCCGCAGCCCCCGCAGCAATGGGCCAACCCAAGCGGTGGCGACCAAGCTCCCCGCCAGCACGGCGAGAAAGCCGCCGTAAAGCCCCGTTTCCTCAAGGGTCACGCCAGCGGCGATCAACGCCAAACCAACGACCGCCCCTCCCCAACGCAGGCCCCTGCTGCCCGCCTGCGGCCCAAGAAAGCCCGGCGCACGGCGAATGAAGGCCACCCCGGCGCCCACCAAGGCGACGGCAAACCCGGAGACGAGCGCCTTGATCAGAACCGCCGCCGACATTTCCATGACGGGCGGTGCGCCAATGCCCGCCATCGACAGGCGCAGCAGCAGCACCGCCAATCCATAGCCGCCGAAGATGCCAACCAAGGTCGCCAGCCCAGCCAGCGCGCCAATGGCGCCAAGAAAGCCGACGGCAAGCTCCCGTCGGCTGACGCCCAATGCCCGAAGCCGGGTCATCAGCAACTCTTGGCGACGCAGCGACAGCACGCAGACCTGATAGATGATGAACCAAGCCACCACCAAGGCCAGCAGTCCCAAGGCGCCGCGCGTGAACAGCACGGCATTGCCGAACTGCTGCGCGGGACGAACGGAAGCCACGGGCCGAACCGTCCAACCCGCCAAGCGCTCGACGTCCGCCGGAAGGCCGGCTGCCAGCCCCGGAAACAGCCGCTCCAACGCATCGCGCGCGCCCTTCAAGGGCGCCTTGAGCGACAGGGCGACATAGCCCACGTGATCCGCTGGCCGACTAAGCAGCGCCAAGGCGTCGCCGATGTCCGCAAACAGAGCGTCCTCAAGGCCGGAATCGATCACTTCGGCCACCGTCCAACGTTCATCCGCCAAGTGCAGGACGGCCTCGCGCGCCAGTCCCAAACTGGCATCGGCGCTGACCGAATTGCGCCCTGCCAATGCGCTTGAACCCGGGTCCGCCAACCGAAAGCCGTCCGCGCCGACGATCTGGTAGCGCCGCCCCGATTCAACCAACTGGCCCTGAACGACGGGCGTGATCCACTCCACTTGGGGCAGCTTGCCGGTGCGCCATTGACGGCGCAGGTCGAAATAGTCGGCCATGGTGGCGTCGGCCCGCTCGGCGATGTGGGTGACGCCGCGCAGATGCGGCGCATCAAGGGCGCTGAGCTGGTCGCTGACCGCCAGCCCCAGCAAGTGGGTGGCCGCCGTCGAGGCGACGCCCAAGGCGATGCCGAGCCCGGCGGTCAACGTGGCCCAAGGCGTGCGCATGAAGAACCGGACAAAGGCGCGCAGCAGCAGCGTTCGCGGGACCTTGCAAAATGCCTTGTCCTCCAAGCGCGTCACTCCGGCCCAATCAAGGGCGCGATGCCAACGCCTTCGGCTTGCCGAAGGCGCCCTTGGCAGCAGCCCCACGGACCACCCTGAACTTCCGGGGCTTGATCAGAGGCCCCCTAGGCGCATAGGGGCCTCAACGGGCGAGTTCAACGATGCGGTCGGCCCGTTCGGCCACCGCGGCGCTGTGGGTGGCAACCACCAAGGCGCTGCCGAGCCGCCGGGCTTCGTCGAAGAGGGCATCCGCCACCTGCTCGCTGTGGCGCGCGTCAAGATTGCCGGTCGGCTCATCGGCCAGCACGATGGCCGGTTGATGGGCCAGCGCCCGGGCGATGGCGACCCGCTGCTGCTCGCCGCCGGAGAGCTTCTCCGGATAGGCGTCAAGCCGGTCGCCCAGCCCCAAGGCTGAAAGCCGCTGCGCCGCTTCGGGCAGGCGCTGGCCGAGTTTGTTCAACGCCAAGGGCAGGGCGACGTTCTCCAGCACGGTCAGGGTCGGCACCAGATTGAAGAATTGGAAGACATAGCCAACGGCGTGGCGGCGCAACGCCGTTCGCTCGGACTCGCCGAGTTGGGTCAATTCATGGGTGCGGCCATCGTGGCGCAGCGTGAGCGTGCCGGCATCAACCGGCAGCAAGCCGGCCACCAGGTTGAGCAACGTGGACTTGCCGGAACCGCTGGGTCCGCACAAGGCCACGGATTCGCCGGCGGCCACCTCAAGACTGAATTCGTCAATCACCCGCCGGTGGCTGGCGCCGTCGCCAAAACCCTTGCAAACGCGGCGCAAGCGGATCGCGCTCATTGTGCGGCCCCAGAAGCACATCGAACCATACTCACGCAACCGATGCGGAGTTTCGCGCCAGCGAAACCACATGCGCGAACGTCAGTTCGCGCGGGCGCGCCTCATTTGTTACCCGAAGCGCGAACGAGTACATTACGCACCACCAAGCAGTGTGGACTTGGCATCCCACCTCTCCCCAAACCAGCAGTACCCAAACAACGTCATGTCAAAACGACCGTACAAGTTCGTCGTGCGGCTGCCTGCGACGATGCGGGATCAGGTGGCCGAAGCCGCAGCACACTACCGGCGCAGCATGAACTCGGAGATTGTAGCGCGGCTGGAGCAGTCGTTCGGCGTGCTGCCGCGCCGTTCCACGGAGCAGGAAGTCGAGCCGCCGCTGCATCCGCACATCGAGGCCATCTTCCGCAGCACGCTCAATGACAGCGAGCAGTCGTTGATCAAGGTCTTCCGGCGCCTTGACGGCCCCCGGCAACAAGCCTTGCTCGACCTGCTGCGCTGATTGCGCACCCGCTTCGCGGGTGCGGTTGGAGTTTCGCTGCGCGAAGCTCCGCGCTAGCCGCTTAGGCCAGATTCCGAAATGTTTCTGAGCCGGCTCGTTGGCCGCCGGCGCCGCTTGCTCCGCTACCTCGCCCGCAAGTGGCCGGGCACTGCGACGCGCTCCACGCCCTCGAAGGCCAGTTCGGTGGCAATCGCCAGCAACGCGGCGGGCACGGCCCCCTGCAGAATGAAGGCAACGTCGTTGAGCGCCAAGCCGGTGACGATCGGGTCGCCCAAGCCGCCCGCGCCGATGAAGGCCGCCAAGGTGGCGGTGCCGATGTTGATCACCGCCGCGGTGCGGATGCCGGCCAGCACGCTGGGCATGGAC
This sequence comes from Gammaproteobacteria bacterium, assembly GCA_026709365.1. GTDB lineage: Bacteria > Pseudomonadota > Gammaproteobacteria > Pseudomonadales > Azotimanducaceae > Azophilus. Next base: position 11,098 of record JAPOTD010000084.1, read on the forward strand.
AACGGCAGATAGACATGGCGAATCTGCTCGCGCCGGGACAGGCCCATCGCGTCCGCGACGCGCAACAGGGAGGGATCGATGGTGGTCAGCGCCGTGACGGTGTTGCGCACCACCGGCAGCAGGGAGTAGAGGAACAAAGCCACCACGGCTGGGGCGGCGCCAATGCCGAACAACGGAATCATCAGCGCCAGCAAGGCGATGCTGGGCACGGTTTGCAGGAGGCCGCAAAAATAGACCACCAAGCGGGCCGCCACCGCCCGGCGAAAGATGAGCAGGCTCAGCAGCAGGCCCACGGCCACCGCCGCGCCCAGCGCCGTCAGGGTCAACTTCAAGTGCTGCACAGTGTTGGCGGCCAGGCTGCGCCAGAGGTCATCGCCGCCCGCTGCCACAACCGCTCCGGCGGCCAAGCCGCGCTCGGCCAGGAAGCCCGCCGCCACTTCGGCGAAGCTTAGGCCATCCACCACCACGGCGGCGTTCAGCGCCTGCGCCGCCCCATCGTCCAAGCTGTCGCCCAGGGTTTCCAGCGCCTCAATGACCGCCGCGCCAACATCGGCCCGCACCAAGGGCGCCGCCAGGTACTGCGGAAAGAAGTTCCGGTCGTCCTCCAGCAGCACCAGATCATGGCGCAGCAGCTCCCCGTCGGTGGAGTAGGCATCGGTGACGTCCACCGAGCCCGCGGCGATGGCTTGGTAGGCCAGGGCGTGTTCGATGCCGGTGGCGCGCAACGGCAGCCCGTAGGCTCGCTTCAGGCCGGGCCAGCCGTCCTCCCGTTCCAGGAATTCGTGGCTGAAGACCAGCTTCAGGGCCGGATGCCCGGCCAGGTCGCCGATCCGGGCCAAACCCAGCGCTTGCGCCTGCCCGCGCCGCACGGCGATGGCGTAGGTGTTGTTGAAGCCGAACGGCCGCAGCAGGCGCAGGCCGTCGCCCTCGAGCCGTCGGTTCATGGCTTCGCGGGAGGCCTCGTGGCCGAGCTTCAAGATCGCTTGGCTGAGGGTGCCGGTGTATTCCATGTACAGGTCAATCTCGCCGGCCACGAGGGCGTCAAAGGCGATCAGCGTGCCGCCGAGGCCGAAGCGGCGCTCCACCGCAACGCCCTTGGACTCAAGCAGTTGGGCGGCAATTTCCGAGAGCAGATAGGACTCATTGCTGTTCTTGCTGGCAATGCGAACGGGCTCGGCGGCATGGCCTGCCGCCGCAGCTAGCATCAATGCCAGTCCAAACCACCCATGCGGGGCGGAGCGGGAGAATCGCCACGGATGGCATTCTGAGCGGTGCGGCGGGAGTTTCGCGCCAGCGAAACTCCAACGCAAACCGAAGGTTTGCGCGTTCACAACTGTTGGTTCACAAGCTGTTCGACATAGGCGTCGCCGGGGTCGCTCACCACCGCGTCCGTAGGGCCGGAACGGATCACCCGGCCGGAACGGAGAATGACCAGGCGGTCGCCAAGGCGCACCGCTTCACGCACGTCGTGGGTAACCAGCACCGTGCTGACGCCCTCGTGGCGCTGCACGAACTCAAAGCGTTCGTAAATACCGACTCGGGTAATGGGATCCACCGCTGAAAAAGGTTCGTCGAGCAGCAGCAGGCCGGGCTTCAGCATCAAGGCCCGGCACAGACCCACCCGCTGCTGCTGCCCGCCCGACAGCTGGTGCGGATAGCGCCCGGAGACCTCCTCCGGCAGGTCCATTTCCGCAAGCAGTTCCGCATAGCGCGCCTGGATGGCATCCTGCGTCCAGCCTTCCAGCTGGGCCAGCAGCACCACGTTCTGCCGGTTGGTGAGATGCGGGAACAAACCCGCGCCCTGCACCGCATAGCCAATGCGGCGGCGGAAAGGCTCCACCCCTTGGCAGGGGACGGCTTCGCCGAACACGCGCACCTGTCCGGCATCGGGCCGCAGCACGCCGTTGATGAGCTGCAGCAGCGTGGTCTTGCCGCTGCCGCTCTCACCGACCACGGCGGTGGTCAGGCCCGTCGGGAAGCTCAGGTTGACGCCATCGAGCACCGGCGCACCAGCGAACGCCTTGGCCACGCCATCGAATTGAACCGCTTCAGCAGCCAAGGTCACGCTTCAGCCCATCAAGGTGGGCGCGAACCGCCGACAAAACCCCGCCGCCGTCCGCGCTCTTGCCGTCCAACTCGTCCAGCCGTGCCTCGACTTGGGCCATGGTGCGCCACCGAGCGTCGTCCGCCTGGAGCTTGGCGGCCACCCAGCCTCGCCACTGCGCCCGCTCGGCATCGGTCAGGCGTTCCGGGAAGCTGCGCGCCTTGACGCGCTTGGCCAGTTCCGGCAGGCGCGGATCGTCGTAGTCCAGGTCGAGCCAGCGACCCTCGGCCAGGGCGTTGTTGAAGCTCAGGCAGCGGTGGCGATCATCGTCGCCCAGAAAGCCGTCGTAAAGCGCCGCCTCCACATCCACCGCCGCCAGCGGCCGCTGCTGGCGGTAAACGTCCTCGATCTTGCGCTCCACGTCTGCCCCTTGCAGCCGTTCAAGCCGCTGCGCCACCGCATCGGCATCGTAGCCCAAACGCTCCGCATCGCCGGGCCTGACCACCGACAGGGGCGCGATGAACGGACACCTGTTCAGCCGGATTTCCTTGAGCGGCGGCCGAACCCAAGCATCGGCGCCGAACAGCGCTTCGCGGATGCGGTCGGCATCCCACTCGATCAACGGCCGAATGTCCTCGCCCAAATCGGCGACGATGACGGAGTTGCCGTTGGCGGGATGCCGGCAGACCGCAACCACCGGCGCAAAGCCGCAGCGGCGGCGCGGGTACATGCCGGAGATGTGCGCCAGCGCCTGGCCGCCCAACGGCAGCAGCAGGTCGCTGGCCCGGCGCTTGGACCGCAGGCCCAGAAAGTAGGCGAAGAGCTTGGGCTGCCGGTCCTTGAGCAGGCGGGCCAGCGCCACCGTGGCGGTGACGTCCGACAGCGCATCGTGGGCCTGCCCGTGCTCCAGGCCGTTGGCCTCGGTCAGGGCTGACAGGCTGTACGTCGGCAGGCCGTCGTCGTCCCGGGGCCACTCGATGCCTTCGGGACGCAGCGCGCCCGCCGCCCGGACCAAGTCCATGAGATCCCATCGGGAGTTGCCGCCCTGCCACTCCCGGGCATAGGGGTCCATCAGGTTGCGGTACAGGCCGTGGCGAATGAACTCGTCATCGAAGCGCAGGTTGTTGTATCCCGCAACGCAAGTGCCGGGCACCGAAAACAGGGCGTTGATCCTGGCCAAGGCGCGCCATTCGGATAGGCCCGCCTGCCGGGTGCGCTGCGGCGTGATGCCGGTGACCAGGGCGGCGTCCGGGTCCGGCAGCACGTCGTCGGGCAACTGGACGTAGGTGACGAACTCATCCCCCGTCGGCTCCAGGTCCGGGCCGGTGCGCAGCCCGGCGAACTGCAGGATGCGGTCCCAGCGCGGCTCGGTGCCGGAGGTCTCCAGATCGTACCAGTAGAAGCTATCAGCCAAGGGTGCCGTTCCCTTCATTCAGCATGCGTTCGACCTCAGTGTTGTGCGGGCTCACAAACATATCGGAATTCGGTCCACGCGACGGTAGCGGAGTTTCGCGCAACGAAACTCCAACGCGCCCGCTTCGCGGGCGCGCGCGCGTTGCAAAGCGCCGTCGGCTACGGCAATCTCGAAGCGATGTCGCCGCCCGTCAAGAAGCTCGCCGGACCGGCGGGCCCCATTCTTGCAGTTCTCGCCGCATTATTCATGTTGCAGGCGGGCTTCGATGCGCCGGGCGCCATCACCTTGGGCGTCACGGTGCTGTGCGTGGTCTGGTGGGTGTTCGAGCCCATCCCCATTCCCGCCACCTCCCTGGTCCCCTTGGCCGTGCTGCCGCTGACCGGCGTGCTGACCGCCGCCGAGGTCGGCACCGCCTACGGCCATCCGGTGGTGCTGCTGCTGCTCGGCGGGTTCATCCTGGCCACCGCGCTGGAGAGCAACGGCCTCCACCAGCGCATGGCCTTGGGCTTGGTGCGGGCGGTCGGCGGCGGCAGCAGCCGACGGCTGGTGTTCGGCTTCATGGCCGCCTCGGCGCTGATGAGCATGTGGATCTCCAACACCGCCACCACGCTGATGCTGCTGCCGGTGGCGCTGGCGGTGCTGGAGAAGTCGGAAGATCCAAACCTGACCCGGCCGTTGCTGCTCGGCATCGCCTACGCAGCCAGCGTCGGCGGCATGGGCACACCCATCGGCACCCCCCCCAACGTGGTCTTCATGGGGGTGTACAGCGACTTCATGGGCACCGAGTTCAGCTTTGTCGAGTGGATGTCCATCGGCCTGCCGGTGGTGGCGGTGATGGTGCCGGCGGTCGGCCTGTGGCTGACCCGGCGCCTGTCCCACAAAGGCGAGATCAGCCTGCCCGCCCCCAGCCCCTGGAGCACCGCGGAGGTGCGGGTGGCCATCGTGTTCGGCGCCACCGCCTTGGCCTGGATCACCCGCAAGGAGCCGTTCGGCGGCTGGACCGAGTGGTTCGGCGCACCTTACTCCAACGACGCCATGGTCGCCTTTCTGGCGGTCGTCGTCATGTTCCTGGTGCCCAACGGCAAGGGCGGACGGCTGCTCGACTGGGAGACGGCCAACAGAATTCCCTGGGGCATGCTGATCCTGTTCGGCGCCGGCCTCACCATCGCCGGCGCCTTCGCCTCATCGGGCTTGAGCGAGGCCATCGGCAGCACCTTGGGCGGCATCGCCGCTTGGCACGTGCTGGCGGTGATGGGGGTGATCTGCCTGTCGGTCACCTTCCTGACCGAGACCACCAGCAACACCGCCACCACCACGCTGCTCATGCCCATCCTCGCCGCCGCGGCGCTGGGCGCGGGCATGGACCCCCGCCTACTGATGATCCCCGCCGCCATGAGCGCCTCCTGCGCCTTCATGCTGCCCGTGGCCACGGCGCCGAACGTGATCATGTTCGGCACCGGCCGAATCCCCGTTGAGGCGATGGCCCGCGAGGGGTTCGCACTGAACCTCATCGGCGCGGCGGTGATCGCCAGCCTCTGCTACCTGCTGGTCGCGTAGCGCCGCCAACGCCGCCTCGCGCTCCGCCGCCCCAAGCTGGGCCAGCCCGTCCACGGCGGCGAAGAAGGCATCCCAGTCGGAATGCTGCCGATACAGGGCGGCGAAGGCCGGCTGCCAGTCCCGGTATGTGGCCAAGGAGGCCAGATAGGCATTGTTCACCCCCGCCACCACCCGGTCGTAGCGTCCGCCGCCGAGCCGGTTCCAGTTGGCTTGGTAGCAGGCGCGCATGGCATCGAGCACCCGCGCCTTGGCCGGGCCGAGACCGACAGCGCCGTTTTGGCCGTAGAGCGTTGCGAGGTGCGCCTTGGCGCGCATGAGCAGCCCAACCAGCCTGTTCCACTCCGCTTGGCGCTGCCGATGCGCGGCGAACTCATCGGACCGGCCCTGACGGGCAAGCCACTGGCGGGCGCCCTCCTCGCCCACGAAGCTGGCGAAGGCCTCGTTCAGCACGACGTCATTGGCCACCCAGAGCCGTCGGTGCGCCGTCTCATGGATCAGCAGCTCGGCCAGCGCCGCCTCCGGCCAATCGATGAAGGTGCTGAGCAGCGGATCATCGAACCAGCCAAGGGTGGAGTAGGCGGCGACTCCGCCAACAAAGGTTTCCAAGCCCTCCCCGGCCAGGCGCTGCGCGGCCCGGCGGGCGGCATCCCGGGAGAAGTAGCCGCGATAGGGTGTGCAGCCGACGAACGGATGGCACCATTGGCGCGCCGCCAAGGCGAACGGCGGGGCGGCGAAGACGTTCCACAGGACATGGCTGCGCTCAAGGTCGGCGAAGCGTCGGTAGCTGCCCCCGGCGTCCAGGCCCATCTCCGACTCAGCGAACCGAAGCATCTCCCCGGCCCGCCGCAGCCGCGCCTTGAGCGGCACCGGGGTCGCCGGGTCCCGCAGCAGCGCATCGACGGGCTGCGACGCCCGCAGCACCCCCCAATGCCCGCCCACCGCTTGGGCGTAGTAGCCGAGGTTTGCGCAGCCGCCCAGCGCGGCCAGGAGCATCACCATCCATGGGGCTGTGCGCGGCATGGTCAGGACTCCTCAACCAACCCAAATCCGAAGTGAAGATCAGGAAGGAAGTTGATTCTCTGCGATCATGGCGGGCTAGGGAGCCTCTGATTAAGTCCCGGAAGTTCAGAGTGGCCTGTGGGGTGTGCTGGCAAGGCGCGGCGAAGCCGTGTGGCAGGCCCCACACAATGAGCCGCAACGCCGCCAGCGCACCCCACAGGCGCTCCCGAAGGGCGCTTCACGACGCCCGCGGCCCGAATTCCGCTCCGCCCGAGGATGTTGCGCTCCATCATCGCGGGGTTATTTCCATCCTCAAGCAGTGAAGCGCTGAACGAACGGGACTTAATCAGAGGCTCCCTAAGGACCGGAGGGGCCGCCGCCAGAGTCGTGCGGCACCGGCGGTAGGTACTGGTCGCCGACCGTGCGCCCGCCATTGCCGTTCGGGCGGTTCAACTTGCCGGCCAAGGCCCGCTGGGCGATCTCAACCGCTCCAGCGATGGATTCCAACGCACGAAGACCAGCGTAGCGGGCAAGGACGATCAGCCGCTCCTCGTCGGCGGCTTCAAGCGCATTGATGTAATCAGGTTTGCCTTCGGCGCTGACCACCGGCGCCGGCAGGCTCCGCTTGACGTAGGCCCAAGCCATGAGCTGCCGGGAGACCCGCCCGTTGCCGTCCTGGAAGGGATGGGTGCGCACGAACCGGTGATGCAGCCAAGCGGCCTCGGCGTTGACCGGATAGTTCCGGTGGCGAATGTCGTTGTTGTACAGATCGAGGAAGCGGCGCATTTCGGAATCCACCTGCTCCGGCGGGCAGTACTCATGGGTCACGCCGCCCGGGCGGCGCGGGTTGTTTGGCCTGGTCTTCCACTCACCCTTCCCCCGGAATGCCACCTGCACGCGCCGACCTTGGGGGTCGATGCCGGTCACCGTCTCCTGATGCCGCGTCAGCAGCGCATGCCAGCTCTTGATCATGTAAGCGGAAAGGGGACGCCCGCTGGCGACGTCATCGAACATCATGTCATAAGCGGCTTCCTGGTCCTCCAGCAGCCCGCGCACGGTTCGATCCTCCAGCCCCTCAAGGGTGTGCGCCCCCACCGCGCCCGCGAACCCCTCCGCGATGAGCTGCTCGGTGACGCCGCGCCGCAGGGTATATAGGCCCTCGATCTGGCCGGTCTCCAAGGCGAAAGCGCGCACCCGCTCCCGAAGCCAGCCGTCGAGAAAGCGCGACTCCGGGGAACCCGCCTTAAGCTGCCGCCGGCATTCGGCCCATTCCGCTTCCAGCTCGGCGAAGCCGGGCGTCGCCCAGCCTTCCGCCTCCTCCGGCATGCCGGTTAAGGGCCTCCACTTTTCGGGCGCCTGCGCGTCCATTTACCAGCCCCACATCTCTTGCCAGTCCGTCGCTGCCATTGTACACCCCGCTTGGAAGGCCCACCCAACTTGCGCCCCAACCGGAAAACCCAACTCACTGCGCGACTCGGCTTCGATGCACCGGAAAAGGTCTCCGCTTCAACTTCGAGAACTCTCAATTGCCGCACCCGAACCTCGGCCCCAAGGCCAAGTTTCGCGGTGCCGGCTCGGAAACATTTCGGAACCTGCCCTGAGCGACGAGCGCGGAGTTTCGCGCCAGCTAATCTATTCTTTTTGCGCAATAGATTGAATTTGAAGTGTTTTTCGGACTTTTGGCCGAAAGCCGTTACCTGCGGCGTTACAACATTCCGCGATGGCTCGGGGCGGCGCCAGATGGACGGTTGCGGAGTGTTTTGGACTCCATACGGTCCGCCGGCCAACGTCCGACCAGGCCGCCCGCCGCCACGCTGGCAGGCCCGTCAACGCATCCGGGCCGGCCTCGATCCCTAGCGCTTCTTGGCGGGCAAGGCGCTCTTCCAGGGCCTGCGCGTCCCGCCGGGGCGCGGTTCAAGGGCCGTTGCGCTACCGACACGAGGGGGACGGCGTTCCGGGGGAAGCGTCCGGATACGGGACGGAAAGGAAACCCCCGTCACGCTCGATCCGGTATTTTCGCGTGTTGCCAACCGCTATCTCGTGCAGGATGACAACAACCTTGTTGCATGCGCTGAACATGCCGTCATCGGGGATGATAACGGAGAGTATTCTTTCGCTAAGGCCTTCACCCACATAACTCGCAGTAGAGTCTAGTCCAACGCGCCGTGGCCCGCTGGAAGTTATGAGCATGGCCTCGATGCCGTAGTGCAGGCCACCTGGCGGCGCAGTCTTGCCATTCTTGATAATCACGCTGACAAGGGGGCACCAGGTTCCACAAAGAGGTGGGCGAATCCCGAAGTGATCTGAACCTCAAGCTCGCAGATGTTGTTGTATCCGCATACATTGTCTGCCTGCGCCGAGACGAATGCGGGGCAGGCGAGAATGCCTGCGGCGAGCGTCATGGCCAGCTTGTTCACTTGGGTTCCTCGATGTTTGGTTGGGAAAGGCGGGTTAGGAGCTTAGACTACCCCCTCCATAAGCGCTAACTTGTTTGTCATGTTCGTGCTGCGTATGATGTGGCCGTCACTGCCGAGGGGAGATCGGGCGCATGGACGAGGACTGGGACGTGGTTCGGTCGCTCCTGCCGGAGGGATGGCGGGAGCTGGCGGGCGAGACCGGGGCGCTGAAGGGCCTGCGCAAGGACCGGTGCCCGGAGGCGCTGCTGCGCACCCTGCTGCTGCACCTGGCCTGCGGCCACTCGCTTCGGGAGACCGTGGCGCGGGCCCGGGTGTCGGGGCTGGCCGACCTCTCGGACGTCGCCCTGCTGAAGCGGCTGCGCAAGTCGGGCGGCTGGCTGCGGGCGCTGTGCGTGGCGCTGTTCCGCGAGCAGGGCGTCGCGCTGGCGTCCGCGGGCGGCCTCCAGGCCAGGGCGTTCGACGCCACGACGGTCAAGGAGCCGGGGCGGACCGGCTCCCAGTGGCGCCTGCACTACAGCGTCCGGCTGCCCTCGCTGTCGTGCGACTTCCTCAAGCTGACGGCGGCCGGGGGGGCGGGCAGCGGCGAGACGCTGCGCAACTTCCCGATCGCCGAGGGCGACCTCGTGCTGGCCGACCGGGGCTACTCGACGGCGGCGGGCCTGGGCCACGTGGCGGCCTGCGGGGGCCACGCCACCGTTCGGGTGAACACCGGGTCGCTGCCGTTGCGGGCGGAGGGCGGGGAGCCGTTCGGCCTGCTGGCGCGCGTCAGGACGCTCAAGCGCACGGGCGCCGTGGGATGCTGGCCGGCGGTGGCGGTCGGCGCCGGGGTCGCGGTGCCGGGGCGCATATGCGCGCTGCGCAAGTCCCGGCAGGCCATCCGGGCGGCGCACCGCAGGCTGCGCAGGGAGGCCGCCCGCCGGGGCAAGCGCCCGCGCCCCGAGACCCTCGAGTTCGCCCG
>JAPOTD010000114.1 GCA_026709365.1 Gammaproteobacteria bacterium
TCCCCAACATCGTTAGTGCCCTCGGCGGCAGGAAGTTCGAGAACCTCGCTGGCGTAACCGTCATCGGCGAAACCGGACCGAAAGAGGGCCCGAACACCGAGTTTACTTACGCCATCGATAGCCCCGGCCGTTGAGCAGGGCATGGGCCGTTCCCCGGCGCGCCTCCGGGACGGCGCGGATCCCGGAAACCCGCACCTGGTTCAGCCGTCAACGGCGCTCCGCCGAGGCCCAAGCACCGCCCGCGGCGGGCTCGCAAGCCCGCTGCCGGCCCCCCAAAGCGGGCCCCTAAAGGCCAGGTCGCCGTCCGAGGCGACCCGCAGCCACCCAAATCGCAAGACTTCACTTGATTCGCTTCCCGCGCTTGGGTCAAAGTGCTTCGACCAACCAAAGGGCTGTTGTCTTGGCCGCCATCCGAGCATCCAGCTTGCACCATCGCTACCAACCGGGCGCCCCGCCAGTGCTTGAGGGCGTTGACCTTGAGCTGCGCGACGGCGAGGCCCATGCGGTTTTGGGTGGCTCCGGGGCCGGCAAGACCACGCTGCTGCATCTGCTGGCGGGCCTGTTGCGCCCAAGCGCCGGAACCATCGAGTTTGACGGACGCGACCTCACGGCGGCCAGCCCCGCCGAACGCCAAGTGGCGCAGGTGTTTCAGTTTCCGGTGCTCTACCCCGCCTTGGACGTGGCGGGCAATCTCGGCTTTCCGCTGGTCAATCGGGGCTGGAACGCCGCTGCGGTTCGCCGCCGGGTTGGCGAGGTGGCGGAATTGCTGTCCATTGCGGCGTTGCTGACGCGCAAGCCCAAGCAGCTTTCGTTGTTTGAAAGGCAGTTGACCGCCATCGGCCGGGCGCTGGTGCGCCCGGACGTGGCCTTGGTGCTGCTCGATGAGCCGCTTACCGCCGTGGAACCGGCCGCCAAGTGGCGGTTGCGCCAAGCGCTCAAGACGGTGCAGGGCGAACTTGGGCTGACCATGATCTACGTCACCCACGACCAAACGGAGGCCCTGACCTTCGCCGAACGCATCACGCTGCTGCACCACGGCAAGGCATTGCAAACCGGCAGTCCCGAAGCGCTCTACGAACAGCCGGCCCACGAAGCCGTGGCCCGCTTCATCGGCTCGCCCGGCATGAACTTGGTTGACGGGGAGGTCTCGGCGGGCAGCATCCGCTGCAACGGCCAAGTGCTGGGCGCCACGGCGGCGGCGGACGGACGCTGTGCGCTGGGCTTTCGTCCTGAATGGGCGGCAGTTGGCGAGCGCGGCGTTCCCGTGGCCGTGCGCAGCGTGCGGGCGCTCGGCACGTTGGGCGGCGTGGCCACCGGGCTGGTGACCGCCGAACTCGGCGGCCAGGCGATCCATGTGCAGCAACGTCTGGATGGCCCGGTTGGGAGTCAAGCCCGCTTGCACATCGATCCGTCCCGAATCCTGCTCTACCGCAACGGCTGGCTGGTAACTGATGCAACGGGCTAGCCCGCACGTCCCGCCACGGGCCGCGATGATCGGGGCCGGCGCGGGTGGTTGCTCCGGCCCAACCGATTTCCGGCTTCAACGCTTCGACAGTCAACAACGATGTTTGGTTGTCTGAAAGCGGCTTGGTGAGACGTGCGGGCTAACCAAAAGGCTTGGCTGGCGGTGGCGCCGGTGGTGCTGGTGGTCGCCTTCACCGCCGTCGCCCCCCTGATGACCGTGGTCAACTACTCCGTGCAGGACATCTTTGATGTTCACACGCGCCTATTCGTCGGCTTGGACTGGTATCGGGAGACCTTGCGCGACCCCCGTTTCCTGGAGGCGCTGGTCCGACAGTTGGGCTTCAGCGCCCTGGTGCTGGCCCTGGAGATTCCCTTGGGCATCTGGATTGCCCGCTGCATGCCCCTGCAGGGCCGGATGACGGTGGCCTTCCTCATCATTCTGGCGGTGCCGCTGCTGATTCCCTGGAACGTCGTGGGCGTCACTTGGCAGATTTTCGCCCGCCCGGACATCGGGCTGCTGGGCGCGGCGGTGACCGCCCTTGGCGTGTCCTACAACTACACGAGTTCCGCGTTCGACGCTTGGGCCACCTTGGTGCTGATGGACGTGTGGCATTGGACGTCATTGGTGGCGCTGCTCTGCTTTGCCGGCCTCGCGGCCATTCCGCCGGCGTACTACCAAGCCGCTGCACTGGACGGGGCGAGCCGCTGGCAGGTGTTTCGCCATGTGGAGCTGCCGCACTTGAAGTCGGTGCTGACCATCGCCGTGCTGCTGCGGCTGATGGACAGCCTGATGATCTACACCGAACCCTTCGTGCTGACCGGCGGCGGGCCTGGTGCGAGCACCACCTTCCTAAGCCAGTACCTCACCAGCATGGCGGTCGGCCAGTTTGATCTCGGCCCGGCGGCGGCGTTCTCGGTGCTCTACTTCCTGCTGATCCTGCTGCTTTGCTGGCTGTTCCACGCCAGCGTGATGAAGCGGGGCGATGCAGCGGCTTAAGGAACGGCAGATCCGATGAGCGCCCCCAACGGCAAGGCCCACTGGAGCCTCTACCTCTACTGCCTGTTTCTGCTGGCGCCCCTGTATTGGCTGGTCAGCATGGCGGTCAAGTCCAATCGGGACATCTTGGGCGGACTGGAGCTGGTGCCCGGCGACCCAACGCTGGCCAACTTTGTTGAGGTCGCCACCAACCCGGCTTGGTACGGGGCCTTCGTCAACTCGCTCACCTACGTCTGCCTCAACGCCGCGCTGTCCATCACGGTGGCGCTGCCGACCGCCTATGCGTTCTCGCGCTACCGCTTCCTCGGCGACAAGCAGCTCTTCTTCTGGCTGCTGACCAACCGCATGGCGCCGCCGGCGGTGTTCCTGCTGCCGTTCTTCCAGCTTTACTCCGCGGTCGGCCTGTTCGACACGCCGCTGGCGGTGGCCTTGGCCCACTGCCTGTTCACCGTGCCCTTGGCCGTGTGGATACTGGAGGGGTTCGTTTCCGCAGTGCCCAAGGAACTCGACGAGATGGCGGCCATTGACGGGCACTCCTTTCCGTTCTTCTTCTTCCGCATCCTCATTCCGGTGATTCGGGGCGGCATCGGCGTCACTCTGTTCTTCTGCTTCATGTTCAGTTGGGTGGAGCTGCTGATCGCCCGCACCTTGACCGCCAGCGAAGCCAAGCCCATCGTGGTGGCGATGACGCGCACGGTGAGCGCCTCGGGGCTCGATTGGGGGGTGCTGGCCGCCGCCGGCGTGCTGACCATCCTGCCCGGGCTGGCCGTGGTCTGGTTCGTGCGCCGCCATCTGGCCAAGGGCTTCGCCATGGGGCGGGTGTGATGGCCTGGATGGCTTGGACTTGGCAGACGGCCCTCTTTTTCGGCGCGGTGGGCCTTGGGTTGGCGGCGATGACGGTGGCGGAGATTCGCTGGCCGACCCAATCCAGGCGCGGCTTCCTGCCCATGCCGACCACCCGCGGCGACCGCTTCTTCATCAGCCTGCTGGGCAGCGCGTTCATCCACATCGCCTGGCTCGCCGCCTCCGACCTGCCGATCGCCCTGGCCAGCGCGCTCAGCTTGGGCTATGCGGCGTTGGTGATGAGCCGGGGCTAGACGATCCGCGAATCCGTCTTTCCCCAGTAGCGGTCCTTGAGCAGGCGCTTGTAGAGCTTGCCGGTGGGCAGGCGGGGCAGTTGCGCCGTGAAGTCGATGCTCCTTGGGCACTTGTAATGGGCGAGGTGCTCGCGGGCGTACGCCAGCAGATCGTCGGCCAGCGCGTCGTCGCCCTCAGTGCCGTCGGCAGGCTGGACGACGGCCTTCACCTCCTCGCCCATTTCCTCGTTGGGCACGCCCACCACCGCCACGTCGGCCACCTTGGGGTGCATGATGAGCGCATCCTCGATCTCCTGGGGATAGATGTTGACGCCGCCGCTGATGATCATGAAGGTGGCGCGGTCGGTAAGGTAGAGGTAGCCCTCGTCGTCGACGTAGCCCACGTCGCCAAGAGCGGTCCAGTTGGCGTGCTTGGGGTGTTGCGCTTCCTTGGTCTTGGCCTTGTCCTTGAGGTACTCGAAGGGCATCTGGTCCATCTCGAAATAGACGATGCCCGGTTCGCCGTTCGGCAGCTCCTCGCCATCCTCGCCGCAGATGTGGAGGGTGCCGAGCAGGGATTGGCCCACGGTGCCCGGATGGGCCAGCCATTGCTCGGGCGTGGCGTGGGTGAAGCCGTTGAGCTCGGTGCCTGCGTAGTATTCGTAGAGGACCGGCCCCCACCAATCGAACATCTGCTGCTTGACGGCCACCGGGCAGGGCGCAGCGGCGTGAATGGCCACCTTGTGCGATGACAGGTCGTAGGCTTGGCGCTGCGCCTCGGGCAGCTTGAGCAGGCGGGTGAACATGGTTGGCACCCACTGGCTGTGGGTGACGCGATGGGTTTCGATGGCGCGCAGGGCGCTCACCTCGTCGAAGCGCGGCATCATGACCACGGTGCCGCCCAGCCCCTGGGTGGCGATGCAGAAGCCGATCGGGGCGGAGTGGTACAGGGGTGCGGGGGACAGATAGACGGCGTTCTCATCAAATCCCCAAAGCGCGCTTTGCAGGGCGCCGACCGGGCCGGCATCCTCGTGGATCTTGTTCGGGGGCAGCGGCCGGAGAATGCCCTTGGGGCGGCCGGTTGTGCCGGAGCTGTAGAGCATGAAGGCGCCGGCCGGCTCATCGTCGAGATTTTCGGCGGGCTGGCCGGCGATGGCGTCCTCATAGGCCTCAAAGCCCTCCACGCTGCCGCCGGTCATCAGCCAAGTGTGGCAGTTGGGCGCATGGGGCGGCAAATCCCGGGCCACCTCGCCCAAGTGGCTCGAGGTGACCAACGCTTGGGACTCGCTGTTGTCGATGATGTAGCCCGCTTCCTCCGCGGTGAGGTAGCGGTTCACCGTGGTCAGGTAGAGGCCCGAGCGCAGCGCCGCCCAGACCACTTCAAAGAAGCGCAGGTTGTTCTCCATGAAGATGCACATGCGGTCGCCGTGGCGCAGCCCCCGCGCCCACAGCAGCTGCGCAAGCTGGTTGGAGCGATCGTTCAGTTCGCCGTAGGTGAGCGTTGCGCCGCTGGCGGCGTCAATGACCGCCGGTTTGTCGGGGCATTCAACGCCCCATTTGCCTGGATACATCGCGCAGTCCTCGTGTTCGTTGGGTTAGCCGGAGGGTTCCGTGTTGAGGCGGGCGCACTCCGCGGCAAAGGTGATGGCCGCTTCGTCGCCGCCGATGGTCAGTCCGGTGAGGCCTGCGTCCTCCCAAGCCCGAAAGCGCTGGCGGATGCGGGCCTTGGGGCCGACCAGCGCACCCTGATCGACGAACTCGTCCGGCACGGCCGCCGCTGCTTCGTCCTTGCGCTTGGCCAGGAAGAGCTCCTGAATCCTCTCGGCCGCCTCGCCAAAGCCGCGCCGCACCATCACTTCCTTGTGGAAGTTCTTGTGGCGGTGGCCCATGCCGCCGACGTACAGGGCGACGTTGGGCTTGAGCCGGTCCAGCGCAGCCTGCACTGCGGCGCTGGAATCCTCGGTGATCATGACCTGGGTGCCGGCTTGGGCTTCAAAGTCCGCCCGGCTCTTGCCCGCCTTGGCCAGCCCTTCGTCGATCCAGCCCTGGTAGAGGTGGGCGGACTCCGGCACGTAGCCCAAGGGCAGCCAGCCGTCGGCAATCTCGGCGGTCAGGCGCACGGTGGCGGCCATGCCGGTGCCGAGCCAAATGGGAATGTCCGGGTTCATGTGCAGGATCGACTTCAGCGGCTTGCCGACGCCCATGGCGCCCTCGCCTTCGTAGGGCAGGCTGATCTCCTTGCCGTCGTGGGTCACCGGCTCCTCCCGGGCCCAGATTTTCTTCATGATGGCGACGTAGTCCTTGAGCCGGTGGTAGGGTCGGCCCCAAGGCTGGCCGTACCAGCCT
Source organism: Gammaproteobacteria bacterium (assembly GCA_026709365.1). GTDB lineage: Bacteria > Pseudomonadota > Gammaproteobacteria > Pseudomonadales > Azotimanducaceae > Azophilus. Next base: position 5,884 of record JAPOTD010000114.1, read on the forward strand.
TCCACGATTTGCGGACCTGACACGCCGATGCCGCAGATCACCCGGTTGCCGCCCGCCAATTGATCCAAGGTGGCCATGGCCATGGCGGCGTTGGCCGGCGTGCGGCCGGCGAGCTGGATGACCGCCGTGCCCAGCCGGATGCGCTCGGTGCGCGCGGCGATGAAGGCCAGCGGCGTGATGGCGTCGGAGCCGTAGGCCTCGGCGGTCCAAACCGAGTCGTAGCCCAGCCGTTCGGCGAGCTGCACCTTCTTGATGGGCAGCGACAGGCCCGCTCCGGAATAGCCGAGCATCAGTCCGAGTTTCATCGATCCCCCCTAATTCAAATGAGTCCAAGCGAGACGACTCCAGCGCCGCCAACTTCCCGGTCGCGCGCCGCGTGGGCCACCTATCTTCTCAGATGCCGCCTTGGTTTTGAATTGCCGCCGACGGTCTCCCTACGACAATCCCTTGGCCTGCGCACCCCGCGCCCACACGGCGGCGGGTTCCGCGAGCAGGCCTAGATCGTCCAGCGGATTGCCGTGCACCAGCACGATGTCGGCGGACAGTCCGGGCTTGAGCCGGCCGGTTGCCTGGTCCAAGCCCAGACCATCGGCGGCGGCGCTGGTGGCGGCGCGCAAGGCCGCTTCCGGCGTCAGGCCGGCGATGTCGGCGAAGACCGGCAGGGCTTGGGGCAGGTGGTGGTGATAGACACCGGGAATGCCGGCGTCGGTGGAGGCGATGAAGGGGATGTTGCGCGAGCGCATGTCGGCGAACGCAGCTTGAATTCGCTTGAGCGTGGTCGAGTCCGGGTTGTCGAGGAAGCGCCGCCAGCCCCGGCTGACGGTCGGTGATACCCAAACGCCGCGCTCGGCCATCGCCGCCGCCACCTCGGGCCGGTAGTCGCTGGCCCAGCCCGCCTGGCCCAACCAGGAGCAGTGCTCGATGGTGCGCACCCCGGCTTCGGCGGCGATGCGGATGCCCTCGGTGCCATGGCAATGGGCGGCGACCGGCAGCTCGTGGCTGGTGGCCAGATCGACGATTTGGCTCAGGGTTGGCAGGTCGAACTGCGGGTCGATCGGGCTGCTCCCCCGGGTCATCCGGCCACCGGTGGCCATCACCTTGATGAGGTCCACCCCATGTTCCAATTGTCGCCGCAGCACCGCTTCGGCCTCGGCGAAGCCCGCCGCCTCGCCGCCCCAGAAGTGGCAGTGGCCGGCCACGCTGGTGATGGGCTGGCCAGCGCACAGCAGCCTTGGACCCAGCAGGGCGCCCCGGTTGATGCGATCGCGGATTTCGATTTCCAGCCAAGCCCCGCCGCCCAGATCCCGGCCCGTGGTGATGCCGGCCCGCGCCATGGCTTCGGCCCGTTCAGCCATCGCCGGCAAGCGTTCCGCCGTGGCCAGTTTGTCCGGCGGCTTGGCGTCGTCCGGGCTCAGCTCCAAATGCAGGTGCGCATCGATCAGCCCCGGAATGGCGGTGAGGCCCGAGCAGTCGATGACGCGGTCGCCGCGGCTCGCAGGCAGGTCGTCCAGCGGCCCAACCGCTTGGATCCGGTTTCCGGCGAACGTCAAGGCATCGGCGGGGACCAGGCCCTCGCCATCCCAGACCTTGAGATTGGTGAGTCGGGTCGCCGCCATCAGCGCAACGCGCCCGGCAGCCAAGTGGCAAGGATCGGAAAGGCGAACAGCAGCATCAGCAGCACCAGTTGCAGCGCAACGAAGGGAACCACGCCACGATACATGGCCGCAGTCGGAATGTCCCTCGGCGTCACGCCGCGCAAATAGAACAGCGCAAAGCCGAACGGCGGCGTCAGGAAGGAGGTTTGCAGGTTCACGGCGATCAGGACGCCGAGCCAGATGGGGTCGATGCCCAAGGCCAGCAAACCGGGGCCCACCACCGGAATGACCACGAAGGTGATTTCGATGAAGTCCAGCACGAAGCCGAGCAGGAAAATCACCAGCATCACCGCCGCCAAGGCGCTGAGCGCGCCGCCGGGGAACCCCTCGAACAGCCCCTGCACCAGGACATCGCCGCCGAGGCCCCGGAACACCAGCGCGAAGACCGATGCGCCGATGAGGATGAAAAACACCATTGCCGTGGTTTTCAGGGTGGACTCGCAGACCGAGCGCAGCAGTTCGCGGTTCAAGGTCCGATTGCCCAGAGCCAGCAGCACTGCGCCCAAGGCGCCGACTCCGGCAGCTTCGGTCGGCGTTGCCAAGCCGGCCAGTATGCTGCCGAGCACGGCGAGGATCAGGCTCATCGGCGCCAGCAGCGCCCGGACCAGGTCGGTGGCGGTCGGCGCGTCCGACTCGGCGCCGCCCTGCCTCCGCGCCGGGGCGCGTTGCGGCCGCAGGGTGGCGACGGCCACCAGGTACAGCGCATAGAGCGCCACCAACACCGCCCCCGGCAGCAGCGAGCCGGCGAAAAGGTCGCCGATGGAGACCGTCTTCGGCGCAAACACGCCCTGGGCCAGCTGCGCTTGGCTGTAGGCGTTGGAGAGCACGTCGCCGAGCAGCACCAGGGCGATGGAAGGGGGAATGATCTGCCCCAAGGTTCCGGTGGCGCTGATCGTGCCCGTGGCCAGCTGCGGGTCGTAGCCCTGCCGCAGCAGGTTGGGCAGCGCCATCAAGCCCAGCGTCACCACGGTGGCGCCGACTATGCCGGTGCTTGCGGCCATCAGGGCGCCCATCAGGAGCACACCCAGCCCCAGCCCGCCGGGCAGGCCGCCGAGCAGGCCGGAGAGCGCGCGCAGCAGCTGTTCGGCGATGCGCGTGCGCTCCAGCATCGCCCCCATGAAAACGAACAGCGGCACGGCAATGAGCGTTTGATTGGCCATGATGCCGTACAGCCGCCCGGGCAGAAAGCCGAGCACGTCCAAGTCGAAAATGCCAAGGCCGGCGCAGGCCAAGGCGAACGCGAACGAGCCGCCCGCCAAGGTCAGGGCAACCGGATAGCCGAGCAGCAGGAGGGCGAAGACCAGCGCGAACAGCAGGATGGGCGCTAGCGCCTCCACTACTGGGAGGACCCTTCGGCCAGCCGCCGCCAGGCTTTGCCGATCTCGCTCAACCCCTGCAGCAGCAGCAGCGCTGCCATCAACGGGATGAGCGTCTTCAGCAGAAAGACCCCCGGCAAGCCGCCGACTTCGGATGAGCCTTCCAGGATGCGCCAGGCGCTCAGGGCGTAGGGCACCGAGGTGGCCAGCAGCAGCCCGGCCACCGGCAGCAGCAGGAAGAGGTGGCCAAAGAGATCGACCAGCGCGCGCCAGCGCGGGCTGCGGCTGCTGTAGAGGATGTCCACCCGGACATGGCCGCTCTCCTTCAGGGTGTAGGCAATGCCCAGCATCAGCACCAAGCCGTGGCCGTAGCTCACCGCCTCCTGAAGCAGGATGGTGTTCTGCGCAAGCGCGTAGCGCAGCAGGACGATGGCGGCGACGGCCACTGCCATCGCCAAGGTCAGCCAAGCGGCCGTGCGGCCGAGCCAATGATTGATCCGGTCAATAAGGACGGTCATGCGACGTTGCGCCCCCTTGGGGCAGTGCCCTTGGCGGCTTGCGGGTGCGAATCAGCGTTCCCCTTCGGGTTGGCTGGGCCGCTCGGCCTGGCCCCTCAGGTTCATGTAGCGCTGCTGGTGACGGCGATAGGCCAACTCATCGCCTCGGCCGCGCGAGATGCGCGCCAAGTTGAAGTGGGCGTCCGGCACGTCCGGCGCCTTGGCATAGAACCCGGCGGCCAACTCCCCTTCATTGAGTTCATCGAAAACGGTGCCGAGGTTGTAGTTGGCCAGTTGGTGGCCGGGCGCCGTCTCCACGGCCAGATCGTAGTGGCGCTTGGCTTCCTTCAGGTTGCCCTTGAGCTGGTGCAGGCGGCCGAGGTTCACCCAGGCATCCGAGCAATTGGGATCGGACAAGACCGCCTTTTGGTACGCCTCCATCGCCTTGCCCACGTTCCATTCCTCCAAGTCAACCCCGAGTTGGCACCATTCGCTCGCGCTCAGCTCATCAGCCTCGCCCGGGGCGATGTCGCGGCCTTCCCAGAGCACGGTTACGCCATTGCCGCTGACGTGCTGGGCAAAGTCCAGGCAGCCTTGGCCGGTTTCGGCGTTCCAGAGCCGGTTCTTGGCGCGCACCAACACGCCATTCCCCTGGGCCAGCAGACGAACGCCCGAAAGGGCTTCAGGCGACGCAAAGCTGGCCTTGAGCCGAGTCATCGCCCGGAACAGGCTGCGTGGGCTGATGTTGGCATCGATCATGCTTTTGGCGCTGCGCAGCAAGACCAGATCCTTGAAGTCGAAGCGGTGCTCGCCGTGGGGCCCTTTGGCAGGGGACAGCAGCTTTCGGCGCACGAAGCCACGCACCTGGGCCGGCGTCATGCCCACGATGTCCGCCACGTTTCGGGTGCTGTAGCCGTTCATTTACCAAACCGTTGCCTTGGGGGGCGCCGTCTCCAGTTGAAGCTTAAATTTAGCCCAACAGTTCCTGAACCGCTATGGCCAATCGCTTACGTTGACGCACGAAATTCCCCTAACGGGGCGATGGCTTGGATGGCTTCCCCAGGAGCCTGCGCCGTGCGAGTTCACGGCTGCAAATCCGCTCTCGCTCGCCCCTTTGAACGTTCGATTTCGTCGAATATGACTCGACACTCTCCTCAATCGCCCGTCCAAAGGGGCGGCGATGTCGAGTTTTCGCTTTCGCGACTTCCGAAGGCAGAGGCTCCTAGCGCAACGACTCGCGCAGCAAACTGAGCTGCTCGACGGTGATTTCCTGAAATCCCGGTATCGCGCAGGGCGGCCCCAAGCGGGCATCCCCGGCCCCGTATTGAAAGGTGCCGCGGATGGCGTCATGGGTGCAGACCGACATGCCGTTGAGGGTTTCGTAGGCCACGGGGCCGTTGCGGCGCAGACCCGGGCAGCGGTGCGGGAACTGCACTAGGTAGAGGGCCTTGCGGTTCATGCGGAACACCACGTGGCGGTCGTCGAGGGCATCGACGTCGCGAATGCGGTGGGTGGACAGGCAGCGCTTCTCCTCAAAGTAGTCGGATGGCTCCGAAGGCTCGGACAGCAAGGCCTCCACCTCCGCCGGCAGCTTTTCGGCAAAGGCCGAAGCGCCAGCGCCCAGCACAAGCACCAGTGCCAACGCGGCCGCATCCGGCCATGCTTGTCGCTGCCCGTTCATCTGCCCGCTCATGTTATTGCCAAACAGCGCCGTTGCCACCTATGCTTTTGACTTTTGCAGGTAAGGAAGCTCCCCATGCACGTCGGCACTGCGGTCATTTTCCAGAACACCCACAAGCACACCACTGACTTGGATGTCTATCGCAACGACGTGCGTCTTGCGGAGCTTGCCGAGCCGCTTGGCTTCGAGTCCATATGGACCGTGGAGCACCACTTCACTGACTACACCATGTGCCCGGACCCGCTGCAGTTCCTCACCTACATGGCGGGCCGCACCCAAACCGCGAAGCTCGGCTCAATGGTGGTGGTGCTGCCTTGGCATGACCCGCTGCGGGTCGCCGAGCAGGTGTCGATGCTGGACAACCTCTCCGGGGGACGGCTCATTCTCGGCCTCGGCCGCGGCGCGGGCCGGGTGGAGTTCGACGGCTTCCGGCAGGACATGGCGGACTCCCGGCCACGCTTTGTGGAATCCGCCCGATGCGTTCTCGAGGGGCTTGAGCGCGGCTACTGCGAATTCGACGGCGACCACGTCAAGCAGCCCCGGGTCGATATCCGTCCTGAACCCTTCCTCACCTTCAAGGGCCGCACCTACGCTGCTGCGGTGTCGCCGGAATCCGTGCCCATCATGGCCCGGTTGGGGCTGGGGCTGCTCATCATTCCGCAAAAGCCCTGGGACGCCGTGGAACAGGAGATCGAGCAGTACCGCACCCTCTACCGGGAGATCAATGCGGAGGATCCGCCCGCTCCGATCATTGGCGGCTGGACCCTGTGCGACCGCGACGACGGCCGGGCGCGCCAGCTCGCCGAACGCTACATCGGGGGCTACTGGCAAACGGTGCTCGACCACTACCGCTTCCATGAGAGCCACCTCAAAGGGCAGAAGGGCTACGAGTACTATGGCCAATTCGCCAACAACATCCAGAAGCAAGGCGTGGACAGCGCCATCGAGTTCTTCCTTGGGCTGCAGGTCTGGGGTGACCCGGACCGATGCCTTGAGACCATCAAGCGCAATTGCGAACGGGTGGGGGCCGGCGCCTTCGTCGGCGTGTTCAGCTACGCCGGGATGCCTTGGGAGGATGCCGAAAGCAACATGCGCACCTTCGCTGCCGAGGTTCTGCCCAAGCTGAAGGACGAACCGACGCTCGGACGGGTGGACTGGGCGGCTTAGGGATGGTTCCGAGCCTTGGCGGATTCCAGTAGCTTAACTTGGGCTTCCACGGGTTCGCCAAGGGAATTCAGGTTGGCGATGGCTCGACGCCTCTCCGGGACTACGTCCGATTGGAACAGTTCACCGACATGGTATGTGAGGATTGGAATTGGGAGGGTTGCCTGATTCACTTGACTTGGGTCGAGTCGTTTGGCCATATATGGAACCTAAACTTCCATATTTGGCCCATAAGTGGAATTATTAAGTCGATTTTTCGAACTTCCCTCCCAAAGCTGCTTTCTCTTCGGCCCACGGGGCACCGGAAAGTCCACATGGCTTAGGGCGCAGCTACCGGATGCCCTGACTCTGGATCTCTTAGATCCAGCACTGCATCGCACACTCAGCGCTCGCCCGGAACGCCTGCGCGATCTTTTAGCGGGCAGCCCGAATGCCCGCACGGTAGTGGTGGACGAGGTACAGCGCGTCCCGGAGCTGTTGACCGTTGTGCATGCAGCGCTTGAGGAACCGAAACCGCCACGCTTCGTTCTGACCGGATCTAGTGCGCGCAAACTGCGTCGCGGCGGCATCGACCTCCTTGGCGGACGCGCTCTGCAACGCAGCTTGCACCCGTTTATGGCAGGTGAACTGCCCCAATTCGACCTAGAGAAGGCATTGCATCTTGGCCTGCTACCGTTGGTGCTGGGTGTCGATGATGCGCAGACGGCCTTGGAAGCCTATGTGGGCCTTTACCTTGAACAGGAGGTGCGCGCTGAAGGCCTTACCCGGAACCTGAGCGCTTACAGCCGCTTCCTGGAAGCGGTGAGCTTTAGCCACGGTGGCCAACTGAACGTCTCCGCAGTGGCGCGGGAGGCTGAAGTGGAACGAAGGACGGTCGCCAACTACATGAGCATTCTCGAAGATCTGCTGTTGGCCTTTCGTGTGCCAGTGTTCCGTCGGCGAGCCAAGCGCCACACGGTCGCCCATGACAAACTGTACCTGTTCGATTCGGGGGTATTCCGGTCGCTGCGCCCCAAGGGGCCGCTCGACAGCCCGGAAGAGATCGATGGCCATGCTCTGGAAGGACTTGTGGCCCAGCACCTGCGGGCTTGGATCGCCTACTCCCAACAGGTCGCCAACCTGTTCTATTGGCGCACTCAAAGCGGCACCGAGGTTGACTTCGTGGTGTATGGCGAGTCAGGCCTGCAGGCACTTGAAGTGAAAAATGCAGCCAGGGTGCAACCGCGCGACTTTCGATCTTTGCGAACGTTTTGCAGCGACTATCCTGCGGCCGAGGCGGCATTGCTCTACCGGGGCACGGTGCGCGAACGGGTCGATGGCATTTGGCTGTTGCCGGTCGAAGCGTTCCTGCGGCAGATGCGCCCAGGGCAACCTTTGCTCGACCCGGAAGGCGGTTTGCGAAATCTGCCCACTGATTCAAAGCCCCTTTCTCGGGCTTGATTCACCCCGCCTCCGAACCCCTACCCACCCGTTTAGGCGGTCGCGCCAATAGGAAGCAGAAAGCCCCTGTCAGAATCAGGACGGCCAGCAGCGTGAAGCCGGCTTGGTAGTCGCCGTCGCGGTCGGCCATGTAGCCGGCGATGATGGGTCCGGCGGACATGCCGAGCATCACGATCAGCGACGAGAAGCCCATGATGGTGCCGAAGGACGAGGCGCCGAAGTAGTCCGCCCGCAATGCCACCATCTGCGGTGCGCGAATGCCCCAAGCCAGGCCGTGCAGGAGCGTGAAGAGGACCACCATCCAGAGCTGGGTGGCGTAGGCGACCAACACCAGTCCGACGCTGTGGGCGAGCATGCAGGCAAAGCAGATCAAGCGCTTGTCGAGCTTGTCGCCCAGATAGCCGCCGATGAGCTGTCCGGCCATCTGGCAGCCGGTCATCAGCGCCACCACGAGGCCCGCGGCAGCCAGGGAGTAGCCCATGCCTTCGGTGAGGTGCGGCGCCAGATGCACGATCAACGAGGAAACCGCCAGCAAGGCGGAGGCATGGCCGAATGAGATCAGCCAAAACGGCCAAGTGCGCATGGCCTCCCGGGCAGTGAAGTCGGGTGTGGCCGGCAGCGGCGCCTCGCCGTTCGTCAAGGCGCTGCGAATGCCGTCCGGCACCTCACCGCGCTCCTCAGGGCGATGGTGGATCAGCCGCACTAGGGGCAGGCCCAGAACCAGCACTAGGACGCCGGAAAGGAACGCCGTCACCCGCCAGCCGAAGGCCTCCAGGCTCAGGATGACCAAGGGCACCGACAGGCCACCGACCGAAAAGCCGAGTTGGGACGCCGACACCGCCTTGGCGCGGTGCCGATTGAACCAATTGACCAGCGACACCATGAGCGTGGCAAAGCCGCCGAGGCTTGAACCCAAGGCAATCAGGGCGAAGGTGAGATAGAAGCCAAGCAATGACTCGACTTGGCTGAACAGCATGAAGCCGAGGCCGAAAATCACCGTGCCAATGGCGAGTATCAGGCGCGGGCCGAAGCGGTCCACCAGCCAGCCTTGGGCGGGGCCGAGGATGCCGCTCTCGATGCGGGTCAGGGCGAAGGCGGCGGCCATCACCGTCTTGCTCCAGCCGAAGTCGGCCTGCAGCAGCACCACGTAGGCGCCGTAGGAATGCATCCACAGCATCGCCGCCAGCCACTGGATGCCGCTGCTGGCGCCGACGATCCACCAGCCATAGAAGACGTGCCCGGCGGGACGCAGTAGCTGGTCGATGCTGTGGCGGACGTTGCGCACGCGCAAGCTCCGGTTGGACGTTGTTAGAGGATTCCGGAACTTGGAGGCTAGTCGTGTCCCGTCCCGCTGCGGACCCCTGAGCCTTGCGTCATGTCCGGCGACGGCGCTCCCGCGTTGGGAAGGCCGACGCGCTAGGGCACTTGTCGGCGTGCGGCGACTAGGCGTTGTTCCCGCCGGAATCGCCCCCCGCTAAGCGGTTCAAGCCATCCACCAATCCCACTGGCAGGGGAAACACGATGGTGGAGCTCTTCTCCCCGGCGATCTCCGTCAAGGTCTGCAGATAGCGCAGCTGCATCGCGCCGCTCTCCGCGCTCAGTTCCCGGGCGGCTTGGACCAGCTTCTCCGCCGCCTGCTGCTCGCCGTCGGCATGGATGATCTTGGCCCGCCGCTCGCGCTCCGCCTCCGCCTGCCGGGCAATGGCGCGGATCATGCTCTCGTCGATATCGACGTGCTTGATCTCCACGTTGGACACCTTGATGCCCCACTGGTCGGTCTGCTGGTCGAGTATGGCCTGAATGTCCCGGTTCAGGCGTTCCCGCTCGGCGAGCAGTTCGTCGAGCTCGTGCTGGCCGAGCACCGAGCGCAAGGTGGTTTGGGCCAGCTGCCCGGTGGCATCCATGTAGTTCTCCACATTGATGATGGCGGGCTGCGAGTCCACCACCCGGAAGTAGAGCACGGCGTTGACCTTGACCGACACGTTGTCGCGGGTGATCAAGTCCTGGGTGGGGATGTCGAGCACCAGCGTGCGCAGATCCACCTTCACCATTTGCTGAACGACCGGGATGATGATGACCAAGCCCGGCCCCTTGACCTTGTAGAAGCGGCCGAGCATGAACACCACGCCCCGCTCGTACTCCCGCAGGATGCGAATCGCGCTGGCGAGCAGCCCCAGCACGACGGTGGCAAGAATGGCTGTGACTATTTCCATGGAATCATGTCTCCTTATTCGTTCGAGGGGTTGGTCCCTCACGCTCGCTCTTCACTCTAGGGGCCTACCCCTCGCGCTCCCCGGCTGAGGGCTCCTCAACCACGTCAGGTTCGACCTTGAGCAGCAAGCCATTGACCGAGGTGACCCGCACCGGTTGATCCGTCTTGAGCGGCGCGTCCGACTCCGCCCGCCAGATCTCACCGAAGGCGCGCACCGAGCCCTCGCCTTCGAAGTCCTCCAGCGCCAAGGCGGTGGCGCCCACCATGCCCTCCTGTCCGCTCACCACCCGTGCTCGCCGGGCGCGCACCGCACTGCCGATGACGAGGAAGGCGATGCCGCCGCCGGAGATGGCGAAGCCGGCGATGATCGGCAAGGATATCTGGTAGCCGGGCAGGTCGGTGTCCATCAACATGACCGAACCCATGACGAAGGCGATCACGCCGCCCACGCCGAGCACGCCGTAGGTGGGGGTGACCGCCTCCGCAACCAGCATGCCCAGGCCGATCACGATCAGGGCGAGGCCCGCGTAGTTGACCGGCAGCATCTGCAGCCCGTAGGCGCCGAGCAGCAGGCAGATGATGCCGGTGGCCGCCGGGAACAGCATGCCGGGATTGTAAAACTCCAGAATCAGTCCATAAACGCCGATGATGAGCAGGCCGTAGGCGATGGACGGGTCGGTGATGATGGACAGCAGCTCGTGTCGCCAGTCAGTTTCCACAAAGCGCAGTTCCGCATTGGCCGTGGCTAGGGTGCGGACCTCATCGTTGATGGTGACCTCGCGTCCGTCAAGCTCCGCCAGCAACGCCGCCAGGTTTGGCGCCAGCAGATCGACGATGTTCCGCTCAACCGCTTCGGTGGCCCGCACGTTGGCGCCCTCACGCACGGTCCGCTCCGCCCACTCGACGTTGCGCCCGCGCTTTTCCGCCAAGCCTTGCAAATAGGCCACCGCATCGTTGACGACCTTGTTGGTCATCGCGTCCGCAGCCGGCTCGGCGGCCGTTTGCGGCTCTTGGCCCTCAGCTTTGCCGCCGTCCTCCTCCGGCCCCGGCGTCGGCCCCTCGGGCCGGGGGCTGGGGGCCGGGCCGGTCGGCGCGATGCTCACCGGGGTGGATGAGCCGATGTTGGTGGCGGGCGCCATGGCGGCGACGTGGCTGGCGTAGGCGATGTAGGTGCCGGCGCTGGCCGCCCGTGCCCCTTCGGGCGAGACGTAAGTGATCACTGGCAGCTCGGCGGCCAGAATGGCCTTCACGAGATCGCGCATCGACTTGTCGAGGCCGCCCGGCGTGTCCATGCGAATCACCAGGGCTTCGGCGTTCTCGTTGCCTGCGTCCCGGATGGCGCGGATCACCAAGTCGGCGCTGGCCGGGCCTACGGCGCCGTCGAGGCTCACCACCCAGACCTCGGCTCGGGTTGCCGGTTGGCCCCCGGCAGCGTCGGTTTCGCCAATCGCGGTGCCGGCGGGCTCATCCCCGGTGGCGACAGTGCCTGTTTCCTGCGCGCCGCCAACGGCTGCGGCCAGCAGCAGCGCCAGGGCGAACGACCAGAAGGGCTTGCTGGGCATCGTTCGCCCCGCTCAAACCGCCTTGTCGCGGAGGTCGGGGAGCTGGTAGCCCTGCGCCGCCAAATCGGCGCGCACCACCTTCTTGTCCATCTTGCCGGTGGAGGTGAGGGGAACGCTGTCCACGAAGAGCACGTCGTCCGGCAGCTGCCACCGGGCGAAGGCCTCTGCGCAGTGGTCGAGTATCCGCTTGACGCTCACCGCCGCGCCCGCATCGAGCACCACCAGGGCCACCGGGCGCTCGTCCCACTTGGGATGCGGCTGCGCCACCACGCAAGCCTGGGCGACGCCTTCGAGGGCGACGATGTGGTTCTCCAAGTCCACGCTCGAAATCCACTCGCCGCCGCTCTTGACCAAGTCCTTGGAACGGTCGGAGATGATGAGGTACTCCTCGGCGTCGATCTTGCCCACGTCGCCGGTGATGAGCCAGCCGTCGTGGAAGCGTTCCGGCTGCGGGTTGTGGTAGTACTCCGAACAGATCCAAGGGCCGCGGATGAGGATTTCGCCCACGGTCTCGCCGTCATGGGGCAGGCGGTTGAACGCCTCGTCGAAGATGTCGAGCTCCAGCCCCGGCATGACTTGGCCGGCCTTGGCCACGTTCTCGAATTGGGCATCTTGGGAAAGCGACAGCTGGCCGCGCTTCATCACGCGCCGGGACAGGGTGGCCAAGGGCGAGGTCTCGGTCATGCCCCAGCCTTGGATCATCTCCACGCCCAAGGTGTCCCAGTACCAGCGGATCAGGGACGGCGGCGGCGCGGAGCCCCCGCAGGTGAGCCGCGAGAGGCTGGAGAGGTCGTATTGGCCCGGATTGGCTTCAACCAGGCTTTTAACGCCCTGCCAGATGGTGGGCACCCCGGCCGACAGGGTCACGCCTTCATCCGCCAGGAGGCTGAGCAGCCGCTCCGGGGCCATGAATCGATGCGGCATGACCTGCTTGCAGCCGAGCATCAGCGCCGACCAGGGCACGCCCCAGCCCATGGCGTGGAACATCGGCACGACGCCGAGGACGGTGTCGGCGCCGGAGAGGCTCATGGAGTCGGTCATGCACTGGGTCAGCGTGTGCAGGTACTGGGAGCGGTGCTCGTACTCCACGCCCTTGGGGTTGCCCGTGGTGCCGCTGGTGTAGCACAGGCCCAAGGGCGCGTTTTCGCTGATCTCGGGCCAGTCGTACTCGGTGGGCTGCCCAGCGATGAAGTCTTCGTAGTCCACCGCTTGGGGCAGGCTGGTTGACCAGCCCTCGAAGCCCGCCTCGGTGGCCACCACCACCCGCTCGACGGTCGGAATCACGTCCTTGAGCGCTTCCAGCAACGGCAGCGCGTCCGCATCCACGATGATCAGCTTGTCGCTGGCGTGATTGATGATGTACTCCAGATCCTTGGCGCTCAAGCGGATGTTCAGCGTGTGCAGCACCGCCCCCATGCCGGCGCAGGCATGGTAGGCCTCAAGATGCCGGGAGCCGTTCCACATGAAGGTGCCCACCCGGTCGCCGACGCCGATGCCCGCTTGGCGCAGCGCATGGGCCAGTTGGTGCGCCCGATCGCGGGTTTCGCGGTAGGTCTGACGGCGCACCCCAGCCTCCGTTGCCGTCACGATCTCCTCCTCGGGCGCGACCTTGGCGCCTCGGTCGAGGATGTTGGACATCAGCAGGGGCGTGTGTTGCATGGCCATGGGGAGCGGTCTCCTTGAACGCGGTTCGGATTGCGAGGGACGGGTAGTTTAACCCAAGGCAAACGAGACGATGCCTTGGGCCAACACAGGGGTCAGGAGCTTGGCCGCCGTCGGGCGCAAAGGCTAGGGAGCCTCTGATCAAGTCCCGTTCGTTCAGCGCTTCACTGGTTGAGGATCGAAACGGTCCCGCGAGGCGACGCTCCATCCGTTGGCGGAGCGGCATTCAGGCCGCGGACGCCGTGAAGCGCCCTTCGGGAGCGCCTGTGGGGTGCGCTGGCCGCGTTGCGGCTCATTGTGTGGGGCCTGTCACACGGCTTCGCCGCGCCTTGCCAGCACGCCCCACAGGACGCTCTGATCTTCCGGGACTTGATCAGAGGCTCCCTAGCCGAGGCGGCAGTCTGGCCCGGCGATCAAAGGACGGGACGCTCATCGTTGGATTGGACTTCAGTTTGTTATTTCGACCAACATTAGGCGAAATTTGCTACGCCATGTGGGAGCGAAGCGCCGAATTTGCTCCCAAAGCGCTGCGATTCGGCGCTCCGCTGCGGGAATTTGCGGTTGGCACGACTATTGATGCGAGTGAAGCCGCAACAACCACAACCACGGACTGCGCCAACATGAGAGACAGTTTCCGCCTTTCCCGAATCCGTCAGCCAAGAGCGACCTTGGCGGCCATGCTGCTGCTCGCCGCAGCGCTCATCGCCTTCGGCATCCTTGCGGACCAAGCGCTGCCAAGCACCGACGCGCCCGCCTACGGAGGCGCTGACCTGGAACTCATCCCCGCTTGGCTCCACATCCCAGCCATCCTTGATCTTGGAGAGTCCCAATGACCGCGAATTCCCTTCATCGGCTACGGCGCAGCCTGCGCCTTGACAAGGAAAACGGTTGGCTCGCGGGGGGTTGCGCGGGCTTTGCCAAGGCCTTGGGCACCGACCCCGCCCTTGTTCGAGTGGGCGTGATCGTCACCGCGCTCTTTTTCCCCAAGCTGACCATCGCCGCCTACCTCATCGCTTGGGCCGTGCTCGACGAATAGGCTGGCAGCTGCTTGGGCGCTGCCGAATGAACGGCAGGGTTTTGAACGCCGAACCTTTGCGTGGGGCCTCAGAAACATTTCGAATCTAGCCTAAGCGACTAGCGCGGAGTTTCGCGTCAGCGAAACTCCAACGCACCCACGCAACGTGTGCGCAGTTTCGCGCCAGCGGGGTGTGGCGTCCCAGTTCCAGAGTATGGCAAGATTGGCGGCAACTTGGACAAGCATCAGTCCGGTCGGAAGCGTCCGTCGGAACAACGCTCAGGCAAGCGAGGCATTCAAGCATGACTCAATCAAACGAGACGACCATCGTCGCCGGGGGGGGGGGGGGGGGGGGGGGGGGGGGGGGGGGGGGGGGGGGGGGGGGG
>JAPOTD010000017.1 GCA_026709365.1 Gammaproteobacteria bacterium
GATGCCGCCGAGGGCTTCTCCGTTGAAGCCAAGCACGGCTTTTACGTCGAGGACACCGGCGAGGACCTGACCACGCTGGCCGGCAATGCCGGCCTGCCGCTGGGCGATGCCGGCTTCGTCAACCTAAGCCTGGAGCTCGGCCAGTCCTCGGACACCGAACGCAGCGTGCAGCACCGGGACGCCGCGGCCCTGATGGCCTTGGGCATTCCCAACGTGGCCGACCCGGCCAAGCCCTGGGGTTCGCCCAAGGTGAGCAACAGCATCAAGGCCGTGGCCAACATCGGCATGGACATCAACGACGGCACTGAGTTCTACGCCTTCGGCAACTTCGCCAGCCGCGAGGTGGAGACGCCCTTCTTCTTCCGCAGCCCGATGAACCGCAACGGCCTTTACAAGACCAGCGACAACATCTTCCTGACGGCTGGCGACGGCTGCCAGGACAAGCACGGCTTGCCGTCCACCGCCGACAACCTGCTCGCCTACCGCGACGCGGTGGCGGGCGACCCCGGCTGCTTTTCGTTCGTCGAACTCTATCCCGAAGGGTTCACCCCCGCCTTCGGCGCGGAGATGACCGACTACTCGCTGTTCGCTGGGGTCAAGGGCGGCATGCAAAGCGGACTGCTCTACGACGTCTCCGCCAGCATCGGCGAAAACAACATGGACGGCTTCCTCAACAACTCGCTGAACCCGTCCCTGGGCGCAGGCTCGCCACGGGACTTCGACATCGGCGAGTACACCCAGCAGGAAACCAACTTCAACATCGACCTGTCCTATCCGGTGGACGTGGGCCTGGCGTCGGACCTGAACATCGCGGGCGGCTTCGAGTGGCGCGAGGAGGAGTTCAAGATCTCCACCGGCGAGCGCGCCTCCTGGGAGATCGGGCCCTACCAGCAATACGGCTTCAGCACCGGCTCCAACGGGTTTGGCGGCTTCAACCCCGCCTCATCGGGCACTTGGGACCGGGCCAACATCGCCACCTACCTCGACCTGGAGGTGAACGCCACCGACAACTGGCGCATCGGCGGCGCCTTGCGTTGGGAGGACTTCGACGGCTTCGGCAGCACCACCAACTTCAAGTTCGCCACCCACCTGCAGGTGACCGACGTCCTGGCCCTGCGCGGCTCCTTCGGCACCGGCTTCCGCGCCCCGACGCCCGGCCAGTCCAACGCCCGCAACGTCTCCACCGTGGTCAACGCCGCCACCAACGCCTTCGAGGAGCGCGGCACCATCGGCTCCACCCATCCAGTGGCCATGGCGCTCGGCGGCCGGGAGCTGGAGCCGGAGGAGTCGGACAACTTAACGCTGGGCGCGGTGCTGGCCTTGGACAACGGCCTGAGCCTGACCGTGGACTACTTCCGCATCGACGTCGATGATCGCATCGCCTTGTCCGGCTTGTTCGACGTCACTGGCGCCATCAAGCAGGCGCTGATCGCCGACGGCGTGCCGGAAGCGGCCGAGTTCACCTCGGTGCGCTACTTCACCAACGACTTCGACACCGAAACCGAAGGCGTGGACGTGGTGCTGACCTACGGCTGGGAAACCGATCTCGGCAGCACCGACCTGCTGATGTCCTTCAACCACACCAACACCAAGGTGAGGAACTTTCGGCCCGGCTCAACGATCGCCAGCGGCGACACCATCGACAACCTGGAGCGCGGCGCGCCGGAGACGCGCTTCAACCTGACGCTGGCCCACAGCGTCAACAACTGGTACCTCGTGGGCCGCTACAGCTACTTCGGGGAGTGGTACGACGACCACAGCGCCGCCGAGTTCGACGGCTACGGCTTGGTGGACCTGCTGGCGCAGTACAACTTCGCCAGCGGGATGTCGGTTTCGGTGGGGGCGGAGAACGCGCTCGACGAGTATCCGGACAAAGCCATAAACACAGGCAACGGGCGCAAGTATCCGCGCTACTCGCCGGCCGGCCACAACGGCGCCCTGATCTACGCCAAGATCAGCTACTCAATGTAGCTTGCGGCCGACCAGCACCGTGCTTGGGGTTTGACGCCAGACGCAATCGGCGTCAAGCCCCGCCTCGCGCATCGCCCGAAGCTCCCGGTCGAGCGGGAAGTAGGTGTCCTCGTCCGACCAATCCTTGAAGTGCTGGTAGGCTTGGGGCTCGGTGATGCCACAGGCCACCAAGTGCCCCGCCCAAGTGGCGTAGTCCGCGGCACGTTGCGGATCGGCTTCCGGCATGGTCACGTCGGCATTGACGAATACGCCCCCGGGCGGAAGCGCCTGGGCAATGCGGACAAAGAGCGCGGTCTTGGCACCCATGTCCGCAACATGATGCAGGGCGAGGGAAGCGGCCACCGCATCGCAGCGCGGCAGCGGTTCGCTGAACGACTGCCGGCGCAAACGGGCCCGCTCCCCAAAGCGCCGCAGCCGCGCCTCGGCACGACCCAGCATTTCGCCGTCCAAGTCCACCAGTTCAACGACGGCCGCATCCGAGGCTTCCAGAATTGCCTCAGCCAACGCGCCCGTCCCAGCGCCTAAATCGAGCACCTTTTCCGGCTTGACCCCGGCGACCTCCTCCGCAGCGCACCGCAGCATCGCTTCGTAGCCGGGAATGAAAGAGCGAATCGAGGCATCGTAGGCCTCAATGTCGAGCTGCAGGTGCTGGCGAACGGAGTGGCTCATGGGCGTGGCGGGCATTAACTCATTGGGCAATGGGACCGCTTAAGCAAATCAGCGTTGCCGACACCCGAATAGACCTTTCCGCGAGGACTGTTGATGATCTGCGGCGACTTGAAGTCCTCGATTAGATTGGCGTCAACGATCAGGCACATGGCGGGTGCTCAGTCATCGCGAAATCCGAGCAGGCGGTCCGTTTCCCGGAGGAAAAAGTCGCGGTAGCCGGCCGGCACATCCCGCAGATTGCCCTGTTTGTCGAGGCTGAGATTGCGAATCCGCACTGAATTCCGATCGGGCTCGAAGTAAAGGACCGAAACGTCCTCATGCTTCAAGTCACCACGCCGCACGGAGATACGTACCCGGTCAACGACATGGTCGCTGTGCGTCTCGATCAAGAAGCGATTCCTGCGCTCCTTGCACGACTGAATGAATAGGCTGGCGAGTTCCGCTTGCCCTCGAGGATGGAGATGAACTTCGGGCTGCTGGAGCAGAAAGGTCTGGGGTCGCTTCGAGTCATCCATCAGGTCCACCAGAATCGGGAGGCTCTGACTGACGCCATAGCCGACATCCATGATGTTTGCATGGGATCCGGAACGAACCTTGACCTGTATCTGAAAGGGGTCGCTCATCTGCTTGCCGTGCCGCTTCACCTTATATGTCCGAAAAAAGGCCCGATTGCTCACCAAAGTCCACCAAGTGGTCATGCAGTGAATCCCACTGGCCTTTCTCGGTTCGGTCGAGCCGCATCATGAGCATGGGAACGTGCTCCCCGTCAGGAGACGCACTTTCCCGAACGGGATCGTAGGTTCGCTTTGGCTTTGAGCGCAATGGGGCAATGGAGGTGAGATCCGGCACCGAGGGAACCAGCGCATCAGCGAATTCCAAGTAGTCAGGAGAGGCATCCGTTGCGGCGGCACGGCCGAGTCGCCTCAATTCGCTCAGCAGCTCGGAAACAGCCTCCACACCCTCCAGCCCCAAACCCGGACGACGCTTTTCACGGGCATAGTGGCTTAGCCGGAAGAGAAATGCGGGCGGCAAATCAAACGGAGTATCCAGAGCAACAGTGCAACTAGGGGTGCTGACCTGCGTGCAACTGTCGGATTCGTGCTTGACTTCAAGGTGCAGATGTTCAGTGAATTGCATCCGATACGAGACTATGGATGGCTCCGACCCACGCTCGCAGAAGGAAAAGTGAATCGGATAAGGTGCGATACCGAGTCTGCGAGGCGGATTGGCAACGACGCCAAGCCGGAACTCGTTGATGCGGCCGTCACGACCTCGGCGGGAGCGCACGATATCGCGAAACGATCCCATCAGAAACGGTTCCTGATTGAAGTCAATTCGGGGTGAATCAAACAGATAACGCGGCCCCCGGAGCAACTCGCCAACAGCGCGAAAACAACCCAAAAAGGATGTCTTCCCCGTGCTGTTCTCGCCGACCAGCAAGGTGATCGGGCGCAACAGAGCGCGTTGCTCACCTTCAAAGCAACGCACATCCTCCACCATGAACTCGGTTATGGACTCAGTCTGTCGTCGGGCCATGGAATTAGCTTACACCAACCAAGATGCGCAAACCCCCACAAGTGCATCCCAATCCTGAATCGCCAGCGGCCCGATTCGCGCATGTCGGCAAAGCCAACCGCATCAGGCCAAGACAGAGACCGCCACACTTCCGACGCACGCCCGGCGGCATCATGGCGATTGCAATCCTGCCCAAGGCTGCCTAAATTGACCGCTTTACTCAGGAGACCAGCATGGCACTAACCGAGCTCAGCCGCTCGATCAGCGGCAAGGTCGCGGTCGTCACTGGTGCCGCCAGCGGCATGGGCGAGGCGACGGCCAAGCTCTTCGCCGACGAGGGCGCCTGCATGGCGGCCATCGACCTGAACGGCGAGCCGCTGGCCCGGGTGGTGGGCGAGATCGAGGCCGACGGCAAGCCGGTGCGCGGTTGGGTGCTTGATCTGGCGGACGCGGATGCCATTGAGGGGGTCTTCGCTGAGATCGCCGACCACTTCGGCGGCATCGACATTCTGGTGAACAACGCCGGCATCTCCCTCTTCTCGCCCATCGACGGCGAGGACTACGAGGCCGCTTGGAGCAAGACCCTCACGGTGCTGCTGACCGCCCACACCCGCACCATCCGCGCAGCCCTGCCGCACTTGCGGCGAGCCGAGCACCCGCGCATCGTCAACATCGCCTCCACCGAAGGCTTGGGCGCCACCAAGTACGGCAGTCCCTACACGGCGGCCAAGACCGGGGTCATCGGATTGACGCGGTCCTTGGCGGTGGAGCTCGGCGGCGAGGGCATCACCGTCAACTGCATCTGCCCCGGCCCCATTCGCACCGGCATGACCCAAGCCATTTCCGAGGCCGACAAGCGCGAGTTCGCCCGCCGCCGGGTGGCCTTGAAGCGCTATGCCGAGCCCGAGGAAGTGGCCCACGGCACGCTAAGCCTAGTGCTGCCGGCATCGAGCTTCATCACCGGGGTGGCGCTGCCCGTGGATGGGGGACTGACCATCCGCAACGCCTAGACCTTTTGGCCACCCGTGACCTAGGCGCGGCGCTGGCGCTGGCGGACTTTCGCTGGCTCTGGATAGGCAGCCTCGCCTCGTCGTTCGCCATGAACATGCAGATCGTCGCCCGTGGGTGGCTGGTCTATGCGCTGACATCCTCGGCCTTGGACCTGGCTTGGGTGACGCTGTCGTTCATGATTCCAATGGTGGCTTTCGCCCTCGTGGGCGGGGTGATGGCGGACCGGGTGCCCAAGCGCGGCATCATCATGGCGGCCCAAGGCTTGAACAGCGTGGCGACGGTCCTGCTCGGCGTCATCATCCTGGTCGGCCAAGTGGACTTCTGGGACTTCATCTGGTTCGGCTTCTTCAACGGCACCGTGCTGGCGCTGTCGATGCCCGCCCGCCAGGCCATGGTGCCGGAGCTCGTGCCGGAGCGGCTGATCTTCACGGCGATGGGCCTGACGACCACCAGCTGGAACCTGTCCCGCATACTCGGCCCGGCGATGGCCGGATTTCTGATTGCTTGGATTGCCGGCGGCGACACCACCTCCCACCTTGGCGTCGGCATCGTTTACTTCATGATCGCAACCCTGTACCTCGCCTCGTCCTTGGCGATGTGGCGGGTGACGCAGAGGCCCCAGGGCGCGCGGGCCGATGACCAGCACCCGTTGCGCGACATCGCCGACGGCTTGCGCTACCTGTGGGCCAATCCGCCGGTGCTCGGCCTCATCCTGCTCTCCATCGTGCCTTTCCTGTTCGGCATGCCGATCAACACGCTGCTGCCGGCCTACAACGAAGACATCCTGAGCGGCGGTGCGGACGACCTTGGCCTGTTGATGTCGGCAATGGGCGTCGGCGCCATCGTCGGCTCGCTGATGATGGCGGCCATGGGCGAACTGCGCGGCAAGGGACGATGGCTGATCGGCACCAGCATCGCCTGGGCCGGCGCCACCGCCCTAGTGGGAACTGCGGACAGCCAGCTCTGGGCGGTGGCCGCAGTCACCTTGGTCGGCTGGCTCGGTTCCTGGAACCTATCCCTCAACCGCGGCCTTCTGCAAACCAGCATCACGCCCGGCATGCGCGGACGGATCTTGAGCATCGACATGATGTCCCACGGCCTGATGCCGTTGGGCGTCATCCCCATCAGCCTCATCGCCGAGCAGGTCAACGTGGCGGTGGCCCTGCAAGTGGCCCTGCAAGTGGCCGGCGGGGTCTTCGCGCTGGCGGTGTTGGCGCTGCTGTGTGCGTCAAGGGCGGTGCGCAGCCTGGCTTGAGCCGGGCCGGATCGATCCGAGCTACGGGCTCTGACGCAGCCTCCCGTCGAGTGGATGCCGGCTAGGAGCCTGCGCCGTAGGAAGTCGCGAAAGCGAAAATTCGATGCCACCGCCCCTTTGGGCGGGCGATTGAGGAGAATATCGAGCCATATTTGACGAAATCGAACGTTCAAAGGGGCGAACGGAAGCGGATTTGCAGCCGTGAATTCCGGAGGCAGAGGCTCCTAGATGACCTTACGGCTGCACGGGCGGCTTCAGGGTGGCGAGGATTGAGGAGATGGTTCCGGCTTTTGGGCACAACTGCGCTCGGCACCCTCAGCAGCGCAGACTCACCGGATGCCGACCACTTGTCACCAATACCCTGCGTAGGCCCGCGCCGCTCCTCCCATCGGTCGCCGAGTTCATCCTCATTCAACTGCAAGGCGCCAACTTCGGAGCAATCCATTTCCAGTAGCCGGTAGTGCACCGGGAGTTCATCAGGCGCAATCTCGAAGTTGACCAGCACCTCCAGAAGAGCCAATGCGGGGCTTTCCGACAGATAGACGACCGGCACGCCGCGAGAGCGCCATCTTCCGCTACGATGGACGCCGCCAAGGCCACCGAGATCAGCGTGGTTGCTGATTCGCCAAAGGATCAAGCGAAATAGCCTTCATCCAATTGGCCCTGGCTTGGCTACCGCTCGGCATCCTAGTCATAACCCTCTTTGCGGCCTGCCCTTTGCCGGCAAGCTGACAGCCTTCCAAGCGCCCTCCCGTCCTTGTTGGTGACGGCGCCGCTTGAATTGCCGCTCGCTTGGGTCTGCCGACTGATCCATGGGCTGCGGCGCCCGCGCATGGCTTGGATTACGTTCGCGGTGCTGGCACCGATCAATGCGGCGGCATCGATAGTCGCAGGCCTGCTCGGCCCCATCGACATTGCCGTCTACGCAGCCGCGCTCAGCCTGCCTGGTTGCTGCACGCCGTGCTTCGCTGGCGCAAGGCGAGGCGCTGAGACGGAGTAAGGGGACCAATCAACGCGACACTGGGCTAGGTAGCCGCCCCTATGGCGCTGGCGATGCCCTCCGACGGCGTTTTCGGGAAACCGTCTTGTCAGTTTCCGCTTTTGAGGGTTTACGGACTTCCGGCTGTTCCCGCAGCCGCAGATAACGCTCGACGATATGCGGATGGGCATCGCGCACAGGGCGAGCCCGTTTGAACCACTGGGCATCCAACTCAAACGCATCAGGGTCAGCATCGATGCCAGCCCGAATCCGCTCTTCTTCCTGCGGCGTAGGAGTGATGGTTCCCGGCTTAAGCTTCGGCATAGTGTCTTTGCTCCTGAGGAGTCGCTTTGCGAAGGCTGATTATGCGGACAAAGTCCTCGCGCTCTGCATTTACCAAGGTATAGAGCCGCTGGTCGATATAGCCGATCGCAGTCCATCTCGGCTCAACGTGGCTATGATCCATGGAATTCGATGCGCTATCCCATTCAAATGACTCCATAGCAGCAAAGTCAACGCCATGTTTGGCAAGGTTCAATTGACGTTTGCGCTCATCCCACTCATACATAGTCAAGCTGCCCCCTTACCGGGCTAGCCCGCGGTGGCGCTATAGCCTACCGGCGATGCGCCCCAGCACCGGCTTGATCTCGCGCAGGAATGCCTCGGGGTTCTCGCTCATCGGGAAGTGGCCGAGGCCCTTCATGGTGCGGTAGCGGGCGCCGGGGATCATGGCAGCCAGTTCAGCACCGAGCTCCGGGGTGCCGCTCCAGTCGTACTCGCCGTTCAGGATGTCCACCGAGCACTGGTTGGTGTCGATGCCGGCCGCATCCTCGCGCAGGTCATGGTCGATGGAGTAGTAGTAGAGGTCGCCCTTGAAGACCGCCGGTGCGCCCTGGCTGTACACCCAGCGGGTCTCGTGGCGCAGCGCCTCCGGGCTGGTCGGCGCCATCAGGCCGTACATCAGGCTGGCCTTGAAGTCGTTGGAAATCTCCGGGTGGTAAAACTCATCGATGAAGCCGCCCGGCGTGTAGGCCGAGGCTTCAAGGCCGACGACGGCGCGGAAGCGCTCGCCGTGGTGCAGGGCGAGGTCCACGGCCAAGTGGCCGCCAATGGAGCTGCCCATGTAGGCCGGGCTGTCGCAGCCCAGCGCCTCGGCCAGCATGACCGGAACGCTCATGAGGAAGTCCTTGGTCAAGCGGTACTCCTCGCGCCACCAAGCCTTGCCGACGGGGGGTACGGACTTGCCGTGAAAGGGCAGGTCGTAGGCGATCATGCGGAAGCGGGACTGAAGCTCCTCATCCTCCAGCACGAAGCGCCACTGGCGGCCGTCGGCCCCGGCGGTGTGCTGGAGCAGAAGCGGAATGCCGCTGCCCGCCTCCTCGAAGTAGATGCGGTACTCGTCCCCGTCGATCGGCGCGTTCAGGTAGCGGCCGACGATCGATTCAATTCTTGCCTGCATGGCTCAAGCCTCTCTGTTGGTTTGATCGCGGGTAAGGTCGCCGCTTGAATCAACGGTTGCGCCCGGCGACCGCACGCTCGTTGGTCTGGGGCGACGTCTCGTCGGCGTTGTTCAACTCCCGCATCAGCTCGATCAAGCGGCGCACGGCGGGGTAGTAGGCGCAGTAGTGAGTGCGATTGCCGGCGGCGGTGAAGCCGTGGTGAACGGTCGCCGCATGGAGATCCTGATAAAAGGGCTTGGGCACCGGCGCCAGCAGGGCATCCCACTGCGCTGGTGGCGCGCTGATCGCCAAGTCGCTGCCGATGCCGCCGAACCAGGGTTCGACGGCGGTGATTTCCCCGTCGCGCAGTGCAATGCGGGTGGCGTCGGGCCCGTTCGCGATCTTTAGGGTAGCGTTCCAAAAGCGGGCCTGCAGCCGAAACTCTCCGTCGGCGTTGGCGATTTCCTTGAGCCTTTCCCAATCCAGCATGGTCGAATCGCTTCCTGTAGGGCGTTAAACTGATGCCAACATAGCCGAAAAGGCGGCTGAACTAAACGGTCGCCAAAATCCAGGAACCTGTGCATGCCCAACTTTCAGACCGGAGCCATCAACATACACTACGAGGAGTCCGGGCCAGCCGACGGCTTCCCTCTCCTGCTCATCGCCCCAGGCGGCATGAAGTCCGCCATTCCGTTGTGGGCCAACGCGCCCTGGAACCCGATCGAGCACCTGTCCGGGGATTTCCGGATCATCGCCATGGACCAGCGCAACGCCGGGCAGTCCAGCGCCCCGGTGACCGCGGAGGACTCTTGGGCGAGCTACGCTGCGGACCAACTCGGGCTCATGGACCACTTGGGCGTGGAGCGCTTCATGGTGGCCGGCATGTGCATCGGCGGCGCCTACTGCATGGGCTTGATCGAAACGGCGCCGGAACGCATCGCCGCCGCGGTGTTGTTCCAGCCCATCGGCCTTGAGGACAATCGCGACGCCTTCTACCAGATGTACGACGGCTGGGCGGCCGAGCTTGCGCCGCAGCGCCCTGAAGTGGACGAGGGCGCCTGGGCCGCAGTTCGGGAAAACATGTATGGCGGCGACTTTCTGTTCAACGTCTCCCGCGAATTCACTGCCCGCGTGACCACCCCGCTGCTGGTCCTGAAGGGCAACGACATCTACCATCCCGAAGCCATATCCCGCGAAGTCGCCGCACTGGCCGCCAACGCGACGCTCATCGAGGACTGGAAGGAAGGCGACGCCGTGGACAGCGCTCGGCAGCAGGTAACCGCATTCCTGAAGGGGCACGCGCACTAGGATCGGCCTGATCTCCGACCCCCGCTTTTCCGAAGGAGCGACTTCATCAAAATTGGCCTGATCTCCGACACGCACCTGCCGGAAGCCGCCAAGTTCCTCTGGCCCCAGGTGTTCGACGCCTTCGCCGGCGTTGACGCCATCTTCCACGGCGGCGACATCCACGAGTTCTGGGTGCTCGACGAGCTGGAGCACATCGCCCCGGTCTATGCCGCCCGAGGCAACGGCGAGGACGGCAGCGGCGGCCGCCCGGTGCAGCCCGAGGACGCCCGTGTGAAGCCGGCCTGGCTGCTGGAACTGGAAGGCTTGTGGGTGGGCCTGACCCATTACGTGCCGGTGCCGGAACGCCCCCCCAACTTCACCCTGGCCCGCTGGATCGAGCGCTTCTTCCCGGAGCGCAAGCCCGACGTCATCGTTTCCGGCGATACCCACGTGGAGCGCATCGCCACCATCGACGGGGTGCTTTGCGTCAATCCCGGCTCGGCCACCTATCCGCACAACTACGACACCCAATTCGGCACCATCGGCTTCCTGGAGCTCAAGGACGGCGCCGCCTCGGCCAGCGTCTGGCAACTCTGCGACGACGGCATCGAGCCCTTCGATTGGGACGGCGTACCGCCCTGGCGGCGCTGAGCGAGCCTCTTGCCGAAGGTCCTTGGCGAAGTTTGCGGGCTCCTTGCCGCACTAGCCTGCGGGGCGCTGCTGCCCTTGACCTTGGCCCCCTACGATTGGTGGCCGCTGGGGCTGGTGTCGATCGGCGGCTGGTTCTGGCTGCTCAACCGCCGCGCGGCGCCGGCTTGGGCCTTGGGGCTTGCCTACGGCCTCGGCAAGTTCGGCGTCGGCGTCAGCTGGGTCTATGTGAGCATTCACGACTACGGCAACGCATCGCCACCCTTGGCCACCTTGCTGGTGCTGATCTTCGTAGCGGGGCTGTCCCTGTTCACCCTGGCCCATGCCCAGCTTTACGCTTGGCTGCGGATTGAACCTGCCAAAGCCCAATCCCGCGGCCTTGCCGCTCTAGGCGATGCTTGGCTGTTCGCCGCCATCTGGGTGGCGTTCGAATGGGCCCTGACCTGGTTTCTCACCGGCTTTCCATGGCTCTACCCCGGCTACGGCCACTTGCACACGCCGCTGGCGAACCTGCTGCCGATCGGCGGCGTGAGCCTGGCGAGCCTTGGCATCGTCGTGACGGCCTGCTGCCTCGTCTGCGCCCTGTTCGGCAGGCACCCTCCCGCCATCCGCGCCGCGTCCGCCGCCATCGCCGCCACGCCCTGGCTGATCGGTCTGCTCCTCTCCACAGCGCAGTGGGTGGAACCGCAAGCGACGCGATTCGCCGCGCTGGTGCAGGGCAACGTCGATCAGGCGGTGAAATGGAACCGCGACAGCCGAATGCCCATCATCAACCGCTACCAAGACCTGACCGAGCCGCACTGGGGCCGGGATCTGATCCTCTGGCCGGAAGCCGCAATCACGTTGTTCGAGCACGAGGCGGCGCCTTGGCTGCAACGTTGGGGGGAACGCGGCCAAGCGTCAGGCACCAGCATGGTGCTGGGCGTCCCAAGCGTGGAGGCGGCGGCGGACGGGAGCCACCAATTCCAAAACGCCGCCATCGCCATCGGTCAGGGCGATGGCCGCTACGTCAAGCGGCGCTTGGTGCCGTTCGGCGACTACGTTCCCTTGGAGAGCACCCTGCGCGGCCTGATCGCGTTCTTTGACCTGCCCATGTCCCGAGCCGCGCCCGGCCCTTGGCGCCAGCCCCCCCTTGCCTTGGGCGAGGATCGGGCAGCGATGGCCATCTGCTACGAAATTGCCTACGCCAACCTGACGCGGAACGCCGCCAACCAGGCCGACCTGATCCTGACCATCACCAACGACACCTGGTTCGGTCGCAGCATCGGCCCCCTGCAGCATCTGCAAATCGCCCAGGCGCGGGCGCTGGAGAATGGCCGCTGGCTGTTGCGGGCGGCCAACAACGGCGTCACGGCCGTGATCGACCATCGCGGACAAGTGCGGGAGCGGCTGCCGCAATTCGAGCCCGGGGTGCTGCTTGGCGACTTCCAAATCATGGCCGGGCGCACGCCCTACAGCCGCTTCGGCGACGGCTGGCTGGTGGCGGCCTGCTTGGGCAGCCTGCTGGCCTTCGCCTGGGGCGCCCGCAGGAAGCGCGGGCGCGAGCCGTCCTAAGTGGCTTGCTGCCCATCGACATGCTTCGGCTGATGCTGAGCGGGCGTGCAAAGCCGCTGCGTTGCCCCGGTGGGCTTCCTATCGAGGGCGTCCCGCCCTCGATGGGATCACGGCGATGACGTGCGTCAAACTGAGCCACTACTGAGCGTTTCGGGGTCACGCTCGCAGCACCTAAGATGTTATCGTTCCCCGTTTGGCTGCCAACCCGACCATGGACGAAAAACAAGACCGCTATTCGCCCGAAGCTGTGGAGCGCAAGTGGCGGGAGCGGTGGGAGCGCGACGGCGTCAACCGCCTGACCGATGCGCAATTGGCGAGCGCCGAGAACCCCTACTACAACCTGATGATGTTCCCCTACCCGTCCGCGGAGGGACTGCACATCGGCAACATCTACGCCTACACCGGCGCCGACGTGAACGGCCGCTTCCAGCGGCTCAACGGCAAGGACGTCTTCCAGCCCATCGGCTTTGACGCCTTCGGCATCCACTCCGAAAACCATGCCCTGAAAGTAGGTGCCAACCCGCAGGACCTGATCCCCAGGAACATCGAGAACTTCACCCGCACCCTGCAGCGCTTCGGCGGCATGTTCGACTGGAACCACACCGTGGACACCACCCACGTCAGCTACTACCGCTGGACCCAGTGGGTTTTCCTCAAGCTCCACGAGGCCGGCTTGGTCGAGCGCCGGGAGGCGCCGGTCAACTGGTGCCCGTCCTGCATGACGGTGCTGGCCAACGAACAGGTGCTGGGCGGCCTGTGCGAACGCTGCGAATCAACAGTGGAGCAGCGCGAGTTGCCGCAATGGTTCTTCCGCATCACCGACTACGCCGGCCAACTGCTCGACAACCTGGCCGACATGGACTGGTCGGGCGTCACCAAGAAGGCGCAAGCCGCCTGGATCGGCCGCAGCCAAGGCGCCGAGGTCAGCTTCGCCATAGCTGAAGGCAGCGGCGCCGCCAATCCCGTGGATGCCGAAGCCGGCGGCGCCCGCATCCGCGTGTTCACCACCCGGCCCGACACCCTGTTCGGAGCCACCTACATGGTGCTGGCCCCGGAGCATCCCTTGGTGGATGCGGTCACCGCTGCCGATGCGCAACCGGCGGTGGACGCCTATCGGGCCGAGGTCGCGCGCCGGGATGTCGTGGAGCGCCAGAAGACCGACAAGGACAAGACCGGCGTGTTCACCGGCGGCTACGCCGTCAATCCGGTGAACGGCGCCAGGATTCCCGTCTGGATAGCGGACTACGTGCTGATGGGCTACGGCACCGGAGCGATCATGGCGGTGCCCGGCCATGACGCCCGCGACTTCGAGTTCGCCCAAGCCTTCGGCCTGCCCATCGTGCGGGTGATTGCCGCACCTGGAGAGGATGCCGAAACACGCTTGGCCGAGGCCTATTCCGGCGACGGCACCCTCGTGAACTCCGGTGATTTCGACGGCTTGACGGTGGCGGACGCCAAGCAGGCCATCGTGGAGCGGCTTAAGGCCGAGGGCGACGCCAAGGCCCAGACCAACTACCTGCACGACTGGTGCGTGTCCCGGCAACGCTACTGGGGGCCGCCCATCCCCATGATCCACT
Organism: Gammaproteobacteria bacterium; assembly: GCA_026709365.1. Classification (GTDB taxonomy): domain Bacteria; phylum Pseudomonadota; class Gammaproteobacteria; order Pseudomonadales; family Azotimanducaceae; genus Azophilus. The sequence goes on from JAPOTD010000017.1 coordinate 13,906, forward strand.
GCACCGCTTGCGGCGCGGTGCCGGTGCCGGAGGACGAGCTGCCGGTGGAACTGCCCCATCTCGAGGACTTTCGACCCGACGACAGCGGCCAAAGCCCCTTGGCGCGAGCCACGGATTGGTTCAACGCGCCCTGCCCGGCCTGCGGCAGGAGCGCCCATCGCGACACCGACGTCACCGACAACTTCCTGTGCAGCGGCTGGTACTTCCTCCGCTACCCCTCGACCGGCCGCGACGACCTTGCCATTGAGCCGCAGTTGACGGCGAAGTGGCTGCCGGTGGATTCCTACATCGGCGGCAACGAGCACGCTGTGCTGCACCTGATGTACGCCCGCTTCCTGACCATGGCCCTGCATGACCTCGGCATCATCGGCTTCAGCGAGCCGTTCAAGCGGTTTCGCGCCCACGGCCTGCTGATTCGCGAAGGACGCAAGATGTCCAAGAGCAAGGGCAACGTGATCTCGCCGGACGCCATCATCAACCAGTACGGCGCCGACACCCTGCGCCTGTACCTCATGTTCCTGGGCGCCTATGAACAGGGCGGCGACTACCGGGGCAGCGGCATCCAAGGCCCGTTCAGCTTTCTGAACCGGCTCTGGCAGAGCGTCGCCGAAGCCGACGGCGACCCTGACCTGCCGCCGGAGCCCGAGGTCGAGCGGGCGCTGCACCGCACCATCCGGCAGGTCACCGAGCAACTGCCCGAGCAGCAGTTCAACACCGCCATCGCCGCCATGATGGAGTACATGAACGTGGTCCGCGCCGACGGCCGCACCCCGCGCATCAAGGAGCTTACGCCATTGGTGGTGATAGTGGCGCCCTTTGCGCCCCATGTCTGCGAGGAGCTCTACGAGCGGCTGGGGTTCGCAGGCGGCCTGTTCGCCAGCGCCCGCTGGCCCGCCCACGACCCGGCCAAGCTGGTCGATGCGACCCTGAACATCGCCGTGCAGGTCAACGGCAAGCTGCGCGGTGAGGTGACGGTCTCCCCGGACGCAGGCGCAGAAAGCGTCCGCGCGGCGGCCGAACTTGACGGCAACGTGGCCCGCCACCTAGCCGGCAAGGAGGTGCGCAAGGTGATCTACGTGCGCAACAAGCTCATCAACCTGGTCGCCGCATGACCGCCAAGGCCATGCATGCTCCGCCCGCCGCGAGCGCATCCCGCCCTCGAACGGCCGGCAGGCGCCTTTTGGCAGCCCTGCTGCTCATCGGCATGACGCTTCCAGTCGCAGGTTGCGGCTTTCAGCTGCGCTCCTGGGACTTCACCGATGCGGACCTCAGCGTCCATGTCCAAGCCAACGCCTTGAGCCGCATGGCCGCGCCGCTGCGGGACGCCTTGCGTCAAGCCGGCGCCCTAACGAGCGACAACGCCGATGATGCCGATCTGGTGGTCCAGATCATCAACGAAAGCCGCAACCGCCGGGTGGCGTCGTTGACCGCCGGGGCGCGGGCGGCGGAGTTTGAACTGACCTTGGGCTTGCAGTTCGGCATCCGGGCGGGAGAGAGGAGCCTGATCAAGCCCGCCTGGATCAGGGCATCGCGGACCTTCAGCATCGACCGAGACAACCTGGCCGGCAGCAGCGAGGAGGAGGCCCTGATTGAACAGGAGCTGAAGTCCGTCTTGGCACAGCAGGTCCTGCGCGGCCTGCGCTTCGCCTACGGCGAAGCGTTCGAGTTGCTGCGCAGCTCGGCGCCCGAGGCCGATGGACTGATCACCGCGGAGCAACCGCAACCGTGAACCCGGCGCGCGGGTTCCGACGCTCCCGTCGAGGACAGGACTCGCTCCGCGGAATTGCGCCGGAGCTGGGCGTCGCGCTTTGCAGCGAAACCTGACGGCTGGACTGATGCGGCAGTGAATGATGCAAGTCAAGCCTGAAGCCCTCCGGGCGCAACTGGAAAAAGCGCTTGCGCCGCTATACTTGGTGTCGGGCGACGAAACCCTGCTGGTGGAGGAGGCTTGCGACGCCATCCTCGCCGCCGCCCGCCGCCAAGGCTACTCCGAACGCCGGATCCTGCATGTCGAGAGCGGCTTCAACTGGGACGAGCTGATCGCCGAAGCAGCCAGCCAGTCGCTGTTCGCGGAGCGCAAGGTGATCGATCTGCGCCCGCCCGCCAACAAGATCGACCGCAAGGCATCCGACATCCTGCGTGAGTACGCCGGCGCCCGGCACGAGGACGTGCTGCTGCTGATCCGCACCGGCCGCCTCGAAGGGCGGCAGCGGTCCAGCGCCTGGTTCAAGGCCTTGGACAAGGCCGGCGTCATCGTCCTGGTCTGGCCCGTCGGCATCCGCGAACTGCCCCGTTGGCTGGCGGCGCGCCTGCGCGATGCGGGGCTTGAACTCAACCGCGAGGCCTTCGCCTATCTCGCCGAGCGGGTGGAGGGCAACTTGCTGGCGGCGGTGCAGGAGATTGAGAAGCTCAAGCTGCTCGACCTGCGCCAGCCCATTGATGCGCGCAGCATCGCCGCCGCGGTGGAGGACACCGCCCACTACGATGCCTACGAATTGATCGACGCAGCCTTCGCCGGCGACGCCAAGCGGGTGCTGCGGGTGCAGCGCACCCTGCGCGAGGAGGGCGTCGCCATCATGGCCCTGCTCGGCGCCTTCACGAGCCAACTGCGCCGCCTTGAATCCGGTGCTTGGATGCCCGCCCACCGGCGCGGCACGGCAGCCGACTTCAAGCGCCGGGCCGGCGGCGTCGAATCCGTGCTGGCGGAACTGGCCGTCATCGACCAGCAAGTCAAGGGCACGGTGCTCGGCGACCCTTGGCTGTCCCTGGAGCGCCTGCTGCTGCGCCACTGCCGAACGAGGGCGCAGATGCCCGTCATGCCCTTGCAGGATGAGTGGGGACTGCTGCGGCGCAGCGATCTCTAACGCGGCTTGAACAGGTGGCCGCAGGCACGGCTGGAGCGCAGTTCTTCGGGCCGGTCCCGCAGGGCGAGCGGGTGGTCAAGCGCAAGCGGATCACCCCGCCACGAACTGGCCATGCAGGCCCAGCGGAATCGCGTAGGGCAGCTCCGCTGCGGCCACCGGGCCATCGGCAATCCCCTCAGCGGCGAACAGATTGAGCACATGGGCGCGACGCCGCCAATCGTATGCGGTGCCGAGTATCCAACCGCCGGACTCCGGCTCGCTGCCGGGCCGGGGCACGACCAGATGCTCCTCGGGAGTCTGCTCGTCCGGGTAGCGGAAGAAGTCGCGTCGGCCGCTTTCCATGTCGAGCCAGCTAACCTCGTTCAACGCACCGTGCTCCGCCGGCGTTCCCTCGCGCTGGGACAGAAACACGAGCTTGCGGTAGCGGCGGCAGCCCACCCTCGGATCAACGCCGGGAAACTCGGAATGCAGCCCAGGCTCCAGCATGGCGCGCTCGGCAATCGATCGAGTTCGGGTGTCGATTCGATAGCTGTGGTGCCGCGCAAGGCTGCTTTCGCGGTAGATCGGGTTGCCGCGCATGACTTCCGTGAACGTGCCGGTCATGATGCCCGGATCATGCGCTCTGGCGGCATCGAAGCGAATGACCCCGGCGCTGTCCTCCCAGGCGTTGCCGAAGTGGAAGACCCACTGCGCGGGCAACTCCAGGAAGTAATGGCTGGAAAAGTCGTTCTTGTCCACCACCAATACGCGGCACGGATCCTCGGGCCGCCATTCATGCTGGTTCAAGAAGCCTTCAGCCTCTGCCTCGGGCCGGTAATGGAAGGGCGGCAGCAGCAGCACGAGATGCCGTTCGGTAACCACGAAGTCGTGCGGCATGGTCATCGGGTCCACCGCCACGCGCCCGGCGCGAAGCAGCCTGCCGTCGGCGCCGATGTGCCAAAGCACCAGCAGGCCCGCCGCCGAGGCATAGCCGAAGTTCCAGACGCTGCCGTCCACGTCCACCCGCGGATGGGCGGAAAACGGTGCGCCGCGCAGGCTTAAGCCGCCGCCAGCCTCGGCAAACGCATAGGGGCCAACGGTGGTCAAGTCGTGCGGGTCGATCGCATAGGGGCTGCCCGCCTCCCAAAGCGCCAGCAGGCGACCGTGGTGGTGCAGAACGCTGGTGTTGGCCAAGTTCACGTCATCGGGGCGGGTCAGCCGGGAGGCGCCGGGCGGCGCCGCCATCAGGCCGGGATGCAAGGCCCGGCCCGCGGCGCGTTCCGCCTGCACTTTGGCGGTTTCAACCAGCCGCGCCTGGTGACGCACGCCACTCCCGTCGATTCGCCACGCCTGCACCATGCCGTCGCCGTCGAACCAGTGATGGTTGCGGTAGCCGTACACCTCGTGTTGGGCTGGGCCGGTGCGGTACAGCGTGCCGCGCAGCTCCTCCGGCCAGCGGCCGGAAACGGCCGCATCGCCTTGGTGGCGTTCACGCTCGATGTTGCTCCAAGCCGCCAGCCAAGGCCGCTCGGGCAACGCCTTCGCAAAGCGTTCCAAGAAGTCCGCATCCTCGCGTGGAGCAAGAGCGCGGGCCGGCCAAGGGCAGGCCAGCAACGCCAACAGCTTCGAAAACTCCCGTCTTTGCATCATCCCGCCTCCGATTGCACTGCCGCCGTTGCGCAGTTGACGGTCCGGCCCGTCTAATGGACCAGGCGAATCACTTGGGTTGCGTCGCCATCCAGCTCAAAGCGCGCATCCTTCCATGCGGCCGGGCCAAACCGGCCCTTGGCATTGTTGGAGAACCCGTAGGGTTCGATGGGCAGGCCGACGAAGTTGACGTCGAGCTCGTCGTTGCCGTTGCGGTCGTGCATGACGCGGATGGCGTACTCTCCGGGCGGCAGGCCATCTGCCGCAAGCGTCAGCGAACCTTCCACAGCCGTCTCACGGAACTGCGCCGCCGCACCCTCTCCCTCGAACTGCGCCGGTCCGGCCAGCACCTGCACCTGCACGGCGCCGCTGGCGTCACGGATGTCCTCGATCACGATGGTCAGGGTTCCGGACGCGGCTTGCCCAGCAACGCCAAGCGTCACGGCGAGCAAGCCTGCGTTGATGCGGCTGCGGGTGTTCATGGTTGCGCTCCCAAGGGCCACTTGCTGATCCGCCATCCAACTTAACGCTGCCGGAACCGATTTGACAACAGGCGCGCGACGAAACGGCCATCGCGGAAACGAAGCGGCAGCGGAGTTTCGCGCCAGCGAAACTCAAACGCACCCGCAAAGCGGGTGCGCGGGCGCGCATTCCGTCGAACGCCGCGCTTGAGTAGAATGCCTCCTCGCCCACATTGGGGCCGAAGAGGCTGTCGTTGATGAGAGGATTGATCTTCCTGCTGGCCGGCGCGCTGGCTTTGGCGGGCTGCGGCGGGGACCGCGCGGAAACGGCGGCGGACGGCGGCTCCGGCGCCCCGCCGGTGCGCGGCGTCACCAAGACCGACATCATCATCGGCAGCCACACGGACCTATCCGGGCCGGCAGCCATCTGGGGCATCGGCGCCACCAACGGCGCGCGCATGCGCTTTGACGAGGCCAACGAGGCGGGAGGCGTGCATGGACGGCTGATCCGCCTTGTGGTGGAGGACACGGGCTACGAGCTAGCCAGGGCCCGTCAGGCAGCCGACAAGCTTATCAACCGGGACGGCATCTTCGCCATGCTGATGGGGTTGGGGACGCCGATGAACAACGCCATTACGCCGAGGCTGTTCATGGCCGGGGTTCCGAACCTCTTTGCCGGCAGCGGCGGGCGCCAGATGGTGGAGCCGTTCCACCCCCTGAAGTTCACCCAACGGGGCATCTACTACGATGAGGTCCGCGCCGCGGTGCGGCACTTCGTGGAGAACGAGGGCAAGCGGTCCGTCTGCGTCATCCACCATGAGTCCGAGTACGGGCATGAGACCCTGGATGCCGCCGAAGGCCAGTTGGCGGGCATGGGCATGCGCCTCGTCGCCCGATCCTCCCACAAGCCGTCGGAGGAGGATTTCACGGATGCCGTCCGGCACCTGCGCGACGCCGGGTGCGACATGGTGGCCATGGGCACCGTGCATCGGGACACGATCCTCATTCTCGACGCCGCCCGCAGGATGGGATGGGAGGACGTCGCCTGGGTCGGCAACAACGCAACCTACGCCCAGGTCATTGCTGACCACGAAAGCGGCGAGGGGTACTACGTGTTCTCGCACATGGCGAAGCTCTACCCGGATGATCCGAAGCCGCCCGCCGTGCAGGCGTGGTGGGACAAGTACCGGGCCAAGTACCGCAAGGACCCGGGGCTGGCGGCGATGGAGGGCTACCGCGCAGCCGACCTGACGCTGCTGGCCTTGGAAAACGCCGGGCGCGAACTGACGGTCGATGGGCTGGTCCGGGGGATTGAGGCCATCGGGGATTACAAGGACATTTTCGGCTACAGCCTCTTCTTCTCGCCGGAAAGGCATCACGGCGTGAAGGCGAGCGTCCTGTCGCAGGTTCGGGATGGGCGCTTCGTGGTGCTGGAGGAGTCGGTGAGCTATTGACCCCGCCGGTCGCGGGAGATCGGAATGCCGGAATCGGGCATTCCGG
>JAPOTD010000066.1 GCA_026709365.1 Gammaproteobacteria bacterium
ACCAAGGGGCTGACCCTGCCGTTCATCAGTTACGGAAGCTATAGCCCTATCGTCTGTACGGCCTTGCTGGGCTGGGTCGGCCGGGCGCAGCTGGAGCGGGCTTCGTGATGGGCGGCGGGGAGCGCCAACCGCTGGCGGTGGCCGCGGTGCCCGAAATGGGGCAGGTGCGGCGGGTCCACTTCGTCGGCATCGGCGGGGCCGGCATGTCCGGCATCGCCGAAGTGATGCGCAATCTGGGCTATGCGGTGTCGGGCTCGGATCTGTGTCCGTCACCGGCCACTGAGCGCTTGGCTGCGCTGGGCGCAACGGTCCATGAAGGCCACGCCGCCGAGCAGGTGGCCGACGCCGATGTCGTGGTGCGGTCGAGCGCCGTTGCGGACTCCAACCCGGAGATCGCCAGCGCCCATGAGCGGCGCATACCGGTGGTGGCCCGGGCCGAAATGCTGGGCGAGCTGATGCGCTACCGGCACGGCATCGCCATCGCGGGGACCCACGGCAAGACCACCACCACCAGCCTGCTGACCGCCATCTACCAAGCGGCGGGGCTGGATCCGACCTTCGTCATCGGCGGTCTGCTGGAGAGCGCCGGCGCCAACGCCCGTTTGGGAGCGAGCCGCTTCATCATCGTCGAAGCCGACGAGTCCGATGCCTCCTTTCTGCACCTGCAGCCCATGCTGGCCGTCGTCACCAACATCGACGAAGACCACATGGCCACTTATGGCCATGACTTTGAGCGCCTGTGCGCGACCTTCCTGGAGTTCATCCACCGCCTGCCCTTCTACGGCACCGTGGTGCTGTGCATCGACGACCCGGTGTTGCGCGGCCTGCTGCCCAAGGTCTCGCGGCCCATGCTCACCTACGGCTTGGCGCCGGATGCGGACTATCGCGCCGATGCGCTGGCGGCGAATGGCCGTTGCTGGCGCTTTCAGGCGCACCGGCCCGGGCAGCGCGAACCCTTGGACATCAGCTTGGCGGCGCCGGGCGAGCACAATGTGCGCAACGCCTTGGCGGCCATTGCCGTGGCCACCCATGAGGGAGTTGCGGATGCGGCCATTCGCCAGGGCCTGGCGGGTTTTGCCGGCGTTGGCCGCCGCTTTCAGGTTTTCGAGGACATTGAGATCGGCAGCGCCAAGGTCACCTTGGTGGATGACTACGGCCACCATCCCACGGAAATCGAGGCGGTTGTGCGCACGGCCCGCAAGGTGTGGCCGGGGCGCCGCTTCGTGATGGCCTACCAACCCCACCGCTACAGCCGCACGCGGGACCTGTTCGACCGGTTCGTGCGGGTGCTCTCCAGCGTCGATCAACTGATCCTGCTCAGCGTCTATGCGGCTGGCGAGCCGCCGATCCCCGGCGCCGACGGCCACGCCCTGTGCCAAGGCATCCGCAGCCGCGGCGCCGTGGCGCCGGTTTTCGCCGTCGATCCGGACGAGGCCCTGGCGTTGCTGCCGGGCATCGTCCGCAGCGGCGATGTCGTGCTGGTTCAGGGCGCCGGCAACGTCAGTGAAGTGTCCAACCGCCTGCGGGACGGACGTGCTGAGTAAGCTGAGCGCCGTCGTCGCTGCGCTGGGCCTCGCGGCTGTGGCGGCGTGGATCTACGTCTCCCTCGACCGGCCGGTGCGCAGCGTCGAGGTGGTCGGCGCCTTGGCGCCCGCCGAAGCGGCACAAGTGCGGCGGCGGCTCTCCGAGCTCAAGCCGGGGCGGCTGCTGTCAACCGACCTCGGCGAGCTGCGCGAGCATCTCATGGCGCTGTCCTGGCCGCGGCTGGTCCAGGTTCGGCGAATCTGGCCGGACACCATCTCGATCCGCATCGAGCGCCAGTTGGTGGTGGCCAAGTGGGGTGGCGAGGGCTACCTGACGGCGGGCGGCGAACTGGTCGGCGGACCTGACCGGGCGGTCAGCGTGCCGCTGCTCGACTGCGAAGTCACCGCTCCGAGCAAGGCGTTGGAAGTCTATCGGCACCTGCAGGACATTGCGGCGCGGGATGGCCTCGAGATCCGTTCACTGGCCGAGAACGCGCTGGGCGAGTGGCAGCTGGAGCTGGCCAATGGCGTGTACGCCCAGCTCGGCGCCGATGCCCTGCGCAGCCGCATGGAGCGCTTCATGGAGGTCCATCGGCATTTGGCCCAAGAGGGTGAGCGGGCGGTGCGCTATCTGGACCTGCGCTACGCCAACGGCGCCGCGGTGCGGTTTGGCGAACCCGAACTGCTCGCGTCGAGATGAGGAGGGCGGCAAAGTGATTGCGGACAGCGTTGCGGGACAAATGATCGTCGGGCTGGACATCGGCACCAGCAAGGTGGCCGCCATCGTTGGCGAGGTGACGGCGGACAACGAGTTGGAAATCAAGGGCATCGGCACCCAAGCCTCGAGGGGGCTGCGCAAAGGCGTGGTGGTGAACATCGAATCCACGGTGCATTCCATTCAGCGGGCCGTCGAGGAGGCGGAACTGATGGCGGGCTGCAACATCGAGTCGGTGTATGCGGGCATCGCCGGCAGCCACGTCAAGAGCACCAATTCCCATGGCGTCGTCGCGGTGCCCGATCGGGAGGTGCTCGCCCACGACGTGGAGCGCGTCATCGATGCCGCCGAGGCGATGGCCATACCGACCGACCAAAAGATGCTCCACGTGCTGCCCCAGGAGTACATCATCGATCACCAGGACGGCGTCAGGGATCCGTTGGGCATGTCCGGGGTGCGCCTTGAGGCCAAGGTGCATTTGGTCAGCTGCGCCGCCAACGCGCTGCAGAACATTGAAAAGTGCATTGAGCGCTGCGGCTTGAAGGTCAACGGCATCATCCTGGAGCAGTTGGCGTCCAGCTACTCGGTGCTCTCCGACGATGAGCGCCAGCTGGGCGTCTGCCTCGTGGACATTGGCGGCGGCACCTCGGACATCGCCGTCTTCACCGGCGGCGCCATTCGCCACACGGCCGTCATCCCCATTGCCGGCGACCAGGTGACCAACGACATTGCCATGGCCCTGCGCACCCCCACCCCCAATGCCGAGGAGATCAAGATCCGCTACGGGCGCGCGCTGTCTCAGCTGGCCCGAGCCGATCAGATGATCGAGGTGCCTGGCGCCGGCGACCGTCCGCCCCGAGAACTTTCGCAGCAGACCTTGGCCGAGGTGGTGGAGCCCCGCTACGACGAACTGTTCGGCCTCATCCAGACCGAGTTGCGCCGCAGCGGCTTCGAGGAGCTGATTGCCGCCGGCGTCGTCCTCACCGGGGGCGCGGCCAAGATGCAGGGCGTGATTGAACTCGCCGAGGAGATCTTCCACATGCCGGTCAGCCTCGGCAAGCCGAAGGCGGTCTCCGGGCTCAAGGACATCGTGCGCAACCCGATCCATGCCACGGGCGTCGGCCTGATGCTGTTCGGCAAGGAGCGCCGCCGCGATGCCGAAGGCGCCGGCCAAGGCGGCAACGGCGGTCGAATCAGCCGGCTGCGGAAGTGGCTTGCGGACAACTTTTAGCGGCAAGCGGCGCAACCAACTTGGAGCAAAGCCATGTGCGGCAACCGCCATGCCATTCATCCAGCAAACCGAACTCAACGTCCTGAACGTTACCAACCAGCAATCTGCAACGGGAGACAAGCCCATGTTCACAATTGAGGAAACAGAGCCGCAAAACGCCGTCATCAAGGTCATTGGCGTGGGCGGCGGCGGCGGCAACGCCGTTCAGCACATGGTCAACAAAAGCCTGCCTGGGGTGGAGTTCCTGGCCATGAACACCGATGTGCAGGCGCTGCGGGCGCTGAGCGTTCCGACCAAGCTGGCCATCGGCACCTCGGTGACCAAGGGACTCGGCGCCGGGGCCAACCCGGAGACCGGGCGTCAGGCTGCCTTGGAGGAGACGGCGCGCATCGGCGAGCTGCTCGACGGCTCCCATATGGTGTTCATCGCGGCGGGCATGGGCGGCGGCACCGGCACGGGCGCAGCGCCCGTGGTGGCGAAACTGGCCAGGGAGCGGAACATTCTCACGGTGGCCGTGGTGACCCGGCCCTTTGCCCATGAACGGCGCGATGCCCAGGCCGATGCGGGCCTTGACCAACTCGCCGAGTACGTTGACTCCCTGATCACGGTCTCCAACGACAGGCTTAAGGAGGCCGACCCGGGCTTCACGCTGGTGAACGCCTTTGCGGCCGCCAACGATGTGCTGCTTGGCGCGGTCGAGGGCATCTCGGACCTGATCGTGAGCCACGGCGTCATCAACGTTGACTTTGCCGACGTGCAGACGGTCATGGGCATCAACGGCACCGCCATGATGGGCACCGGCCGGGCGTCGGGAGAGAGCCGGGCGCGCCGCGCCGCGGAGGCGGCCATCGATTGCCCGTTGCTCGACGACATCGACATGCGCGACGCCCGGGGCGTTCTGCTCAACGTCACGGCGGGTTCGTCCTTCGTGCTCGACGAGTACTACGAAATCAACGCCATGATCAACGAAATCGCCTCGGACAGGGCCACTTTCATCGGTGGGCTGGTGATTGACGAGGTGATGCAGGAGGAGGTCAAGGTCACGATCGTGGCCACTGGCTTGGCGGACCAGGTTCGCGCAACGACCCGCGGGCCACGCCCGGTGGCGGCCAAGGTGGGGGGCGACTACAGCGAATTCGACCGGCCGCCGACCCGGCGGGGCCGGCGCGAGGAGCGGTCCAAGGAGCCCGCCCGGACCACGCCGCTGGATGCGGATCAGGAGTTCCTTGACCTGCCCACCTTTCTACGCCGTCAGGCTGACTAGGAGCCTTTGCCTCCGGAAGTCGCGAAAGCGGAAATTTGATGCCGCCCGCCCCTTTGAAGGGGCTATTGGGGAGAGCATGTCTATAAACATGCTTCAGCCGATGCTTAAGTGGGTGTGCAAGCCCGCTGCGTTGTCCCTGCGGATTTCCAATCGAGGGCGGGACGCCCTCGCACTGGGAATCCGCTTGGTTCGGGCGACGGCCCACGGAGCGAGTTTCCGCCCCTCGAAACGAACCGGGGCCTGCGCCTCGTTGAGGTTTAGGTGACCAGCTTGAGAGCCGGGGTGCGGTTGGCCTTGGGGGCTTCGGCCGGCTCTGGGGCCTCCTCTTGGAACATCATGCCTTCGCCGGTCTCCTTGGCGTAGATGGCCAGCACGCTGGATGTGGGCGCGGAAACCCGAAAGGCGCGGCCTGCGAACCGTCCGTCGAAGGACAGGGTGTCGTTGGCGATCGTGAGGCCGCGCACCGCCGTGGGGGAGACATTGAGCACGATGCGCCCGTTGGCGACGTGCTCACGGGGCACGACCACCGCTTCCGAGGCGGCGTCGATCAGCAAATGGGGCGTGAGGCCGCTGTCCACCATCCACTCGTGGAGCGCCCGCAACAGGTAGGGCTGTTTGTCTATTCGCCCATCTCCTGTTCGGCCTCGCTCAAGCTTTGGCGGAACGAGTCGCGCTCGAACATCCTTTGCATGTAGCTGCGGAGCGGTCGGGAGCGGCGATCCCGCAGCACGACGCCAACCGCCTTCAGCCGCCAAAGGATTGGCGCCACGCAGCAATCCACTATGGTGAACTCGTCGTTCATGAAGAAGGGCCTCTGCGCGAAGATGGGCGCCGTGTCGGACAGGCTGGCGCGCAGGTTGGCTTTGGCCTGCTGCCTAAAGGCCTCCGAGCCTTGGCCTTTGATCAGCGGATCGAGCTGGCTGCTCCATTCCTTCTCTATGCGGTGGATCCAGAGTCGTGAAAACGCCCGCTGAACCGGGTACACCGGCAACAGCGGCGGATGGGGGAAGCGCTCGTCAAGGTACTCCATGATGATGTTGGCATCGTAGAGATCCAAATCCCGGTCGGTGAGCGTGGGCACCGTGTTGTAGGGGTTGTGCCTGGACAGCTCCGCCGACGGGTCTTGCGCATCGACGTCCACCAAGTCCACGATGACGCCCTTCTCCGCCAGCATCATGCGCACCCGGTGGGAATACTGGTCCCTGGGATCCGAGTAGAGCACCATCGATGATTGGCGGTCGCCGAGGTTCATCGCCGCGCATCCATCGGCACTTGCCGTCCCCGGACGGCGCTCGGTGCCCCGCCTGCCCCGGCCCTAGTGAACATCCTTCCAAAACTCCCGGTTGAGCAGGTAGGTGAATATGCCCAGGAAAACCAGAAAGCCCAGCACGTAGGGGCCCAAGCGCTTTCGGGCAAGCCGCGTTGGCTCGCCGACGTAGTGCAGGAAGTTCGCGAGGTCATAGACGGCTTGGTCGTACTGCTCGGCGGTCAGCAGGCCGCTGCCCGCATCGACGGCCAGCTGCCGGCAGTCCGCAGCACCGGGCGGACAGGCATCCCGCTGGACGCCCTGCAGGTCGATCAGCGCATGGGGCATGCCGACGTTCTCGAACACCTTGTTGTTGACCCCGAAGGGCCTCGACTCATCCACGTAGAAGGTCTTTAGATAGTTGTAGATCCACTCCGGGCCGCGCACCCGCGAGACCATGGTGAGGTCCGGCGGCGGCGCGCCGAACCAAGCCTTGGCGCTTTCCGGATCCATGGCGGCGGTCATCAGTTCGCCGATCTTCTGGCCAGTGAAGATGACCTCGTCCACAGCCACTTCGTGGGGAATGCCGAGATCGTCGGCGGTCCGCTCGTAGCGTTGGAACCGCAGCGAGTGGCAGCCCAGGCAGTAGTTGGCGTATAGCTGCAAGCCTCGTTGCAGCGAAGGCTGGTCCTCCAGGTTGGGCTTCATTGGCTCCATGGGCCAATCGCTCGCGGCGGCCCAAGCGCCAGCGGCGGGACAGGCCAACAAGGCCAGCAGCAGGTGCGTCTGAAGACGCCAGGGCAGGTGCGTCCGCAGACGCCAGGGCAGGTGCGTCTGAAGACGCCAGGGCAGGTGCGTCCGCAGACGCCAGGGCAGGTGCGTCTGAAGACGCCAAGGCAGGTGCGTCCAAGGATGCCGGGGCAGACGGGCGGCGGTCATCGCATGGTCACGCGGTCGGGCGGCGGCTTGGTTCTCTCCACCCGCGTGTACCAAGGCATCAGCACGAAGTAGGCGAAGTAGAGCACGGTGCAGATTTGCGAGATGGCCGTCGCCAGCGGCGAGGGCGGGGTGATGCCCAGATAGCCCAGGATGAGGAAGCTCGCCACGAACACCCCCAGCATCCACTTGGAAGCCAGGCCCTTGGAGCGAATGGAGGCCACCGGGCTGCGGTCCAGCCAAGGCAGCAGCGCTGGGATGGCGATCGCGCCGACCATCACCACCAGCCCCCAGAACTTGGCGGGCACGCCGAACAGCGGATAGGTGGCGGCGCGGAGCATGGCGTAGAAGGGCGTGTAGTACCACACGGGCGCAATGTGCTCCGGGGTCTTGAGCGGGTTGGCCATCTCGAAGTTGGGCTTCTCCAGGAAGTAGCCGCCCATCTCCGGGGCGAAGAACACCACCGCGCAGAACAGGAACAGGAACACCACGGTGGCATGCACGTCGTGGGTGACGGTGTAGGGCCAGAAGGGGATGCCGTCCAAGGGCTTGCCGGTGGCGTCCTTGTGCTTCTTGATGTCCGCTCCGTCGGGCGCCGTGGAGCCAACGTGGTGCAGGGCCACCAGATGAACGAACACCAGTGCCACCAGAACCAGCGGCAGGGCGATTACATGCAGCGCGAAGAAGCGGTTCAGGGTGATTTCGGACATCAGGAAGTCGCCCCGTATCCACTCCATCAGGCCGGGGCCGATGTAGGGGATGGCGCCGAACAGGGAGACGATCACCTGCGCCCCCCAGTAGGACATGTTGCCCCAAGGCAGCAGGTAGCCGAAGAAGCCCTCAGCCATCAAGACCAAGTAGATGGCCATGCCTATCAGCCACAGCAGCTCCCTCGGCTTGCGGTAGGAGCCGTACATGAGGCCGCGGAACATGTGCAGGTAAACGATGGCGAAAAACGCCGAAGCGCCGGTGGAGTGGAGGTAGCGCAGCAGCCAGCCGAACTCCACGTCGCGCATGATGTACTCGACCGAGGCGAACGCGCCTTCGCCGCTCGGCACGTAGCTCATGGTCAGCCAGATGCCGGTGATCAGCTGGTTGGCCAGGATCACCATCGCCAGCCAGCCCATCAGGTACCAGAAGTTGTGGTTCTTGGGCGCGTAGTACTTGGCCAGATGGTAGTTCCAGGTCTCCGTGGCCGGGAATCGGTTGTCCACCCAATCGACCAACTCGCCCCACAGCCGGGGGACGGCGCGCTTGGCCTGCGGCGACGGTTCCACTACGCGGTTGCCTCGTCCTCGCCGATCACCACCGTGTGCTCGGAGGCGAACCGATGCGGCGGCACCTCCAGGTTGTCCGGGGCGGGCACTGCCTTGACCACCCGCCCGGCAAGGTCGAAGCGGGAGCCGTGGCAGGGGCAGAAGAAGCCGCCCTGCCAGTTGGCGTCGAAGGATTCCGGCTGCACGGCGCCGTGGAACTTCGGCGAGCAGCCGAGATGGGTGCAAAGGCCGAGATAGACGCCGATTTCAGGCCGTCGGGAGCGCCAGGCATTGCGGGCGTAGTCCGGCTGCATTTCCGGATTGCTGGAGTCCGGGTCGGCCAGGTTCGCATTGGCCTGCTCAAGATGGGTGACGGCCGCTTCGCTGCGACGGACCACGAACACCGGCTTGCCCCGCCAAGCCGGAATCGGGCCGAGCATCTCGCCGGGCCGCAGCTTGCCGATGTCCAGCGTGACCGGAGCGCCAGCTGCCCGGGCCTTGGCGCTCGGCGTCCAGGACTGCACGAAGGGGATGGCGGCGCCGACCGCGCCGATGCCGCCGACCGTCGCCGTGGCGCCAATCAGGAAGTAGCGGCGCTCGCGGTTGACCGGGTTCGGCGCCGTGGGGGCTGGACCTTCGCCAACCGTTGACTGGGTGCTCAAGGCTCGATGGCCCTAACGCTTCGAGTATTGCGGCCGCTTGCGGGCCTTGCGCAGTCCTACCTTCTTGCGCTCCACGGCGCGCGCGTCGC
The DNA here is from genome assembly GCA_026709365.1 of Gammaproteobacteria bacterium. Taxonomy (GTDB): domain Bacteria; phylum Pseudomonadota; class Gammaproteobacteria; order Pseudomonadales; family Azotimanducaceae; genus Azophilus. Next base: position 8,923 of record JAPOTD010000066.1, read on the forward strand.
GGGTCAGGAAGCCGGCCCGGCGCAAGGGTGTGCGCAGGGTTTCGTCGCGCGCCACCAAGGCCCTTGCGATGCCGTGGCGGATGGCGCCGGCCTGGCCGGAGGTGCCGCCGCCGCGAACGCTGACCGCCACGTCCACCTGATCGCCCAACGCCGCCACGTCGAGCGGTTGGCGGACGATCATGCGCGCGGTCTCGCGCCCGAAGTACTCATCCAAGGGCTGGGCGTTGACCATGATCCTGCCGGTGCCGCTCGATATGAATACGCGCGCCGCCGACGTCTTGCGCCGGCCCGTGCCGTAGTCGGATTGCCTTGCGGGTGTTGCCATTAGCCGTCCAATGCTCCTTGATTCTTGATTCCTGCGCTCTTTGCGCTTTTGCAGGCCTTGTCGGGTCAGATGCTCAGGGGTTCCGGCTGCTGCGCGGCATGGGGGTGGCTGGGGCCGGCATAGACCTTGAGCTTGCGGAACACCGCCCGTCCCAAGGGGTTGCGGGGCAGCATGCCCTTGACCGCCTTCTCGATGATGCGCTCCGGGTGGGCGGCGCGCAGCTTGCCCAGGCTGATGCTCTTGATGCCGCCGGGATAGCCGCTGTGGCGGTGGTAAATCTTGCCGGACTCCTTGTTGCCGGTGACCTGCACCTTGTCGGCGTTGATCACGATGACGTAGTCGCCGCCATCCACATGGGGCGTGTACTCGGGCTTGTGCTTGCCGCGCAGGCGAATGGCGATGGCGGACGCCAGACGGCCCAGCGTCTGGTTTTCGGCATCCACAACATACCAAGCGCGCCGCACGTCCTGAGCGCGCATGCTCAACGTCTTCATAACCCTTGGATTGCCCGGTTTGGGGAGCGCGAATGTTAGCGAAGGGACTTGGGATTTACAACGCGCTTTTTGCGCACCTTTTGCGCGCGTCTTTACGCGCTCAGTTTTGGGGCTTGCCAGTGGCTGTGGTAGGGTTCGGGGGTGTTCCCGCAGCCGCCCCCCGCCCGTGAGCAGCGGCGCTAACCGCCAGCAAATCGAATCGCTCTATTGTCCCGGCAGCGGCGTGCTTCCGCCGGTGCTGGCGGGCAGGGAAGCGGAGTCCGCCGTACTCGACGCCTTCCGCAGAAAGTTGCTGAGCGGTGCGCCCATCCCGAGGGACGTGATCATCTACGGTCCCAGGGGAAACGGCAAGACGGTTCTCATCGAGAGCTTCCGCCGGGTGTGCGCCGACCAAGGGGTACCCGACCACCGTTTCATCGACACCTATGCCTCTTCGCTGTCGTCGCTGGACAGTCTGCTGCAGGCGTTGCTTCCCTCCGGAGCGGGTCGGGGTTTGGCTAGGCGGCTCAAGGATGCGAAGTCGGTGCAGGCGCTCTCCGTCCAAGTGGCCCTCGGCGATCCCAAGGCCCCCACCGTTGCCGAGGCCCTGACCGCCAGGGTAGCTGAGGGACCGCTGGCCATGGCGGTTGACGAGGCACACATGCTGACGGCCGAGGTCGGCCGCGAGCTGCTCAATGCCTCGCAGGCCGTGCGCAAGCGGGGCCTGCCCTTTTTGCTGCTGTTGGCCGGCACGCTCGACCTCAGGGCGAGGATGCGGGCGATGGGCGCGACCTTCTGGGACCAGTCGGAACGCATGCCGGTGGGTCGGCTTTCCCGCGCAGCCACTCGCCGAGCCTTGGTCGAGCCGTTGGCGCAGTTCGGCATGGCGTTCGAGGAGGAGGCCTTGGATCTGGCGTTGGCGGACATTGTGGACTATCCCTACTTCGTGCAGTTGTGGGGCGAAAGCCTGACCAGCACCAAGACCGATGCACCCCGTGGCGCTCCGGTCACCGTCGATGACGCCAAGCGGGCTTCCTCCGTCTTCGCCCTGAAGCGCGACGACTACTACCGCGACCGGTATGAAGAGCTGCGGCACGGGGGCCTGCTCGGCGTTGCCACCGCAGTGGCGAGGCGGGCTCAGCGCAGTCCATCGGTGACCCGGGAAGACCTCGCCAAGTTGGTCTCCGCCGAGCTTTGCCGCGTGCAGGGCCTAGGTTCGCAGGCTCGGCATCCGGCCACGGAGGAGGTTTGCGAGCGGCTCATCGAAGTCGGCTACGTCTGGTGGGGGACGGGAGAACTGGAGGCAGGAATTCCCAGCTTGATGAACTATGTGCTGAAGCGGGACTAGAAAGTCGCAAAAATAATGTTCTGTTGACAAAACTACTTCTATGCGTTAATTTTGGCCTCTATTTTAGCGAGAGTGCTGAGATGACGCAAACAATGAGAGGGCTGCTGTTCGCAATGGCGCTGGCACCCGGCGTGGCGCTGGCCGATGACGGCAAGAGCCATGAGCAGTTGACCGCTGAGACCCGAGCGCTGATGGAGCAATACTTCGCAATCCATCAAGCCAATGACTTCACCATAGACGAGTTCATCAAGTTTTATCACGAGGACTTGAGGGCCACCTACTATCGCCCGACGGGAATCTTCACGTTCACCAGCGCTCAGCAGTACTACGACACCTACAAGCCCGAACGCCTCACCACGTTCGACTTCGACTACAAGCCGTGGACGGTATCCCTCCTGATGCTCGTGGACGGCGAAAATGCGGTGACCCGCTACGTGGCTCATGCCCGTACTAAGGACGGCGAGTACCGCAACCACTACATTCACATGTACAGGGTGCGCGGCGGCAAGATCGTCGAGTTCCACGCCATCACCAACCCGCACAGCCGTGCCCACTACCCCAGAAACAGGAAATTCCTGCACGACCTTGGGCTCTACAAAGGGCAGGATCAACCATGAGCGCGCCAACCGGTGCGAGCAGCCTCGCCTGCGGGGCCTTGCTCCTGCTGTCCGCAACCTGGGCCGCTTCGGCGGCGGCAGATGCAAGCCAAACTCGGCAAACGCGCGCTTGGACCGAGCAGTACTTTGAGCGTATGTCCGCCGCCGATGCTTCGATTGCGGACTTTTGGGCGGATGACGTGGTTCTGTTTGTGAACAACCACGGTCCTTGGGGCGGCCACTACGGCAGCAAGGCGTCCGTAACGCAGTATTACCGCGACATGGCAAGCATGTTTGACGTGGAGAAGGGCCTGACGTTCGAGCTGCTGCAAACCGTGGTTGAGGGACGCCATTCGTCCATCCGTTTCCGCGTCCAAGGTCAGCACAAGTCAGGCGCATACGACAACCACTACATGCAGGTCTATGCCTGGAATGACGACGGCAAGCTCACTCGGATCGAGAACTTCTATGGCTGGGGACCCTTTGCGGACTTCCATCGCCAGGCGCTCGCCAAGGACCAAACGCCTCCGAGGACGCCAAGACAGGCGCTTCCGAAGACGCTAGGGCGGGCGCCATGACGCCGCGCTGCGGGTGCCGTAGATCCACCGGTTAGGCGGAAACCGAAGCAATCATGTTGGTCATCGGCATAGATGTAGGCGGAACCTTTACGGACGTCGTGTGCAGCGATGGGGCCACGACCTGGAAGGCCAAGTCGCCCACCATTCCCGATAACTTTGGTGCTGGCGTGATCAAGGGGTGCGAACTGATTGCGGGGCAATTCAAGGTTGCCTTGGGACAGATGTTGGGCGACGTGGAGCGGTTCGGCTTGGGAACGACTGCCGTGACCAACGTGCTGGCCACCCGCCAAGGGCTGCGGGTTGGACTGCTCACCACCGCTGGGTTTGAGAAACACCTCCACCTGGCGCGAGGGTCAAGGGTGAATGTGGATGGCTGGCTTGAGATGCCCTGGAATCCGGTGGGCAGCGCCGACATCGTGGGCATTGAAGAGCGCATTGATCGCGAGGGCAACATTGTTGAGCCGCTCGATGAGGCGGCGGTGGAGCGGGCGGTTCACCGACTTTGCGTTGAACGTGAGGTCGAGGCGCTGGCGGTGTCCTTTCTCTGGTCATGCCGAAATTCGGTGCACGAGAAGGCGGCTGCGGACATCGCCCGCCGGGCGCATCCGCAGCTGCCAGTGTTCTCGGGCGTTGAGTTGCACCCCATCCAACGCGAGTACGAGCGAACCACTATGGCAGTGCTCAACGCCTACACAGCCCGTGCGCTGGATGGCGTCGAGGATTTGGAACGCGACCTGCGCGCCTTGGGCTTGAAGGCGCCGTTGCTCCTGCTGCACTCGGGGGGCGGGGCCATGACCGTGAGCGATGCCCGCAACTCGCCGCTGGGGCTGGCGTCTTCAGGCCCGGCAGCGGGCACCGTGGCTGCGGGGGAACTGGCGCGGGTGGTGGGTTGCGAGGATGCCATGTGCTGTGACATGGGTGGCACGAGCACCGATGTCAGCGTGGTTGTGGACGGCACCGCCGAACGGCGTCAGCAGGCGATAGTCAACGGCTTGGTGACTGGCGTGTCGTCGATTGACGTTGAATCCATCGGCGCGGGTGGCGGTTCGGTAGCCTGGGTGGACAGCCGGGGCATGCTGCGGGTCGGACCACAGTCCGCGCGCGCCATTCCCGGACCGGTCTGCTACGGGCGGGGCGGGACGGTGCCAACCATCACAGACGCCAACCTCTTGCTGGGCTACATCTCCGCCGAATCGTTCAGCAGCGGCGGGATTGAACTGGACGTTGAGGCCGCAGCCGCAGCTTGCGAATCACTCGGCGCCCCAATCGGGTTTTCGGCGATGCAGGTGGCGCATGGCATCCGCGAGATCGCAATCGCGGAGATGGAAAAAGCCATTCTCGCCCGCCTGGCGAGCAGCGGGCATGATCCTAGGAAGCTATCCATTGTCTCGATCGGCGGGTCTGGGTCACTGTTCGTGCCGACGATCGCGAAACAGCTAGGCTTCAAATCGACCATCTCCTCGGAGTTCTCCTCGGTGTTGTCCGCCTACGGGGCGGCGAGTGCGGACATCAGGTACGAAACCGTGCTGCCCGTGGACCGCGTGTTGCCCCTGCAATCCGATTACGCGGCTGGGTTCGAGGGTTTGAGACGAGCCCTGAGTGCCCAGCTCAAGGCAAACGGCGTTCCCGACGGCAAGCGTGAATACCACTTCGAAGCGGACGTTCGGCTGTACCGGCAGAAGACGTCCATCACGCTGCCCTTGGATGAGGCTCGAATCGATTCGGGCTGGCTTTCCCAGACGTTCAAGGCTTTGTATGCCGAGCGCTATGGCCCAGCGGCATACTCGGAGACCACCATGGTGGAGCTCTCGACGCTGCGGGTGGTTGGGATTGGCCAAACCACTCGCGCAAGGCTTCCTGACGATGCCCGGTGCGCCGAGTCCGCTGGCCAGCCGGCGCCATCCGCCGCCCGTGATGTCTGGATGGACCGGCACCGCCCCACTGAAGTGCCGGTTCATCATCTGGATGCGCTGCGCGCAGGCCAGGTTTTGGAAGGGCCTGCCTTGATCGACACCTCGGACACGACCATATGGACGCCACCCGGAATGTTTACGCACGTCAGGCGCAATCGGTCTTTGGAAACCTTGGAGGTTTGACTTATGCGAAAGGATCAACTGGGCCGCTTGGGTGTCTGGGCGGCGACCTGCTTCAGCCCCATGCCTGAAGTCGTGGGGCTGGCCCAAGACGTGGAGCGCTGGGGTTACGGAACGCTCTGGATACCCGACGCTTTGGCGCGCGACCAGTTCGTTGAGCTGGCCGCGGTGGCCTGCGCAACCGCCGATCTGATGCTTGCAACCGGGATCGTCAGCATCTACAGCCGCGATCCAGTGACCATGGCCGGATGCCGAAACGCTCTGAACGAATTGAGTGGCGGGCGCTTCGTGCTCGGCTTGGGCGTGTCCCACGGCGAAGTCGTCAGCGGCATCCGTCAACACCGCTACGGCGGCCCATTGAGCGCGATGCGCAGCTATCTCGACCGGATGGCCGAGTCACCCTACAACTCGCCTCCGGTTGAGACCAGGGGCTTGCTGGTGCTGGCCGCCTTGCAGGACAGGATGATTCGGCTGGCTGGAGAGCGGACCGACGGTGCGCACCCATTTTTCGTTACGCCGGAACACACCGCGCGCGCCAGGGCGATCATGGGTCCGGAGCCGCTGCTGGCGCCGGAGCAGCACGTCCTGTTGATCCGGGATGCCAGCGAGGCGAGACGGGTCGCCCGAAAGCACATGGCCCTGCACCTTGGTCTTGCCAACTATCGAAACTACCTGTTGGCCATGGGCTACGCAGAGGAGGACTTCGAGAACGGCGGCAGCGACCGGCTGGTGGATGCCATCGTCGCCTGGGGCGATGAAACCGCCATCATGAAACGGGTGGAGGAGCACTGGGCGAACAGCGCTGATCACGTTTGCGTTCAGCCGCTCGCCCTCGACGGCGGGTTTGGCCTTGATCGCAAAACCCTGGAGGCGCTTGCGCCGGGATAGGCGAAGCCCGCTCCGCAGATCCAGCCCCCCCCCACAAGCCTCGCCGCAAAGTCGCATAAGCAATTATTTCAGGGCACGAAAAAAGAAATGCGAACATATTTATTCAATTTAATGCGAATGCGTGGTACCATGCCGTCCTCGGATTTAGATATTCAGGAGCAACACCCATGATCAAGCCCACGTTTCGAGCTGCAGTGCCTTTCGCGATTTTTGTCGCGGGCATGACCGGCGGGCCAATGCCGAGCATGGTTGCCGCTCAAGAGCGCGAACTCGAAGAGATCATCGTCACGGCAACCAAGCGTGAGAGTGATGTCATGGACGTCCCGGCGTCGATCACTGCACTGTCAGCGGAGACACTCGAAAACCGCGTTGTAAACAACTATGATGATCTGTCTGTCCTTGTGCCGAACTGGGATGTCAAGTTAGCGAACGCTCAGGTCATTCAAAGGGTGCGCGGCATCGCTCATGGGCTGGTTCAGGGGCCCCATGAAGGGGCTGTCGCCCAGCACATCGACGGGGTTTACATTCCGCGCACCACTGCTTTGCGGGGTGTTTACAATGACCTGCAGTCCATAGAAGCGTTGCGAGGTCCCCAGGGTACGCTCTATGGGCGAAACGCAACCGGCGGTGCGCTCAACCTGATAACGAATAGACCCACAGAGGATTTCGAAGGCCGATTGAGCCTGTTGGCCGGAAGTTATGATCGACGCAATTTGACTGCCATGGTCTCCGGCGCGCTTTCAGAGCAAATCCTTGGCCGACTTGGCGTCTATTACAACAAGCGTGATGGGTATATCGAAAACCTGCAACCTGGCGGCGACGACCCTGACTACGAGGACGTGACTAGCTTCAAGCTAGGTTTGAGATTCCTCCCAAGTGATGAGGTCACCATTGATGTGACAGTGGCCCATGAAGACTGGGAAGGATCGAACGCTTGGGCCTCGTTTACAGCGCCGCAGGACGTTATCTTTCCAATCTACGCCAATGCTCCATTCACCTTGGAGTATGGCAAGCTCTACAACGACGTAGAGAATAAGGACGAGCGACAAGACACGATTGTCGCCCTGAACGTCGGCTGGAAGGTTTCTGACACGCTCAGCGTCCGTTCAACGACGGGGTTTGTCCGAAATGACTTCGAAGCCGTCAACGATTCCGACGGGACTGGCGTGTACTCCGTGTCTTGGCATCCCACAAGTGAATCAGACACCTTCTCGCAGGAGCTGGTGATTGACTTTTCTTTCATGGAAGATCGACTTGATCTGATCGTGGGCGGGTACTACTACGAGGACGACACTGACTTTGGATTCTATCTGCCTCTTAACTTCATCGATTTATCATTCGGTTCGCCTTTCAACACGTCTCAGATCAATCAGGATTGGCGCCAGGACTTGACTGCTTACGCTGGATTCTTGGACGTAACCTATCATGTAAGCGATAACTTCCGAGTTTTTGGTGGCGTTCGGGTCAGTGAAGAGGACAAAGACCTTGTGATTCAGTCGCAGCAGGTTGTCCCCCTCTGCGGTTATGGATTGCCGGTAAGCGAGGTCGGTGATGATTGGTCCGACACCTCGCCGCGCCTTGGTTTCCAGTGGGATGTCTCTGATACTGGCATGATCTATGCGCAAGTGCAGGAAGGGTTCCGCAGCGGCGGTTACGACTCAGGTTCGTGCAATGATCCGTTTGACCCCGAGGAAATCACTGCGTTTGAGGTTGGGTACAAGGCCAGGTTCAACGATGATCGGGGCTCTGTATCAGCAGCCGCGTTCTACTACGACTATCAAGACCTGCAGATTCAACAAATCGTGGACCTACAGCTCAATATCGAGAATGCCGCATCTTCTGAAGTGTGGGGGTTCGAGATTGAAGCCAGCCTGCTCATTGGCGACTACACGACCCTAGGGTTCAATTACGCCTACGTGAACGCGGAGTTTGACGACTATACTGATTGCGACGCCATCCTCTTCCTGGGAAACTGTTCATCAGCGATCATTGCCGCAGGGCGTGCAGTATTTGAGGACCTTTCCGGCAACCAGGTGCCAGGTGCAGCAGAGCACACCTTTGGGGTCAGTCTTGATCAGCAGATCCCGATTGGTGTCGGTGATCTGACGCTCATTGTGGACGCTTACTGGACGGACGAAACCTTCCCTCGGCAGTTCAACAGGATAGAGTGGAACGGATACACCTTGGTCAATGCTTTTCTCGCGTTCCAACCTGAATCATGGCAAAACGCCACGGTCCGCCTGTTCGCCAAGAACTTGACGGACGAAGAGTATTTCCAAGGCTTTACGACCGTTGCGAACACGAGTTTCAACTACTTGACAAGTTTCGGTTCTCCGCGCACTTGGGGTGTGGAATTGGTGTATGACTTTCAGTAGCCTTTGGGTTCCTTGGAGGATAGCAGATGGATCCGATTACGCTAGAAGTCATCCGCGCCAAGCTGGAGGCCATTGCGGATGATGGCGCCCGAACGATAGTGCGCACCGCCATCAGCCCGATCGTCGCTGACGCCAAGGACTGTTCCTGTGCCATCTACACACCCGAAGGTGAACTCATCGTCGGCGGCGGGCATGTGGAAGCGCACTTCCACACCGGCGTGAACGGCGTCCGGGCGATCCTAGATGCCCACGGCGGCACCATCGCTCCCGGTGATCTGTTCCTGGTGAACGATCCCTACGCGGGTGGCGGCTTCCACGCGCAGGACGTGTTCATCCATCAGCCGGTGTTTCACCAAGGTGATCTGGTGGCTTGGGTGGGGACTTCAGCCCACATGATGGACATGGGCGGCGGCGCCCCGGGTTCCTTTGTTCCCGCCGCCACCGAATGCTACCAGGAGGCGATCCGCATCCCTCCCGTTCGCCTTGCCAGAGCCGGTGAGGAGCAGGCCGACGTGTGGGCCATTCTGCTGAACAACATCCGCATGGCCGACATTGTGTCGATGGACATGCGCGCGCTGATCAGCGGGACTCACTTTGTGGCATCCGCGCTTGATGAGCTTGCGGGCAGTTATGGCGCCGATGTCTTCAAGGAGAGTGCGCAAACGCTGATCAGCTTGAGCGAAATTGAGTTTCGCAAGCGCATCAATGGGCTCACGACCGGGGAATATTCTGCCATTCGGTGGGTGGAGTGGACGGACAGCGACTACCGCGTCCCCTGCAGGCTGACGATCGAACAGAACACCTTGGTCTTTGACTTCTCCGGCGCATCGCGGCAAACCACGCACTACTACAACTCCAAGCCCTACGTCATCCTAAGCCTGCTCGGGGTTCAGCTTGCGGGGCTGATGGCACAGGACCTGCCCTTCAACGAGGGCATCTTCCGGTGCATCAGGCTCGTTTGCCCGGACGGCTCCATCGTCAACGCCCGCCCGCCGGCGCCCATCGGCGGGCCCCATCTGGAAGTGGGCAACACGGCCGTTGAGGCGGCGATGCATTCGCTCATTCTGGCAGTGGCCGCCAGCCCGGAGCACCAAGCGCACCGAGTGCTTGCCAACCCCTTGGCGACTGGGGGGATGGGCCTGCATGGCTGGGCGGCGCTTGGGCACTTGGGGAAGCCGGACAATTGGCTGATGTTGGAGGGCGGCGGCGCGCTCGGGCCGAGTGCCGGCCATGACCGCGACGCCAACGACTGGGGCCCGTATGAGATGGCCAAGGGCGCAATGACCGAGTTCCCGGACACCGAGACGATGGAGGACCACTACCCCATCAGCATCTGCAGCCGCGACATTCGCAAGGGGCCGCAGGGGGCGGGGCGCTTCAGGTCCGGTCATGGCGCCGAGGTGTCCTATCGGGGATTTGGCGACGCCACGCTGTTCGGCCTGACCATGGGCAACCGTGAACGCATACCGACGCCTGGGCTTGCCGGAGGTTATCCAGGTAGCCTCAACGTATTTGAAATTGAAGGCGTTGACGGTCAGGTCAGGCCAGTGCCCTGTCACCGTCAGGACATCGTTCTGCAGCCCGGCGAGACCTTCACCATGCGCATTTCCAGCGGCGGCTGGGGCGACCCGCTTGACCGGGACCTGGCCGCTGTGGAAAGGGATCTGGGGGAAGGCCGCATCACGGAACAGGAAGCGCTTGAGACCTATGGCGTGGTTGCGGGCAATGCCGAACGCACCGAAAGGCAGCGGGCCGTCATCCTGGCGGACCGGCTTTCGCGAGCTGCCCCGGCGCCAAAAGCAACGGCTGGTTCCGCGCCCAAGCCGCGGGGGTCGGGCCGCGCGCTGTATCCGGGTGTGGAGGATCAGGGCGGCGTCGCCGTGAGCCTAAGATCAGGCGCTCTGCTGGCAAAGCGCCCGGATCACTGGACGGAAGGCTGTCCGCGGATTCACGGCTTTCTGGACAGCCACCCCAGCGTTGACATCGTTGCTTATCTGGATCCCCTGACCGGCCACGCCCTAGTGGTGGATGTCGTCAAAGTCGGCGATGTCCAGAGAGGATTTGCCAGCCTTCCCGATTTCTGGGCCGACGCAGCCCATGACCTTGAAGCTGAAAAGAGTGCGTTGGCCGCTTGAGCGCCAACCGGACATGCCACTGCGGAGCGAAAAATGCTAGATCTATTGATAGAGAACGGAACGGTCATTGACGGAACCGGCGGTCCCGGCGCCACAGCCAATGTGGGCATCAGGGATGGACGCATCGTCCATGTCGGCTCGGATCAGCCTGAAGCCAAAAAGGTGATCGACGCGGCGGGAAAGTACGTGACGCCGGGATTTGTTGACGTCCACACGCACTATGACGCCCAAGTGATGTGGGACCCGAATCTCGATCCCCATCCGCGGCATGGCTTCACCTCCATCGTCTTGGGCAACTGCGGATTCAGCCTGGCGCCCATCACGCCGGAAACGGCTGAGTACTTGGTGCCGATGCTGTCGAAGGTGGAGGCCATACCGCTGG
>JAPOTD010000018.1 GCA_026709365.1 Gammaproteobacteria bacterium
GGTCGCTCGCCGAGCCGCCCCGCCGCCGAATCCCGCAGATCGACAGGTTCTTCACAAGCGCCGACCAAACAAGTTAGCGCTTATGCCCCCCCCGTCAAGGCAGGACTTCGGGCGGCGGGCATGCCGGCTTCGGGCGGGCGATGTCCTGACGCCGCCGTCCCTTGGCATCCGCGAACGGCGGCGGGAAGGCCGTTTCCCGCCCGTGCGCAAGTTTTTGGCGGCTCCGGCACGGCTTTGGCCGGCCGAGCCCCCCAAGGCCGTCTCAGCGCCCCGGACCGGGCTGCCGCCGGGGAGCGGGCCGCGCCCGGCGGTCCGGCTCGGCCGCGTCCTTGGGAATCCCCTGGACGCCCTCCGCCGCGCCCAGTTCGAACCGCTCGGCCACCGCTGCCGCAAGCGCCCGCCCCCATGCGCCCTCCGGCGGCGCAGCCAGCGCCCGGCGGGCGTCGGCCTCGGACTCCAGCCGCATGGCCGCAAAGCCGGCGTCGCTGAACGCCTCGATTTCGTCCCTGTCCATGCCGTCGACGTCCTGCCAGCCGGGGGGCTTGGCTCCGCAGGCCGGCTCAAAGCCGTCGGTCAGCCACCGCCATACCGGGCCAGCACGGCCTCCCGCGTAGGCCCGGAGGGACTCCACTTTCCCCGCAGCCACGCCTCCACGCGCTCCTTCGCCTCCCGCAGCCGCTCGACCTCGGCCTCGGCCTCGGCCAGCTCGGCGGAGGCGGCCCGCAGCTTCGCTCGGGTGCTGTCCAGTTCCCGGCCCCGCTCGCGGGCGATGCGGTCGGCTTCGCCAATTCGCCGGTCGGCGGCCTCCCGCTCGGCCCTCGCCCTGGCTTCGGCGGCGTTGGCCTCCCGCATCCGCTTGGCCGCGTACACCTCCGGCTCGTCGCGGTCGGGTTCCGGCGACGCCTTCTCCGCCTTGTCGTCGATGTCCAGCTGCCACTCCTCGCGCAGGTAGCCAAGGAACTCGCTTTGCAGGGCCATGCCCTGCGCCCTCGGCCCTTCGCTGAAGCTGCCGCCGTGGCGCCGCCTGATCTCATCGGCATGGCGCCGGCACAGCGGCCGGTGGAATCGGCTGACGGCCGTCCACTCCGCCTCCCCGGCCTTGGTGGTCTTCACGTACCTGGGCGCGATGAACACGTCCACGGTGTGGCGGTTCTTCTCGTCGCGGTCCGTCCGCGCGGCAAACACGGCGTTGCCGCCGCAGGTCCGCTGGGCGAACGCCATGGCGGCGTCCAGAAGCCACTTCTCGTGGCCTTCGCGTTCCAGCTTCAGGCCGGTCGGGAACTGGAACAGCAGGTGGCCGACCGGCTTCTTCTGCGCCGCGTTGCGGCGGACGCCCTTGACGTGCCGTTCGAAGAGTTCGCGGAGGTTGAGCCCGCCGTGCACGAGCGGGTCGGCGTCGCGCACCCGGCGGCGGCGGGCCTTCCCGTCGGCGCGCTTGCCGTGGCGCTCCATCGCGCCCAAGCCCTGCATGTCGAGGGCTTCGAGGCGGACGGAGCACTTGTGGCCGAGTCTGTCAGTGTCGCCCATGGGGTCCAGCATGCCGCGCGTCGCGGCATGGCGCCAGTTTTTTCAAAAAGGGGTTACCAGTTTTTTCAAAAAGGGGTTACCCGCTAACTGTTTTCGACCTTGGGGGGTCGAAAACGCGGGCCACTGCATGGGGCGGATCAGGAGGAGGCCGCCTCGCGCCGCCATCGGGGCGACGCATCCGGCCCGCGCCGGGCGGCCTGCGCTGCGGAGCGCCAACGCCCGACGGGGGCATGGCTTGGCGCGCCCGATGGCGGCGCGGCCATTGCGGCGGAACCCCTCGAACTCAGTGGGGGGCGTTCCGGCCAACGGCGCTGAGCGCGCCTTCGGATCGGCTCGGCCTGGGCCGGCCCTGGCCCAGCTGGGGCTGCGGCCGGCGTGACCTGCGCCGCACGGTGATGACCTATGCGGCAGCCAGCGGCGTGAGCGCCTATGTGCTGAGGGATCTGCTGGGCCACAAGACCGCGCAGATTGCCGACCGCTACATCAGGGCGGTGAGCAGCCCGGTGCGCGAGGCCCGCGAGCGCATTGGCGGGCAGATGGCGGCACAGATGGCCGGGAAGCCACCCGCCGAAGTGACGCCGTTGGCCGGATGAACGAGGGGGAGAAGCCAATGGATGAACTGAAAACACTAGAGCAAGCATTCGTTTCGGCGCTATGCGCACAAGGACACGGGCCGCAAGCGGAAACCGACATGAGCAGGAAATGGAAAAACGACGGCCTTTGCCACTGCACGGGTGCGGAGCTGGAGGCGATGACGAAAACCACCGTGGGCGACTGCGTCATCCTCACCGGCGGCGAGCCATACGGGCTGCCGTTCACGGACGGCATGAGGGACTGGCCAAAGGTGGAGGAAATCGCGGCATTGGCCCCAAGGGTTTGCGCCGAGATGCGGCACATCCGGAGCATGGGCCGAAGGGACTTGGAGCGTACCGCGCTGGACAGGCTCGGCCTGTCCCCCGGACTCCGACGATGGGGCCGTCGGAGACAAGGCATGACCGTGCTCAACTGCGTCGTCAACAATATCCGAAAAGCTGCCGGTGGGCGATTGGGGGAGCCTCTCAAGTGGCCACCACTGAGAGTTCAGCGCTGGATTTCAAGGGAGACCGCCCGCGAGGAAACGGAGCTTGCCGATGCCGAATCGATGCCGAATCGCTGTTGAAAGTTTCGAAGGGGAAGTGTACGGTTTTCGGATCATCTAGATGGGCAGAGCCACCACATGAGCCCTCCACTGGCACGATGCAATCCAGAGCCGGTCTGGTCGCATGGTGCCGATCCAATTTACCGATATAGGCTGGAGCGCAAAGAAATTCCGCTTAAGACGGCCCAGAGTCACGGCACCGTGAACTTCATTATGCTTAATCCGTCGACTGCCACGGCCCAATGCAACGACAAAACGGTAGGCAATTGCGAGCAGCTAGCCCAAAGCTGGGGCTACGAGAATCTCATCGTGACAAACTTGTTCGCTTATCGGGACACGAATCCTGACAGGCTCAGGGTTTTCGACGAACCAGTAGGCCCAGATAATGACAATCATTTGCTCGAAGCGGCCCGCGAGGCCGACCTGCGCATAGCTGCGTGGGGTGGTCAGGGCGATGGCTTCTGCTTCTGGCAGGACCGCGCCATTTGGCTGCGCGTGCGCCTCCATGTGGAGCAACTCGACCTGAAGTGCTGGGGCCGGACCAAAGCCTTCCACCCGAAGCATCCGGGGCGTGTGAGAAACCCGGGCAACTTCCCACTTGAGTCCCTAGAAGACTATGCCTTGGCACCGAATCTTGCGGCGATCCTTGCGGCGCCGAGACCCCAACAAAAACCGAGCCACCACCTACCGCCCGAACCGCAGTAAGTATGTATGTTCTGCAAGAGTAGCAAACGTGACGGCTGAAGCCTGAAGGGGGCGGGATGTTCAACTCTTCTGCGCGCCGCGCAGCGATCGAGGCGCTTAAGAAGGCCGTGGCGAAACATGAGGCGGTGCGTGACAAGACGACTCATGCTAGCCAGCGTTTGTTCGAGCAGCGTCGCCGGGCGGCAGACGAGGTGATTGCGAAGGCAGAGACATATGTGAACCGCCTCGCGAACTCGCCCAAGGAATTCGACAAGACTGTTGCGGAGTACCGCTTCGCAGCCGATCGCTTCGATCGTCACGTCAAGGGTCTCGAGGCAGAGGCTGCGAAAACCGCCAAGGCCGGAAGCACCACCGGAACAGTTGGTGCTGCGGCGGGCGTCGGCGTCGCCGCGCTTGGACCGTCGGCGGCAATGGCAATAGCCACCACGTTCGGAACGGCCTCCACCGGCACGGCGATTTCCACTTTGTCTGGGGCGGCGGCGACAAAGGCCGCACTCGCTTGGCTTGGCGGCGGCGCTCTTGCCGCCTCAGGCGGCGGAATGGCGGCGGGCAGCACGCTGCTGGCCCTTGCGGGACCGGTTGGTTGGGGCATAGCGGGCACGGCCGCCGTGGGATCCGCCTTGTTTCTGCGTTCTCGAAATCGGAGGTACGCGGAGGAGGCGACGAAAAACCTGGTCAAAGTGGAAGGGGAAATCCGTCGGCTACGCGCTGCCATTCGGGAGATCAAGGGCTTAAGGCAACAGATCGGGGAACACGCAGACGGCAGCGTTGCCGGCCTCGAGTGGCTCGCAAAGCACGCCCCAATGGACTACCTGGAGTTCCAGAGCGAGCAGAAGGAGCGACTCGCCGCTCTGATCAACCACATCCGTTCCCTGGGCAAGCTCCTGACTGACCAAGTGGCCTTGTGAGCCGACCTGACGGCAGCCATCGCGCAGATCCGCACGTCGCCGCGCAGGTATCGGCCGCGTGGGCAGCGCATGACGCGGCCCTTCGAGGAGAAGCGTTTGCGGATGCCTTGGCGAGACAAGACCAAGCACTTGCCAAGGCTTTTGGGGTGATGCTGAAGGTACGGGACTTCGTCAGTTCGCCCGAGAACATCCTCGGCAATGCGGATACCAAGCACGGCGAAATTGCGGAACACGTCCATGTGGCAATCCGTCGGGCCAAAGATCTGCTGAATCAGCGACCGCCGAGCGCCAGCATCGACGGCGTGCCTAGAACTGGTCCGGTGGACTACCAGGATGGTGGCCGGATCATGCAGAGCAAGTTCTACAGCAAACTGAGTGACGCCCTAAAGGCCGTCAAGTCGCACGCTGAGAGAAACGAAGGCTTTGTGTCGAGCGGCGGGCGGTACCACATCCCCAAGGACCAATACGGGGAGCTTAAGCAGGCCTTGGAGTCTGGATCCTCCAGTCGGAGCATCGACCATATCAAGGGGGTCGTCGAGAAACTCGAACAAACCACCGGCCGGCCGCTTGATGATCTCGTTGAACCCAGCGAACTAACCTATGACGAAGTCCAGCCGGATCGCATCCACGAGACAATCAAGGATCGTGAGAGCAGCCTCGCCGACAGGAACAAGGAACTTAAGGATCAAGCGCGCAAAGAGCACGGCCCCAGCCTCTCGGGAGCGGCGACTGCCGCAGCCCTCGGGGCTGCGGCAGGCGGTGGCGTGAGCTTCGCACAGACCCTCTGGATCAAGTACCGAGATGGAAAGAACCCCTTTCGGGGTGAGTTTTCCCACGAGGATTGGAAGGGCATCGGGCTGGACACGGCCAAGGGCGCGGGGGTCGGCGCCGTGTCGGGCGCCTCGCTGTACCTGGCGACAAACTACACCGATTTGGCGGCGCCGTTTGCAGGGGCCTTGGTGAGCGGCCTGATGGGGATCGGCACCCTTGTTGCGCTGCGCGAATCCGGCGAGATAGACGATGACCAATTTGTCGATTGCTCGCTCATGGTCGCCTCCGAAGCCGCGATCGTCGGCCTGTCCGCGGCAGCCGGGCAGACGCTTGTTCCGATTCCGATGCTTGGCGCCTTCATCGGGAGCATTGCGGGAAGGATTGTCGCATCAGCACTAAGGGATGGCCTTGGGAAGGCTGAGTCGGAGCTGATCAAGCGTCTCGAAGCCTATCAGGCGGAGGCTGTCGAAAAGCTGGACGACGCCCTTCGCGCCGTTATGGATGAACTCAACGCCTACTTCGGGCAGCTGTCGGATTTGGCGAGCTTGGCCTTTGATGAGACCATAAACACCGAACTGAGGTTGGCGGCAAGCGTTCAGATGGCGGCGGCTATCCAAGTGCCGGATCATCAGATTTTGCGTTCCAAAGCCGATTTGGACGGATTCATGGAGGAGTAGCGATGGACCTTCTGCACAGGACTCTTGAGGGATTCTCTCCAGAGTTGTATTTGGCGGCCTTGTCTAGGGTCGCGCATTCCGATGGACTACATCCCGACGAGCAGGAAATGCTCGATCAGCATGCGTGTCGGCTTGGCATCGACCTGGATGATCTGCCGGAGCTTCCGCGGGATTTGTCGGACCTGCCATGGGCTACGCGCATCTTGGTTTATCGCGATGCCTACATGCTGGCGCTGGCGGACGGCTTGTTCTCCCCGGAGGAGGAAAAGTATCTTGCGGAATTGGCGGGGAGATTGAAGCTGTCACAAGAGAAAGTCGGCTCCATCCAGCGGTGGGTGCGCGACTGCGAAGGGCTTCTTGAGCGATTCGACGAAATTTTGGGAAACACGGAATGATCCAGACGGCTGGGACAGTGGCACCAAGTCTCCAAATCGCAGTTAAAGCAACAGATTAGAACTCCTTCCTCCCGGCGCCCTCACCTCCATCACGTCATGGATCAACTCCCGCCTCGACCATCAGGCGCAGTCCGTACGCATCGAAGCAGCCGTCCCCGTCTGAGCGACGACAATCCGCTCATTGGTCGAGGCGACGGGCGCGGCGGATCGTGGTCGGTGGCGCCCGTGGCTCAGCCCTCCGCCTCCAGCGAATCAATCCAATCCCGGATGGAGCTCTCGCGCCACCGGACGGCGGACTTGCCGACGCGCAGGGGCTTCGGGAAGCTCCCTTCCCGGATCTTCTGGTAGATGCAGGACCGCTTGAGCCCCACGATCTCGGACACCTGTTCCCGGTTGAGCAGCCTTTCCATTCCGCAGGCATCCCGTTGCGCGCGCGTGGATGCCCAAAGTGCCGCGACGGAAGGCGCTGCGCAACACCCATCCTAGCCGGGGCCTAAGGTGGTGGGTTCGATGCCCTGTCCTTCAGCGACCCGCGCGGCTTGCCCGACTCGGCATACCGCTTGCGGACCGTTGCATGGGACTTGTGGTGGGTTGCGGCAACCCGGTCAAAGGCTTCGTCCAGCTTCGCGCCGGGATTTTCGGCAAGGTGCGACCTGACTGCGATCTCAAGCCTCAGCGCGCCGTCGCGCTGCGCCGCGTTCCTCCGGTACTGGCTGAACGAGGGCGGATCGGCCAGGACGCCGCCAAGCCATTGCCCGTATTCCCGGGGCAGCGCGTGCCCGCGCTCCATCGCCGTCACCAGGCAGCCCTTCAGCGCGTTGTGAAGCGGCTCGCTTTCGGGATGCCGCCTTGCCGCGTCCAGGATGCCGTCCAGCGCCTCGGCCAGCGGGGGGCTGCCGAGGACCAGCGATCCGTGCAGGGCGGCCAGCGTCCGGGCGTCCTCGAAGGTTTCCCCCCCTCACGCCGCGCAAGTGGCGGAAGCCGCGCTTGCCGCCGCGCTTGCCGTGGTCGTCGGCATGCGGCAGCGTGTCGGCGCCGAGCTGCTCGCTGCGCGCGACGGGCACGGGCCGCAGGCGCCTTGACCACCACTCAAGCAGGTCGGGGATGCCGGTCCCGCGCCACGCCGCGGAGTCGGCTTCGTCAAACCCGTCCGGCCCCCGGGCGATCCTGAGCCGCATCGGCCATTCCGGATCACCCATCGCCGCCGCCCGTCAGGTAGGCCGCCCAGTCGGCCATGACCGGGCGCCGCCGCTCCACCATCCGCGTGCGCAGGTACGCGCCCTCAATCCCCGGCACCGAGTGCGTCAGCGCCGCCTCCGCCACCTCGCGGGCAACGCCGGTGTCGCCGCACCAGTTCCTGAACGCGCTGCGCAGCCCGTGGACGGTCTGGGAGTCGTCGCCGGCGGCCAGCTTCCAAGCCCTCAGCAGCGGCATCCAGCCGATGGCCCTGCCGCTCCGCTCGCCGGCGAACACCAAGCCGCCGCCGCCCCGCGCCTCGCGCAGCGCCTCAACGGCGAGGTCGTTGAGCGGCACCGCATGCTCAACGCCGAGCTTCATCCGCTCGCCGGGGATGGTCCACGTCCTGGATTCCATGTCGATCTCGGCCCAAGTGGCCCGCGCGGCCTCCTGCGACCGGCAGGCCGTGGCGGCGATGAACTTGAGGCATGCCCTCACGCCGCCGCCGGCAGGGCCCGCGCGCAGCGCCCCCAGGGCCTCGGCAACGTCGGCATGGGCAATGGCCTTCCGGTGCCGCCTCCTGCCCTTGGCGGACGGCAGGGCGGCCTCCAGCGCGTCGCACGGGTTGTCGGCGCGGTGCCCGTGCGCCTGCGCCCACGACAGCACGGCGCAGATGCGCTTGCGCAGGTGGGCGGCCGTTGCCGGCTTCCCCTCGGCCAGCGGCTTGAGGATGGCGATCAGGTCGGACTGGGTGATGTCGTCCACCGGCGCCTCGGCGATGGCGGGGTAGGCGTGGAGCCGGAAGCTGCGGTCCCAAACCCCCGCCATCTTCCCGGGCTCCTTCCACGAGCCGTCGGCGCTGCGCATCGCGATCACGGCCTGCGCCGCCTCGCGGAACGTCGCCCGGCGCGCCGCCCGCCTCCGCTTGAGCGGGTTCCCGCCGCCGCGCGCCTTCCGGCGGTTCCGGGTCGCCGCCTTGCGGGCCTGCCTGAGCGAGACGAGCGGGTAGCCGCCAAGGCCGATCTCCTTGCGCCGGCCCCTCACGACCAGCCGCTGCACCCAGGACAGCCGGATGCCGCCCCTGGCGTTTTCCTGCGCGAACAGGTGCAGGGTGGGGCACAGGGCGTCGCCGTAGCGTCCCTTGGCCTTGATGCTCCTGATCTTGGCGTCGGTGAGGACTTGCGCCTTGGGCATTGCGTTACTCCATCAGTTACAACATAAGTTTGGGCACTGGGCGGAGTGGGGCGGATCGGCATGGACAGGTCAAGCGCTTTGGTTCAGCTTTTTCAATGGTTTATGGAACTGGGTGGAACGCCTTGGAACCTTGTTAGGTTAGCGCGAAACTCCATCCGAACCTTGGCCTTGAGGCCAAGGTTCGCTGGCACCATCAATCCCCGTGTGCTAAGAGTGCCCAATGGCTTGGCTCAAGGGCTTCCTGTCTGTGGCGTTCATCGCCCTCAACACGGCGACGGCGTGTGCCTTGCTCTACCTGATGACCTTGCTGCGGCTGCCGCTCACCGGCGCTTGGCGCAGCGCCCTGACCCGGCGCATGGACCTCACCATCGACCTGTGGGCGAGCGCCAACAACCTGCTCATCAAGGTATTGAGGCTGATCGAAATCGAGGTGGAGTGGCCATCCGAGCCGCTGCGCCGCGACCGCTGGTACATGGTGGTGAGCAACCATCAGACCTGGACCGACATCATTATGTTGCAGTCGGTGCTGCGCCCGGCGCTGCCGCCGCTGAAGTTCTTCACCAAGCGCGAACTGATCTGGCTGCCGCTGCTGGGCCTGGCGATGAAGCTGCTCGGCTTTCCCTACGTCCGGCGCGCCCGCCAAACCGGGGCCGGCGACAGCCACGCGGACGCGGGCAAGGACCGGGACGCCATCACCGCCGCCTGCGCCGTGTTCCGCAATCACCCCACCGCCGTGCTCAGCTTCCTAGAGGGCACCCGCTTCACGCCCGCCAAGCGGGACGCCCGAAACAGCCGCTTCCAACACCTGCTGAACCCTAAGATCGGGGGCTTGAGCGCTGTCATTGCTGGCCTTGCGGAGGAGCTCGACACACTGGTCGATGTGACCATTCACTATCCCGGAGAGCCGCCGGGCTTCTGGGAATTCCTGCAAGGGAAGTGCCCCCGGGCCCGGATGCTCGTGGCAGCGCACCGCTTAAGCGGCGAGCTGCGCGATCCTGACTCTGCCGTGCAGCGGGCCAAGGTTGGGGCGTTCGTGGAGGCCTTGTGGCGGGCCAAGGATGCGCGGCTGAGTGAGGGCACTACGGCGCGGAGATCCTCGCGATGACGTCGCCAAGGCGCGGCGCACCGTTGGCTCTACGCCGCTACTTTTTCTGGAAAGTGCCTCCAATCCGTTGCCACATGACTCTGAAATTGAGAAATTGAGGGCATGAGGATCAAGCACAAAGGACTGTGGCGATTCGTGGAGCACGGCAGCGCCCAAGGCATTGACGCTGCGATGACAGGCAAGCTGAAGCGGATCCTACGGTCACTGGCTGCCGCGTCGAGTCCAAGCCAGCTAGACAACCCCGGCTGGCGGGTACATCCGCTAAGGGGCGAATTGGAAGGGTACTGGAGCGTTAGAGTGAACCGAAACTGGCGGGTCACCTTCCGCTTCGAAAACGGTGAGGCGGTGGACGTGGATCTGATCGACTACCATTGAGGAGATGAGCATGAGCGAGAACGAGAGCGTGGACCTAGCTGCCTTGGCCGATTTGGCCCATCCGGGGGAAGTGCTGCGCGACTGGATCGACGGGCACGGGATCACCGTGGCCGAGACGGCTCGCCGCCTAAGCGTGTCGCGGGCGACCCTCAATCGAGTGCTGGCGGGACAGCGCCGAATTGGCGCTGAGCTGGCCGTCACGTTGGAGGAGATGGGTTGGTCGGATGCGAGCTTTTGGCTCACGCTCCAAGCGCAGCAGGACATCGCCCGGGTCAGGCGGGAAAGGCGCGCCGCCTGAACCAATCGAGGAAAGCAGTTAACCAATTGTTCCTTGCCCATGATTGAGCCAATCCCATAGAAAGACGCACCCGATGGATATCTATGACGAGGCCAAAGCCCGAACGCAGGGAGTTAGCCCAGCATCCCGGCGCCTGCAATTGGGGCTAAGCGCCATAGTGGGCCGTCCAGATGGCGCGGTGGTGGAGCTGTTTCCGGATGGAAGGGAAGTTGTGCTGGATCCACCACTCGCATCCGGGTCTGATCACGACGTCGAAGTGAATGACAAGAACGGCGGGCGGGGCTGTTGAGCCGAAAGGAGCTAAGAACAAGAATTCTGGCATGCTCTTCGAATATACACTGAGGCGTTGGCCAACATCGTCGATGATCGCCCGCTATCCTTCTCGCAGCCGAGCCTAAAGCGACCGGGTTTAGGCTTGAAGTATTTCTTGTCGTGAAGCCCTCGCTGGAAACCAATCTTGACGGCCACCAGAAATACTGTGTTTTAATACAAATATAGATTTGACAGTTGGATACAGTGCATGCCTGAAAGTGGCTATTTCGCCCATACAGGCGACTCACCGTCTCGTGACGACTGGCACACGCTTGCCGATCATCTAAATGGCACGGGAGACAAAGCCGCCAAGTTCCTGAAGTCGGTGGGCTGCAGCGACTTCGGGCGGGCCGCCGGCCTGCTGCACGATCTCGGCAAGTACACCCAAGAGTTTCAAGCCCGCCTTGACGGCGACCCCCGCTCGGTGGACCACTCCACGGCCGGAGCCAAAGTCGCTATGTGCCAATATGGCCCCCTGATAGGCAAGATGCTCGCGTTCTGCATTGCAGGTCACCACGCCGGACTTGCTGACGGGGCCGGCGAGAAAGGTGGTTCGTTGAAACAGCGCTTAGCCAAGGAAGTCCCCAAACCTGACCCCATCTGGGAGAATGAGATCAACCTCCTGAATGAACTCTCCACGCCACAGATCACTCCTCGCAGCCGCAACGCTGCCGGCTTCTCGTGCGCATTGTTTATCCGAATGTTGTTTTCCGCGCTAGTCGATGCCGACCACCTCGACACCGAAGCCTACTATGACCAATTGCGCGGCAAGGCGACCTTGAGGGGAGGCCATCCCCCAATCAGCGAACTCCGCAAACGGCTTGGCCAACACCTCCAAGCCCTCACGCAAAATGCCGAAGAGACGCCCGTAAACACAATTCGCACTAGGGTTCTCAACCATGTGCGGGGTCAGGCGGCAGATCAGCCCGGGGTGTTCACTCTTACCGTGCCCACAGGGGGTGGAAAGACGCTTTCCTCACTGGCGTTTGCGCTCGATCATGCCAAGCACCATGACCTCTCCCGCATCATCTATGTGATCCCGTACACCAGCATCATCGAGCAGACCGCAACGGTTTTCCGCAAGGCGCTCGGCCACGGATCAAGCTACGAGGCTGATTTTGTGGTTGAGCATCACAGCAGTTTCGACGAAGAGCGAGTCTCCAGCCGAGAGGGCCTGGACAAGCTGAGGTCGGCCACTCAGAACTGGGATGCCCCAATCATCGTAACCACTGCGGTCCAGTTCTTCGAGAGTCTTTTTTCCAATCGGCCTTCCCGCTGCCGCAAGCTGCACAACATCGCCAACAGCGTCGTCATCCTCGACGAGGCCCAGACCCTTCCACTCAAGTATCTACGCCCCTGCGTGGCCGCGCTCGACGAACTCACCCGCAATTGGCGGACGACGGCAGTGCTTTGCACGGCCACCCAGCCCGCGTTGGCGGAGTCGAGCCAGTTCCCCGACGGGTTCAGAAATCTCCGCGAGTTGGCACCCGACCCGGAAGGTCTCCACCAAGACCTCAAGCGCACACGATTCAAGCGCAAGGAAAAGGTCACTGATTCGAGCCTTTTGGAGAGCCTGCGCAAAACTCATCAAGTCCTTTGCATCGTCAACACGCGCAGACACGCCCGAGAACTCCACGAGTCGCTCCGGGACGCACCCGGGGCACTCCACCTCTCGACCTTCATGTGCGCTGTGCACCGCCGAGAGCGGCTAACTGAGGTACGCGAGAGCCTACAAGGCGGAGCGCCGGTTCGACTTGTCGCCACATCCTTGGTCGAGGCGGGAGTGGACCTCGACTTTCCTGTGGTTTGGCGCGCTGAAGCAGGGCTGGAGTCCATCATCCAGGCCGCAGGACGTTGCAACAGGGAGGGAAAGGCGGCAAGAGGCGACGTGTTTGTGTTCAGGCCCGACGAGGCCAATGGGCGACGCTCCCCTCCCGAAATCGCCCAACTGGCTGACGCTGCCCGCAGCGCAATGCGAAACCATGGGGACCCGTCAGCACCGGAGGCCATAGAAGCCTACTTCAACGACGTTTACTGGATTAAGACTTGGAGAGCGCTCGACGACAAGAATATTCTGAGGATGCTCGAAGAACGACGAGACACCTTGGACTTCCCGTTCAGGACGATCTCCGAAAAATTCAAGCTGATCGAGACATCAATGGTGCCGGTGATAGTCCCATATGCTGGTGCAAGTGGAATAAGTGAGGTCGCCAACCGTCTGCTGAAAGACCTTGAGTCTGCCGAGCGGCCGGGACAAATAGCCCGCGAACTTCAGCCCTATACCGTGCAAATCCCCGCTCGCGCCCGAAGCGCGCTACTCCAAGCCGGGGCAATCGAAGCGGTGGAGAAGGGCAAGTTTGGCGACCAATTCATGGTTTTGAAAAGCATGGATCTGTACCAACAAGATGTCGGCTTGAATTGGGATGATCCAACCTTCCGACAAGCGGAGGGATTAGTGGTTTAGGCTGGAGGAGTTGCTTACACCCACTTTGGTCTATATGGTGCGACAGAACTTAAGCACAACTCGCATGAAAGATGAATTGAGTCTAAACTCCCTATCCGTCGCGACCTACGCGCGGGTTGAAAAATGCAGGTTGTTCTCAAACCCTCCGATCTGGACAGGTCGTCCCTGGCGCTGCCGGGGACGTGGTTCAGGGGCCATCGCAGAAAAGCCATGAGCCGGTTCCAAGGGGCTGTTCCCGACCATGAAAGTCCGCGAAGTCATGCGCATACTCGAAAACAACGGCTTCCGCTTGGACCGCCAAAAGGGAAGCCATCGGCGATTCGAGGGATTGGTGAATGGGCAAATTCGCGGAGTTACGGTGGCAGGGAAGAAAAGCGACGAAATCAACAAGGCCACGCTCGCGTCAATCAGGCGGCAGTCCCAGCTTCCAAAAGAACTCTTTCGGCCCGGCTAAACGTGAGCCAACTTCCACCCATCCGATTCGAGAACGAAGTTCACAAGCGTTTCTTCGCCTCCTCGCAGCCGGTGCAGAGCGTCCAGCAGGATCATTTGCGCCCGCACTTGCCAAGGTGCCTTTCGCGCCAGCCAACGATGCCTGTCCACAGCAGACAATGCCTTCGCACCCTCCAGATAGAGCTCGACGCAAGTCACCAAGGAGGCTTTTGCCTCCTCCAAGGACGCACCATCAGCGGCGATATCGAGATCGGTGCAGATTGCGTACCACTGATCGCCACACCGTCGGGCATAACATCGGAGTTTCACCTTCTCGCCCCAGTTCCAGCCTATGGTTCCAATAAACGCAAGCACTCTACCACTGGTGGCCTCCCCGTGCCAGAACGGCGGCTCCGTTTCGGAGGCAGAGGATGACTTTCGGCGTCAAGCTGCATGTGTGGGGAGAATACGCCTGCTTCACGCGTCCCGAGATGAAGGTCGAGCGCGTCTCCTATGACGCCATGACGCCTTCCGCCGCGCGCGGCATTCTGGAGGCAATACACTGGAAGCCCGCCATCCGCTGGGTCATCGACCGCGTCCATGTGCTGAAGCCAATACGCTTCGAGAACCTGCGGCGCAATGAGCTCGGCCACAAGATATCGCCAGCCAACGTGCAAAAGGCCATGAAGAGCGGCAAAGCGTGGGGGCTGCACACCGTGGTCGAGGATGACAGGCAACAACGGGCGACAACCCTTTTGCGCGACGTGGCGTATGTCATCGAGGCGCATTTCGCCCTTACCGATTCTGCCCAAGCCGACGACAGCGAAGCGAAACATCTCTCCATGTTCAATCGGCGCGCCTCCAAGGGGCAGTGTTTCCACCACCCTTATCTGGGAACAAGGGAGTTCATCGCGGATTTCGAGTTGGTAACCGACAAGCCACCTCCGTCGACACTTCCGCCAGATCAGCGCAATCTGGACTTGGGCTGGATGCTGCACGACATCGACTACGCAAACGCGATGGCACCGCGGTTCTTCCGCGCGGCCTTGAAGGAAGGCGTAATAGATGTGCCACACCCGCAATCCGATGAGGTAAGGGGGTGACGGTGCTGCAGGCACTTGTGGGCTACTACGACAGGCTCTTGGAGAGCGGCCCGGCGCTCCACTACGGCTATTCAAGCCAAGGCGTCTCCTACGCGGTCGTTCTCTCGCCCGAAGGCGAAGCCTTGGATGTAATGGATGTCCGGGACACGACGGGCAAGTCCCCACGGCCCAGCCGAATTCTGGTGCCGGGACCAGTAAACCGCTCGGTGAACATCGCGCCGAACTTCCTGTGGGACAAAACAGCCTACTCCCTAGGCCTCATCCGTGACGAGGAAACTGGCGAGCCTACGCCCGCGCATCGAGGTGAACATCATGCCTTCAAGCAGCTGCACCTAAACTTGCTCGCTGCGACCGATGACAAGGGGCTTCGGGCATTGGCCTCGTTCCTTTCCACTTGGCACCCAGACCCGCAGCATTTCTCCCGATTGCCCCACGCCCGGGATATGCTCGATGCCAACGTCGTCTTTAGACTGGATGGTGAGCGGGGGTATATCCACGAGCGCATAGTTGGCAGGCAAATCTGGCAGGACCATCTGGCAACGCAGGGAGGAGCAGAGGCACTTTGTCTCGTAACTGGCGAACTAGCACCTGCCAAGCGTCTGCATCCCAAGATTAAGGGGGTTCGAGGCGCTCAGTCTTCTGGGGCTTCGCTCATCTCCTTCAATCTCGACGCGTTCGAGTCGTTCGGAAGAAAGCAGGGAGACAACGCGCCAGTCTCCGAGCGGGCGGCGTTCGCCTATACGACCGCCTTGAATACCATGCTGACGCCGAATGATGGAAACAACATGAGGATCGGCGACACCACCATCGTCTATTGGGCTGAAGCCAGCTTGGGCGATGCTGCTGCTTCGGCTGCCGAAAGCATTTTCTCAATTCTTGCAGATCCTCCCCCAACGAATAGTGCTGAAGGGGCGAAAGTCAGGGACAAACTTGCAGCGGTTTCTGAGGGTCGTCCCATCGAAGAGGTCCAGCCGGACGTGCGAGAGGACACACGGTTCTTTGTCCTCGGCCTCGCCCCCAACGCATCGCGACTTTCGGTCCGCTTCTGGTACGAGAACCGAATCGGCGAGATCTACAGCAGGATCGCTGAGCACTGGAAGGATCTGCGGCTTCAGCCCCCTGCTTGGGCGGGTGCTCCTGCATTGTGGACATTGCTGATCGAAACCGCTCCACCCGGCAAAAGGCGGGCGGACAACATACCCCCGATGATGGGCGGCGCCCTGATCCGCGCCATTCTCACTGGCGGGCGCTACCCTCATTCACTTTTGGCCGCAATCATTGCTCGAATGCGAGCGGACAAGGACATTAATGGCAGACGGGTCGCCATCTGCAAGGCTATCCTTGCACGAGACCACCGCTTGGGATATGAAAAGGAGGACGTTTCAATGAGCCTGAATCCAGACGACACCAACGCAGCGTATCGGCTTGGCCGACTGTTTGCCGTGTACGAAAACCTCCAACGAGCCGCGCTGCCTGGAGTCAACGCCACCATCAAGGATCGGTATTTTGGCGCCGCATCGGCTACTCCGGCTTCGGTTTTTCCCTTGCTTGAGCGCAATTCGGCAAACCACCTTGCCTCGCTCCGCAAAGGCGACAAGGCTGGTCTTGCGCACTGGTTCGACCAACAGATCGACTCGATTCTGAGCGGCTTCGACACCGCCTTCCCACGCAGCTTGAGGCTGCAAGAGCAGGGCCGCTTCGCAATTGGCTATCACCACCAAAGGGCCTACAAGCGCATGGCGGACAAATCTTCTCAAACTGACGACAACACCTAAGAGGAGGACTGAAGAAAATGAACCCGCTTGAGAACCGCTATGACTTTGTTTACCTGTTCGACGTCACCAACGGCAACCCCAACGGCGACCCGGACGCCGGGAACCTCCCCCGCCTTGACCCGGAAACCAACCAAGGGCTGGTGTCGGATGTTTGCCTGAAGCGCAAGGTCCGCAACTTTGTGGCCATGACCAAGGATGAAGCCCCTGGCTACGAGATTTTCGTCACGGAGCGCGCCATCTTGGAAATCCAGCAAAAGCGGGCTTGGGACGCCATAGTGCCGGATGCATCCGACAAGGATCGCGAGAAGCTGCCCAAGGAGGAAGCGAAGGCCAGGGAACTAACGCGATGGATGTGCAGTAATTTTTTCGACGTGCGCACCTTCGGGGCGGTCATGTCCACCAAGGGCGCAAACTGTGGTCAGGTCCGAGGCCCGGTGCAATTCGCCTTCGCCCGCTCCATCGAGCCGGTGCTTCCTCTGGAGGTGTCCATCACCCGGATGGCAGCAACCACCTCAGCCGACGCCGAGTCCAAGGGGGATATCCGCACGATGGGGCGCAAGCACATCATTCCATATGGACTCTACCGGGTTCACGGATTCGTGTCGGCAAGCCTTGCTGGCGGCAAAAGCAAGGGCACCGGCTTCTCCGAGGACGATGCGGAGCTGCTCTGGACTGCACTTGAGCAGATGTTCGATCACGATCGGTCTGCCGCCAGGGGTGAGATGTCCGCCCGTCGGCTAGTCTTGTTTAAACACCAAAGCGCAATTGGCAATGCCCCTGCTCACCGGCTCTTCGAGCGCGTTGCAGTCAAACGCGTTTTCGAAGGCGAGGAACATGATCCGGGCGATTCTCGAGCGCACAACCTGCCGCCAGCGCGTTTCTTCTCCGACTACGCTGTTCATGTGGACAACAACGATCTGCCGCTAGGCATCCAAGTGATCGACCGGATCTAAGCCCGTCGCTGGAAACCCGAAAAGTTCGCATGGTCGAGGATGAGCCAATCTCCTTGTCGGCTCTCCAGCATATGCTCTATTGCCCTCGACAATGCGCACTCATCCACAACGAGCAGCAGTGGGCCGAGAACGAGTTCACAGCTGAGGGCCGAATTCTCCATGAGCGCGTGGACACTGGCATCCGGGAGCGTCGAGGCGAGGTTACTACCGCCCGAAACGTGCCATTGCGTTCGCGGAGATTGGGACTCGTAGGCTTTGCCGACCTAGTCGAAATGCACTCCGGCAAGCGTCCCTATCCCGTTGAGTACAAGCGAGGCAAGCCCAAGGTGCACCGGGCAGATGAGGTTCAGCTCTGCGCTCAAGCCATCTGCTTAGAGGAAATGCTCGACACCTGTGTGCCGGAGGGCGCCCTTTTCTATGGACAGAACAGACGCCGCAAAGTCGTGGTATTCGATGAGGCCCTGCGCACTTTGACGGAAGACGTGACCACGGCGGCGCGAAGCCTGATCCGAAGTGGTGCAACCCCTCCCGCAACGTACGAAAACCGCAAGTGCAGCAATTGCTCGCTAATGCAGATCTGCCAACCCCGCCAATCCAGCGGCGCCGGAACTGTGGCGAAGTGGCTAAAACGGAAACTGGAGGACTAAGCCCCTTTGCGCCGACACCTCAACACGCTCTACGTGACCACGCCTGATGCATGGCTGCACAAAGACGGCGAAAACGTCGTGGTTAAGGTGGACGGGAAGGAGCATGCACGAGTGCCAGTGCACATCCTCGGGGGCATCGTTTGCCTAGGATCGCTCGGAGCCACCCCCGCGCTGATGGGCCACTGCGCGGAACGGGGCGTTTGCATCAGTTTCATGAGCCGCAACGGGCGCTTCCTGGCCCGCGTGGAAGGGCCAGTTTCCGGCAACGTGCTCCTGCGACGCGGTCAATACCGTTTCGCCGACAGCCAAGAGCAAACGGGGCTGCTGGCAAGTCATATCGTGACCGGCAAGATAGCGAACCAGCGCACTGTTGTTCGCCGGGCGCTGCGCGACTACAGCGCCAGCAGTTCAACTGAATGGAACACCCGGTTGGAGACGTCTGAGCGCCGCCTCAGCGACGCGGCCCGTCGAAGTGCAAAGTCCCGCGATGCTGACGCCATTCGAGGAATCGAGGGAGAGGCGGCACGCATCTATTTCGGCGCATTTTGCGATCTTGTAAGAAACGACGAGCCGACCTTCGCCTTCTCAGGCCGCTCGCGCAGGCCACCGCTGGACCCGCCAAATGCGTTGCTGTCCTTCCTGTACGCATTGCTGGTTCACGATTGCCGATCGGCTTTGGAAACCGTAGGCCTTGATCCGGCTGTAGGGTACCTCCACAGAGAGCGTCCGGGACGCCCAAGTTTGGCACTGGACCTGATGGAGGAGCTTCGTCCGTTGGTGGCGGATCGACTGGCGATTTCCCTAATCAACCGACGACAGCTTAAGAAACAGGACTTTCAATCAGAAGTAAGTGGTGCCGTGAGAATGCGTGAAACTGCGCGCAAAGCAGTGTTGGTGGCATATCAGAACCGAAAGAAGGATGAAATACTGCATCCCTTTCTGGAAGAGAGGACAACCATCGGCCTCGTGCCCTTCGTCCAAGCAAACCTACTGGCTCGCCATTTGCGCGGAGATCTCGACGCCTACCCACCATTTCTCTGGCGATAGGAGCTTCCGATGCTGATGCTGATCACCTACGATGTCGCCACCGGCGACGCGGCTGGGCGGCGGCGACTGCGGCGGGTCGCTCGCCTTTGCAAGGACTTCGGGCAGAGAGTTCAGTATTCCGTCTTCGAGTGCGAAATCGATCCCGCCCAGTGGGCGATGCTGCGTACCCGACTAAAGGAAGAGATTAACGCTGAGGTGGATAGCCTGAGGTTCTACAGACTGGGAGCCAACTGGAGATCCCGTATTGAGCACATCGGCGCGAAGCCATCATACGACCCCGCTGGCCCGCTCCTCGTCTAGTACTGCGCGAACCCCAAGCGATCATGATCAATTGGAAGGGTTCGCAATGAAAGCAAACTATTGATTTTTCGTGAGATCCACCGCCAACAGGAGTCGTTCTACCGGAATCTCCAAAATTAGGGGGGAAGTTCGCGCTCGCTTGCGAATTTGACGTTCTTTAACAAACGGATACGATCACGGCGTCGCCCCCCATGCGGGGGCGCGGATTGAAACGCAGATAGCTATGTAGCGCAGGACACAACAGACACGTCGCCCCCCATGCGGGGGCGCGGATTGAAACCGGGTTATCCATGAGGGTCGCCAAATTGCTGAGGGTCGCCCCCCATGCGGGGGCGCGGATTGAAACCTGAACGACGCAGACAGGGCTTTAGGAGCGCTATAGTCGCCCCCCATGCGGGGGCGCGGATTGAAACGCGGTAGGCAAAGCTGGTTCGGTTCGCCCACGTCTGTCGCCCCCCATGCGGGGGCGCGGATTGAAACTTGGAGGAAACCCTGTTGCCGCTTGGCAAGATCATGTCGCCCCCCATGCGGGGGCGCGGATTGAAACTGGGGGCCATGCCGTACTGCGTTGCTTGCGAGAGTCGCCCCCCATGCGGGGGCGCGGATTGAAACCTGTCCGGGGAGGGGCGCGGGGAGGGGTGCCAGCGTCGCCCCCCATGCGGGGGCGCGGATTGAAACTAAACGTGTATAGCACACCTGAGTTTAGGCTAGATGTCGCCCCCCATGCGGGGGCGCGGATTGAAACGTCCAAATCGCCAACAGTAAATA
>JAPOTD010000007.1:0-17737 GCA_026709365.1 Gammaproteobacteria bacterium
GCAAAGCGGGTGCGCATGTGCTTCCCGTCGTTTCAGGTTAGAATCGTCAACATTCCGAACGGCAACCTAAGGTGAACCATGCCCGGCCCTGCCCACGCCACCAAGTCCGAGATCGTATCCTCCGAAGCGGAGGACCTGATACTGGTGGACGCTGAGGACACCCCGGTCGGCTTTCTCGACAAGTCATCGTGCCACGACGGCAAGGGCGTCCTGCACCGGGCCTTTTCGGCTTTCGTCTTCAACGACCGGGGCGAGGTTCTGATCCAAAAGCGCGCCGCGGACAAGCGCCTGTGGCCGTCCTACTGGTCCAATAGCTGCTGCTCGCATCCCAGGCGCGGCGAGACCATGGAAACCGCCGTGCGCCGCCGCCTCCACCAAGAGCTTGGCCTGCCGCCAGCCGAAGTGCGCGATCTGCGCTACATCTACAAGTTCGAGTACCACGCCGCCTTCGGAGCCGCAGGCAGCGAGCACGAACTCTGCTCCGTTTTCCAAGCGCAATTCGCAGGCGAACCCGTGATCAACGTCACGGAAATCGAGGACTGGGCCTGGGTCGCCCCCGCCGAGCTGACACGGCGCCTGGCTGAACAATCCAATCGGTTCACCCCTTGGCTGCGCTTGGAGTGGCCGCGGGTGCTGGAGGACGTCTAACCGCTCAAATCAGCAGCGCAACGCCAGCCAGGAGCAGGCTCGCGCCAATGGCGTCGCGCCACCGAACGCGCTCCCGGAAGAGCCAAACGCTGGTGAGAAAAGCGAAGATCAGCTCCACCTGACCGAGCGCCCGCACCAGTGCTGCGTTCTGCAGCGTCATGGCGGAGAACCAGCCAGCCGAGGCCAAGGCGCCCGCCGCGCCCACCGCAGCGCCTGGACGCCAAGCGGCCAGCACGGCAGTCACGGTGCCCGGCTCCCGCAGGCGCAGTAGAAGACCCATCGCCAGGGTCTGCACCGTCAAGACAACCGCCAAGGTCGCCAACGCCCGGTTAAGGAAGGCGCCCTCCGACAGGCTGAGCGCCGCCCCCCGATAGCAGACTGCGGCCACCGCGAATCCAGCGCCTGCCAGCAGGCCCACGCCGACCCCGCCCTGCCAATGCACCCCGTTGCGGGGATTGCCTTGAAGCGTCATGACGACCACCCCAAACAGGCTGACCAAGATGCCCGCCAAGGCCAGCCAGGGCAGCGAATCGCCCAGCAGCACGAAGCCGAAGGCGGCGGTCTGCATCGCCTCCGTCTTGGAGAACGCCGTGCCCACGGCGAAGCTGCGCCGCCGGAAGGAGCCCAGCAAGGCCGCCGTGGCGCCAATCTGGGCGATGCCGCCAACAGCGCTGCTGAGCCAGAACGCCGGGCCGGCATCAGGGATCGCTTGGCCGGCAAACGGCCGGTCGGCAAACAGCAGCGCAGCGCCCAGCCAAGCGAAGGGCACAGCGTAGAGGAAGCGGACATAGGTGGCGCCGAGAATGGTCAGTTGTCCCGCTTCGGCGGCGGACAGCTGCCGCTGCAGCAGTGAGCGCACGTTCTGCATGAAGGCAGCGCCCAAGGTCAGCCAAACCCAGAGCATGGAGGTCAACCCAACGCCAGTTGGCGAATCCGGTGCGGCCGGCGCGACAGCCACTGAAAGCGGGTGATGAGCGCCGCTGCCGCCACGGTGAGGCTCATGATCGTGCCGCTCCAGAAGCCATAGACCCCCAAAGCAGGCATGCCGATCAATCCAAACCCCAACACAGCGGCCAGGGGCAGCCCCACGCCCCAATAGGCGAGGCAGGCGAACAACATTGGCGTGCGGGTGTCCTTGTAGCCGCGCAGTGCGCCCATGGCCGTGCCTTGGGCGCCATCCACGATCTGAATCGCTACCACGAACAGCATGAGATTGGCGCCCAGGGCGAATACGGCTGGATCCTTGGTGTACCAGCTCGGCACCAGATCTCGGCAGAGGTAGATGGCCGCTGCCGCAGCCACGCCGAAGCCAACGCTGACGCCCAGCGCGACGTTGCCGCTGCGGCGAGCCGCCGGCCAATCCGCGCGGCCCACGTTGAAGCCCACTCGCACCGACGCCGCCATGCCCAGGGCCAGCGGCACCATGAAAGTGAGGCCAGCGACGTTGCCGGCGATTTGATGGGCCGCCACCGCATCCACGCCAAGGCGACCGATCAGCAGCGTGACCGCCGAGAACATGCTGATCTCCAGAAAGTGGGAGGCGCCGATCGGGGCGCCGAGCCGAAACAGGCGGCCGATTTCGCCGAAGTCCGGCCAACTGAAGCGGGCAAACAACCCAGCGCTGCGCATGCGCGAGAATGCGACGATGCCCGCCATGGCCAACATCTGGCTCGTCATCACGATGGCGCTGGCGTAGCCGCAGCCAGCGCCGCCGAGGCCCGGCAGGCCGAAGCCGCCATAGATGAACAGGGCGTTGAGCGGCACCTTCAGCGCCAGCCCGGACAGCGCCACCACCATGGCGGGCAGGGTCCAGGACATCGAGTCGCACAGGTAGCGCATGGCGAAAAAGCCCAGCATGGGCAGTACGCCCCAGGACAGGGCCCGGAGGTAGGCGCCGGCGATGGGGATGGCGAGCGGATCAACTTCGATGCCGCGCAGGATCGGCTCCGCGTTGCGCAGCAGCGCGATGAGCGCGGCGCCGCCGACCAGCGCCATCCACAGGGCTTGACGCACCACCTCCCCGGCTCGTTCGCCCTGGCCCCGGCCATGCAACTGGGAAACCGACGGCGTGATCGACATGATGACCCCGGTGATGAACAGCATCACCGGCCAAAAGAGGTTGCCGCCCAAGGCAACCCCGGCCAAGTCGGCGGCGCTCAGCCGCCCGGCCATGACCGTGTCCGCCACCCCCATGCCCATCTGCGAGAGCTGGGCCAAAATCATCGGCAACGCCAGCCGCACAAGCTGACTCAACTCCTGTCGAACCACGGCAACCGGCCACGTCGGGGGGAGGCGGCAATTGTAGCCCGGATGGCTAGCGCCAAAGACGAAGCGTTCAAACGATAATGATTATCATATAAGAAAACTTCCAATTTCGGCGTTTTTGATAGACAGCGACTATGGGGTTGATTCAAACTTTCGAATGGCAATGCCCAAGCCATCGCGTGTAGTCTAGCTCCGCAACCAATGGCGGACACTTGCCATAACCACCTCTAAGGAGACGCAATCCCATGGACCTCAACGACAGCCAAACCCTAGAAAACCTCAAGGACGCCTTCGCCGGCGAGTCCCAGGCCAACCGGCGCTACCTGTACTTCGCCGCCAAGGCGGACGTGGAGGGCGAGAACGACGTCGCCGCGGTGTTCCGCTCCACGGCGGAAGGCGAAACCGGCCATGCCCACGGCCACCTGGAGTACATGGAGGCAGTCGGCGATCCGGCTACCGGGTTGCCCATCGGCACCACCAGCGACAACCTCAAGGCGGCCATTGCGGGCGAGACTCACGAATACACCGACATGTATCCCGGCATGGCGAAGACCGCCCGGGATGAGGGCTTCGAGGAAATCTCCGACTGGTTCGAGACCTTGGCGAAAGCCGAGCGCTCCCACGCCAATCGCTTCCAAAAAGCCTTGGACGCCATGGCCTAGCCGGCCACGGCCTGGCAACGCGCCGGGGTGCCGCCGCACCCCGTTGCGCTGCCGCCAAGGCGCAAGACGCCACCACGACGAGAGCATGAGCATGGCCGTTCGCGAAGGCAGCCTTGAAGCGCCGCAGCGCCGCCCGATCGATTGGCGGTCCGACGCCTTCCACGACAAAGCGGACCTGGACGCCGAACTCGAGCGGGTGTTCGACATCTGCCATGGCTGCCGCCGTTGCGTGAGCTTGTGCGACGCCTTCCCGACCCTGTTCGATTTGGTCGATGAGTCGGATACGTTGGAGGTGGACGGCGTGGACAAGGCGGACTACGCCAAGGTGGTGGAGCAGTGCTTTCTCTGCGACCTTTGCGCCCAGACCAAGTGCCCCTACCTGCCGCCCCACGAATGGGCCGTGGACTTCCCGCACCTGATGCTGCGCGCCAAGGCGGAGCGCTTCAAGGTCGGCCAGAGCCGCTGGCGCGACCGTCTGATCACCAGCACCGACCCCGTGTTCAAGGTGCTGTCAACGCTCGGCGTGGCGCAGGCGGCCAACGCCGCCGCAACGTCGCCGAAGCTGCGCAAGGCCGCGGAGCCCGTCATTGGGCTGCACGCCGAGGCGCCGCTGCCCAAGTTTGCGGCCAAGCCGCTCAAACGGCGAGTGAAGGGCATCGCGGGTGGCGGCTTGCCGGCGGAGCACTCGGATCGCACGACGGGCAAGGTGGCCATCTACGCCACCTGCTACGGCGAGCACAACTGTCCCGAGATCGTGGAGGACCTCATCGCCGTGCTGAACCACAACGGCGTCCCGGCCAAGATCCTGGGGGACGCCCGTTGCTGTGGCATGCCAAAGCTGGAACTCGGGGACTTGGAGCGGGTGGCGGCGGCGAAGGAGGCCAATCTGCCGATCTTCCTGAGCGCCATCGATGAGGGATACGACCTGATGGCCGTCATCCCCTCCTGCGTGCTGATGTACAAGCAGGAGATCCCGCTGATGTTCCCCGACGATGCGGACGCGCAACGGGTGAAGCAGGCGTTCTTCGATCCGTTCGAGTACCTGATGCTCCGCCATCGCGCGGGGCTGCTCAGCACCAACTTCAGGCATTCGCTCGGCAAGGTGGCCTACCAAGTGGCCTGCCATCAACGGGTGCAGAACATCGGCCTGAAGACGCGCGAATTCCTGCACCTCATCGACGGCACGGAGGTCACGGCCATCGAACGGTGCTCCGGCCACGACGGCACCTACGCCGCCAAGGCGGAAACCTACGCCAAGGCGATGAAAATCGTCCGGCCCGTGGTCAACCGGGTGAAGCAGGCCAAGCCGGACCGATTCGGCTCCGACTGCCCCATGGCTGGGCGCCTGATCGGCCACGCCCTCGACCGGGACGCCGATGCCGCCGAGCATCCCATCTCCATGGCCCGGTTCGCCTACGGCATCTGAGAGCAGGGATGGACAAGCTTGCACGCTCCAATCTCTGGGGCCTCGAAGCCTACGCCGTGCAACGTCCCTCGTTCCGCCGGCAGGTCATTGCGCACAAGCGCCATCGCAGGGTGTCCCTGAACGCCCACGCCACGCTGTACTTCGAGGACTTCCTCACCATGAAGTACCAAGTGCAGGAAATGCTGCGGGTGGAGCGCATCTTCGAGCCGGCTGAAATCGAGGCGGAAATCGAGGCCTACAACCCCCTAATCCCGGATGGCAGCAACTGGAAGGCGACCTTCATGATCGAGTACCCGGACGTGGCGCAACGGCGCCGGGCGCTTGAGCAGCTCAAGGACATCGAGCGGCAGGTCTGGGCCCAAGTGGGGGACGGGGACCGGATCGTCGCCATCGCCAACGAGGACCTTGATCGCTCCAACGAGGACAAGACCGCCGCCGTCCACTTCCTGCGCTTCGAACTCAGCGCCGCCCAGGTGGATGCCCTGCGCCAGGATGCGCGCCTGCGCTTCGGCATCAGCCATCCGGCCATGACTTGCGAGGCGGAAGTGGGCGGCGCGATTCGCGGCTCGCTGCTCAACGACTTGGGCTAACCGGACGAGGCCCCGGGCCCGCCCCGGGCGCCGGGCGCCGAAGCCGACTGGTTTGTCAGCCTTGCCCCGCGATCAAGACAACCGGCCACTGCCCGACTGAGAATCTCGGTCAGCTCCTTGAGCAGCGGCGTGCGGGTCGCGCTGCTCCGCCAGCACACGCCAATGGTCCGATGGGGCGGATTCGCGCCGCTGAAGGGAATGTAGCGGACACCGGCAGCGGCGTCCTTGACGGCCAGTTCCGGCATCAGCGTGACGCCCACTTCGGCGGCTACCATCTGGCGCAGGGTTTCGAGGCTGGTGGCGCGGAAGTCGGTGTTCTCCACCGCGTTGCGGGACTTGCAAATCGCCAGGGCCTGATCGCGCAGGCAGTGGCCGTCCTCCAGCAGCAGCACCTCCTCCTGCTCAAGTTCCGCCTCGTCGATGGCTGCCCGGGATGCCTTGGGATGGTGAACGGAGACGGCAAAGTGGAACGGCTCGTCGAAGATCGGGGTCTGCACCAAGTCCTCCTCCGGCAATGGCAGCGCCAGGAC
This sequence comes from Gammaproteobacteria bacterium, assembly GCA_026709365.1. GTDB lineage: Bacteria > Pseudomonadota > Gammaproteobacteria > Pseudomonadales > Azotimanducaceae > Azophilus. The sequence continues at coordinate 6,122 of JAPOTD010000007.1, forward strand.
GACCGCATCAAGCGCCCCGGCCTGCAGCATCCGGGTGATCCTGGCCGTCTGTCCCTCGGTGATCCGCATTCTCAGCTTAGGCAACGCCCGGCGCACCGGAGCGAGCGCCAAGGGGAGCAGGTAAGGCGCCAAGGTCGGGATGAGGCCCAAGCGAAAGTCGCCGCCCAAGGGGTCGCGATGCTCATCGGCAAGCCGCAGCAACTGATCGACGTTACTGAGCACGGCATCCGCCTGCGCCACGATGGACTCACCCACCGGAGTGAGGATCACCCGCCGCCGATTGCGCTCGATGAGCGTCACGCCCAAGGTTTCCTCGAGCTTCTTCAACTGTGTGGAGAGCGTTGGCTGGCTGACGAAGCAGGCGTCGGCGGCGCGGCCGAAATGCCGATGCTCGGCGAGGGCCACTAGATACTTGAGGTCACGGAGGTTCATGGGGGCGACAACCGTTTGTCCGACGCAACGCACGCATCGGTATCCTCGGCAATGATCAATGGCTTGGCATCCGAACGAAGCACATCAAGCAAGAACGGGGCTGGCCCAGCGAGCGCAAATGTCACGGCGCTCACCCCTACTGAGTGAGTGCGTGCTGCGCCGCGCGAGTCGTGGCGATGATCGGCTGAACCTCACGAACCGGTGGACCGAAAGGACAGCCGCGCCAACTCAACGGTCGTGCCGCCGTGCCCCGTGCCATACACCACGGCCTTGCGCGCACCTTCGGGAGCCTGAATCTCTTGGCTGCTCAGGGACCAGCGGGCGTGGCACCGAAACACCTTGATGTCATTCCCAACCGCGCTTCCGTCGGCATCAATCCAATTCACCTGCAAACGACCAAATCCGGGCTTCGGCGCGCATCTGGCCTCAAGTTCATTCATGTAGAACGCGCCTGGCTCAACATCAACCGATTGGGTGACCGGCGCTCCGACTGACACAAAGACCGGCCCGGCCTCCTGCTGCCTGACGCCGGAAGCAATCGACCAAGGCGGTTCGATAAAAGAATTCGGGGATTTCAGGCGCTCCTCCCGATACAGGAGCCCATTGTCCAGCCGATAGACCTCGACCGATCCAAATTCGCCGATCAACGTCCCCCCGAGCGCCAAAAACCCCTCCAGCCGCTCCCTGTGGCGCCCATGCTTCGAGTCAAATATCACGTACTTCGCCCGATAAGCCCTCAGCGCATCAAAAAAGGCTTCCGAAGTCTCCGCACCGGCAATCCGCCTCGCGAACGTCCTGTTGTGCCAGTTTGAAAGCAGGGCGTTGGACTCAAGCCCTGCTGCATACGGCGGCGCCAAAAAAACCACTGGGAAGCGATTTTCGTTGACCGCATTAACCAACTTGACAGCCTTCCTCACCGGCGCTCGGGCGATCACCAACTCATCTGCGCCGACCGATCGAAATAGATCGAGGACCGGAACGTCTTGATACTTGGCACTTGCCGAACCAAGAAACAGCAAATTGAGCGCCATCGTCAGCGCCGCCACCGCAACCATGGCCTGTCCAAGACGGCGACCCCGTTCCGCACTGGCGGAGACGACCAAACCGATCACTGCATTGATCATTAGAAAAGCCGGGAACACGTACCTTAGAAAGGTCTGAAAATAGAACACCCCAAAAACGGCCAGCACGGCCGCCAACAGCGCCAATGCCGCCCGCCAGCGACCGCACGCCGCATGCGCTGCCGTCACTGCCAAGGCCGCCACCGACAGGGACAGCCACTGAAAGCCCGCACCTCCGACCGGCCCCACGCCAAACGCCTCCCCGGAAAACACCAGCAAGTACGGCAGATTCCACGCCAACTCCGCGTTGAAGAGCGAATTGTTGAAGTTGGTCGCATCAAAGTAGGGGGAGTCAAAAATGCCGTTGAAAAACGGAAACACCGGGTTGCCGGTGCTGAGGTAAGCCAGGACGTAGGGCCAGACTCCAAGCACCAGAAAGCCGACCGCCGCCCCCGCCAAAGGCCACCAGAAAAGCCGCAACGCCTTAAGTTTGCGGCACAAGGCGACGGTAACGGCCAACGCCGGAAGGTAAACGAGCGCCACCGCCTTGGCGGCAACGGCCAGACCGAGTGCGCCACCGGCCAAGAGCAGGCATTGGCGGGGGTGGTCCGACTCAAACAGCGCCCTGAACAGCCAGATAACACCCAATAGCATATAGGCCGACCAGTACGCCTCCACGTAAACGGAAGCGCCCACCAGATAGGTCAAAGGCATGGAGAGGGTGATCAGAGCGGCCCAATTCGCACCCTTTCGGTCACTGCCAACAAGGATCGCAAGCTCTCTCACGAGCAACGCCAGCGCAAAGACCAAAGCAACGTTGAGCAGGCGAACCGCAGTCTCACCGCCAAGCAGGTACGCCGTCACATAGCTCCAGTCCGCCAGCATGGGCATGAAGGTCCACGAGTAGAGCGTTGGATCGAAGCTCCAATGGTGGTTGGCAGCAACATATCCGGGCACGAACAGGTGCATCGCCAAGGGGTCGTGGGCAAGTTCCGGCAGAAAGGCATGGGCGAAGTAGAGCAGAGCGACGCCCCAAAGCAGCGAACCGTCAAAGAGCCCTTCATCATTGCCATGGCGTTGGAATGCCTCGGCGCAAAGCCTTTTCCAGAGGTCATTCAGGCGAGCTCGCGCCAGCAGCATGGGCACGGCAAGCGCAAGCCCATGGAACCACGCGAAATTCACCGCGAAGTGAACGCTAAAGCCTGCCAAAGTGCCGTAAAGCCCGACCCCGACTAGGGTTTCATGCAGGGCGCCCGGCCGGTTCAACCGCAACAGCCTCCCGAGCACGACATGACCCAGTGAGAGCGATGCAAGCAGATAGGCCGTGCAGGCCAACAGAGGACCAATGCCGTCGGCCCAGAAGGCGACCATCACCCCCAACAGCGCTGCCGCAGCGTACCGACGGATGCCCAGCGCCCGCGCACCCCAGCCAACCGCCAAGGCGGCCGCGGCCAGGAAGTACAGGTAGCCACCCTCCCAGTTGGGCTGAACGGCGGACATCGACTGCGGCAGGCCCGCCCGCCACAGGCCGTAGGCCACCGCCGACACACCGACTAGGATGGATGCCCAAACAATGGGGAATTCGATGCGCGCGGCGGATGAGCGCCTCATGAGATCTCTCACCGGCCTTGAGACAAGCGCCCGGAAGGCCGGTCGCTGCGTTCCGCGGAGCCGACAAAAATGTGGTTCTTGGAAATCCAGTAGTTCAATCCAACGCACATCACGTCAGCGGCTACCTTCGCGACCACCGCAGGCGCCTCGAGCAGCACCAATAGACCGAGCAGCGCCGTGGACAGCGGAACGTTGAGCGCCCAGAGAACTAGGTAGAGCAGTGCCTGGCGAACCTGGCCGCGTTGTTCGGAAACCCCAAAAGTGAAGTGCCGATGGGACAGAAAGGCAAACAGCCCGCCGCCGACTTTGGCGACCACGTTGGCGGTCACGGGCCCGACGCCCGCCAAGCCGAACAGCAGGAGGAAGAGACTCAAGTCCACGCCATAGCCGAACACTTGCACGGCGACGTACCGCACAAGGCTCATCAGTCCAGCGTTTCCCCGCACCTCGCCCACCTATTCGGCCTGCTTGCGCTCATCGGTTGGGGGTTCGGTCGTGAATTGACGATGCAGGGGACGCCGGGGCACGGAAGCGATGTCAAACCCCACGAAAGCCAAGATCAGTTGGATGCCGACCAGAATCGGCAGCGCCGCCAACATCACCGTGCCGGGCGGGGATGGTAAATCCGACTGGACTGACCCTGACCAAGCCAATGCCCCAAAACCCGCTCCAAAGGCCAGCATCAGCAGGCCGAGAGGCAGCTCGATTGAGGCAAGCGACAGGTCGCGAAGATAATAGTTGTAGAAAATTCTCTTGCCCAAATTGCGCAGGTGCTTAAACAGAAACGGACCAACAATGCTTGCTATCTTCAGGCCGCTGACCTCATCCTCGTACTTGGCCTGCATGGGCACGTCCACAACCACTGCCCGCAACGTGTTGAGCCGAAACAACATGTCCGTCTCAAAGAAGTATCCCCTGCTCAGCTTCGCGAACGGCAGGCGTCGGGCCACATCGGCGTGTATGGCGGTGTAGCCATTGGCAGGGTCGAAGAGGTCCCAGTACCCCGAGGAAAGCTTTGACATGAAGGAAAGAACTGCGTTGCCCAGAAGCCGCGCTTTGGGCATTGCTCGAACTGCCTCAAGGTCATAGAAGCGGTTGCCCTTAGTGTAGTCCGCCTCGCCGACGACAATGGGGGCGATGAAGTTCGGGATCAGCCGAGGGTCCATTTGCCCGTCCCCGTCCACCTTCACCAAGACATCCATGCCATCGGCAAGCGCAGCTTGGTAGCCGGTCATTACCGCACCGCCCACGCCTTGGTTTTCGGAGTGGCGCAGGACCGTCACCCGAGGATCCCCACAGCGCTCCTGGACCCATTTGCCGGAAGCATCGGGACAGCAGTCATCAACCACATAGATTGCCTGCACGTCCGAGCCGATCTGGCTGAGGACGTCCAAAACATGCCGGCGGACCCGGTGGCTTGGTATGACAACGCCCACTTTCGCGGGCCTCCCAAGAAACGTCATCACGAACGCTCCAAGTGCCCTGACGAAGGGGCGCGCTCGGATGAAATCATCGGGAAGGGCGTTGTCACTGGCGCTCTCATGGCTTGGGCCGCACTTCAAAGTGCCCTACAAGCTGCTTGCCCCTCGCTGGGTCCAGCAGATGGATGGGCACTTCTCCGGCTGCGGACACGAGTTGCCTGGCTTCCTCGGCCGAAATGCTGGCACTGATCAGCTTGGTCTCTGGATTGATGACTGTCCGCGCCACGTAGGGGCCGATGTGCATGCGGTAGGGTTGGCGTTCGATCTCAGCAACATGGAACCAAAGCGCCGACTGGCCATCAGCCTGCACGTTAAAGGGCTCATCGACCAAACCGGACTGAGGCCCCCAGCGCCCAAACTCCGCAATATGCCAGTTCGGGAAGTGCTCAAGCGGGCTCTGGGAGCCTGCATGCGTCTCAGCGACATAGCCCCCTCGCTGCTTGAAGAGGTACGTCAGTCCTGCCATGTGGCACTCGGTCACGGAGAGTTGCCAGCCATCAACGTCGCACAGATTGCCGCGCTCAAAATCCAGCGCCACCTGTTCCGCGACCCCAGTTGGGAAGTCCCCATTCGGAATCGCTGCGGTTATCCTCTCGGTCAGCATTTGATAAGCCTTTTCCCCTTCCAAACCCTGATAGTCAAGGTAGCGTTGCCCGAGTTCCAGCGAAAAGGTGCCTGACGACAGAAACTGGCTGAGCGCAAAGCCGGGAGCAACCGGGGCACTGCAAGAGGTGACCGCCCGGCAAACCCCGAAACCAGCCATCGCCGAAGCGGCGCCCCCCGCCACCAGAGCAAAGTCACGCCGACTTAAGCTAGCCATTGACCTTGCCGCTCATGCCCGCCAAGTGCTCCGCCAACCTGAGGCTGAGCGCAACAATGGTCAGGGTGGGGTTGGCGAAGCCAAAGGTGGGGAACACCGAGGAGCCGAGAACGAAGAGGTTCGACACCTCGTGGGCTTGCAGATTGGCGTTGACCACCCCGAAACTCGGATCGGCACTCATTCGGGTTGTGCCGAGGTGATGCGCCTGATAGGAGCCTGATCGACGCGCGCCGTCCTCTATTCTGCGGACTCTAAGCCTGCCTTCGGCACTCGCCAAGAGGGGAGGTAGCAGCTCGGCGAGCCGGTCAACGCAATCATAGTCAAAGGCGTTGGGCTTCCAGTCGAGCGCAACGCGAGGCACGCCGTTGGGATCCAATTCATCGACCAAGGTGACCCTGCTCTCAGGATTGGGGGTGTTCTCCACCCGAACCAACATCCTGAACTCATGCTTGTAGCCGCCGGAGAAGCGATCAAATTGGCCCTTCACGCCCAGTCCCAAGGCATCGAGCGACAACTGCCCGCGTCGGTTGATCACCAAACCCAAATTGCATAGCCGATGCTCCCTGAGCAAGTCCTCGGACAGGCACAAGTGAGGCAGCACACGAAGCTGATGCTCGCCCTCCCTGACGGAGTGGGTGAAGTAACGATTGCTAAAGTCCAGCAGTGCCGTGCCGATAGTGAACCCAAGATGGTCGGAAAAGCACCGTCCGACGAAGTCGCTGCCGTTGGCGACCTTCGAATTGAGCAGCGCACGGGCGTTTTCGATCGCACCCATCGCCAGCACATGGCAGTCGGCGGCAACCTCCACCGACTTTCCGCTTGAGGTCTTGATCACGGACTTGTCGATCGCACCTCCGGTCGGCTGCAGCCGAACCAAGGTGGCGTTCAGGAAGCACTCCAAGTCTTCGGCATCCTGCAGATCCTGTCGATAGCGAATTCCAAACCGAGTGGGGGTGCTGAAGAGGAAGTTCTTCACGCGCATTTCCGGGATGGCGCGATGCAGGAACCCGTCGTAGCCAAAATCGTGGTCGAAGGCATCCATGCCGAGATGGGCGGTGGACACTTCACACACGTCCAGCGCCGCTTCGTAGTAGGGTTCGAGATCGGGGCGGGAAATCGGCCAGCCGCTCAGCGGAACATGCTCCCGCTCTGCAAAGTCGCAGGGATCGAGGGGTCGGCACCAGCCCCCCCAATGGTTGGTGGTGCCACCTAAGTAGCGCAGGCGGGTGCCAGCCACCGCATAGGGCAGGCCCAAGCTTTGGCCGTGGTAGGGATGGTCCGGCGCGAGGGGAGAAGGCTCCAGCCCGCCCGCCTCGAACAACCCAACGCGCAGCCCTCGGCCCAACAAAGCCCGCGCCAAGGAAATGCCGGCCGCGCCGCCGCCGTAAATCGCGACATCGTAGAATGGCGCTGGGCGATTGACTTCCGGTTCGACAAGAATCAACGTCGGCTCCGTGCTGGCCGCTACTGAGCCAATTGCGGCAATGATACGTTAAAGTCGGCCAGTCCCCCACCGATTGCGTCGCTTTCCAGCCATTCTCTTTTTGGTCAGTGAACGCTTAGCCGTAAGGGCGCCCTGACGCTGGAACCGCCCTACAGAGCGAGAATCTAAAGCTATAATCGGCTCTTGGGGGCGCGTATGCTCAGGTCAGGAAAACACGAGCGGCGCCCGGAAGTTTCGCTGCTCGACCAGACGTTTCCCCTGTGAAAAGCCTTTCACGAAAAGTCCTCTGCATAATCGGCACCCGGCCGGAAGCCATCAAGATGGCTCCGGTCGTCATGGCCCTGCGTCGTTCCGTGCGCTGGGACGTCGAGGTTATGGCCACGGCGCAGCACCGGGAAATGCTGGATCAAGTGCTGCGGCTATTCGACATCGCGCCGGATGTGGATCTGAACGCCATGCGCCCCAACCAGCCTCTGGCCGCGCTTACCGCACGCCTCCTGACCGGAATTGACGACTGCCTTGCGGAACGGCAACCGGCCATGGTCCTCGCCCAAGGAGACACCACTACCGTGATGGTGGCCGCCCTGGCCTGCTTCTACCGAAAAATCCCGTTCGGCCACGTTGAGGCAGGCTTAAGAACGCACGATCTTCACTACCCTTGGCCCGAGGAAATGAATCGGCTTGTGGCGGGGCACCTGGCGACCGTCAACTTCGCTCCAACCGAGACGGCGCGTCGGAACCTGCTGCGGGAAGGGGTGAACGCAAGCCGCATTCACGTTACCGGCAACACGGTGATCGATGCGCTGCAAATCGTTGCCAGGCAGGACCATGGCCAGCCGTTCGACATGCGACCCGACCAGCGAATGATTCTGGTAACCGCCCATCGTCGGGAGAACTTTGGGGCGCCGATGATCTCCATCTGCAAAGCGATTGGCGAATTGGCGCGCAAGTATCCGCAGGTGCGCTTCCTCTTCCCAGTGCATCCGAATCCCAATGTCGGTCGTGTTGTCAATCGGGAGCTTAGTGCGCTGCCGCAGGTGACGCTGTGCGAACCGCTCGACTACGGCGCCTTCGTCACCGCGATGAAACGCGCCTACCTGCTGCTGTCCGACTCAGGCGGAGTCCAGGAGGAGGCGCCGGCGCTTGCCAAGCCGGTGTTGGTGCTGCGCAACGAAACCGAGCGGCCTGAAGCGGTGGCCGAGGGCGTTGTTGAACTGGTCGGCACCGAGGCGCCAACAATCGTTGCCCGGGTCTCGGCGCTGCTCGACGATGAGCGGGAGTACAGGAGAATGGCCAAGGGCGCTTCGCCCTACGGAGACGGTCAAGCCGCCGTTCGCATTGTGAACGTTCTCGATCGCATGGAGGAACTTCAGTGAGGTTGGTGTGCGTTGCTCCCGTGCCTTACTCAAGCTTTGCCCAACGTCCCCACCAGATGGTTGCTTGGTTCAACGAATGCGCCAACAGCCGAACGCTGTGGATTAATCCCTACCCAGGCCGCCTGCCGCGCGTCTCCGATTTCAAGCGGCCGCGGCCGCAAGCGCACCAGCATGCCGACGGCCAAGTTGAGGTTCTGTCGCCCCCCCATTGGGTCGCCGACCCGCTGCTGGCCGCATCCGGCGCCGGTCGGGTGGTCTGGCGAGGAACGCTCAAGCGGGTCCGTTCGTTTGTGGAGGGAAGACGCTGGCTGCTGCTGATCGGCCGTCCCAGCCTGCTGGCGCTGCACTTGCTGCGCACGGCCTCCCCCAACGTCAGCGTCTATGATGCGATGGACGACTTTCCTGAGTTCTACTCCGGTCTTTCGCGTGCCTTGAGCCGCAGCGTCGAGCGCCGAATCGCCAGTCGCGTCCAAACGGTCTTGGTGAGTTCCAGTGCGTTGCGGCAAAAATTTGACCGCTTGGGCGTTGCTGAAGTCGAGTTGCTGCGCAATGGGCTAGACGGCGAATGGCCGCAAGCGAGGGGCGCGAGCGGTGCACCACCCGTGTTCGGCTACGTTGGAACCATCGGTCCGTGGTTCGACTGGGCTCTCATCAATGAGATGGCGCAAAGCCTGCCGGACGTGCGCTTCGAGATCATCGGACCGATTGTGACGCCGCCAACAGCGCCACTGCCGGACAACGTGCATTTGGCTGGCGAGTGCATCCATCAGGAAGTGCCGAACAAGCTGCTAGGCTTTACGGCGGGGCTTATTCCCTTCGCCGCCAATTCGCTCACCGAGGCCGTGGACCCCATCAAGTATTACGAGTACCGCGCCGCCGGCCTGCCCGTGCTGTCCACCGCGTTTGGCGAGATGCGCCAGCGCACCGCCGAGCCTGCCGTTCACTTGATACGCGGCGGCATGGACTTCCCAGACCTGCGCAAGCGCGTTGTCGCGCAGCCCCCCAATTCGACCGACGAGCTCGCCCGCTTCCGTCAGGAGAACGCCTGGCGGTCGAGATTTGAGGAGTCGCGCTTCCTCAGTGCGCAAGCAGCCATTCAGCCAAGCGCGGCGACCGGATGCAGTCACTCGCCCCGATAGCGATGCGGCGTCCAGGCGCCCCACTTCTCTTCGTAGAGGGCCTTGTTGGCTGCAAACAGCGCCTGCTTCCGCTCCGGCTCAAGCTGGTCGAACGAAGCCGACAGATGATGATGCACGAACACGTCTTCGGCCACCGCAATTCGATACCCAGCCTGCATGACCCGTTGGCAATAGTCGTCGTCCTCAAAGAACCCGAGGCCAAATCGCTCGTCCAGGTCGCCGACCTTCTCGTAAACCGCACGCGGCATGGCCACGCAAAAGAAGGCTGCAACGGCAACCGCCAGCGTCTCGCCGGAACGCATTGAGGTATAGGCATAGGCCGCCGAGGCCATCTCGACCATGTCCGTGTAGTGAATTTCTATCTTGGCCTCATTGCCTATGTTGTTGGTCGCGGGGCCCAATAGCCCGAGGTCAGGGCTCCTCCTGAAGTGACGAACCAAGTCAAGCATCCACCCTCTCGTGACATAGGTGTCGTTGTTCAAGACGATGAGATAGTCTCCGGAGGCTGCCCGCAGGCCGCAGTTGTTGCCGGCGGCGAATCCCAAGTTCTCCTCGTTCAGGATCAGCCTCACCCGCGGATTGGCCGCTGCGTAAGCCCGCAGATGGTCCGCCGTGCCGTCGGACGATGCGTTGTCAACAATCACCAATTCCCAGTCCGGATACCAGCTATGCGCTTCCAAACTGTGCAGGCAGGCCTTGGTGAACTCCAGGTTGTTGTAGGTCAGCACCACAACGGACACCTTCGGAAAGGCCGATCGAATGGCGGCGTCAAGCTGCTCACCCCGCGTTTTCCAATCATGAGCGGCCGCCCACTGGCTGCGCTCAGCCGCAAGGGCCGGGTCGCTGCGCTCCGCCATCGCCGTGTCCAGCAACTTGATGAAGTGATCATGGTCGTCGGCAACGTGGACGACCTCTCCCATCGCTCGGACCTCCGGCAATGCCGTGGCGACGACCGGCTTGCCTGCCGCCAGGTACTCATAGGCCTTCACCGGATTCGTGCAAAGGGTCAACTCGGTCAGCTTGAACGGAATGAGAGCCACGTCAAAGCTGTGTACCCATGCCGCCGCCTCCGCATAGGGCACTTCACCGACCCACTTGACGTTCTCCAGCCGCTCGGCGTGGGATGTGGCGCCCAGGGTTTTGGCGCCCACCAAGACGAAGTCCCACTCCGGGCGCTGACGGGCTGCGGATACGATCAGTTCGATGTCAAACCAATCGGCAATGGCGCCCAAGTACCCCGCCACTGGCCGTTCGGAAACATAGGCCGGACGGTCGGGCACCGTCTTGAAGTAGTCCACTTCGCCGGCGTTGCGGATCAGCACGTTCGGCGACGACCGGCCGACGATTTCCGACAGTTTGGACGATGTGGTCACGACGAGGTCGGCAACCTCGATCAACCGATCCTCCTCTTCGACCATCTGCGCGCTGTTGGTGGCGAAGCCGCCATGGTAGTCCATGCAATCGTAAACCACGAAACAACCGGGGATCGCTTCCGCCAGCGGCCTCCAAAACGGCAAGTCAACAATCGCCACCAAGCTTCCCAGGCCAGCTGCGTCAATGAGCCGACCGACCGAGGCGGCCAGCGTCTGGAGCTGTCGGCCCCGCAGCAGGTCCTGATAGATCTGCGGCTGGGTGCCCTCAAAGCAGAGCCTAACGAGAAAGACGTTGGGCGCCGGAGACTCCAGAATCCTGAAGTCCGGCGCATCGGCAACACCGAAGGTGCTCGACAAGTAAAATATGCGGTGCCCACGCTTGGCGAGCTGCAGCGCCAGATGTTGGGGACGCTGAAACCTGAAGTGCCAATCGATGACCGGACAAATCAGGACATCGTGTCCACCAGCGGCGGGCGTCGAATCCGCCAGCAAGCCAAGGCCGTTCCCAACCTCCTTGCTTGAGACACCCGTTGGACGGGAGAAATCGACGGTCAATGCCATGGACCGTCGAAACAGCTTTCGCTTGACGCGCCTTAGCCAACGTTCGACCGGCGCTGGCAAACGGGACGTGACGGCGGCGCCAAGGCGATAGGCCCGGCGCAGCAGAGGCTTGATGACGGAGTACCTTTCCTTGTTCAGCAACCGGTTGGCAAGCGCCAGATCTTCGTTGGCTCGCTCGGTATCCTTGCGCAACTTGGCGAGCTGGGTTCGCAGATCCCCCAGCTGCCTCTGGAGGCCCGACCCCAGTTCCGCCTGCGCCGCCCGCTGCGCCTCGCCCAGCCTCGACTCCGCCTGATCGATGCGCCGCCCCGTCTCCGC
>JAPOTD010000007.1:17776-186761 GCA_026709365.1 Gammaproteobacteria bacterium
GCCTGATCCCAGTTCCGCCTGCGCTGCCTGCTGCGCCTCGCCCAGCCTCGACTCCACCTGATCGATGCGCCGCCCCGTCTCCGCGTGCTGCTCGCGAAGCGTTTCCCCCAGCTGCCTTTGGAGGCCTGATCCCAGTTCCGCCTGCGCCGCCCGCTGCGCCTCGCCCAGCCTCGACTCCGCCTGATCGATGCGCCGCCCCGTCTCCGCGTACTGCTCGCGAAGCGTCTCCCCAAGCTGCCTCTGGAGGCCTGATCCCAGTTCCGCCTGCGCTGCCTGCTGCGCCTCGCCCAGCCTCGACTCCGCCTGATCGATGCGCCGCCCCGTCTCCGCGTACTGCTCACGAAGCGTCTCCCCAAGTTGCTTCTGGAGGTCAGAGGCAAGGCCTTTTTGTTGACGGCCCAGCTCAGCCAACAGGCGGTCGTGAACGGAGTGAAGCCCCCTTTCGGACATGGTCGATGCCGCCATCCGCAACGCCACGTCCGAAAACAGCGCGGCCTCCTGCCGAACGCCTTCCCATTGGGCCAGAAATCGCGCGTCGCCCAAGCCGGCTTTGCCGCTCGCCACGTTCAACAGCGCCGCATACGCCCTTTCCGCCAACTGCTGAGCGCCAACGGCGGAAACGCCTTCGTCAGTCGCCTCAAAGTGGCTGAGGCTAGGGTCCAGGAACACTTCCGAGAACTCGCCGATCGCTTCGGCGTCATCCGGTTCCAGCATCAAGGCGTCCGCCATGCGCTTGAGCTCGACCTCCGGGCCCCGCAACATGCGGTCATAGTCCACCACCACATGAAGGTGCCGGACAATGTCATCACAAGGGATGAGATTGTGATTGAGCCACAGCAGGTGCGACTTCAAGGCGTCAAAGCCGTTGCGGCGCATCAGTGACTGGGCCACAGCCGCCGGGTGCCTGAGCACCCAAACAAAACTCAGTTCGAACTGCGCGTTCCCAACCAACACCCTGCGCCAAAACGGCCACAGCCGGGCAGTGCGCGGATCTTTGAACGCCCATGCCCGATGGCCAGCCGCTTTTGAGCCGATAAGCGCCTGACCCTCTGCAACCATCGGCGCCAAGCTCGATGCGCCCATCAACGCACCGTCACCAGGCTCCACGACATCCCAGTCCAAGGCCAGCGCCGCCAGCAGACGCTTGTTGAACTCGAATACGTCCCGATCCTCCCAATGGCCCTTTACGTTGTCGGGCGCCGATTCCACAGCGAGGTTGCCGCCCAACTCGACGCCTAAGGCATCAAGGCCGCGAGTGACTAGGCTGGTCCCGGACCGATGCATGCCAACTACGGCGATCACCCGGTGCTTCGACCGGGGGGATTCCTTAGGCTGAATCTTTCCCATCACTATCCAGCCGGCCAGAAGATCCATGGCTTGGCGACGGTCCAAAGGCTGTTGGAATGAATCGTGCCGCCCATAGTGAGGTGGATTGCCGGAACCGACCCAGCCATCGCGAGGGGCGCGCACGCCCTTCCGGGACGTCATAGCCGAACGTCCTCGCAACATCCCCGGCAATGGCACTGAACGTGTGGTTTTGCTCCGCGGTCCAGAACCGCCAGGGGTTGGGCGGCGCAGCCTTGGGGTCCTTGGCCCTGCGAATGTCTCCAGCAGCCACGTTGCCGTAGCTGGAGTTCACGCGCTCAGTCAGAATCAACTCCACCGAGCGCTCGCAAGGCTGCTCTTCCAGGAACTGGAAGACCCGAGCCAGTTCAAGTTGGGGGTGCGCCATCAGTTGCTCCTGACGCAGTTCAAGCACCCGCTCCGCGTGGTCACTAGCGGCAGCGCGCCCCAATTGAGCGTAATGCGCCCATGTCCGGCAGGCCAGCGCGAAGTCGGAAGCCCAGTCGATGTCAAAGTCACTGGACACCATGGAGTTCACCACTGCCCTGCCGTCGCGCAGGATGTGCAGAAAGCGGGCTTCGGGAAAAAGAAGCATCAAGTCGTCGATCATCAATGTGTGGCCGGGTGTGGCGTCAACCCAGCGCCGCCCCTTTGAGCGGCTGTCGTAAAGCCGCTCGGCACCGAGGCCCAATTTTGCCGCAAACTCCGCGAAGCACACGTTTTGCCGCTTCAACCAGCCGCCATCGGACCGTTCAAATGCCGTCCTGTATGTTGTGCGCAGATGACCTGAACCGTACAAATCCAGCAGATAGTCGGACTCGTCGGAAGTCCAGAAGCTCGGATGGCGAGCGAGAGCCCAAGACAGGACGCTGGTTCCCGAGCGCGGCGAACCAACAATGAATACGCCTTGGGACCGGCGACCTTCGTCAGCAGCGGATCGACGCCCCGGCTCTTCATTAACCATCGACAGTTCGGGGCGCAGCGCCTGAGCCTCCTCCAAGCGCCGCTCCGCCAATGCCAGCCCCGGCGCTCGCCGAGGCCCGTCCCCCTGTGAACGCAAACGTCTGAACAATTTTTTCGCAGCGATCATGGCAGCGAGTTTAGCCAACAAACCATGGCGAAACTACGAGATGCGGTCACAGCTAAGGCGCCAGCGCCGTCCCGCTCATGTGGCCGATGGCGTCAACCAGTTCAGGCTCCGAGCAGTCGAAGCACAGCCCCATCGCAGGCATGCCCACCATGCCATCGATGGTGGAGCGCAGCAACGCATCCCGGCCCTTGGCGATGCGGGGCGCCCAAGCCTCAGCGTCACCGGTCCGGGGCGCTCCGGCCACGCCGGCCGCATGGCAGGAGAAGCAGTAGCGTCGGTAAACGGCTTCACCGGAGCGATGCGATTGGACAGACCCTTCGCCACCGGCTTCAGGCGGCGTCGAGTCCTCCGCGCAGGCGGCGAGGCCAAGGCCGGCGGCCCAGAGCAGCCAGCGGCAAGCGGCAAAGCGCAACGGAAATCGGCGGGCCCCCGCCCGGTTCGCATCAGTCATGGCATGGTTCCATCGATCGTGAAGTCGTCGGCATCCCGCCAAGCGGGAAACGCGGCCCGGCAGGCGTCCAGGACGGCCTTCTCCAAGGTGACCGAAAAGATGCCGCAGCGCTCTCCGGCCTCCAGGAGGGCATCGCCCTCGGGGCCGTACAGGGCGCTGCCGCCCACATGGCGCACGCCGTTGCCGTCCTCGCCCAGCACGTTGACGCCCGCCACGAAACTCAAGTTCTCGATCGCCCGCGCTCGAAGCAGCGCATCCCAAGCCGACCGCCGCGCCTGCGGCCAGTTGGCGGCGAACAGCAACAGGTCGTAATCGCCGCGATTGCGCAGCCAGACCGGAAAACGCAGGTCGTAGCAGACCGCCAAGCTGATCCGCCAGCCCCGGCAATCGACAACGACGCGCGCCGTCCCTGCGTCGTAGTGCCGATGCTCGCCAGCCATGCGGAACCGATGACGCTTGTCGTAGGCGCTGATGCCGCCGTCGGCGGACGCCCAGATCATGCGGTTGAAAAACCTGCCGCCCTCCTCAATGACCAGGCTCCCGCATAATGCGCAGCCCAAGCCCAGCGCCCGATCGCGCATCCAAGCGACGGTGGGGCCGTCCATGCGCTCCGCCCATTGCGCGGCGCGCATGGTGAACCCGGTCGTGAACATCTCCGGCAGCAGCGCCACGTCGGCGTGGTCCGGCAGATCCTCAAGCAAGGCGTCAAAATGCGCCCGATTGCGCGGCGGATCATGCCAATGGGTCGGCGTCTGCACTAGGCAGAGGGTAAGGTCGTCGGCCATGGGTCACAGGCCCAAGAGGATTTCAGCGCCTTGGCGCAAGGTCCGGTCATCCTTGCAGAAGCAGAAGCGCAGCATTTTATGGTCGGTGCCGTCGGCGTAAAAGATCGACACCGGGATGGATGCGATCTTGGCTTCCCGGGTCAGGCGCACCGCCAGTTCGCGGTCGCGTTCGCTGCTGATGGCATCAAAGCCGAGCAGTTGAAAGTAGGTGCCCGCACTGGGCGTCAGGCTGAAGCGGCTGCCGGCCAGCAGGGCGCAGAACAGGTCGCGCTTGCGCTGGTAGAAGGCGCCCAGCTCCAAGTGGTGCTCAGGGTGCGCGTCGAGGAAGTCCGCCAAGCCGTGCTGCACCGGCGTGTTGGAGGTGAAGGTCACGAATTGATGGATCTTGCGAAACTCCGCGGTCAGATCCTCCGGGGCGACGCAGTAGCCGATCTTCCAGCCGGTGGTGTGGTAGGTCTTGCCGAATGAGGACACCACGAAGCTCCGCCGCCACAGGTCGGGAAAGCGGCAAACGCTCTGATGGGCTTGGCCGTCGAAGATGATGTGCTCGTAAACCTCGTCGGAGAGCACGTGCAAGCCGTGCTCAAGGACCAAGGCCTCAAGGCTGCGCACGTCATCGCGCGACCACACCGCGCCGGTTGGGTTGTGCGGCGTATTGACGATCACCAGCCGGGTTCGCGGCCTGATGGCCCCGCGCACCTGATCCCAATCGATGTCGTAAGCAGGCGGCTTAAGCGCAACGTGCCGCGCCACGCCGCCGGACAGCCGCACCGCCGGCTCATAGCTGTCGTAGGCCGGATCGAACAGGATCACCTCGTCACCGGGGCACACCACTGCCGTGATGGCGCAGAACAGCGCTTCCGTGGCGCCGGAGGTCACCGTGATCTGCGTCTCGGGATCCGCGGGCAGGCCGTAGAGATCAAGCACCTTGCCAGCGATCGCCTCGCGCAGGCTCTGAACCCCCGCCATCGGCGGATACTGGTTGTAGCCGTGGGTGAGGTAGTGCTGCACCCGCTCCAACAACTCGGGCGGTCCGTCGAAGTCGGGAAAGCCCTGGGACAGATTCAGGGCACCCTCCTCCGCAGCCAACGCCGACATGATGGTGAAGATGGTGGTGCCGACTTCCGGCAGCTTGCTGTCGAAGCCGCCGGGCACCGGTTGCTGCGCTAGGGCCAAAGGCATTCACGAGTTTGGAGGGCTGGCGGATTCTGGCCCACCCGCAGACCTGATTTCAACACCGACAGCGTTTGGGTAGTGGCTCAGTTTGACTTTGGCCGGGCTTGAGCGGCTGGCGCTCCAACAGGCGTCACTGCGAGGGCAAGATGCCCTCGCTCCGGGGCGAGGTGCCCACCTCAGGCGAGACCCCCGGAGCGAGTTTCCCGCCCTCGACCGACTCAGGACGACGACGTGAGTCAAACTGAGCCACTACCAGCGTTTGGATGGCAAGGCAATCCGAAAACGCTCCTTCTGGGAGCGCAACCGCATGTGCGGGCTCGGAAACACTTCGGAATCTGACTCACGCAACCAGTGCGGAGTTTCGCGCCAGCGAGACTCAAACGCACCCGCTTCGCGGGCGCGCTTTTGCTCGAAGCCTGCCGGATTGTTAGCATTCACGCTCCTATCCCTGCCCGCATCGCTCCCGGTGCCGAAGCAGCGAGGGCACTCCAAACCCCCAAGCAGCAAAAGGACCCATCCAGCCATGCCCGACCCAGCCTTTCGCGACTGCAAGGTCGCCGACATCGCGCTTGCCGACTTCGGCCGCCGCGAAATTGCCTTGGCCGAAGCGGAGATGCCCGCCCTGATGGCCTTGCGCCGACGCCACGAGGTGGAGCAGCCGCTGGCGGGCGCCCGCATCATCGGCTGCATTCACATGACCGTGCAGACCGCGGTGCTCATCGAAACGCTGGTCGCTCTGGGGGCCGAGGTGCGCTGGTCATCCTGCAACATCTTCTCCACCCAGGACCACGCCGCGGCGGCGATGGCGGCCCGGGGCATCCCGGTGTTCGCTTGGAAGGGGGAGACCGAGGCCGAGTATGAGTGGTGCATCGAGCAGACCATACTCAAGGACGGCGCGCCCTGGAACGCCAACCTGCTGCTGGACGACGGCGGCGACCTCACGCTGATGGTGCATGAGCGCTACCCGACCATGCTCAAGGCCATCCACGGCATCAGCGAGGAGACCACCACCGGCGTCCATCGCCTGCTGGAGATGCTGCGCAAGGGGGCGCTCAAGACCCCGGCAATCAACGTCAACGATTCGGTCACCAAGTCGAAGAACGACAACCGCTACGGCTGCCGGCACAGCTTGAGCGACGCCATCAAGCGCGGCACGGACATGCTGCTGGCCGGCAAGCGGGCGCTGGTGATCGGCTACGGCGACGTGGGCAAGGGCTCCACCCAAAGCCTGCGCCAGGAGGGCATGATCGTGCGGGTGGCGGAAGCCGACCCCATTTGCGCCATGCAGGCCTGCATGGACGGCTTTGAAGTGGTCTCCCCGTATCGGGACGGCCTCAACACCGGCGCGCTGGCAGACATCGATGCAGCGCTCCTGGGAGAGACCGATCTGGTGGTCACCTGCACCGGCAACAGCAACGTCTGCGACGCCAACATGCTCACAAGCCTCAAGTCGGGCGCGGTGGTCTGCAACATCGGCCACTTCGACAACGAGATCGACACCGCCCACATGCGCGAGCACTGGCGTTGGGAGAAGGTCAAGGACCAGGTGCATCAGGTCTTCCGCAGCGATGCGGCGTCGGACTACCTCATCCTGCTCTCCGAGGGGCGGCTGGTGAACCTGGGCAACGCCATGGGCCATCCCTCGCGGGTGATGGACGGCTCCTTCGCCAACCAGGTGCTGGCGCAGATGCACCTCTACCAGGAGCGCTGGGCCGACCAGCCGGAGAACCAGCGCGCGCCGGTGAGCGTCGAAGTGCTGCCCAAGCAGCTTGACGAGCAGGTGGCGGCCCTCATGGTGGAGGGCTTCGGCGGCGTGCTCACCCGGCTGACCGCCGACCAGGCCAGCTACATCGGCGTTGACCGGCAGGGCCCGTTCAAGCCCGCCGACTACAAGTACTGAGCGCAGCGGCCCAACGCAACCGTGGAGCAGAGCCTGCAGGACGTCATCCGGCTGCTGGACCTGGAGACGATCGAGAGGAACCACTACCGGGCCACCAGCCCCAATGAAGGCTGGCAGCGGGTTTACGGCGGTCAGGTCATCGGCCAAGCGCTGGTCGCCGCCTCGCGCACGGTGGAGCCGGGCCGCAACGCCCACTCCCTGCACGGCTACTTTCTGCGGCCCGGCGAAATGAACACGCCCATCCTTTACACCGTGGACCGGATCAGGGACGGCAGGAGCTTCACCACCCGGCAAGTGGCGGCCATCCAGAACGGCGAGGCCATCTTCGCCATGTCCATTTCCTTCCAGATCGAGGAGGCGGGCTTGGCGCATCAGTTCGAGATGCCGGACGCGCCGGACCCGGAGACCCTGGAGGACGAGGAGGCAGTGCGGGCGCGGCATGCCAAGGACCGACCGCCGGGGGAGCCGGAGCCCTACGCACGGCAGCGCCCCATCGAGATCCGCCCGGTCAAGCCAGTCAACATTTACAAGCCAAGCGCCCGGCCGCCGCGGCAGATGTGCTGGATGCGCGCCCGGGACCGACTCCCGGACGATGCGCGCCTGCACCAATGCGTGCTGGCCTACTTGTCCGACTGGTCCCTGCTCGACACGGCCATGCTGCCCCATGCGGTGAGCTACTTCGACGGCAGCCTGCAGGTGGCCAGCCTGGACCACGCCATGTGGTTCCATCGCCCGTTCCGCGCCGACCAATGGCTGCTTTACGTGCAGGACAGCCCGGCGTCCAGTGGTGCCCGAGGCCTCACGCGAGGGCTGATCTACAGCCAAGCCGGGGAGTTGGTGGCCTCAGCGGCCCAGGAAGGCTTGATTCGCTTGCGATGAGCGCACTGTTGCGGAGCGCTCTGGTCATCCTGCTGGCCGCGTTGGCGGAACCCGCCCCAGCCAATCAGGCTGAGCCCGGCACCGCTTCCGCGCGCTACGCCTACAGGGTCATCGCCAGCTACCCCCATGACCCCGAAGCGTTCACCCAAGGGCTGCTGTTCGCGGATGGCAAGCTCCATGAAAGCACTGGCCGCTACGGCCATTCGTCCGTGCGCACCGTCGATCTGGCCAGCGGCCGGGTGCTGCGCAAGCGTCGCCTGCCGGATGACCGCTTTGGCGAGGGCTTGGCGCTCATCGGGGGGCGGCTCCACCAATTGACGTGGAAGGCCGGCGACGGGTTCACTTACGACCTGACCAGCCTCGCCCCCATCGGCGGGTTCCGCTACGACGGCGAAGGCTGGGGGCTCGCCGCCAACGGGGAGAGCCTCGTGATGAGCGACGGCAGCGCCGAACTGCGCTTTCTCGACCCAGCCGCGCTGACCGAAGTTCGACGTCTCCAGGTGCGCGACGGCGCCGAGCCCGTTGCGGGTCTAAACGAACTCGAGTACGTCGAAGGCGACCTGTACGCCAACGTCTGGCCCAGCGACCGGATTGCCGTCATCAACCCCGCCAACGGCCAGGTGCGCGGCTGGCTCGACCTGACCGGCCTGCTGCCCCTCGTGTTCCGAACCCCGCGCACCGACGTGCTCAACGGCATCGCGTACGACGCCGAGGGTCAGCGGCTGTTCGTGACCGGCAAGAACTGGCCGCGGCTGTTTCAAATCGAAGTGACCGCTCACTGACGGAATTTTGGATGAACATCCAGCCCCGCCTCCGCTCGACTCGAGCTCGTTGAGTTCAATTGATGCGGGCTGCTGACGATTCACCGAGCCAACCTCGAGACGCAGCGGCGGTGGCTCCGGCGTAAAGTTGCTGCAACCGACGGCCCCGAAGTCCGTTCAGCCCGACTGGCACGGGCGACCTTCCGCGACAACGCCGGCATCGCCCAGCCAAGCCGTCACCCGCGCCGACAGCTCATCAGTGCCTTGCCCCCGCAGCGCCGAGAACAGCTGCGCCGTGGCGGCTGCGCCCAAGCGCTTGCGATAGGCGGCCAAGGCCCGTCCCTGAGCGCCGCGCTTGAGTTTGTCGGCCTTGTTCAGCAAGACGTGCAGCGGCATCTCGGAGGCCAGCGCCCAGTCGATGAACTGCTCATCGAAGGCCATGCCGGGATGGCGAATGTCGGTGACCAGGACCACCCCCGCGAGCTGTTCGCGGAAGCTCAGGTACTCGTTCACCGCCGCCTGCCATTGGGCCTGCGTCCGGGCGGAAGCCTTGGCGTAGCCGTAGCCGGGGAGGTCCACGAGGCGGGCGCCGCTTGCCAAGGCGAAGAAGTTGAGCAGGCGGGTGCGGCCCGGGGTCTTGCTCACCTTGGCGGTGTGCCGAGTGCCGGTGAGGCGGTTGAGCACGCTGGACTTACCGGCATTGGAGCGGCCGGCGAAGGCCACTTCGGGCGCCTCCCCCGCCGGGCAACTTGATAAGTCCGGCGCGCTGGCCAGAAACTGCATGTTCAGGCGATGGTCCAAGGCGTTCACTGCATCCGCTCCGGTTTGGGTATAATCCGCGCCCGGCCCCGGCTCGGGCCTGTCGGCAAGCCGCACCGGGGTCATTCTAAGCGTTCGTGCGGCAAGCGTTGACGCACTGCCTGACGAGGCTCGACAGCGGGCCTTGCCAAGCCCGCAACAGGTTGGAGAACGAGGTTTCATGCGGTTTCACAGGGTTCAGACCACTCAAACAGCTTTGGTCGCCTCTTGCCTCAGCCTGGCCGCCACTTGCCTCGGCCTGGCAGCCGCAGCCCACGCGACGGGGGATCCGGCAGCGGGCAAGGCGCTGTCCTTGACCTGCTCGGCTTGCCACGGCATGGACGGCGCTACTGGCCTGGACCCAACCTACCCGGACTTGGCCGGCCAGAACGAAAGATACCTGCTGCGCCAGTTGCAACTCATCCAATCCAACGAGCGCCCCATCCTGCTGATGACCGGCCAGCTCACCGGCAAGTCGGAGCGGGACTTGGAGAACCTGGCCGCCTACTACGCCTCCCTGCCGGGCAGGATCAGGCAGGCCGGGGGCGAGGACGAGGCCATCGACCAAGCCGAAGCCATCTATCGCGGCGGCATCCTGGCGCGCCAGGTGCCAGCCTGCATGGCCTGCCACTCACCGTCCGGCGGCGGCAACGCGCCAGCCGGGTTTCCGCGCCTGAGAGGCCAGCCTTCGGCCTACACCGAAGAGCAGCTCAAGGCCTACCGCGAAGGCGAGCGCCGCACGGACGAGGACTACGGCGGCATGATGCGCGATGCGGCGCGCGGGCTGACCGACAAGGAAGTCAGCCTGCTGGCCGACTATCTGCAGGGCCTGATGCCCGCCGACCACGCATCGGCATCGGCTGCGGACTACAGCAGCGCGGCGGATTGAACCCGTCCGCCCACCCAAGGAGAGCGTCATGCGCCGATTCAAGCTGCTGCTCGGCATCGCTGCCGCGCTGACTGCCAGCGTCTGCCAAGCCGAGGCGGCCTTTCAGGAGGGCGTCCACTATGAGAGGCTGGCCGTGCCGGTGGAAACCGCCGATGCCAGCCGGGTGGAGGTGGTCGAGGTGTTCAGCTACGTCTGCGTTCATTGCTATACCTTTGAGCCCTACATTGAGGCCTGGCGGGCGAAGCTCGACGAGGACGTGTCGTTTCGGCGCATGCCCGCGGTGTTCAGCCCCCAGTGGGCGGAATTCGCCCGCCTGTTCTACGCCGCCGTTCAACTCGGCGTTCTGGACGAGGTGCATGGTGACATCTTCAAAGCCTTGCATGAGCGCGGGCAAGACCTCTCTGACCGCTCGATCGCGGCCCGCTTCTTCGCCACCGCTGCCGAAGTGGATGGCAACGACTTCGAGGCGGCGCTCACCTCGTTCAGCCTGGAAGGCCAAGTGCAGCGGGCCGTTGCGGCTGCGAAGGCCTACGGCGTCACGGGAACCCCCAGCCTGGTGATCAACGGCAAGTTCCGCATAGACACCGGAATGGCGGCCAACAGTTTCCAGGCAATGCTTGATGTGGCCAGCTTTCTGATCGACGCCGAACGCGCCCTGGCCGGCGAGGAAGCTGACCAATGACAAGATGCCGCAGCTAGGCGCCACGACGGTCAACAGTCCCGCCGAAGGCGCGGGGCAAGACGGTTCAGGGTTCCGGCGCTTCGTTGCGGATGAGCCAGCCATCCCCCCATTGACCAAGCAGCGCCCCGCCGAAGGCGAGGCGCTGCGGCTGCTGAGCTTCAACATCCAAGTCGGGATCAAGACCAGCCGCTACCGGCAATACGTCACTAAGGGCTGGAAGCACGTCCTGCCCCACCTCAGCCGCCAGCACAACCTGATGCGCATCGCCGACGTGGTGGCGGGCTACGACCTAGTGGCCCTGCAGGAAGTGGACGGCGGCAGCCTGCGCAGCGGCTTCGTCAATCAGGTGGAGTACCTCGCGACGCGGGCGGGCTTTCCCCATTGGTACGCCCAGTTGAACCGCGACCTGGGACCGCTGGCGCAGCACGGCAACGGCCTGCTGACGCGGGTCAGGCCGCTGAGCCTGGAGGACCACAAGCTGCCCGGCCTGATCCCCGGCCGGGGCGCCATCGTCGCCCGCCTGCCCTGCCGGGGGGCGGAGATCCTGGTGGTGCTGCTGCATCTATCCTGGGGCGGCGTCTCCCGGCAAGCCCAGTTGGCCTATGTTCGGGAGCTGATCAAGGGCGAAGACCACGCGGTGGTCATGGGCGACATGAACGGTCATCTCGCGCGCCTGCTGTCGCGCTCGGCGCTGAAGCACTCGCCACTGCGTTCGGCGGCGGCGCCGGAGCCCACCTGGCCGGCCTGGAGCCCGGCCTTGGCCTTGGACCATGTGCTGGTCACCCCCGGCATCCGCGTGGACGACCATGCCGTGCTCGATTGCCGTCTTTCGGATCACCGGCCGGTCGCGGTGACCCTGACGCCGCGCTGAAGGCCCAACCGATGCCCGTCAGCCAATCTTCGGAGCAGCCCATCGACGACGCATGGCGGCTTGAGCAGCAGGAATGGTTCGACGCCCTGGATGACGTGCTCGAAAACCGCGGTGAGGAGGAGACCCGCGCCCTGCTGCTCGGTCTTCAGCAACGCCTGAGCCGCCAAGGGGTCGTGTTGACCGAAGCGGCGCTGAACACGCCCTACAAGAACACCATCGACCTAAAGGACCAGCCCGAGTACCCGGGCGACATCGAGCTGGAGACGCGCATCGGCAACGTGATCCGCTGGAACGCGGTGGCCATGGTGCTGCAGGCCTTCGACAGCGGCTCCGGGGTGGGCGGGCACATCGCCACCTACCTGTCCGCAGCGACCATGATGGAGGTGGGCTTGAACCACGTCTTCCGCGTCGGCGCCGAGCCGGGCGAAGGGGACCAGGTGCATTTCCAGGCCCACACCTCGCCCGGCATTTACGCCAGAGCCTTCCTGGAGGGTCGCTTGAGCGAAACCCAGCTCGCCAACTTCCGCCGCGAACTCGGCCAAGGCGGCGGCCTGCCGTCCTATCCGCATCCCCGGCGCCTGCCTTGGTTCTGGACCATGCCCACCGCCAGCATGGGCCTTTCCACCCCTTGCGCCATCTATCAGGCGCGGTTCGCCAAGTACTTGGAAAGCCGGGGCCTCAAGCAGTCCGGGAACGGCAAGATCTGGGCCTTCATCGGCGACGGTGAGGCCGACGAGCCGGAGGTGCTCGGCACCATCAACATCGCCAGCCGGGAGGAGCTCGACAACCTGGTGCTGGTGGTCAACTGCAACTTGCAGCGCCTGGACGGGCCGGTGCGCGGCAACGGCAAGATCATCCAGGAGCTGGAGCGCTCCTTCCGGGGCGCGGACTGGCACGTCATCAAGGTCATCTGGGGCGGCGGCTGGGATCCGATCCTGGCCCGCGACCAGCACGGCGTGCTGCAGGCGCGCATGGAGCAGGCGGTGGATGGCGACTACCAGATGTACACCGTCTCTCCCGGCGACGCGGTGCGCGAGCACTGGGTGGAACACACGCCGGAACTGCGCGAGCTGATGAAGACCCTCACCGATGAGGAGGTCCGCTCCATCCAACGCGGCGGCCAGGACCACCGCAAGATCTACGCCGCCTTCCGCCAAGCGGCCGAGGTGCGCGGCAAGCCCTGCGTGGTGCTGCTGAAAACGGTCAAGGGCGATGGCTTGGGGCCCGGCGCCGAGGGCGCCAACACCGTGCATCAGAAGAAGTACCTAACCCCGGACGAGCGCCGGGAGCTGGCCAAGCGCTTGGACATCCCCCTGGCCGATGAGGACGTGCTGCGCGCCGCCTTCCACCGCCCGGCGGAGGACTCCCGGGAACTGCGCCACCTGCGGGCGCGGCGCGAGGCGCTCGGCGGCTTCATGCCCAGCCGCCAAGTGCGTTGCGAGCGCTTGCAGGCACCCGACCTGGACCTGTTCGCGGACCTCCTCAAAGGATCGCAGCGAGAGGCTTCCACTACCATGGTGGTGGTGCGGATGCTCTCCCGCCTGCTGCGCGACAAGCGACTGGGCCGCTACATCGTGCCCATCGTGCCCGATGAGGCGCGCACTTTCGGCATGGATGGCCTGTTCCCCCAAGCCGGCATCTACTCGCCGGAGGGGCAGCGCTACCAGCCGGTCGATTTCGGCACCATCGCGCCCTACAAGGAGTCCGAGGACGGCCAGATTCTCCAGGAGGGCATCTGCGAGACCGGCGCCATGGCCTCCTTCTTGGCCGCCGGCACCGCCTACGCCAACTACGGCCTGCCGATGATTCCGTTCTACATCTTCTATTCCATCTTCGGCTTTCAGCGGGTCGGCGACATGATCTGGGCTTGCGGCGACATGATGTGCAAGGGCTTTCTGCTCGGCGGCACCTCGGGGCGCACCACCCTGAACGGCGAGGGAGTGCAGCACCAGGACGGCCACTCGCAACTGATCGCCAGCACGGTGCCCAACCTCAGAAGCTTCGACCCGGCCTTCGCCTACGAGATTGCGCTGATCGTGCGCGACGGCATCCGCGCCATGTACCAGGAGCGGCAGGACGTCTTCTACTACATCACGCTCACCAACCAAGCCTATCCGATGCCGCCTTGCCCCAAGGGCGTGGAGGAGGGCGTGCTGCGGGGCATGTACTGCTTCGACCGTACCGAAGGGGCGACGGTCAATCTGTTCGGCAGCGGCGCGGTGATGGCCGAGGTGTTGCGGGCGCGGGATCTGCTCAGCGCCGATGGCGTGTACAGCAACCTGTGGAGCGTCACCAGCTACAACGAACTGGCGCGCCAAGCGCGGGAGGTGGAGCGGCAGCAGATGCTGCGCGTGGGCGGCACCGAGGAGCAGCCCTACGTGCAAACACTGCTCCAAGGCGAGAGCGGCGTCTTCATCGCTGCCTCAGACTACATGAAGGCGTTGCCGGGCATGATCGCGCCTTGGATTCCCGGCGCCTACACCGTGCTCGGCACCGACGGCTTCGGCCTGTCCGAGGCCCGCGAACGGCTGCGGGACTACTTCGAGGTCTCCGGGGAGTGGATCGCCTTCGCAGCCCTTTCCACGCTGGCCCGGAACAACCTGGCGCCGGGGCAGGCGGCCTTGGACTTCGCCAACCGGCACGGGCTGAACCTGGACCAAGCCGACCCCGTTTGGGCGTGAAGCGGCCTCATCGCGCAGCAACCCGGCAGCGGGCGCAGCGGGTCCACATCGTCGGCTGCCGCCGCAGCGGCACCACCCTGATGATGGAACTGCTTTGGTACAGCTACGCCTTCAGCGGCCGCGGCGAGCACGAAACCTCCCTGCTGGAGCCGGTGCCACCCGGCCAAACCCTCTACTTGACCAAGAAGCCGCCGGACACCATGCGCATCATCCGCGCCTTCCTGCGCGACAGCGACACCTACCTGATCGCCATGCTGCGCGACCCCAGGGCGGTGGTCGCGAGCCGCCACCGCGACCGCCCGGACGTTTACTTCGCAAGCTTCCAGCGCTGGCGAGCCTACGCCGCCGCCATCAAGCGCCTGGGGGACCACCCGCGCTTCAAGGTCATCCGCTTTGAATCCCTGATCACCGCGCCGGAGGCCGTGCAAGCGGACCTGGAAGCCTGGCTGCCCTTTCTGTCCCGGTGCCGCGCCTGCCCTGGCGGCGCCAGCCGCGCCTTCGCCGAGTATCCCGAAGGCGCTGCCGTGCCGCCCTTGGCCGAAGCGTCACTGAACGGCGCACGGCCCTTCGACGCCGCCCGCCTGGACGGTTGGCGCAGCCACCTGCCACGCATCAAGGGCCAACTCGAGGCCCACCCCGATCTGGCCCAAAGCCTGATCGAATTCGGCTACGAAGCCGACGATGCCTGGACCGCCCTGCTCGAAGGCGTCGCCCCCTACCGTCAAACCTACAAGGAAACGTCCCCATCACCGTGGCGGCGCTGGGAGACCAACCTGCGCCACCGCCTGAAGACCCGGCGCTACCTGCGCAGCAGGCGGATTTAGGGGCCGCTGAAGCGGCCCCTAAGCCCGTTGGGGTTTTGCTGACGCAAAACTCTGGCGGGGGGTTGACGGGGTGATCCTCGGAAAAGGAGCTTCGCGCCGACGAAAGTCCAACGCGGCTGTCAGGCCGCGCCGCGGCTGTCAGGCCGCGCGGCGTCCTGCCCCGCCTCGAATCCCGGCGGCCTGCTTTGGAGGCGCGACTTTTCCCTACAAGCTTCTAAACCAGCTTCAGCAAACGGAGTTAGGCGGAGTTCCCTGGTTCATATCGAGGGCGGGACGCCCTTATCCGTGGGTCGTCGCCCGAACCAAGCGGACTCCCGGAGGGCGTCCCGCCCTCGATTGGAAGTCTGCGCGACAACACAGCGGGTTTGCACAACCGCTCAGTATCGGCTGAAGCATGTTTACACGCATGTTTCCCTATAGCCGCCCGGCCCTGTCCGCCTCATCCAGGATGGCGGTCAGCAGATCGCGGGCGGTGGCGCCTTCGTCCTCGCCCGTTTCGCCGCTCTTGGAGCTGATGCCGGGAATGCGGGCGATCATCAGGGCGCCGGAAACGGAATAGACGCCCGAATAGCGCTTGCCCTTGTAGTCGATGGGCAGTTGGGTGGTGGGTGTGGCCATGTTGGAGATTCGCTGGGGGAAGTTGCTGGATAACATAGCACGGAACCTGTTTGACGG
The DNA here is from genome assembly GCA_026709365.1 of Gammaproteobacteria bacterium. Lineage (GTDB taxonomy): Bacteria > Pseudomonadota > Gammaproteobacteria > Pseudomonadales > Azotimanducaceae > Azophilus. The sequence continues at coordinate 33,583 of JAPOTD010000007.1, forward strand.
GCGGACATCCCCGCCGCCCGACGCCTGCGTCACGAGGGCCGCACCAGCGGCCTGGTGGTCAACACGCTGCCGCCCGTTGTTCTGAACGTGCCAACCAACCCCCTATGCGCGTTGATTCCCTGCCGCTGCCTGTCTCCCGACGGCCACGGGCACCGCCCGGATCATCCGGACATGGGCGGGGTTCTCATCGCCTTAGGCCGCTGCGTTCAGGCGGACACAAGGCTTCCCGCCGCGCCACAAGATCGACATCGCCGCCGACGTCGCCCGGCTGCTCAATATCGAGCCAACGGTCGAGTCGAAAGGCGCAACCACTGTGGGCGGCGGCTGACCCGATCACGCCGAAGCGCCGGCCAACGATTCAACAACCATCTGTGGCGCTCCTTTGCGCTTCGCTTGTATGCTTGGCGTGGTGCTTGAATCGAGAAACCAAAATGAAGATAAGACCCACGGAAAGCGGCTGCGGCGCGGAGATCGAAGGCGTTAACCTCAAGGCCATGTCGGACAACGAGGTGGAGGCCGTCGCCGATGCCCAGGCGGCCTACGGCGTCGTCTTCTTTCGCGGCCAAACGCTGACCGCCGATGACCAGCTCGCTGCCGCGCGGCGCTTCGGCCCGATCAACGTCAACCGCTTCTTCACGCCGGTCCCGGAGCAGCCGCAGGTGGCCATGGTGCTCAAGGAAGCCCACCACACAACCAACGTCGGCGGTGGCTGGCACACCGACCACTCCTATGACCACGCACCGGCGTTGGGATCCATGCTGCACGCCTTGGAACTGCCGAGTTCCGGCGGCGATACGCTGTTCGCGAGCATGTTCAAAGCCTATGAAGCGCTCTCCCCGGAATTGCGGCGAACCGTGGCAGGGTTGCGCGCCGTGCATTCAAGCCGCCACATCTTCGGCGCCAAGGCCGCCTACGCCCAAAACGAGGACGAGCGCTATCACAACGCCGAGCGGGCTACCCAGGACGCCGTGCACCCGGTAGTGATCAGCCACCCCCGTTCGGGTCGGCCGGCGTTGTACGTGAACCCGGGCTTCACGGTGTGCATTGATGGCTGGACGGACGAGGAGTCTCGATCACTGCTGGGGCGCCTTTACGAGGTCGCCAGCCGAGAGGAGCACGTCTGCCGGTTCCGCTGGGAGGTCGGCAGCGTCGCGTTCTGGGACAACCGGGCGACTTGGCACTACGCCCTCAACGACTACCCCGGACAGCGGCGGCTGATGCATCGGGTGACCGTGGACGGCGGAGAACTCAGCCCGTTCAATGGAATTTGATGCGGTTCGAGGGCAGTCCGCCCTCGAACTGGGGAATCCCGCCTGCTTCGGGAGCTGCTCCGCTGCGCCACCGGATGGCTGGCCGCGTTAAAATCCGGCAGAGATCCCACGAGGCGATGCCCCGGACTGACAAGCAAGCGGTCGCTGGGCGCAGAAGCTGGCCGATGGGCTAGTGCTCGCACTCAAGAGGCACGATCGAGTAGCTCAGGGGGGCGCATGATGGCCGAAACGTTAAGAAAGCGCAGCTTCTGGACTTGGGGCTTCACCGCCGACGAGCCAAGCTTGGCCGACCGACGGGAGGCCGCGAAACGCATCGCCCGGCGCACCGGCATCGAAGTGACGCCGCCGCCGGTGCCGAACCTAGCCGATATCGAGATTCGGCCACCGCGCCTTAGGGTGCCCGCCGCCCTGCAGGGCTGGGTGAGGACTGATGCGGAGGAGCGGCTGCTGCACACCTACGGCGGCCACCCGCTGGAGCTGCTGGCGGCGCTGCGGGGCCGCTTCGAGAATCCCCCGGACGCGGTGGCCCACCCAGCCACCGATGAGCAGCTTGAGCGGACCTTGGCTTGGGCGCACGACCAAGGCCATGCGGTGGTGCCCTACGGGGGCGGCACCTCCGTGGTGTGGGGCGTCAACGCCCCAGCGCAGGCCGACGGCGTGGTCACCATTGATCTCGACCGCCTCAACCGGGTGCTGGAACTCGATCCGGTGTCCCGCGCCGTCCGGGTGCAGGCTGGCCTGCTCGGCCCGGACCTTGAGGACTTCCTGCGCCCCGAAGGGCTCACCCTGCGTCACTTCCCCCAGAGCTTCCCGTGGTCCACGGTCGGCGGTTGGGTGGCGACCCGTTCCGGAGGCCATTACGCCACCAACCACACCCACATCGACGACTTCGTGGAGAGCGCGCGCATGCTCACCCCCAAGGGCTGGTGGGAATCCCGCCGCCTGCCGGGCAGCGGGGCCGGCCCGAGCCCGGATCGGATGGTGATCGGCTCCGAAGGCGTGCTCGGCATCATCAGCGAGTGCTGGCTGCGCCTGCAGAAGCGGCCAACCTTCCGGGCCACGGCGGGCATTGCCTTCGACAGTTGGGCGCAGGGCGCCGAAGCGGTGCGGCAAGTCGTCCAAGCCAAGCTCTGGCCCGCCAACCTGCGCCTGCTCGATCCGGTGGAGGCGCGCCAGAGCGCTGGGGTCGAGGACGGCTCGGCGCTGCTGATCGTCGGCTTCGAGTCCGCTGACGCCCCCCAGGACGCCAATATCCACGCCGCGGTGGCCATCGCCCGAGACGCTGGGGGGCGCATCGACGACGAAGCCATCCGCATCGACGACGGCAAAGGCCGCGCCACCGGTCGGGGCGGGGCAGTGGGCGCTTGGCGGAGCGCCTTCATCGGCGTCAACGCCGGCTTGACCAACGGTCTGGGCCTGCTTTCGGACACCTTCGAGACTGCCATCACCTGGGATAAGTTCGCGGATTTCGACGACGCGGTGCGCGAGGCGATGGGCGATGCGTTGAGCCGCACGCTCGGCGCCGGCGCGAGCCTCTCCTGCCGCTTCACCCACGTTTATCCGGACGGCCCGGCACCCTACTACAGCTTCTCCGGCCCCGCCGCGCTCGGCGGCGAGTTCGAGCAGTGGTCAGCGCTCAAGGCCGCCGCCAGCGAAGCGGTGGTTGCCGCCGGAGGCACCATCACCCATCATCATGCCGTGGGCCGGATGCACCGTCCTGGCTATGACCGCCAGCGCCCGGACCTGTTCGCCAACGCCTACCTCGCCGCCAAGCGCGCCGTCGATCCCAAGGGCCTGATGAACCCCGGCGTCCTGTTCGACCCGTAAACGCCAGTCGCGCCTGTGAGCCACCGCGGGTTCATCTTGCAAGCAGCCAGCCAAACGCGCGCTGGTGGAGCCTGCGAAGTGCAGCTTTGCGGACGCTTGGAGAACGGTGACGGCTTCCGGGTGCGGGATCGGCTTGAGGCGGCCCGCTTCTACATCCGCACCCAGGATGCCGTTGCGCTCAAGGCCCCGGACTGGCGGAATGCCACCCTGTCACGGTCGCCAAAGGCCACGTTCGGCGGCGAACCCGTCACTGAGGTGCGGGGCACGGTGCCCGAGGTCCGGCAAATCGCCGAACGGCTCGCCAGCCGCCAAGTGGCCACGTTCGAGGCTGATCTCGACCCGGCGCAGCGCTACCTGATCGATAGGGGCATCAGGGGCGGCTGCCGAATTCACGGGGAGGCGCAGCCGGACAGCGCGGCGACAGGCGGCGGTTGGCTGTTCACCAACCCGAAAGTCGAGCCTGCCGATGCGGACTTCGCGCCCCGGACGCTCGCCTTCGACATCGAAACGAACCCCAAGGCGAATCGCCTGCTGGCCATTTCCCTTTACGGCTGCGAAGCCGACGAGGTCTATGTCGTTGACCCCCGCAACCGGCCCATGCCGCCCAAAGCCATCGGCTGCCCCACCGAGGCGGCGGCCTTGCAGGCCTTCTGCAAGCGGGTGCGAATGCTTGACCCGGACATGCTCACCGGCTGGAACATCATCGACTTCGACCTCAGCGTGCTCGCAAGGGTGGCAGCCCGGACCAAGGCACCCTTTGAACTCGGACGCTGGCCTGGAGCGCCGCGCATTCGCAAGGCCCAAGGCTACTTCGGCAGCAGCCGGGCGGACATTCCGGGCCGACTGGCGCTCGACGGCATCGCCCTGCTGCGCGGCGCCTTCGTGCGCATGGACGACTACTCCCTGGACGCCGTGGCCCGCACCGTGCTCGGCGAAGGCAAGGCGCTCGAAGGCAACGCCAAGGACCGGGTCGGGGAGATCTTGAGCAACTACGCCCACGACTTGGAGGCCTTCGCCCTCTACGCCCGCACCGATGCCCGCTTGGCGCTGGAGATCGTTGAGGCCCTCGACCTCGTGAACTTGGCGGTGGCCCGCAGCCGCCTGACCGGCATGACGCCGGACCGGGTGTCCGCCAGCATCGCTTCGTTCGACTTTCTCTACCTGTCGGAACTCAACCGCCGCCGCCGGGTGGCCTCCACGCTGGTCCGGGATGAGCAGCAAGCCCGCCGACCCCAATCGGGGGGCCATGTTTTGAACCCCATAGCCGGACTGCACGAAAACGTCTGGGTGTTCGACTTCAAGAGCCTCTACCCCAGCCTCATCCGCACCTACAACATCGACCCCCTGGGCTTCATCGAGAGGGACGACGAAGGGCCGTCAAACCCGGTGACGCTCGCCAACGGCGCCCGCTTCCGCCGCGGCAGCGCCATCCTGCCCGGCCTGCTCGACCGGCTCGCGCCGCAGCGGGACCGGGCCAAGCGCGAGGGCGATGCGGTGGCCTCCCAAGCGATCAAAATCCTGATGAACTCGTTCTACGGGGTGCTCGGCGCATCCGGCTGCCGCTTCTACAACCCGGACATCGCCAATGCCATCACCGGCCAGGGGCGGCACCTGCTGCTGTGGTCCAAGGACTGGTTCCAAGCGCGGGGGTTCAAGGTGCTGTACGGCGACACGGACAGCCTGTTCATCGGCTCCGGGCACAACGACGGCGAGCGGGCATTGGCTGAGGGACCGGCGCTGGCCGCCAGCCTGACCCAGGAACTGGCGGACTTCATCAAGGCTGAGTCCAGCGTGCGCAGCCGCTTGGAGCTGGAGTTCGAAAAGCTCTACGCCAAGCTGTTTCTGCCGCCGGTGCGCTCCGGGGCCGGCGGCGCCCGCAAACGCTACGCCGGGCTCGTTTTCGGCGAGGAGGCGCCTGAGTTCATCGGCATGGAAGTGGTGCGACGGGACTGGACGGAGTTCGCCAAGCAGGCCCAACGGGAACTCTACGCCCGCTTCTTTCGGGGCGAACCGGTGGACGGCTATCTGCGCGAATTGGTGGCGAGATTGCGCAGCGGCGCCTTGGACGACCAACTGGTGTACCGCAAGGGGCTGCGCAAGGCGATGGGCAACTATCGAGCCGGCAAGCCGCCGCACGTGGCCGCAGCGGAAAAGTCCAAAGCGCCGCCGGGCCGGGTGATCGCCTACCTCATCACCTTGGCAGGCCCCGAGCCCTTGGACAACCGGAGCGCCCCGCCCGACCGGGAGCACTACGTCCAAGCGCAACTGCGCCCCGTGGCCGCACCCATACTCGCCATTTTGGGGCTTAAGTTCGAGCAAGTAATCGGCGATGATCGGCAACTGCGCTTGCTTTAGTTTGAGCTACTACGGAGGAAAACGATGGACAAGGAATTCGACTTGCTGCTGTGGGGCGCCACCGGCTTCACCGGGCGGCTGACGGCCCGACACCTGGCCGAGCGCTACGGCGTTGACGGGAAGGAACTGCGCTGGACGGTCGGCGGCCGCAGCCTTGAAAAGCTGGAGGCGCTGCGCACGGCGCTGAACGCCGGCGACGGGCAACTTCCGCCCGTGGTCGCGGACGCCAATGATCCTGACGCGATGCGCGCCGCCGCCAGCCGGGCGCGGGTGGTCTGCAGCGCCGTTGGCCCCTACGCCCGCTACGGCAGCCACCTGGTGGGGGCCTGCGCCGAAAACGGCATCGACTACTGCGACCTGACCGGCGAAGTGCAATGGATGCGCGCCATGATGGACGCCCACGGCAAAGCCGCCGAGGCCAGCGGGGCGCGCATCGTCCACACCTGCGGCTTCGACTGCATCCCCTCGGACCTCGGCGTGCTTTACGTGCAGCGGGCGATGCACGAGCGGCACGGCACCTATGCCAAGCAGGTGAAGCTGCGGGTGCTGGACTTCCAAGGCGGCTTCAGCGGCGGCACCATCGCCAGCATGATCGAGCTGATGGCGCAGGCCAGCCAGGACGCCGCCATCCGCGCCCTGCTCGCCGACCCGTACTCGCTGAACCCGCCCGACGCGGAGCGAGGCCTGGACGGCCTGGACCGCCTCACCGCCTTCTACGACCAGGATTTCGCGGCTTGGGCCGCGCCCTTCGTGATGGGGCCGGTCAACACCCGGGTGGTGCGCCGCAGCCACGCCCTGATGGGCCATCCCTACGGCCCCGAATTCCGCTACGACGAGGCCATCGCCTTCCCCAAGCTGCCCGCGCCCGGCGCCTGGGCCGCCGCCAACGCGACCGCCGCGGCATCGGCCGGCGCCATGGGCGCCATGGCCCTGCGCCCGGTGCGCGAACTCGCCGCCCGCTACCTGCCCCAACCCGGCAGCGGCCCCAGCGAGCGGCAGATGGCCGATGGCCACTTCAAGGTGGCGCTGCTCGCCCGCCATCCCGAGGACAGGGCCAAGAACGTGCAGGCTTACGTCACCGGCGACCGCGACCCCGGCTACGGCGCCACCGCCAAGATGCTGGCCGAGAGCGCCGCCTGCCTCGCCCAGGACGGCAGCAACGCACCGGGCGGCTTCAGCACCCCGGCCACCGCCATGGGCGCCAGCCTGATCGAACGCCTTGGGAACCATGCGGGGGTGCGGTTTTCGTTGGGGTAGTCCGAAGACTGAACGTCGGAAGACTGAACGGCGTGATGTTCATGAGACATCCGTATCAGATAGAAATCTGCTGATGGTGGTCAGGGTCTAGCAGTTGAGAACTCTTGGCCGCTTCACCCGAAAACAGAGAGGTGGTTGCGATGGCGGATAGGCTGAGACCTTTGCCAAAACGCGAGGACAAGGTGATGACAAGCCGCTTGGACACTACGCACTCAGAGCGGTGGAAGAACGTTCAATCTCACTTGAAAGGCGCATCTTCATGCTCTATTCCTTCGAAACGGGGCACCCCGTTGAAACCAAATGGACCGGTCGGCAAGCGCAAACTGGGGCTTCTCAAAGGTGAGATCAACGTGCCCGACCAAGTGCTCTTTGAGCCGGATGAGGAGATCGAGAAGATGTTCTATGGGGACGATTGCGCCTTGAAGCCGACGAGCGCTTCCGCTGACGGAATCATCGGCGCACCAGACAGCAAGCTGCCTCCCGCCTCTCGGTGACTTTCTTGGGCATGGAGGCCAAGTACGATTTCGCCTCGTCAAGACCATCGAATGGACCGATCCACCGACCATTGGGGCTGTCCGTGCCACCGCGACCGCCCGCACCGTGTTTGCAGTGTCCGCATGACCCGAGGTGGATCAGCGCCTTGTGTTTTCCAGCTCGCCAGTTCTCGTAAATCCAATAGCGCTCGTCCGTTTAGTTCATTTTGCGACCTCCCGAATCACTATCGAGGGCGTTACGTCCGCTGTCGGTCAGCCGGTACCTCTGGGCCGGACTCCTCGGCCTGTCGGGAATGGTCATGGCCAAAAGCCCCTTGGCTAGGAGAGCACCTAGTCGTTGTTCGAAGCTGCGGGTTCTGCCAACATAGCCTGCGGCGGCTTGCAGTGCTTTGCTCGGAGCGTCTCCTGCAGCACAGGCGCGAAGCATGGCCGCTTCCCTAGCGTCCAAACTATCTTGCACCCCAGCTTGCACCCCAGCTTGCACCCCAGCTTGCACCCCTTGGTGACGGGCTGCTTGGCTTTGCTGGATCCCCTCTTGCAGGGTAGCCAGTTCGGTGGGAGTTGCCCCGCCGACGGCCGGTCCATCGATTCGGGCCATCTCATGATCCAACCCCGTTGCGCGCCAGATCGTCGTGACGAATCCGTCGGTGACGGCGAATTCGGGCTCAGGTAGGCCAGCCTCGACGCAACGGCGGATCATGTCCAACGTGCCCGTCCCCATGCGTTCGATGTACTCCGTCAGATACAGCGCCTCGCCCAACAGGGGGTTGCCGGGCACGGATCGATGCGCCTCGCGCAGTTTCTCCAAAGTCAGCGGCGGCGGAAGCCTGCCGGGATTGCGTACTTCCAGACGGTCAGCGAATAGCATGACCTGAACGCTGCCATTGTCCGTGTAGTCCCGATGAGCGACGGCGTTGACGATGGCCTCCGTCACGACCTCCACCGGAATCTCATAGCTTCTGGGCGCCCGGGCGCTTTCCGTGCGGACACCAATGCGCCGATTGATCTTGCCGAGCACAAAGTCCACCGCCTGATCAACCAATTCGAACGCGGTGCCCTTATAGACCTGATAGGAGGGAATGGGCTTGGCGACCTCGGTTCCGTGAAAATGAGCGCACCGGACCTCGGACGAAATGAGAAGTCGCTGGGGCGACTTCCCGAACAACAACACCGCCGCATTCGTTAGCTGACCGTTATCGAGCAGGTTCATGTGCGCGAGCAACTGAGAAGCAGGCGTTCCCTCCGGGAGCGGGAACTGTCTGACCGAGCGAGCTGTTCGGACAAACTGCGCCATGCGCTCGAAGTCCAAGTCATCAATCGTTGCATTAGCGCATGGCGACGCGTCGAACGGTCCCCATCGGAGCAGTTCCTTGTTCTCCAGAAACTCGACCAACGCTGCGTACAGGCCTGCGACCAATTCGGCCTGGGTGACGAATCGTTTGCGAACCAACCCTGCTTCTGCCCTGCGCACCAGCGCCTGCATCTTGGGATGCCGCTCCCCGCTCACCGACTTGAGAAAAATCAACCGATGCGCACCCACGACCGTCGCGCACTCAAACTCGCGTTCGGTGGGTGATACGCCTGCATCGTCTTCATTGCCGTAATCGGTGCCAAGCAGCCCTACATAGACATCGCACCGCTCCACCTCATCAAGGTAGAGCTGCTCCGGCCTTTGATCAGACGCGGGCACGTCCTCGAACAGAAACACCTCGAAGAACCGGCGGATCAAAGGGTCATCGTGAACGTAGTCACGCAGGGCTGCTCGCTCCGTTGCGAACTCGCCCTGTACGCTGCTGATGAAGATACGGAGGGGCAGCATGACTACGCCCTCTCGTTTGCGAAGCCACCTCGCCAGAACCGACAATCTCGAGCTCGCGCAGCTAGCATAGTTGTCGCTCCCTGACGCCCTTGGCTTTGAGACACCGCCTGAACGTCGGCCATGACGGCAAAGCAGTCCACCAAAGCGCAGGTTCTCGGACTCATGGCTTGACCATAGATGAAAGCCGATTCAAGCGCCACTCTCTACCCGATAAGTTGACCGCGATTCGATGCCCCAAGAGCCCGGATGCCTTCACCGCCTCGTCTCGCAAACGAGTGACCAATCCAACTTAATCCACTCCGTCCATGGCTTAGGGAAGTCCGAAAGCGTTGATGTGGAAACGCCACCCTCAGTGAGACTCTCCGACCGCAGGAACAGGCGAGGGGTGCGGCCATCCGGGCGAGGGCGAATGCCCGCCAAGTGGTCGGCCGAAAGGATGTCCAAGTACCCATCGGGCTCAGGACAGGTTTCGAGGTGATTGGAGTTCCCGTGGTCAAACCGCGACAGCGGCATTGACGCCATCCAAACCATGTACTTCGCCCGTCTTCTACCTTCGAAACGGGTGGAGGGACTGCCCCGGCCACCGACGAACGAGCCGAGTTCACCCAAGGCCGCCTTGGGGTCAGCGCCGCAGGCTTGAACATCCGCCACCCGCTAGCGTTCACAGGCCGCTATCCGCTTCTCGATCGTCGGCACATGGTCACCGGGCAGCTAGGCCTCGCGCCCCGCTCGCTACCTATCCGTGTCCCATGCCAGAACACGGTGTGCTGCCCTCCAATCATCTTCATCTACGTCGGTAGATTCAATCTCTACCACGGAACGCCAGCAATTCCCGCTGGTCGCCCCTGTCGGTCTGCCGTGGGCGTTTTCGGTCGTGGATTGCGGCCCGGCTTTTGATTGGGGGAAGGGCTTCCCTCGGCGCCGTGCCGAAGTCCTTGGCTGGCTGCGTCGTCACCCCTGAGGAACCGCCCCTCGCACGCTTGGGCACGGCGCCCGGTCAGGAGGTGTCGAAGTGCTCCTTGAGGCGGATGAGGAGATCGAGAAGATGTTCCATGGGGAGGACGATGGGCATGTGTCTCGCTCCTAAGCTTGGTTATGATACGCCCCGGCTGGGGAAGACACTGAACCCTTGGAGGCCGCCAGCCCCTCCGCGCAATCAAGCGAACGAAAAATGACCTACAAGGAGCCACTCCCGCCGGGATGCCCGCCCGATGCGGCCCAGGAGATTGCCTCGGCAAGGGCGGTATTCCGTTTGGTACGCGCCAACCCGCCGTCCAGCGATGACTTCCGGTCTCAGCGCGCCGAAAATCCGAACCGAGTGTTTCGCGACGTGGATGAGTGTCAGGCGCGGGGACTGTCCGTGTTCGGACGGCGCGGAGACGCCGAGCGGGCGAACCTGCTGCCGAACCTCCGCAACCGCTTGCTGTGCCGCGTCCGACTTCTTCCCGGCGCGGGCCGCATACGCCGAACAGGGCGAGGCTCCCATCACACTTGGTGGCCTTTCGCGGCCTACGACACTCTCGCGTCGTGTGACATTGAACCATGAAGGCCATTCGCGTTTACCAGACGCTCTTCGAGTATGACGGCCCCCAGGTCTTTGAGGCTCGCGACCGCATCGGTGGGCATTATGTGGGCGTCATGGCACCCGAAGACCACGAGGACTGGCAGAGTGAATTTCTCGTCGTTGGGGTTGAACCGGAGCGCTTAAGGCAATTCCGTGCAGGAATCATCGACCTGCGCACACTATTGCTCGAGTCCGCCCCAGACCTGCGCTACCGGGGGGCTTTGCCAACGCGCTTTGAAGCCGAATTTGAGCTGCAGCCCTTAGATGCGGGCGCCATCGACGATGGACTGCTCCCCCAACCGGGCTTTCGGCTGCACGAAGCCCCCGCTAGGGATGCGGTGGTTCAGCAAGCCCAAGCAAGCAACAACCTTGTTCTCAGGGTCTCCGTGGAGCCGCCCGAAGCGGCGACGGAGCACCGTATCCATGCGACGACGCTGGCGGAGTTTTTGCACCGGATTCAAGTGCTTGTTAAACGTGCGCACGGTTTCGTGACCAGAGGACAAGATGCCTCCATGCGGCATTCTGGTGAAGACCGGCTGGATGTAGTCGTGCCCGCAGCCGCTGGCTCCTTCGAACTGGTGCTGGAGGCGCAGCGCGGGGACTTGTTCGGCGACCGGCTGCGCCCCGCCATGGAACTGCTCGACAAACTGCTGGGAGATACCAAAGAGCCTACTAGCGCAAGCGACGCCGTAGCGCAGTACCGAGGCCATCTGGCGGCCGCCTACTTAAGGTTGCTGCGCTTTCTCAGCGAGCACGACACCGGATTGCGGTACGCTTGGGCCGCACCGCAATCCGAGCGGGCGAGTGGCTGCGCCATTTCACATTCCGAAGCGAGCGCGTTGATGAGCCGCCTCTCGGAGGTCGAGGATCTTGGCCGTGAGCGAGTGATCTTGGAGGGAACCTTCGAACGATTCGACCGCCGGAAAGGACAATGGGGACTCCATACCGAGAGCGGACTGCGACGGGGCGGAGTCGAGAATCCAGGCACGAGTCTCGATGGCCTTCAAGTCGGCGCTCGCTATTGCTTCCACTGTGACGAGGAAATCGAGCAAGCCTACGTCACAGGCAAGGAAAAGCGGGTTCTCGTTCTGCGCCACCATGAGGAGGCGCAGTCTTAGCGGCTGTTCAATCAGGTAGGGCGGAAGTCAGCGTTTGCTCCGGGCGCTTGCCAGCACGGATTCAGCCCCGTCCTGGCCGCTCCGCAAATTGATTCATCCAGTGCGTCTTCGCCGGAGTCGTGCTGCTCGACAGATGCATGGCCTGCGCCATCCCGTAGATCATCAGCCCGGCGCGGCTCGGAAGCGAGGCGAGTTCCAACATCCTAAGTCAAGCCAGAAACTGCTCCACCAAATGAGCGTCCTGCTGGGAAAGGCTCTCCGCCCGCAGGAGCCGACGAAGTGCGTGGCCATCCGGGCGGGGGTGATGCCCCGACAGATGGTCAGCTGACAGGACACCCAAGTACGCGTCGGGATCAGGACAGGGTTGGCGATGATGGGCATTCTCGTGGTTAAACCACGACGGTGGCATCGGCGGCATTCGAACCATGTCCCCGGCCCGCCTGCCTCCCTCGAAACGGGTTGGAGGCTTGCCCCGGCCACCAATGAGCGAGCCGTATTCACCCAAAGCCGCCACCTGGAGGTCAATGCCGCGCACGCGCGTCCACCACCCGCTGCCCTTCAAATACCGCTACCCGCTCTTCGATCGTCGGCACATGGTCACCGTGTACGGGGGATGGTGATAGGCATGGCGAACCGCTTGGAAGTCAATCATGGCTTCAGCTAGTCTTGGCCAATAGCCTCAGGGTCGGACTCGATCAGGCGCCGAGCCTGCCATGCCAAATTGCGCAATAGATCGGGGTAGGCCGGTTCGCACGTGGGACAGCCAAGCTTCACAACCCACTTACCATTTCTCGGTGTCCGAAGCCAGAACGCGATGTAGCAACCTTTAAACACTCTCGCTCGCTTTAACGGCTCCAACCTATACTGCAGAGCGCTGACTGGCGCTCTTGAGAAGCGGCGATAGTACCCACTCAGCACGAGAATACTCTAACTGGAAGCCAATAAGTACAGAAAGCCAAGCACTTAACTAACCGTAACTCACCGAAAGACACTGCCTTCAATACCCTTCCCTAATTCTAAAGCAGCGAAATTCCGAACCTGCCAAGTGTATTCTCTTGGCTGCGTTACCCATCGCCAGATTGTCTCTAGGCCCATTGACTGAATATCCGATTCCGATGGCAACCGCCCCAATCTGGCAATCACTGAAGCTTCAAAGTCGCGCAACGTTGAGTATCCACAGCCTAAATCCCTGACGGGCGATCTAGGATCAATTGCATGAAGAGGCTTTCTCAAAAAAAATTTCGACAAGATAGAACTAAGCGCCCCGACACTACCCAAAGAAGACTGTGCGCAAGCCCCCTCCTTTCGATAGCAGGACTTTGCCGCTCTAAGCGACAGCAACAGTTCAGTCTCTACGGAACTGAGACAAAACTCCTTGCCAAGCAAGTCCACAATTCTCGAATAGTCAAACGACAATCGATCTCGATCAGCAAGATAGCAAATTCCAAAGTTGCGCACGGCCACATATGCCAAGTCAGCGGAAAGCGGTACCTCTGATAACTGAAGTCCCGGATTGAATCGCTCAATCGGCCTTGCGAGATTGACGCTCGCCATCGCGTCAAATTCATATGACTTCTTTGGCACAGCCCTTTCTAGTGTTTCCGCCAACCATCCGGCCTCATCCTCTACCATTCGACTTTCTAACTTCAAATGCTGGACAAACAGACTTCCTTTATCAACCATTCGCTGAAATCGCCGGGGTGAGAAGGAGGCCACAGACCATCCTTTCTCTTTCCAGCAGTTCCCTAGCTCTTTCCGCCGATGCGGGTTTTCCGCAACAACCAAAACGTCACGGTCGCTATGCTCATCTGCTGATTCCCTCGCCACGGAGCCGAAAATGCAGATACTCTCTATACTTGACTCCCTCATGGGAAAAATCTCCGAAAGAGCATCGACGCGAGTGTTGCAAACAGGATAAAGCCAACAATACTCTGAAAACTCGCCCAAAGTTGCCCAGCCGTGGTAGTCGGAGCGATATCGCCATACCCTAAAGTCGTCAGACTGATGATCGTGAAGTAGAGTGCATCCCAGTACCCCTCAATTAGATCGCCCTCACGCTTTAGACCCAAGCGTTGCCGACACAAGTAGTTTATAGCAGAAAATACTAACGCTATACTTGTGGCCGAACTAGAAAAGCGACTTATACGCAAACCAGATCCCGCTGAAAACTCCCAAAGCCATCGCCCCAAGCACGACAGCGAACCCTTCCACACTTCGAGCAGAAAGCTGAACTTCAAACCGCTTTTTCCGACTTGGCTTAGTTTCTTCTTGATCTCGTACCATTTTTGATATCGCTCCCATTTCAAAAACAGGAACTTTGCATCCTGCTCGAATAGAATCTGGTCCGCATCTCGGCTATTTCTAAGCAGTTCTTGGTAGAGATGTGTACCTATATTCTGGTGCTTCTTACTGTTCAAACAGCCATCGAAACTCAAAGGGTCAATATATGTACCTTCTATTGAAATTCTGTATGTATTAGTAGATCGGAAACTACATTTATGAAATTTGCAACCCTTGAATTTTGAACCAATAAGTAGACAGCCCTCAAACGTGCAATGGCGGAATGTGAAGCCGACAATTTGAGTATGGGAAAATCGACAACTGACAAATCGCTTATCTTTTATTTCACGCTCCTGTCCTTCCTCCCATTCCACTACTCGGGGGAGATACCAAATCCTGCTCAAGGTATCGGAACCTTCCAACTCTTCTAATAGTTGGGCTTGGCTGGAAATTTCTCTGAGCCCGGAGAGTTGCCAAAATGGGTCATTTTCATTCATTTCAAAGCCTCAAGGTTCAACTTCACGCTTCCATAGTTGATGGTCTTGCGGTTGATCCCACAAGGTGTATGGTAAGTTGACCCAGCACGGTATTGAACACCGTCAAACCCCAAACACCTTCATCACCTCGTCCCCCAGATGGTTGATCACCTTCACGGCTATCCGCCCGGTTGAGGGCTTGGGGAAGGCTCGCGAGGTGTCGCTGTTGAGGGTGGCCCAGGCGTCGGGGTCGATTTCGGCCTTTAGGGTGGTTTTGAGGGATTTGTAGGGGTCGCCGGCACCGAGGAAGTAGGCTTGGCGGACGAAGAAGCTCTCCTCGTTGTAGTCGGTGTCCACGAACCAGCAGGCGATGCCGTCGGCCTCGTCGCTGCGGACTTCGCCGGTGGACGGGTCGAAGATGTCCACGCCGTTGATCTTCACCTTGAGCCAGTCCGGTTCGCCGTCGGGGCCGGTGGCGGGTTCGATGTCGATGTCGGGTTCGCCGAAGATGACGAATAGGTTGGCTTTGTCAGTCTTCTTGAGGTCGTCGGCCATGTGCAGGTCGGCGTTCATGCGGGCCTTGAGGACCGGAACGCGGCCGAGCTTGTTGAACTCGGTGGCGTGGGCCTCGTAGTTGAAGGCGCAGGCGATCAGGGCGTCGAAACCCGCTTCGGCGGCTTCGCGCACGGCGCTGACCAAGTCGGTGCGGGAGACGGTGCCGAACTCCGGGCCGATGAAGACGCCGGCGCGCTGCTCCTTGGCGGTTTTACCGTCGCCGCCCTCCGCGTAGCGGCCTTGGGCACAGACGAGATTGCCCGGCCAAGGATCGAGCGACGTGAACTTGATATGGCCCCGCTTGTCAGCCTGCTGGACGCCGGCGGTGCGCAGGTTTTCGAGCACCATGTGGGCGAAGTCCTGAACGGGTGTGCCCGCACCCGCATCATAGGTGGCGCGGGTTTCGGCGACCATCAGCTTGTCGTCCTCGTCCAAGGCCGCCAAGCGGTGCGGCGAGACGCTCTCCACCGTGAAGGGGCCTGCCACGCGGGTCTTGGCTTTGTCCTCGTAGGGCTTGTCGTAGAGGGTTTCGTACTCGGCGCGGGCGGCGATGCAGGCGTCGATCTCGCGCTGGCGGGCGGTGCGGGCTTCCCAGAAGCGGGTGTGGGCATCGCGGGCCGCATCATTCCAGCTTTCCTCCGGCTCGCGGGGGACTTCCCATTCGAGGAAGCTGTTGGCCGGTGCGGATTCGCCGGACGGCAGGGTGACGGTGGCGCCCTCGGCGGCGGTGAAGTCGATGGGCTTACCCTT
This sequence comes from Gammaproteobacteria bacterium, assembly GCA_026709365.1. Lineage (GTDB taxonomy): Bacteria > Pseudomonadota > Gammaproteobacteria > Pseudomonadales > Azotimanducaceae > Azophilus. The sequence goes on from JAPOTD010000007.1 coordinate 49,349, forward strand.
GCGGCCCCCGGTTTCAACGTTGAAGGGCTTGGCATGGCCTCGCAGGGCGTGGTTGAGGTCGGTGAGAGCGGCTTCCACGTCCGGTTGCATCCGCTCATAAATCACGTCGATTTCGGCGTTGTTGGCGATGGACTTGAGGGTGATGTGCGGCACTCGTTCGCATACGAAGCCTTGGCGGATATCGCCGTAGGTGGGCGATTCGGAGGGTGGGCTGCGCGACAGTTCAGCCTCCTTGCGCTGCCCTTCCGCGCTATCAGCGAGCAGGTAGTAGGGGTAGCGGGCACCCATCATGCGGGAACGGGCAAGGGCCAAGGCGACGCGGGAGGTGTCTATGGTGATCCAGCGGCGGCCCCATTGCTCGGCGACATAGGCGGTGGTGCCGGATCCGCAGGTTGGGTCGAGAACGAGGTCGCCAGGGTCAGTGGTCATTAGAACGCAGCGTTCAATAACTCTGTGCGCGGTCTGAACTACATATCGCTTAGGTTCTCCAAAACCACTTTGCCTAGTGTCATCCCAAATCTCATTGAAGGCTTGAAACGCAAAGTCGTCAAACGGGCGTACGAACCTCAGCGTCCTACCGGAGTATGTTAGACGACTTGCTAAGTCAAGCCGATTCATTCCAGCGATATTCGTCTTCCAACCGCCCTTACCCGGCTTAAACGTTTCTTTACGAAAAATATAGGAAAATGTAGTAGTGGTACTGGCGGACTGGGAAGTGAGCGGATTCATGCTAGCCACCCTTCCATTAGTCGCTGGCGGACCAAAATAGCCTGCGTCATCAACGCTGAACCGATAGTTAGCGTCCTCACTAACATCACGACCATAGAGCAATTGCCTAAACTTGAGCTTCGCCGAAGCTCTCCCATACCAGAGCAAGTAATCTCCTGTACTATCCAAGGCCGCTGACGCCTTGCCAGTGGTCGTGCGAAACAACATTTGGCTTACAAAGTTCCCTTCCCCAAAAACCTCATCCATCAAGGCCCGCACCCGATGCACGTTCTCATCCCCGATCTGCACGAAGATGCTGCCACTCTCCGTCAGCAGATCCCGCGCCACCGTCAGCCGGTCCCGCAGATAGGTCAGGTACGAGTGAATTCCATCGCGCCAAGTGTCCCGGAACGCCTTCACCTGCTCCGGCTCCCGGGTGATGTGCTCCGCCTTGCCATCCTTCACGTCGCGGCTGGTGGTTGACCACTGGAAGTTGGAGTTGAACTTGATGCCGTAGGGCGGGTCCATGTAGATGCACTGCACCTTGCCGCGCAGGCCCTCGCGCTCGGCGAGGCTCGCCATCACCTGCAAGGCGTCGCCCAGGATCATGCGGTTCGACCAGTTGGCGTCGTGCTGGTAGAACTCGGTCTTGGCGTCGCCGTCCGGGAGGCCGTTGAAGTCGCCAAAGATGTCGGCTTGGAAGCCGGATTTGCCAGCCTCCTTCTCGGCCTGCGCCTTGCGGCTCATGCGGGCCAGATCGTCGATCAGCACCTTCGGATGCACCTTCTCCTGAATGAACAGCGGCGGCGCCTGCACCACCAGATCGGACCAGTCCGCCATGTCCTTGCCGCGCCAGACCAGTTGCGGATCGAGGTCCGGGTTGCGGCGCTGGTAGGCCACCTGAATGGGGTTTCGATCATCCGAACGCATCACCGGCTGATACTCAGCGGTGGGAATGTTGCGCCGCTTGGCCCCGTCGTGGGTGAACGCCTCGACGGACTTGCGCTTTCCGGTTCGGCTGCGCGTCATGGATCGATGCTTCCAGGCTACGCCGCTACGCGATGCAGGAGCTTGCGCTTGAAATCCTCGTGCGCCTCCAGCGACGAGATCATCTCACCGCCAACATCGGACAGTCTTGCGAGATCAGCCCTTGGGATTGCGGACTGATCCTCAAAGATGAGTATGGACTCGAAGCTCAAGTCATGCCGGTGGAAATGCGACAGCATGATCGTAGTCAAACGCGCCTTGTCACGATTCGGCACACCGTAAAGGAACAACGGAACCTCCCCCTTCGCCTCAATGCGGTAGTCCACCAAGTACGCTGACGCATTAGGGACGGCTGGCACATGGTCGCGCTCAGTTCGCGCCTCGTCCACAAAGCTGAAAAGAAGTTGGGCCAGATCATCGTAGAAGGTGGAGCCGACGTTGGAGCGCGAAAGCAACGTCAGGTCGTAAACGCGAGTCAGGGCCTGCCCGAAGGTGAAGACTGCTTCAGGCAGGCGCTCCGGGGCGGTATCAAGGCAGAGAACGCCGGAATCGCCGTCCCATGCCAAGCCGGACTCCCCCATGATCCGCTCAAGCAGCATTCCCCGGGTTCCATCCAAAAACGAATCCACTTCGTGGTCGTAGCTGATGTGCATCAGCGTATGCCCGCAGTCGGACAGACGAAGCCCGCCAGCCGCCGACTCGGAGAGGTGAATCGGGTAGCGATCACCGTCAGGAAAACAAAGGTGCGTTCGCAACATCAAAGCGCCGTCCGGACGCTGATCGATTCGCACGTCTTCGCAAAGACGGGCGCAAAGCAGAGTTCGAAGCGCGTCGATGTCCAGAGCCATCAGAGCAACTTCTGTTGGTCATGCCGGACATTGAGCCCAATCACCTCGTAGTCCTCCACGAGGCAGGCCAACGCCCCCTCCAAGGACTCGAACCGGCTCGTTTCGTTTGCGTCTGATTCAGCCTTTCGTCCTGCTGCAATGGCATGCTCCGAGGCCTTATGAATGTGTGCGCGATAGCTGATGTCGCCATGCTCGTGGCTGGGGCCGTTGTATCGGGCAAGCGTTAGCTGCGGTGCGCCGCGAGGCAGGTAGGCAATCCCGCAGGAGAAATCGTGCCGGTCCAAAAGGTTCTGCCGCTGGTAAATCAGGAATCGGTCCTCCCGGCCGGATGTTCCGACCAATTGAAAGCTGCGCTGCCTATGAGCTGGCCTCACCTTGGGTTTTTCCAACCAATGCGCTCGAGGATTGGTGACTCGCTTTGATATCGACCGAAGTGCGTCCAGTTCCCCTTCGGTGTATAGCTTGGTGGTCAAGCGGATAGCCTCATAGGGGCGCACTCATGACTCCGCGCAACGACGGACTCGACCGACAACAGTGCGGCAGCGGTCTTGCTGAAATCCCAAGGCACTACAGCCCGATCAGCGCCCTCTTCCGCCTCCCAAATCGGAACCTTGAGCTTCACTTCACCTTCCTCATTTGCTGCTACTTGGATGGTAACCCAGTTTCGCGGCCATCTGGCACAGAGCCATCCGCCGAAGCACACTGGATTACGCGACCCAGTTCTTCATCCAGCTTGGCCACCAAGTCATCCTGTATCGAATATACATCCAGCAACTCCACGAACGCCCACCGGCCATAGCATCCGTGCGCATTCACACCTGGCACCCAGTAGGCGTCCATGGCTTCCTTTTTGGCCTTGGCATCCTCGCCTCGATACCCCTTGACCTCGGCTACCAAATGCAGCGGGTTGTCGGCGCCCGCGCCGTCATCGACCAAGGCGATGAAGTCCGGGATGTACCTGTGGGTCTCGCCAGCAAACTGGTAGGGCACCTCGAACCCGAGATTGTGGTTCTTCACCCAAGCCAACACGCCGGGGTGCGTATCCAGGATGCGGCACAACTCCCCCTCCCAACCACTGTCGAGGATTGCCCAGTTCAGGTGGCATCGGCCACCCGCAGCGTAGCGCAGGGTGCGGGAGGTGGTGAAGTTGACGTGCCGGGTGGTGCCGATCGGATTGAAGGGATCGAGCAGAGCCTTCACGGGCTGGCGGCCCAGCTCGGCACGCGTGATGGCCGCTGAAATGCGCTCGCAGGCCATGTCGGCCAGATCAGCAATCATCAACTGCGCCGGACGGGTGTCGCCCTTGCAGAGGAGGCATTCCTTGAGCCACTGCCCAGCGATGCGCTTCAACTGGCCGAACAGGTGCAGTTCCGGCTCGCCATTGGGGTCGCGCCAGTGGTTGTAAAGCAGCCGCAGGGTGAGGTGGTAGAGCAAGGCCCGCGGACGCACGCGATCAAGATGCTCCAAGGTCAGGTCGTGCCCTTGGCCGATGATGCCTTGGTTGTGGGTGATCGTCGGCCCCACCAGCTGCGGGGTGAGTTCCAGCTTGGAGTCGTCGGTAAAGTCAGCGCTGAGCTCATCGTCCGGCAGTTCCACGCGGTAGCCCGCCACCCGGGGAAAGCGGATTTCGGCATCGTCCCGCTCCGGCGAGAGCGCCTTCACTTGCACGGTCTCGGCGGGCTTCTGCGGCGGGGCGACCACCGGTTTGGCGGTGAAGTCGAAGGGGATGCCAAACACGTCGGCATATTCGGCGTTAAACAGCCCCTGCTCATTCAGATCGTAGGACTGGCGGCGCAGCGAGCGGCCAATCACCTGCTCGCAGAGCAGTTGGGTGCCGAAGGCGCGCAGGCCGAGCACATGGGTGACGGTGTTGGCATCCCAGCCCTCGGTGAGCATGGCCACCGAGACCACGCAGCGGATGCCGCCGCCGAGGCGGCCAGCCTTGCCGACGGTGTTCATCACTTCGCGCAGCAGGTCTTGGTCGGTGAGCTTCTCGGCCTGCTGGCGGTCGCCGGTGCGCTCGATGACTTCGCGGCGGAAGCGGGCGATCTCGTCGGCGGCTGCGGTGCGGAAGTTCTTGTCCAGCGCCTCGCCGGATTCGAGCTGGCGGCTGTCTATGAGCAGGGTTCGCGGCCTCGCCAAGGGTTCGCCGTGCTCATCGAAGTTGCGGAACAGCGCCAGCCGACCGTTGTGGACGACGCGCTCGCCGCCCTCCGTTTCGCGTTCGAATCCGGAGATGTAGTCGTAAACCAGCTTCGAGGTGGCCGTGTTGTTGCACACGACGATGAAGCAGGGCGGCACGTCGATGCCCGCCTCATCCCATAGGCGGAATGTCTCCTCGTAATGGCCGTAAAGCGCCTCCAAGGCCGTTTGCAGTTCCGTCGGCAGCTTCCGCGGGTCGAGTTGCGTACCGCCGCCAGACCGCTTCTTCGGCATCTTCTTGCCGATGTGCTCCCAAAGACTGCGGAACATGGGCGCCTCCGCGCCTGGCACGTTGTCCACCACCGGCACCCGCGGCAGCTTGACGATGCCGCACTCGATGGCATCCATCAGCGAAAAGTCGCTGACCGTCCAGGGAAACAAGGTGCCTTCCGCATAACCGGAGCCGCGCAGGAAAAACGGCGTGGCGGAAAGATCGACCACCCGCGCCAAGCCGAGCTTGCGCTGCACGGCTTCAAGCCCCGATATCCAAACCCGCGCCGCCTGGCGGTTGCGCTCCGCCTCGCGGCGGTCATCGCCGGTGAGCTTGCCCTCGTCATCCTCCCCTGGCTTCTCCCGATAGCAGTGGTGGGCTTCGTCGTTGAGGACGAGGATGCCTTTCATGGCCATCAGTTCGGGCATCACGCGGGCCAGCATCTGGCCTTCGGTTTCGCGGCTGGCAATCGCCGGTCCGCGACCTTGGAGCAGCGCGCGGCTGCCCTTGGCGAGGTCCAAGGTCTCGCGCAGTTGCAAGGCGTGGTAGTTGGTGATGACGATCTTGGCCTTGTCCAGTTCCCGCAGCATGTCGGCAGGCACCAACTCGCGGCTGGCGTAGTAGCTGTCCGGGTCGTTGGGCTGGAGCACCCGCAGCCGGTCGCGGATGGTGATGCCTGGCGCCACCACCAGGAAGCCCTTGGTGAAGCGCGGGCTGTTTGGGCGGCGTGCGGCGTTCACCGTCTGCCAAGCGATGATCATGGCCATCACCGCGGTCTTGCCCGCGCCGGTGGCCAGCTTGAGGGCCATCCGCGAAAGGCCCGGGTTGGCCTGTTGGCTTGCGGCTTCAACCTCTTCCAAAAAGCGGCTGCCGCCCTTGCCAAGGCTGGGAGCCACCTCGGTCAGCCAGATGATGGTCTCCACGGCTTCGACTTGGCAGAAGAATGGACGCAAGTCAGTGAACGGATGATGGCGCCAGTGCTTGAGCAGCCGCGCGGTTTCCGGCGTCACCCGCCATCGCGCTTCCGGCAGCGCTCGCCACTGGGCAAGCTCCTGCCGGAGACTGTCGATGAGCGCAATGAGTTGATACTGCTGTTCTCGGGTCTCAAGCGCTTCGCTTTCCGCGTCAAGGGCAAGCTGGGCCTGCTTCCCGCCCGCCTTGCGCGCCTTGGGAATCGGGGAGATGAACGACACCTTGCGCCGCTCTGGGCCAATGGCATCGGTCGGCTGCCGCCCCTCGTCCAACACCCAATGCCGGGCCGGAACCTCATAGGGCGAATTGAGGATGGGGGATTGGTGAAAGGCATCCGGCATGGGGGTAGTTTAGCCGAAGGCTCGGAACCACGCTCTTGGCCAGCAACGCCGCCGACGGAAAAATGCACGACAAGATTGACATACAACAATACTGTCGTATAGTTGGATCCCCAACAAGCCTGTTTTACAACAAATTTTGTATGAAAACTTCAGAAGTCCCCGAATTCTACACCGGCGCACCCGTTGACCCTGTGGACCTTCGGTTCCGCAGCGCATTTCTGGCGGCGCTTTGGCAGTCGCTAAGCACCAGCCATGTGGTGCTGACAGCACCTCGACGAACCGGAAAAACCAGCGTTATGGATCATCTGCGCCAGCATCCGCAAAGCGGGTACTCGGTGGCTTCCATCAACGTGCAGGACTTATCCCATCCGGCCGACTTCTTTCAATCGTTGCTCGACGCTCTCCACGATTCGCATCCCCGCTTCGTGCGCGACCAGCTTGCTGCAGGCTGGGACCTCCTAGGTGGCGCTATGGGCAAGATCGCTGAAGTCGGAGTCGGCGGCTTCAAGCTCGCACTCCGCGACAGCGATCCGGATTGGCGCGCCAACTGGCGCCAGCACGGCGACAGGTTTCTTGCCCAAGCGCGAGGCACCAGCACTTCCATTCTCTTCATCATTGACGAATTCCCCGACATGCTGCTCAAACTGGCTCGGGAGGACGAAGCACTATTGGGAGAGTTCCTCGGCTGGTTCCGCGCTCAAAGGCTAAATCCCGGGCCGTCACGGGACTCCATCCGCTGGCTAGTCGGCGGCTCAGTCAATCTTGCGGGCACACTCGATTCACTTGGAATGGTGGATCTCATCAACGACCTTGAGGACATCCCTCTGCCCCCGCTTACCGCTGGCGATATCGAAACTTTTGTGGAGGACATGCTGGGTGGGCGAGCAGTCTCATTCGACGGCGATGTTGCGCGAAGGGTAGTCGACCGCCTTGGCCGCCCCATTCCGCTGTTTATGCAGTTAGCCACTCAGGACCTCTACCGATTGTGGAAGAAAGAGCGGCGCCGCCTCACCGCTGCAGATGTCGATGCCGTTTTTGACTCGCTTATCGTCAGTTCCGCCGCCCGTACCCGGCTACAGCACTTCTACTCGCGGATCGAGCAATACTACTCAGAGCCGAAACGCTCTGCGGCTTACAGCCTGCTGAGCAAACTCAGCGTTAGCGAATCGGGATTGACGCGGGAGGCTTTGCTGAGGGACACGTAACGCATTATATTTGATCTGGGCTCTCAACTCCCTGCCCACGAGCGCAAAAGGTTATTCAATCAACTATTGCTCGACTTGGAAAACGACTTCTACATTGTTGAGATTGCAGTAGGGCATTACGACTTCGCCTGCGGTGTGCTGAAATTGTGGTGGAGGAAGTACTATGCCTGAAGCTTCGCCTTCCCCAAGTATTGGACTTTACCGATCAGGCGTTACCAGCCCCGAGCGTCTGCGCCAAACCAGTGTCGGGCGAAAGCACCTGCTGGACAACACCCTCGAATCCGTGCGCGGCTCGTTGATCAGAAGTTCCAAACACCACATGCTGTTCATTGGCCCACGCGGGATCGGCAAAACCCACCTGCTTTCACATATTGAAGATGCCATCCAATCGAACGAATCGCTAAACGCACATGCGGTAGTAGTTCGATTTCCTGAAGAGTCGAACCAGATACTGTCCTTTACCGATTTTCTGATCGGTTTGTGCGGAATTTTAAAGGACGTCCTCCAAGACGAGCCCATATGGACAGAATTGTTCGCCGCAGTGGAAACTGATGAGGACAACTGCAGGGTCAATGACGTACTGGTGCCTGCGATTCGTGAGCAGAATCGCCAACACGGCCGTACGTTGGTCATCATGCTGGAGAATCTGGGTGAGATCTTCACCCGGCAAATCCGCAACCAGAGCGATATTGCATCCTTGCGTAAGTTTCTCATCGCCCGCAACGGCTGCCTGCTGTTGGCCACCACGCCGCTGCACTTCCAAGGCATCACCGATATCGAGCAGCCGTTCTATGATTTTTTCGACGTCCAGATACTGGAAAGCCTGACGTTTGACGAGACCGTTGAAGTTATTCGACGGAACCTGGAATGGGACGGGCGCGCCAGCATCCTGGACACCCTCAACGAAATGCGTCCCCGGCTGCGAGCCCTGCACCGTATGACGGACGGCAACCCGCGGCTCACCATGATGCTCTACGAGCTGATCGCCCACGAATCGGTGACTCGTGTGCAGGACCAGTTTCTCCTGCTCCTAGACAGGATTTCCCCGTTCTATCAAAGCCGGTTGAACGATCTGCCTCCCAGTCAGCGGGCATTGCTGGAATGTCTGGCCCGCATGCGCGACCAAGACAAAACGCCAGCAACTATCGCAGCGCGAATGCGTATGAGTCAGCAAGAGACTTCCTCGCTGCTCAAGCGCCTTTCCAATGCCCACTACCTGTGCGCGACCGAGAATCCAAAGGACAAGCGATCTCGTCTATACAGGATTCGTGAGGGGTTTTTCGATATCTGGTTGGCGATGAATCTGTCACGCAGCTCCCGTAAGCGCATTCCAGTTCTGCTGGAGTTCTTCAGCCTATTCTACCCGAGCCTTGATGCACGGGAAGAAAAGCGAAGGCAATTGCGGGCGAAGTTGGCTGAAGGGGGAAGCGCTGATGCGGAAAAAACGCTCGACTATCTCAGTGAAGTGGGGAGCGACAAGGAGAGAGCGAGCGCGAAATTTGACATAGCCAAAACCTTCGCCAGCTTAGGTGTCACGGACCTAGCTGCCCAATACTTGCTCGAAGCAGCGCCTCTGGCGAGGGATGGCGTGAGCCGAGCTGTCGCTCGCATTGTGACCAATAATCAGTCTGCTCCTGACTACTTATCTGAAATCGAGGAAATGATCGAATGCTGGGAACTGCACCGAAGCGGTCAACTCGAAGCCTTTTCACAGCGAGTTAAGGAAATCGGGAGCGGGCTGACGCTCCAGACATTTTCGGAGGCCAAGCTAGTTTTCCTGCAAGAAACGCTTGAGGACATGGACGATCCCGATGAGCGTATTAGACAACGTCTGAGAATTGCTATCCTATTGGAGAGTCTTGCACGGTGGAATGAGGCGGAGACACAGGTGCAAACCGCGCTGGATGAGGCGAAGTCACTTGCCAATGCGGAACTTGTCGCATCAGCATGGAGTCACTTGACGCTTCTGCTATATCAAACCAATCGAATCGAGCAAGCTGAACAATTGATGCGGCAAGCGCTGAAATCGAGTAGGGTTAACTTGGGTGACGGACACCCAGCCGTAGCAAGCATCTCGAACAACTTTGCTGCGCTGCTGAGTGAAACAAACCGTATCAAAGACGCGGAGATTCTGATGCGGCAAGTACTGGACATCGACAAGGCTGCATTGAGCGACCGGCACCCCACCTTGGCTGTCCACTTGAACAACTTGGCGACGATACTGCTGAAGGACCCCAGCCGCTTCAACGAAGCCGAGAGACTGTTGCGGCAAGCACTGGAAGTCGGCAAGGCCACATGCGAGGGCCAAAACCCGGCCACGGCAGTTCACCTGAACAACCTGGCAGCATTGCTACGCAATGCTAAACGCTTCCAGGAAGCTGAGGAAGCGATGCGGCAAGCACTAGCAATCGACGAAGCCATATTCGACGACCAACACCCGGCCCTCGCAACTGATTTGAATAACTTGGGCACGCTGCTAAATGACACTGATCGACCTGTGGAGGCAGCATCCCTATTTCAGCGAGCCTTGGAGATTTGTGAATTTATCCATGCGACAACGGGAAATAGGCACCCGCACCATGGCTTAGTGAAGGAAAACTGCCTGAAGTCTTCAGCTAAGCTGAGTAGCGACTGAGGAAACCCAATCTCGTGCCAATCAAACTAGCCGTTCTGGACTTGGTGCCCATCGTTGAGGGCGGCGATGCGGCCCAGGCGTTGGCCAACGCCTTGGATCTCGCCCAGCACGCCGAAAGTTGGGGCTTCGGGCGCTATTGGGTGGCGGAGCACCACAACATGCGCGGCATCGCCAGCGCCGCCACCGCAGTGGTCATCGGCCACATCGCCGGCGGGACCTCCGCCATCCGCGTGGGCGCAGGCGGCGTAATGCTGCCAAACCATGCGCCGCTGGTCATCGCCGAGCAGTTCGGCACCTTGGAATCCCTGCATCCTGGGCGGATCGACCTCGGCATCGGCCGAGCGCCGGGCACCGATCAGGTCACCGCCCATGCGCTGCGGCGGACCTTGGCCGGGGACATCAACGAGTTTCCCCGGGACGTGATGGAACTGCGGGACTACTTCGCCGAGGCCGGCCCCCAGCGGCAGGTTTGCGCGGTGCCCGGAGAGGGGCTCCGGGTGCCGCTGTGGATTCTGGGCTCCAGCCTCTACGGCGCCCAGCTGGCGGCCCTGCTGGGGCTGCCCTACGCCTTCGCTTCCCACTTTGCGCCAGCCGCGCTCGACCAGGCGCTGGCCACCTACCGTGAGCACTTCGTGGCTTCCCCGCAACTGGACGCGCCCTACGTCATGGCGGCATTCAACATGTTTGCGGCCGATACCGAGGACGAGGCCCGGCTGCTGCGCACCTCCTCCCAACAGTCGTTCCTCAAGCTGCGCACCGGCAATCCCGGCCCGCTGCCGCCGCCCAAGGCGGATTTCGAGGCGACGCTGGGCGCCGCCGAACGCCACCTGCTCGGCCAGATCACCGCCTGCTCGGCGGTCGGCAACCCGGACCAGGCGCACGAGCAGCTCAGATCGTTTGTCCAGCGCACCAAAGCGGACGAGGTCATCCTCTCCGCCCACATCTACGACCACGCCGCCCGCCTGCGCGCCTACGAAATCGCGGCGGCGATTGGGGCTGACCTCTAATCCGCCTCGCCGCCCGCACCGCGGCGTTCGGTTCGAGTTCGAAAAACCGGCGGAACTGCCCCAGTCGTCGCTGGGCGCTGAGTTTGGCGACAGCGAAGCTCCATCAACGAACCCGCGCAGCGGGCAGTGGCTCAATTTAACTTTGGCTGGGCTTGAGCGGCTGGCGCTCCGGCGAGCGCCACTGCGAGGGCAAGATGCCCGCTTCGGGGCGAGACCCCCGCTTCAGGCGTCTTGCCCTCGACCGAATCACGACGACGTGGGTCAAACTGAGCCACTACCCAAGTCGCACGTTCGCTTGCCCCACCAACCAAGACCCCGTATTTTGACGGCTCTCTCCGCCAAGGGACGCGACCATGACCGATCCGTTCGCCACCGCCATCGAAGCCGCCGCCGCCATTCGCAACAAGCAAGCGAGTTCCTTGGAACTCACTGACATGTACATCGAGCGCGTTCGGCGCTACGACAGCCAAACCAACGCAGTGGTCGTGCATGACTTTGAACGCGGCCGGAAGGCGGCCGAGGCCGCCGACGCGGCGCTGGTGCGCGGGGATGCGACCGGGCCGCTGCACGGGGTGCCCATGACGGTCAAGGAGGCCTTCAACGTCCAAGGGCTGCCCACCACCTGGGGCATTCCGGAACTGCGCGACAACATCGCCGCCGAGGACGCCGAATACGTCCGCCGCCTGAAGGGCGCCGGCGCGGTGATCTTCGGCAAGACCAACGTGCCGCTGAATCTGGGCGACTTCCAGAGCTTCAACGACATCTACGGCACCACCAACAACCCTTGGGATCTGACGCGCACCCCAGGCGGCTCCTCGGGCGGCTCCTCGGCGGCCCTGGCGGCTGGGCTGACCGCCTTGGAGGCGGGCTCGGACATTGGCGGCTCCATCCGCAACCCCGCCCACTACTGCGGCGTTTACGGCCACAAGCCCACTTGGGGCATCGTCTCCGACGAAGGCCATGCCCTGCCCGAGATGATTGCGCCGGCGGACATCGCGGTAGTGGGCCCCATGGCCCGCAGCGCCGAGGACTTGGCGCTGTCCATGGACATCGTGGCGGGCGCGGGCCGCACGGACCGAGCTGGCTGGCAACTGCAACTGCCGCGTCCCGCCAAGACCAGCCTAAGCGACTTCAAGGTGGCGATCCTGCCCAACCATGACCGCGCCCCGGTGGCGACGGAGATGGCCGATCGGGTGCAGCAGTTGGGCGAGCGCCTGGCGCGGCTCGGCGCCGTGGTTTCGGACCACGCCTTCCCCGACATTGATGTCAACGCGGCTTTCGAGGCCTATTTGAGCCTGCTGTGGGGCGTGATGGCCGCAGGCCTCCCCGAAGACGAGAAGGCGGCGCTCAGGCTCGCCCGCGCTGCGGGGTCGCAGGGCGAGGAGGTACCCGCCTCGTTGGCCCGCTTCGGCATTCAGGAGCACGGCGAGTGGCTTAGGTTCAACAACCTGCGCTTCGGCCTGCGCAAGGCTTGGCAGGCGTTCTTTCAGGACTGGGACATTCTCATCTGCCCCCAAGTGGCCACCGCCGCCTTCCCTCACGACCACGGCGAATACCTGGAGCGTCGGATCACGGTGGACAACCAATCCCAGAACTACTTTCAGCAAGTGTTCTGGGCGGGAATGATCACCGTGGCGCACTTGCCGAGCACGGTCTTTCCCACCGGGCCATCCACGGCGGGGCTGCCCATCGGCCTGCAGGCGGTGGGTGCGGAGTTCAACGACTACGCAACCATTGAGTTCGCGAGATTGATGGCCCGGGAGCTGGGCGGCTTCGTCCCGCCGCCCGACTTTCCATAGTCTCAGGTGCTTAAGATGCCGGTGATTTCGCCGGTCGCATCGTCGAGGTCGATGTCCAGGGCATTGGGATGTGAAGGCAGCCCCGGCAAGGTCTTGATGTCTCCCGCCAGCGTGACGATCTGCCGCGCGCCCGCTTGCACCCGCAAATCGCGAATGGGCAGCGTATGCCCGGTCGGCACGTTCAGCAGTTCCGGCTTGGCGGAAATGGATAGGTGCGTTTTCGCCATGCACACCGGGTAGTTCCACCCCAGACCGGCATAGCGCGCCGCCGTGGCCTGGGTTCTCGGCGCCCAATCGACCGCGTCCGCCCGATAGACGTCCTTGGCCAGACGCTCCACCTTGGCCTGAAGCGACTGATCGTCCGAGTAGAGCAGCTTGACGTCGGCAGAGCCGCTGTTGACGGCTTCCACGCAGGCGGCGGCCAAGTCGGTCATGCCCGCGCCGCCTTCGGCAAAGCCGTTCGCCTCGGCCACCGCGGCGGCACCTGCGTCGAGCGCCGCCTGCCTGGCCGCTTGGACCTCATCGCGCCGGTCCGCCGGAAAGCGGTTGATCGCCACCACGGCGGGCAGGCCGTAGAGGCGCACGATGCGGATGGCGTTGGCCAGGTTGGCAGCGCCCTTGCGCACGGCGGCGACGTTGTGGGAGTCGAGTTCGTTGCGTCGCACGCCGCCGTGCCATTTGAGCCCGCGAATGGTGGCGACCACCACGGCGGCCGATGGCTGCGGCCCGCCTTGACGGACCTTGATGTCCATGAACTTCTCGAAACCGAGATCGGCGCCAAAACCCGCTTCGGTGACCGTCAGGTCAGCGCTGTTCACCGCCAAGCGGTCGGCCAGGATGGAGCTGCACCCGTGCGCGATGTTGCCGAACGGGCCCATGTGGACGATGGCCGGCTGCCCTTCCGCGGTTTGCGCCAGATTGGGCTTCAAGGCATCGCGCAGCAGCGCCATGAGTGCGCCAATGCCGCCAATGTCCCGCGCCCGCACCGGCTCTCGATGCCCGGTCCAGCCGATGACGATGTCGCTTAAGCGTTGCCGCAGATCGCCGTAATCCGCGGCCAGCGCCAATATCGCCATGATCTCCGAAGCCGCCGAGATGTCGAACCGAGCTTCCCGCATCGGCCCGTTGACCCTTCCGCCCAGGCCAGTGGCGATCTGGCGCAGGGCGCGGTCCTCCGCATCCGTGACCCGCCGCCAAGTGATGCCCGCCGCCTCAAGCCCCGGCACGGCATGCCGATGAACCGCATGGTCGGTCATCGCCGCAAGCAGGTTGTGGGCCGATTGCATGGCGTGAAAGTCGCCGGTGAAGTGGAGGTTGATGTCCTCCGCCGGCTGCACCGTGGCCCGCCCGCCGCCAGTGCCGCCGCCCTTGTGGCCGAAAACCGGACCCATCGACGGTTGCCGAATGGCCAGCGCTACGCTCTCGCCAAGGCGACCAAGGCCTTGGGTCAGCCCGACGGCAATCGTGGACTTGCCTTCCCCCAATGGCGTTGGCGTGATGGCGGTAACCACCACCAGCTGGCCCGGAACCTTGCGGGCGGGGAAAGCGTCGAGCGGCACCTTCGCCCTGGCCGGCCCCCAGGGTTCCAAGTCGCCGGCTTTGAGCCCAAGTTCCGCCGCCACGTCCGCAATGGGACGAAGCGCTGTCTTTGTCTTCATGCAGTGTGTCCTTGGCGGGGAAAAACGATGCTTCGCGCCGTCTTGGGGCGAACTGCCCTCGTTCCGGCGCTGGCCTCCGATTATATGGGAGTTTCGCGCGAGTTGGGCGACGTCGGGGCGGTTGGGCATCGGCCCGTGGCGAGCGGCCGCCCCGCCCGGCGCAGCCGTTCCGGGGGCCGCCGCGGCGCGGACCGACTCACGATCGGCCCCGGTCTGCGGTCTGCGGTCTGCGGTCTGCAGTCAAAATTGTGTCCATCCTTTAGTGCACAGCGACCCGAAGTCTCGTGCCGAAGTCCCTTCGACACATACCGGCGATGCAGAACGCCAAGGTGGGAATTGCTTGACCGCCACGACTCGCATCCCCGCCCGGCGTGGCGCTGGGTTAACATCGGTGCTGCCCGATCGCCCAAATCAAGGTTCACCCCATGCCCACGACAACCAAATACTCCATCTGCACCATCTGCGACATCGGCTGCCAACTGCGCACGGAAGCGGAGGACGGCAAGGTGCAGCGGGTGCTGGCCCACGACAACCCGATGCTGGCGCGCAACATCTGCTTCAAGGGGGTGGCCGCGCCGCACATCCACAACCATGAGGATCGGATTCGAGTGCCCCTCAAGCGGGTCGGCGGCCGCGGCGAGGACCGCTGGGAGGAGATTCCCTACGAACAGGCGATGGACGAAATCGCGACGCGGCTCAAGCAGGTGGTGGACCAGCACGGCCCGGAATCGCTTGCCGTGTCCACCTCGGGCTGGAACACCCAAACCACCCATGCCACCGATCGGCGCTTCATGAACCTGCTGGGCTCGCCCAACTGGATCAGCGGCGTCGCCCTGTGCGCGGGCAACACGGCGGCCGTCAACCGCCTGACCTACGGCTGGTTCCCGCAGCCGGACTACGCCAACACCAAGTGCATCGTGCTGTTTGGCCACAACCCCCGCAAGCACTCCTGGACGCCGATCTACAACGCCATCAACTCTGCAAGGGCGCAGGGCGCCAAGCTGATCGTTCTGGATCCGCGCGTGTCGGACCAGGCGGAGACCGCCGACCTGCACTTGCGCCTGCGGGCCGGCACGGATGCCGCCATGTGCCTCGGCTGGCTGAAGGTCATATTTGATGAAGGCCTGCACGACCGGCAGTTCGTCAAGGACCACTGCGTTGGATTCGACCAACTGCGCGAACGGGTTGATGAGTATCCGCTGGAGCGTGTGGAAGCCATCACCGGCGTCGATCGCGAACTGATTGCCGAGGCCGCCCGCCTCTACGCCACGTCGGAGGGCGCGGTGATTCCCTGGACGCCCATTACCGACCAGCAGGTTTCATCGACCTCGGCCATTCGCCTGCACTCGATCCTGCGCGCCGTCACCGGCAACCTCGATGCCGCGGGCGGCGAAACCTTGGGCGGATTCAACCCGGACTACATCCCGGAGTCGGAAATCGGCCTGCACGAGGCCCTGCCGGACGAGCAGAAGGCCAAGCAGCTCGGCTATGACGACCATCCGGCCTTCACCTACCGCGTTGCCGAAATGCTCAAGGAACCCACGGAGAAGGTCTGGGGCTACCCCTACGCGGACATCGTGATGGGTTGCCAAATGGCCAACCCCACCCATGTGTTCCGGGCGATGGCGACCGGGGAGCCTTACCCGGTGAAGGCGTTCATCACGCTGGGCAACAACACGCTGCTGAGCTATGCCAACCAGCACCTGATCCATCGGGGTTTGATGAATCAGGAGTTGATCGTCGCCCACGAGCTGTTCATGACGCCCACCGCCATGCTGGCGGACTACGTGCTGCCGGGGGATGCGTTCACCGAGCGCAACCACATCGCCGACACTTGGAGTTGGAGCACCCGGCTGGCCCTTTCCCAGCAAGTGGTGGAGGCGCCGGAGCAGGCCTCGAGCACCTTCCAGTTCTGGCGCGATCTGGCGGTTCGCTTCGGCTTCGGCAACGAGTTCCCTTGGGCGACCCTTGAGGACATGCTCGACTACCGGCTGTCCCGGTCGGGCCGAACCTTCGCGGAGTTTGAGCGGGCGGGCTACATGGAAGCGCCGCCGCCGGAGTTCCACAAGTACCGAAGAACCGGCTTCGCGACGCCCAGCGGCAAGGTGGAGCTCTACTCCAGCGTGTTGGACGACTTGGGCTTCGACCCGCTGCCCTACTACCGGGAAGGGCCGGCGCCCAGCGAGGAATACCCGTACCGAGTCTTCACCGGCGTTCGGGAGGATGCGTTCTTCCAGACCGGCCAGCGCAACATTGAGGTGCTGCGCCAGCGCTCGCCCATCCCCAAGATCTTCCTGCATCCCGAAGACGCAAGCCGTGAAGCGCTGGAGGACGGCGATTGGGTCCGCCTCGAAACCGCCACCGGCCAGGTCACCGCTGAATTGTCCGTCCAGCCCAGCATGAAGGAAGGGCACCTGCGCGTGCCCCACGGCTGGTGGTACCCGGAACTCCGGGGCCAGGACAGCCTCGCCGGCGCCTTCATTTCAAGCGATGCCGTCCTCTGCTCGGACGACGACGAGTTTCTGGATGCGGAGCAGGGCGTCCCCCACTTCAAGGGCTTCCCCGGTCGGATCAGCAAAGCGGAGCGGCCGCAGTCTGTTGGTTCGCTGTAGTTTGGGCGAGGTCCCCGGAGCGAGGGCATCCCGCCCTCGACTTGAATCAAGGAGGTGCCATGAAAACTCCAAAAGCCCCCGTTCGAGGGAAGCTCGCCGGACACATCGGTGATTCCCGACATCCGCCTTTCGTTCAAAAGACGTTTCCCATGCGCCTTAGAACTGGATACGACCCCGGGAAGCTGCCTGCCTTGGAAGCGGAGATGGATGCAGAGGCCTCACTTGAAGTGAGTCGTCGGCTAATGGACGAACACCGGAAGTCCGGATGATTGTCTCGGCGGGAACTGGAGGATTGTTGGCTGGCAACGAACATATCCGACGAGAGCCGCTTGGAGCCGACACTTAACATCCACAGCGTCCCGCTATTGCCTATGGCACGAGTGTTTGAACAGACCTTTGGCGGCTAGCTTGACGGTCTGCGCGCGATTCGAGACCAAGATCAACTGATCATTGACCGCCCCGGTCTAGGTGCCGATCGGTGCGGCGATGGCCGCTAGGCTTTGCGCTTCCGGTGGGGTTTCCTAGCGTCGGTGAGGGCTTCATCGACCAACTCGATCACCTTCACCATGCTATTGGCCACTTCCGCAACCACAATCTCCCTTTCGTCGGCGATCCGCATCAGAAACCGCGGGTCGTTCCAGTTCGATTGGTCTGGCCAGATGTTCCATATCCACCGTTGATATCGTTTCCGGTGCCATGTGTGGCTCTTGGAGGATAGGCATTTCCGTGTTCGCTCCGAGGTGGCCTCCTTCAAGTCATCTCCATCGTTGTACACACTTAGCGCCACCTCGCTGGCATCCCACTTCCAATTCCCCAGGCTGACCCACAACTCGTCCCAGACTTCTTTGCGCGTGATATCAATATTGAACCAGCCATCTGTGTCGCTTCGCTGGACGGTCAGGTCGTATCCGCGAATATGCCGGAAATGATGTTCTCGTCTCGCTTGAAGTACCAGAAGACCGAAAACTGCGTTGCGGCGACGCGGTCCATGCGCACTTGCGTTTCCCTGACACCCTCGATCACCGCTCCAAGACCTGTCAGGAACGATCCCAACCCAGCGGCATCGCTCTTCGTCACCGACAACGCTTGGACCAGCTCACTCATCTTGGCCGGTTCCGTCCAAACGCGTCATGGTTCTTTCTCCTGAGTCGGGTTCAACGGTAGCAGAGACGCCATAGATTACCAATCCGGATGTTGTAGGTTCCTTCCATGTGGTTTCAGGCGACTTGCACACTGGGTTCAGATGGTTCCACAATAGATTCGTTTTGAATTGAGTATGGAACCATGCCTAATCTATCGATCAAGAACGTGCCGGAGCCTGTGGTCGAGAAGCTGCGTCAGTTTGCCGCTGCCAACCATCGTTCACTGCAGGGCGAATTGATGGCTCTCGTGTGCCGTGCCGCCGAGGAAGGCTCTGTCGGCACCATGGATGCGGAAAGGGCGCAACCTCAAGCGGATCCCTTTGCGCCAACGCAGGTCGAATCCGGATGGATGACCATTGAGCAGATGTCGGCCGAGAGTCGGATCGCTTATCCCGAGCCCATCACCAAAGGCCCCCTTGCCGTTGATATCATTCGCCGTGAGCGCGACGCCAGATGAGCCAACTCGTGGTTGCGGAACCGCGCAACAGCTACCGGACATCGCCACCAATCGTGGTGGATTGCAGTGTGCTGGCCGCCTATCTTTTTGAGGAGTCAGGACGGGAGGAGGCTGACCGGATTCTGGCTGGCAAAGCGCTGTTTGCGCCTTGGCTGATCGACCATGAAATGATCAGCGTTGGCTTGAAGAAGGCCCGGGCGGGCATGGCGGACTTAGCTGATCGAGGACTTGAGCGGCTTTCCTCATTGCCCCTGACGCGTCGAATGGCCAACAGCGCAGGGCAGTGGCGGTTGGCCAGACGGGAGAACCTGTCCGCCTATGACGCCGCCTACCTGCAACTTGCCATTGAAATGAATGTGCCCCTTGCGACCTTCGATCGCATACTCGGACAAGTTGCGGAACGGGTATTGGGGGAACTTGGCTAACGGGGCTTATGCCGCCAGCCCCTGCGCCGTGACCCATTGCCAAGTCTCGTCGAGCGCCTTGGTGAGCTTGGTGAACAGCTCATCCACCTGCGCATCAGTGATGATCAACGGTGGGCACATCGCCATGGTGTCGCCGAGGTTGCGCAGGATCAGGCCGTGGGCTTCGCAGCGGGCGTTGCAGTGGACGCCGACGCCGGCTGACGGCGGGTAGGGGGTGCGGGTGTCCTTGTCGGCCATCAGCTCCGCCGCGCCGATCAGGCCGCGGCCGCGGGTGTTGCCGACTAGGGGGTGCTCTTCCAAGGCCGCCAAGCGTTCCTGGAACGCGGCGCCCACCTTGGCTGCATGGCCGAAGATGTCGCGCTCTTCCATTAATTCCAGATTGCGCAGCGCTACGGCGGCGCACACCGGGTGCCCGGAGTAGGTGAAGCCGTGGCCGAACAGGCCCGCCTCGCTGCTGGCCTCGACGATGGGTTGGTACATGAACTCCGGGATCACCACCGCCGACAGCGGCAGGTAGGCGGAGCTGACCGCCTTGGCCACGCTCATGGTTGTGGGCCGGATGCCCATGGTCTGGGCGCCGAAGGGCTTGCCGGTGCGCCCGAAGCCGCAAATGACCTCATCGTCGATGAAGAGGATGCCGTGCCGGTCGAGCACTTCCTGCACCTTCTCGTAGTAGTCGGCGGGCGGCACGACGACCCCGCCTGCCCCAGTGATCGGCTCGGCGATGAACGCGGCGATGGTCTCCGGGCCTTCGCGCAGGATCAGGTCTTCCAGGTTGGCGACAATGCGGTCGCGGAACTGGGCCTCGCTTTCCGCCGCCAAGCCGTCCCGGTAGTAGTGCGGTCGGTCGGTGTGCAGCACTTCCTTGATGGGCAGGTCGAAATGCGCATGGAAGGGCGGCAGGCCGGTGAGCGATCCGGAGCCGATGGTGATGCCGTGGTAGCCGCCGATGCGGGAGATGATCTTCTTCCTCTCCGGCTTGCCGATGGCGTTGTGGTAGTACCACATCAACTTGATCTGGGTGTCGTTGGCGTCACTGCCGGACAGGCCGAAGAACACGCGGCCCGCATCGAACGGCGCCATGGCCTTGAGCTTCTCCGCCAGCAGAATGCTCGGCTCATGGGTCTTGGCGGAAAACAGCTGCGAATAGCTCAAGGTGCGCATCTGCGCCTCGGCGACCTTGACCAACTCCTCCTCGCCGTAGCCCAAAGCCGTACACCAAAGCCCGGCCATGCCCTCAAGGTACTGCTTGCCGTGGTTGTCCCACAGGTATGCGCCCTTGGCCCGGACGTGGACGGTCGGCCCCTGCTCATGCAGCAGCTTCAAGTTGGTAGTGGGGTGCAGCAAGTGCTTGAGGTCGCGCGCCTCCAGGGAGTTGGGCGGAAACTCATTGTGCAGGGGATCAGCCATGATTTGGTTCACCGTCAAGTGGGCGGGGCGCCAAGCCCCGGCAGTAACCGAAGGTCAACGGCTCGCTGGCCGCAGCCTTCGGGCGAAGCGCCAAGCCTATGCTGCGCGAAACTCCCCGTCCTTTGCAAATCGGGGAAGCTCCGGTGCGGTCGAAACCGAACAACCCAGTGCTTGAGCCACCTGGGGGTGCCGAATCGCGCCTTTGTGTACGTTGAGCCCCGCGGCAAACCCTGCGTCGCGCTTGAAGGCCTCGCGCCAGCCGTGCTCCGCCAAGGTCTTGACGTAGGGCAGGGTGACGTTGTTGAGCGCCAGGGTCGAGGTTCTGGCCACGGCGCCGGGCATGTTGGTGACGCAGTAGTGCACCACGCCGTGCTCGACGTAGGTGGGGGCATCGTGGGTGGTGGGTCGGCTGGTCTCGAAGCAGCCGCCCTGATCGATGGAAATGTCCACCAAGGCCGCGCCCTTCCGCATTTGCCGCACCATGTTGCGGGTGACCAGCTTGGGTGCGGCTGCGCCGGGCACCAAGGCTGCGCCAACCACCAAGTCCGCAGCCCGCACCTCGTCCAGGACGTTCTGCGGCGAGGCCGCCAGCAGGCGGACGCGGCCTGCGAACTGGTGGCCCAACTCCCGCAGCCGATCAATCGACTTGTCCAGAATGCTGACCTCAGCCTGCAGGCCGACGGCCATGCCAGCCGCTTCGGCGCCCGCCACGCCGCCGCCCAGGATGACCACCCTGCCCGCCGCCACGCCCGGCACGCCGCCGAGCAGGGTGCCGCGCCCGCCGGCCGACTTCTGCAGCGCATAGGCGCCGACCTGCACCGACATGCGGCCCGCCACCTCGCTCATGGGCCGCAGCAACGGCAGGCGGCCTTGGGCGTCGGTGACGGTTTCATAGGCGATCGCCGTGGCCCCGGAGTGCATCAGCGCCTGGGCCTGGGGCTCGTCGGCCGCCAAATGCAAGTAGGTGAACAGCACTTGCCCTGGCCGCAACCGGCGGCACTCGTCGGCCAGCGGCTCCTTGACCTTCACCACGAGGTCGGCATCGAAGGCATCCTCAGCCGTGCCGATGACCGCGCCGGCTCGACAGTAGTCCTCATCAGCGAAGCCGATGCCCATGCCGGCGTTCGCCTCCACCACGGCGCTGGTGCCGAGGGCGGTCAGTTCGGCGATTGAATCCGGCGTCAGGCCGACCCGGTGCTCGTGGACCTTGGTTTCCTTGGGCACTCCGATGCGCATGCGTTCAATGCTCCAAAGCCGGTGCGGGTGCTGTAGCTCCGTACCTAAGTTACGCTTGCGATGGCGGCAAGGTATTGCTTTTTTTCGCTGATTTGCCGATAACTCGCAAATAAGTGCGAATTCGGCTGGAATGATGCAAG
The DNA here is from genome assembly GCA_026709365.1 of Gammaproteobacteria bacterium. Taxonomy (GTDB): domain Bacteria; phylum Pseudomonadota; class Gammaproteobacteria; order Pseudomonadales; family Azotimanducaceae; genus Azophilus. The sequence goes on from JAPOTD010000007.1 coordinate 71,344, forward strand.
ATTATGAGGCGCTGGATCGGCTGGATCGCCGAATCCTTCACGAATTGCAGATCGACGGCAAGCTGACCAACAGCGCGTTGGCGGAACGGGTCAGCCTGTCCGAGTCCGCCTGCCTGCGCCGGGTGCGTCGGCTGGAGGAAAGCGGAATGCTGCGCGGCTACGTGGCCCTGGTCGATCAGTCGAGGGCCGGCTACCCCGACAACGTGTTTGTCAACATCACGCTGGAAAGCCAGCAGCAGGCCGACCTTTCGGCCTTCGAGACCGAGGTGAGGAAACTGCCGGAAGTGATGGAGTGCTACCTGATGTCAGGGGAGGCGGACTACCTGCTGCGCGTGGTGGTCAGCGACGCCCGCGACTACGAGCGCATCCACAGCCGCTTCCTCACCCGCCTGCCCGGCGTGGACCGAGTGCATTCCAGCTTCGCCCTGCGCACGGTGACCAAGAAAACCGAGCTGCCGGTTCGGCGCAACGCCTGACACCGGCTGATTGCAACAGTGAGATTGCCCACAGCTACAATTTGGCCCGAGGCCCAAGCTGCGCGATCAGCCTGCCTGCGGCAAAGGCAATGGGCAGGCGGCATTGATGCGGGCTTGGGCTTGCGCCTCAGCCATCACGCTTCAGTCCGCGAAGCGAAGCTTTGCGGACTGAAGCGTTCCTGATCCCGCATGGACGACGACCAACTGCTGCGCTACAGCCGCCAGATCATGCTCCCGGAGGTGGACGTGGGGGGGCAGGAGAAGCTTCGCAGCGCCAGCGCGCTGGTGGTGGGGCTAGGGGGGCTCGGCTCGCCGGTGGCGCTCTACCTAGCCGCGGCCGGGGTCGGCAAGCTGGTTCTGGCCGACGACGACGTCGTTGAACTGTCCAATCTGCAGCGGCAGATTGTTCACGCCAACGCGGCGTTGGGGCAGGCCAAGGCTGCGTCCGCCAAGGCTTCCGTTGCGGCGATCAATCCCGGTGTCGAGGTTGAGGCCATTGCCGAGCGCATCGACGGTCCTGGGCTTGAGCCCCTGCTCGACCGGGTGGATCTGGTGGTCGATGCCACCGACAACTTCGCCACCCGCTTCGCGCTCAACGAAGCCTGCTGGCGCAGCGGCACGCCCTTGGTGTCCGGGGCGGCCATTCGCTGGGAAGGACAGTTGGCGGTCTTCGACCCCCGTGATGCAGCCTCCCCCTGCTATCGATGCCTCTATGCGGATGGCAGCGGGGAAGCGCTGAACTGCGCGGAGAACGGCGTCATTGCGCCCTTGGTCGGCGTGGTGGGAGCCATGCAGGCCATGGAGGCGGTCAAGCTGATTACCGGGGTAGGCGACCCGCTAACCGGTCGGGTGCTGTACTACGACGCCAAGCGCGGCGAATGGCGGGCCTTCAAGCTGTCGAGGCGTCCGGGATGCCCGACCTGCGGGTGACAATCGGATAGACCTGCTCCAATTGGCGCACCAAGCGCGACCGGACCGCGGCGAGGTCCGATTCCCCGCACAGATCCCTCAATTGGGTGACCGCCAAGCCCGCCATGCCGCAGGGGTTGATGCGGGCAAAGGGCGCAAGGTCCATGTCGATGTTGAAGGCGAAGCCGTGGTAGGCGCAGCCGCGCCGCACGCGCAAGCCCAGGGCGGCAATCTTCCCGCCCTCCACATAGACGCCGGGGGCATCGCAGCGGGCGGCGGCGGCGATGCCGTATTCGTCGAGCACCTTGATGATGGCGTTCTCGATGCCGGACACCAAGCCGCGCACCGACACCCCCATGCGACGGATGTCGAACAGCAGGTAGCCGACGATTTGGCCGGGGCCGTGGAAGGTGACCTGCCCGCCCCGGTCGGACTGCACCACCTCAATGCCGCCGGGGGCCAGCAGGTGCTCCGCCCGTCCGGCTTGGCCTTGGGTGAACACGGGCTCATGCTCGGTGAACCAGATTTCATCCAGGGCATCACTGGTTCGCTCGGCGGTGAAGGCTTGCATGGCCGCCAAGGTGTCGCCGTAGCGGGTGCGGCCGAAGTCCCGAACGATGGCGTCAAGCCTTGGAGCCCTAGGCGGCGCAGCGCCGATGTCGGCGGCGCAACCGGCTCGTCTCGAGGTCGCCGCCATTGGTTTCGTCAAGGCGCTTATCCAAAAATCCGACGGAACAGGAGCGTCAGGTAGTCGCCGAGCTGAGCGAAGATCCCCGCCTCCGCGACGTCCGACAGGGCGATCAGCGGGCCGCTGTGCAGCGTCTCCTCGTTCACTGAAACACGCAGCTCGCCCAACGCATCGCCTGCTTGAATGGGCGCCTCGATCACTTCCGGCAGCGTCATCTCGACAGCCACCTGGTCGTAGTGTCCTCGCGGAAAGGTGATGGTCACCGGCGCCGCGACGCCGAGTTCCACGGCATCGGCTTGGCCATACCAAACCTCGGCGGACTCCAGGGGCGCATCGGCCTCGTACAGGCGCTTGGTCTCGAAAAAGCGAAAGCCGTAGGACAGCAGCATTTGGCTTTCCTGAACCCGATGGGCGTCGTTGTCCGCCCCCATGACGACCGAGATGAGCCGCATCCCCTCGCGTTCCGCGGAGGCCAGCAGGCAGTAGCCGGCCGCCTTGGTGTAGCCGGTCTTGACGCCATCGACGGTCCGGTCGCGCCACAGCAGGCGATTGCGGTTGGGCTGCTCTATGTCGTTGTACGTGAAGGACCTCTCCGAGTTGAGCGCGTAGTTTTCCGGAAACTGCTGGATGTAGGCCCGGGTCAGCGCGGCCAAGTCCCAAGCGGTCGTGTAGTGGTCTTCGGCGGGCAGCCCGGTGGCGTTGCGGAAGTTGGAGTTCACCATGCCCAACTCCGCGGCCTGCCGGTTCATCATGTCCGCGAAGGCCGCTTCGCTGCCGGCGATGTGCTCCGCCAGGGCCACGCTGGCGTCGTTGCCGGATTGGATGATGATGCCCCGCAACAGGTCCTCGACGCTGACCTCGGTGCCTTCCTGTATGAACATGCGTGAGCCGGGGGTGCGCCAGGCGTTGACGCTGACCGACACCTTGTCGTTCAGGGCGATGCGCCCGCCCTCGATCTCCCCGGCCGCCACGTAGCCGGTCATCACCTTGGTCAGGCTCGCCGGCGGCATCGACTCCCGGCTGTTGCGCTCGGCGATCACCTTGCCGGTGTCCGCGTCGATGACCAGGTAGGACGCCGAGGAGAGGTTCGGCGGCGCTGGCACGATGGATGCGCCCTGCACCGCCGATGCGGCAACCAGCGAACAGGCGAACGCGGCGGTCAATAGCGGTCGGGCGCACCGGGACCGGGGCGAAGAAGCTGCGCCGCGCTTGGATTCGTTTGAGTCAGTCCAGCGAAAGCAGGACGTTGAGGCTGTTGCGGTGCCGAAGAGCATGGCATCTTTCCTTATTGCTTGCTGCCGCTGCGCAATATGAGGGGCATGGCGTGGTTGGCGGCGACGATCAGCGACTGCAGTTGCCGGGCGCGCTGCTCACCCACGAGCGGGCCGATGAGCACCCGATACAAGGCGTCATCCGACTGCTGCACCACCTCCGCCTGTTCGCCGGTCAAAGTTGCCAGGTTGCGCTGCAGTTTCTCAGCCCCGGCCTTGCCGCGAAAGGCGCCCGCTTGGAGGAAAAGCGTCTCGACCCCCTGCAGCGCCTCCACCCGCACCCGCGCCGTGCCTTGGCGGGAAAAGCCGAGCTTCACCGCCGCGGCATAGGACAGATCCAGCATGCGGTCATCGTGAAACGGGCCGCGGTCGTTGACCCGCACCAGGGTCCGACGGCCGTTGTCGAGATTCGTCACCCGCACGTAGGTCGGAATTGGCAGGGTGCGGTGGGCGGCGGTGAGCTTGAACATGTCGTAGGTTTCGCCGCTGGAGGTGCGTCGGCCGTGGAACTTTGTGCCGTACCAGGAGGCAATGCCCTCCGCCCGGTAGCCCGCCGCCGACTTCACCGGGTAGTAGGTGGCGCCCTCAACCTCGTAGGACGACGGATTGCCGTAGCGGCTCGGCGGCTCGACCTTGGGAACCGGGTCGGGCAGACGGCTTAGGTCATAGGGCACTTCCGATGGCGCAGGGGGGCCGTCCTCGACTTCCGCTGGCGTTGGGCGGGCATCCGGCTCGAAGACGGCGCAGCCGCCAACGAGGCCCGCTGCGCACAGGGCCAATGCCCGGCGCAAGCGGCGAAAGGCTTCCCTCGAACCCATTTCCCAATCGCCCTCCCCACTCATCTGGACGCTGAGTCGGTCGCGTTCAGGTGCGCGGCGGCGAGCTGGGCCTGGCGGCGCGCCTTGATCGCTTGGCTGAGTTGGTGGACCGCCAAGGCGTACATCTGGCTGCGGTTGTAGCGGGTGATGACATGGAAGTTGTGCAGCGCCATCCAGTACTCGGCGCCGTCCTCCAACTCCATGCGCACCAGCGCCGCCGCCTCAGCCGCGTTCAGGCCGGGCGCCTCAACGCCCAACGCGCGCAGTTCGCCAACCGTCCGGTTGAGGTCCAGGCCGCGCAGGACCGCGGCATCCGCCTGCTGCGAATCGGCCACGTCCACCTTGAGCGCCACGTCCTCGGCCGCTCGCCAGCCATGCTCGGCGAAGTAGTTGGCCACGCTGCCGATGGCGTCGGCGGTGTTGGTCCAGATGTCACGCAGGCCGTCGTCGTCGAAGTCCACCGCATAGTTGCGGTAGCTTGAGGGAATGAATTGCCCATAGCCCATGGCGCCCGCGTAGGAGCCCTTCATCGTTTCCACCGAGCGGCCCTCCTCATGCGCCAGAAGCAGGAACTCGGTGAGTTCGTTGCGGAAGAACTTGGCTCTGGGCGGGTAGTCGAACGCCAAGGTGGAGAGGGCGTCGAGCACGCGATGGGAGCCCATGATCCGCCCGAAGCGGGTTTCGACGCCGATGATCGCCACGATGTACTCCGGCGCCACCGCGAAGCGCTCTGCGGCCGAGTCCAGCGAGGCCTCGTTCTCGGTCCAGAAGGCAACGCCTTGGTCGATGCGGGAGTCCTGAATGAAGATGCGCCGGTACTCGTACCACTTGAGCGCCCTTTCCGCAGGCCTCGACATCGCCTCCACGATGCCCGGCTTGTGGCGGGCCTCCCGGAAGATCGCCGTCAGTTCCGCCTTTTCGAACCCATGGTCGGACACCAATTCGTCCATGTAGGCGCGCACGTCCTCGCGCTGGCTGTAGTCGGCGTCGGCAGGCCCGTAAAGCAGCAGGGCGGCAACCCCCAACACGATCGCTACTCGCATGATTTCCCTCAAGCCAAGGCCCCCGTCAACAGGGGCGGATGTCGGTAAGCGGCTCGCTCCCGGCCCATCATGACCGGTGGCCGTGGATGGACATGATGATGCCAAAGCCCAACAACAGGGTGATGGCCGACGTGCCGCCGTAGCTCACCAGCGGCAGGGGCAGGCCGACCACCGGCAAAAGGCCCGCCACCATGGCGATGTTGGCGAACAGGTAAACGAAAAACACCATCGTTAGCGAACTCGCCGCCAAGCGGCCGAAGGTGTGCTTCGACTGGGCGGCGATGACCAGTCCACGGGCCACGATCAACAGGTACAGTATCAGCAATGCGGCCACCCCGGTAAAGCCCAATTCCTCCCCGATCACTGCCACAATGAAATCCGTGTGGCTTTCCGGCAGGAATTTCAGCTGGCTTTGGGTGCCGTCGTGCAACCCCTTGCCGAACAGGCCTCCGGAGCCCAGGGCGGTGGTGGACTGGATGATGTTCCAGCCGGCGCCCAAGGGATCCTTGTCCGGATCGAACAAGGTCAGAATGCGCTGCTGTTGGTAGGGCTGCAGGGCGAACCAGAGGGCTGGCGCCATCGCCACCCCGGCCAGCGAGCCGTAAACAATCCAACGCCAGGGCAGCCCCGCCAAAAACACCACGGTCAAGCCGCCCGCCAACGCCAGAATGCCGGTGCCCAGGTCCGGCTCCAGGATGATCAACCCCACCGGCAGCCCAATCAAGGCGGCCACCCTAAACAGATCCTTGAAGGTCGGCGGCAGGGGCCGGTCGTGGAAGTACCACGCGATCATCAGCGGCAGGGCGATCTTCATCAACTCCGAGGGTTGGAAGCGGCCAATGCCGGGGAGTTCGAGCCAGCGCTGGGAGCCCTTCACCGTGACGCCCGCCAGCAGCACGGCAACCAGCAGCAGCACGCCTGCCGCATACAGTCCCGGCGCCCAGCGCAGGTACCGCGCCGGATGCACCTGCGCCGCCATCCCCATCAGCACCAGCGCCAGGCACAACCGCGCGACCTGCCCGCCAACGATGTCCATGTCTCGCTCCACGGCGCTGTACAGCATGACGAGTCCGTAGAGGATCAGGGTGACCAGCAACACCCAGAGGATGGGATCCGATTGCAGCCGGCGCAGCCCGGGGCGGGCGACCAGGCCGCTGTGCTGCGGCAGGCTGCGGACGAAGTGCGGCTCGCTCATCGAATGGCCAGCTGTGGCTCCGAAACGGCGGCCTTGGAGAGGTAGGCGTCGAGCACCTTGCGGACCACCGGCGCGGCCACCGAGCTGCCGCCGCCGCCGTTCTCGACCAGCACGCTGACCGCTATGGCGGGCGCGTCCGTCGGGGCGAAGGCGATGAACCAAGCATGCTTTCTGTTGTACTCGTCGAGTTCGTCCTCATCGTAGGCTTGCCCCTGCTTGATCTCCACCACTTGGGCGGTGCCGGACTTGCCCGCCATCCGGTAGTCGATGTCCTGCCCAATGTGATACCAAGCCGTGCCGTTTTGCTGGTAGCCCATGTTGCCGCGATGCACCACGTCCTCCATCGCCGCCACCATCCGCTCCCAATCGTCGGGGGTCGGGCCAACCACGGCCGACAAGGGCGGCAGGTCGTCGTCGGGCAAGGACGCGTCGCCGGCAAGCAGCAGGCGCGGCCGCAGCCGTTTGCCGCGACTGGCGAGGATGGCCGCGGCTGTCGCGGCCTGCAGCGGGGTGACCAGCAAGTCCCCTTGGCCGATGCCGATGTTGATGTTGTCGCCGGGATACCAAGGCTCGCCCTTGGCGTCCCGCTTCCACGCCGGGTCCGGCACCAGCCCGGCGGCAGCGCCGTCAATGTCCACCGAGATGGCTTCGCCATAGCCGAACTGGCGGATGAAGCCAGCCAGCTGGTCGGCCTGCAAACGGGTGCCCAAGGTGTAGAAATAGATGTTTGACGAGCGGTAGATGGCCCGGTTGAGATTGACGATGCCCTGACCGCCGGGGTTGTCGGGGGTCCAGTTCCAGTCGCGGTAGAGGCGGCTTTGGCCGGGCAGCCGGAACGATCCCCGATCGATGATCTCCTCCTCCCAATCGACCACCCCATGGGTCAGGCCAGCCAAGCCGAGAATGGGCTTGATGGTGGAGCCCGGCGCGTATTGGCCGTTGATGGCGCGGTTCACCAAGGGCTTGTCCCGGGAACCCAACAAAGCGGCGTAGCGCTTGGCGTCAATGCCGGTGACAAAGACGTTCGGGTCGTAGCTTGGCTTGCTGACCAAGGCCAGCACGCCGCCGGACCTCGGGTCGATGGCGACCACCGCGCCGCGCCGGTCGCCCAAAGCCGCATCGGCGACCGCCTGCAAGCCGATGTCCAGATGCAGCCGCAGGTTTTGGCCAACCACCGTGGGGCTTACGTCCAAGGTGCGGCGCACCCGTCCGAAGGCGTCGGTCTCCACCCACTGGGTGCCGACCTCGCCGTGCAGGGCGCTTTCGTAGAAGCGCTCGATGCCGCGTTTGCCGATGAAGTTGGTGCCGCTGTAGCTGGCCCGGTCCAAGCCGTCCAAGTCCTGCTTGGTGATGCGGCGCACCGAGCCGATGGCGTGGGCGGCGAGCGCGCCATAGGGGTAGTGGCGCACGATCTCGACGCTGATCTCCGCGCCCAGGAAGCGATGGCGGTTGACCGCCAAGGCGGCGACCTCCTCATCGCTCAGGGCGAATTTCAGGACCACCGGCTCAAATGGCCGCCGAGCGCGCTTCAGGCGGTCGTGAAAATCCTCGATCTCCGCCGCGCTGATCGGGGTGACGGCGATCAGCGCATCGATCAGGCCGTCAAGATCCTCAATGCGCTCGCGGATCAGCGCGAGATTGAATATCGGGCGGTTTTCCGCCAGCAGGCTGCCGTGGCGGTCGAAGATGAGGCCCCGAACCGGTGGCACGGGCACCATCTGCATGCGGTTTTCCTCGGAGCGGGTCTGGTGGTGCTCGTGCTGCAGCACCTGCAGGTAGAGCATCCTGGCCACCAGGATGAGCGTCAGCAGCAGCGCCCCGGCAAACAGCGCACGAGCCCGGCCCATGAACATCCGCAGTTCCGAGGGGCCGTCCTTGATCGTCATGCCGGATGCCATCGGAGCGTCCTACAGGGTGGTGTTGGAGTCGATGGGCAGGGGCCGCCACAGCCGCTCCATGTCGTAGAACTCCCGGGCCGCCGCCTGCATGACGTGAACCACCACGTCGCCGAGATCCACCAACACCCACTCATGGCCCTCCCGCCCTTCGATGCCCAACAGCGATGCGCCGCTGGTCTTGGCGGCTTCGACAACCTGATCCACGAGCGCCTTCACGTGGCGATTGGAGCCGCCGGTGGCGATCACCATGAAGTCGGTCAAGTCAGTCAGGCCGGTCACGTCGAGCGCCACGATCTCGCGGCCCTTGAGGCCGTCCAGCGCGCCAACGATGGCGTCGCGCAGACCCTGCGGCGTCACTCAGTCCCCCGCGAGCCGCCCACGAAGAGCCAACGTCGGCAGGCCAATCGCTGTGCGCAGTCGCTTCGCGCAGGCAAGCCATGCCGCCCAACCGCGGGCAGGCTACACGCTTCGGACGTACAAGCCATGCCGGCTAATATAGTTGGTCACTCCGTCGGGGAGCAAATGCCCGGCATCGCCGCCCTCGGCGATCAAGGCGCGAACCGCCGAGGCGGATACCGGGAGCATGGGCTCCTCCAGCAAGCGTATGCCGCCAGCGGGGCGCTGCTCAAGGTCCGGGCAGCGACGGTCGAGATAGAGATTGAGCGCCGCGCCCCGGAGTTCCGCGCCGGGCCGCGGCAGCACCAGCAGGTGGCCGAGGTCCAGAACGCTTCGCCAATGCCGCCAAGCGTGAATCTCGTTGAAGGCATCAGTGCCGACGATCCAGCTCAAGGGCCCATCGCCGTGGCGAAGCCGCAGCGCCTTGAGCGTATCGACGGTGTAGCTCGGCCCTCCGCGCCGCAGTTCAACGTCATCCGCATCCAAGCCGGCCTGGGCGGCGCAGGCCAGCTCAAGCATGGCCCAGCGTCGCTGCGCGTTCGCCTCGGGCTGCGAGCGATGCGGCGGCTGCGCGGACAGCACTAGGCGAACGGGACAGGAGAGGGCTTGGGCCGCCACCCGGGCGGCGTGCAGGTGGCCGTTGTGGACGGGATCGAAGGTGCCGCCCAGGAAAGCGATCAACGGTGGCGGATCTCGCCGTTGCCGAACACCACGTACTTCTCCGTGGTCAGGCCGTTGAGGCCCACGGGGCCGCGGGCGTGCAGCTTGTCGGTGGAGATGCCGATTTCGGCGCCCAAGCCGTACTCCATGCCGTCGGCGAACTGGCTGCTGGCGTTGACCATGACCGATGCCGAGTCCACCTCCGCCATGAACCGGCGGGTCTTGCCGTAGTCGTTGCTGACGATGACATCGGTGTGCTGCGACCCGTAGCGGTTGATGTGCTCAATGGCTTGGTCGATGCCATCGACGACGCGCACCGCCAGCACCGGGGCCAGATACTCCGCGCTCCAGTCCGCCTCCGATGCCGCTTCGGCCTCCGGCAACCAGCCCCGCGAGCGTTCGCAGCCACGCAGCTCCACCCCGGCCTGGCCGAAGCGCCGGCCCAGTCCGGGCAGCACCGCCTCGGCGATGCCCTCCGCCACCAGCAGCGTTTCCAAGGCATTGCAGACCGCGTACTTCTCGGTCTTGGAGTTGTAGGCGATGGACATGGCCATCTCCGCATCCGCCGCATCGTCAATGTAAACGTGGCAGATGCCGTCGAGATGCTTGATGACCGGGATGCGCGACTCCCGCGAGATGCGCTCGATTAAGCCCTTGCCGCCGCGCGGCACGATCACATCGACGCTGTCCTCAAGCTGCAGCAGCGCGCCGACCGCGGCCCGGTCAACGGTATGCACCAGTTGCACTGCGGCGGTGGGCAGGCCGGCCTCGGCAAGGGCATCAGTGATGCAGGCGGCGATGGCGCGATTGGATGCAATGGCCTCCGAGCCGCCCCGCAGTATGCAGGCGTTGCCGCTCTTCAGGCACAGGCTCGCCGCGTCCACCGTGACGTTGGGGCGGGATTCGTAGATGATGCCAATCACGCCGAGCGGCACGCGCATGCGGCCCACTTGGATGCCGGTGGGCCGGTAGCGCAGATCGGTCACCTCGCCGACCGGATCCGGCAGCTGCGCCACCTCCCCGACGCCCGCGATCATGCGGTCGATGGCGCGGTCATCGAGCTCAAGGCGGTCGAGCAGGGAGGCGTCGATGCCGCGCCGTTCAGCCGCCGCCAGGTCCTCGGCGTTGGCTGCCTTGAGCGCGGTTCTGGCCTCGTCGAGACGGCGGGCCGTCGCCGCCAGCGCTTGGGCTTTGAGCGCCGAATCCGCCGCTGCCATCGCCCGCGACGCCTGCCGGGCGGCGAGGCCCATCCGGCGCATCTCCGCCTGCACGGCGGAGGTTCCGTTGCCTGAGGCTGAATCGTTCATTTTGGCTTGTTTCGGGTTGCTGGTTTGCGTGGCCGAGCAGTTTAGTCCGGCGCAACTAGCCCCGCAAACGGGTCACCAGACGGCGCAGCTCGTTGAGCCGCTCCGTGGGCGAACCCAACTGCAGCAGGGATTGCTTGATTTCCGGCTCCACCGGCAGCAGCTCCGCAAGCTGCCGGCTGACCGCGCCCGCGTCCCCAAAATCGACCTCCAAGCCGAGCTTCTCCACCATCGGGTGCTTGAGCAGCGCCCTGAGGATGTCGATCACCGGCTGGTCGGCCTCGCCGAGCGTCCCGGAAGGCTCGGCGGGCAGGGTTTCGACCAGGCCGCGAAGCAGGCGATCGTACTGCTCCCAGGTCTTGTGGATGCGGAACTTAGCACCTCCTTCCACGACGATGCCGAGCAATCCGCCGTCCAGCGCATTGAAGTCCACCACCCGGGCGTAGGTGCCCACCTCAAAGATCTCCGGCGCCGACGCGCCGGCTTCGTCGGGGGCGTCATCGCCCACCCTCGCTTCAACGCCGCTGCGAATGAGCACGATGCCGAACGGGCTGTCCTCCCGCATCCGTTCGCTGATCATGTCCAGATAGCGGGGCTCGAATATCCGCAACGGCAGCCGTCCGCCCTCGAAGAGCACCACGCCGAGCGGAAACAGCGGAATTTCGCGCAAGTCAGCCATCGGCGAGACTTTAGCATTGATTCCGGCCAAGCACTGTGCGGAGCAAGGAACACATCGGAAACCCGCCTGGACGACGACCGCGGAGTTTCGCGCCAACGAAACTCCATGCGCGACCGCAAGGTCGCACGGGTGCAGCAAGCCCCTGGTCGCACCTCCCGCCTGAGGCGTAGTTCAGCCTCCTTGCCGAGTGCGGCTTCAAGAAGCACATCGAACTTGATCCTGAAACTGGGCGCGGAGTTTCGCGCAGCGGAACTACACACGCGACCGCAAGGTCGCGCGGGTGCAGCAAGCCCTTGGTCGCACATCCCGCCTAAGCGATAATTCGGCCTCCTTGCCGATGAACACAGCCCTTGGACCGCCTGCAGACAATCATCTTGGCGCTGTTGCAGGGCATCACCGAATTCCTGCCCATTTCGAGTGCGGCCCACCTCATCCTGGCATCCGAACTGACGGGTTGGGCGGATCAGGGCCTTGCCTTCGACATCGCCGTGCATTTGGGGTCCTTGGCCGCCGTGCTCGCCTATTACCGTCGCGATTGCGCTGGCTTCGCCGTCAGCGCTTGGGATGGCCTGCGCCACCGGCGCCTTGATGCGCAACTCGACCTGCTGTTCAAGATTGCCGTCGCCAGCCTGCCCGTGGCGCTGTGCGGGCTCGCCGCGCGCGATCTGGTGGCGGACGAACTGCGCAACGGCTGGGTCATCGCCACCGCCACCGCGACCTTCGCCTTCGCGCTTTGGTGGGCCAACGGCCAGCGCGGCGAGCGCGAGCGGCTCGGCTGGCGCGACGCACTGCTGATCGGCTCGGCCCAAGCCCTCGCCATCATTCCCGGCGTGTCCCGCTCGGGCATCACCATCAGCGCTGCGCTGCTGCTCGGCCTGTCCCGCCCTGCCGCCGCCCGGGTGGCCTTCCTATTGGCCATACCCGCCATCAGCGGCGCGGCCCTGATGGCTTGGATTGACCTGCCCGCCGCAGCCCAAGGCGCCCAACTCGCGGATCTGGCCCTTGGCGCCGCCATAGCGGGGATCAGCGCCTACGCCTGCATAAGCCTGTTCATCGGCCTGATCGAGCGCATTGGCCTGATGCCCTACGTTTGCTATCGGCTGGCGCTGGGCGCTGCGCTCTTCATGCTGCTGTCTTGGTCCGTTCACTGACGAAGGCCGACGACAAGGCGCTGGTGCGCATCCGGAGACCTGTCGAAACCTGACCTGCGCAGCAGATCGAGTGTCCACCCCGACCGTCAGCTCGCCGCCCGAGTTTCGCGCAGCGAAACTGCACACGCATTCGACAGGTTGCACGGGCGTCAGGGCTGGCCACCGCACGGTTGCGCCAGCGTTTGTCAATTCGCCGCCGCTTTCAGTATGGTGGCCCGCACGTGCCCGAAGGAAGCTCGCCCCATGACTGCGGCCATCGATGCCATCAATTTCGCGACCCTTGACGCGGAGCCGTTTTACCTGCCCATCGGCGACGAAGTGGCGCTGTTCGAGGCCGCCTATGCGGCGCGGCTGCCAGTGTTGCTGAAGGGGCCGACCGGATGCGGCAAGACGCGCTTCATCGAGCACATGGCCTGGCGGCTCTACCGGCAGCGGCACAAGGCCCTGGAGGTGCCGCTGGTCACCATTTCCTGCCACGAGGACCTGACCGCCACCGATCTCGTCGGGCGCTACCTGCTCAAGGGCGATGAGACGCTGTGGAGCGACGGCCCGCTGACCCGCGCCGTGCGCACCGGCGCAATCTGCTATCTCGATGAGATCGTCGAGGCGCGCAAGGACACCACCGTGCTCATCCACTCGCTGACCGACCACCGGCGCATCCTGCCCATCGACAAGACCGGCGAACTGGTCTCGGCGCACGGCGACTTCCTGTTGGTCATCTCCTACAACCCCGGCTACCAGAGCATCCTCAAGGATCTCAAGCACAGCACCCGGCAGCGCTTCGTGAGCCTCGACTTCAACTACCCCGGGCGGGAGCGCGAGGCGGAGATCATTGCCCGGGAGGCGCATGTGGACGCGGCCCTGGCCGAACGCCTGGCCGTGATTGGCGAGAAGGTGCGCAATCTCGGCGAGCACGGATTCGAGGAGGGGGTGAGCACCCGGCTGCTGATCTACGCCGCCCAACTCATCGGCAACGGCATCGAGGCCCGCCGCGCCGCCGACATCGCCTTGGTCGCCGCCGTGTCCGACGACCGCACGGTGCAAGCCGCCTTGGCCGACATCGTGGATGCGGTGCTGCCAGCAGCCGACCCGTGATCGCGCTGGCCGATGTCGAGCAGCCTTTGGCGCTGTTCGCGGAGGGCATGAACGGCGCCCACCTGCACATCAAGCCCGGCGACCCCTTGCGGGTTGGCCCGTCTGATGTCTTGCAAACGGGGAGTGCGCTCCATTTGCCCGAAGCCATCGACGCCGCTGAGCCGGGCATCTATCGGGCGCTCGCCCTCCAGCAGATCGCGCGGCGGGAGTTCGGCGGCATCGGCTTTTCGCTGCGCACGGCGTATGCGCGCTTGCCAACCCTGGATCGGCTGCCTAAGCCCCAAGCGCTGGCCCGGCCCAGCGACCGCTGGCTGTTCTACCACCACTTCCCCAACCCGCATCTCGCCGCCGAACTGTTTGAAGCCTTCGAGCGGGTTCGCATCGACGCCGCCATGTGCCGCGCCTATCCCGGCATCAGGCCCCACCTGGCCGCCTGCCAACGCCACTGGCAGCGCTCGGAGCTGGCCCCAGGCCCGGCAGCGCGGTCGCTGCTGCGCTTTCAACTCGGTGAGCCCGCGGCCGATGCCATGAGCCAAGTCCTGCATCCCCTGGCGCAGGGGCTGCTGGCGCCGAGTGCGGACATCTACGACGCCGCAGCCGCCACCCAGAACGCGCTGGTTCTGCTTGTCGCGGAGCCGGGCGGGGCGTTGGAGGACCCACCGGCGCTTGAGGCCACGGCCGCCGAGTGGGCCGAACGGGAAGCCCGCTTGAAGGATTGGGAGGAGGAGCTGCGCCAAGCGGACGGCCACCTGCTGGCGGCGGAGATGCTGGAAAGCGAGCAGTTGGAAGCTGCTCGCACCGAGGGCAGCGGCGGTGAAGTGCGCGAGGAGCAACTGGACATCAAGCGCATCAGGGCCGAACGGGACCAACTGGCACGGCGCATCGGCTTGGAGCGTTCCGCCGTGCGCGATGCGCTGGGTGACGGGAATGCCGGCGCGCGCAGCTACCGATACGACGAGTGGGATTTCCACCGCCGAGGCTACCGCCGCAACTGGTGCCGCCTGTTCGAGCAACCCCTAAGCCCTGGGGACGATGCGGACGTGGACGCCATCCGCCAAGCCATCAACGCTTGGCACCGTCAGGCCCGGCAGCTCCTGGAGCAGATCAAGCCCCAGGGCTACTGCCGCCGCTGGGGCTTGCCGGACGGCGATGAAATCGACCTGAACGCCGTGGTCGCGGCCCGCCAGGACTTGAGAGCCGGCCGCTCGCCCAGCGAACGGCTTTACAGCCGCCGCGAGAAAACGCATCGGGACGTGTGCGCTGCGTTGCTGCTGGACCTCTCGGCCTCCACCGACGATCCATTGGAGGCTGATACACCCGCGCCACCCCCCGACTCGAACGGCCATTCGGCGCCCCCGACACCCAACCTGCGCGACCCCTTTGATGACGCCGGCACCCTTTGGTCGGGCGGGGGCGAGTCGCCCGCACCGCCCAAGCGGCGCATCATAGACGTGCAAAAGGAGGCCGCCGCCATCCTCGCCGCCGCCCTCGAACGGTTGGGCGACAGCTACGGCATCTACGGCTTCTCCGGATACGGGCGCGATTGCGTCGAGTTCTATGTCGCCAAGGATCTGCGCCAGACTCTCAATGCCCGCACCTTGGCCGCCATCGCCGCCATGCAGCCCAAGCGCAGCACCCGCATGGGGCCGGCCATCCGGCACGCGGTCCGCAAGCTCGCCAATTCCGGCAACGCCCTGAAGGTGCTGCTCGTCATCAGCGACGGCTTCCCCCAGGACTGCGACTACGGCCCCGTGCGCGGCGACCGCGAATACGGCCTGCACGACACCGCCAAGGCGCTGGCCGAAGCCGCGAGCAAGGGCATCGAAACCTTCTGCGTGACGGTGGACCGCTCCGGCCACGACTACCTGAAGCGCATGTGCCCGCAGGCCCGCTACGCGGTGATCGAGGAACTGGAAGACCTGCCCCAGGCCCTGACCAAGGTCTATGCCGCGCTGACCGGCTGAAACTGTGCCAGCTCAGAAACACGTCGGACTTGACCCAACCATCAAGCGCGTCCGCGAAGCGGGCGCACATGTTGACAGGCCCCGAACAACTGAATATGGTAAAGATTCTGGCGTAGTTCTGGATTCTATGGACCGATGCTTGGCGGCGTCGGAGGCGGAAATCAATCTGCGACGAGGCAGCATGAACGCAGCGACGACAGCGACGACAGGGGAAGGCCAGGCCGACCTCGCTTACCAGCGTGACATCCTGCCCAAGGTGTCACGAACCTTTGCCCTGACCATTCCCCAATTGCCCGATCCGCTCTCCGAAGCTATAGGCAACGCCTACCTGCTGTGCCGCATCGCTGACACCGTCGAAGACGAACCCGCGCTCTCGGCGCAGGAGAAGCAGGCCTTCCTGGAGCGCTTCACCGAGGTTGTGGAAGGCCGGGCGCCAGCGCCGGCCTTCGCTGGCGATCTCGGGCCGCTGCTATCGACCGCCACCATTGATGCCGAGCGGGAATTGGTGACCAACACCCCCAAGGTCATTCGCGTCACGCACCGCTTGCGCCCGGTGCAGCGGGAGGCCTTGGAGCGTTGCGTGCGCATCATGTCGCTGGGCATGGCGGAGTTTCAGCGCAATGCGACGCCTGACGGCCTCAACGACGTGCCGGCGCTCAACCGCTATTGCTACCACGTGGCTGGCGTGGTGGGCGAGACCATTACCAAGTTGCTGTGCGACTACTCGCCCCGCATCGGCGAGCGGCGGGAGGAACTGTTCAGCTTGTCCACTTCCTTCGGGCAGGGCCTGCAAATGGTCAACATCCTCAAGGACATGTGGGACGATCGCCGGCGCGGGGTTTGCTGGCTGCCTCGGGATGTCTTCCAAGCCGTGGGGTCGGATGTCTCAACCTTGGCGTCCAGGCGTTCCGATCCCCAGTTCGTTGCCGGCTTGCTGGGCCTTGTGGGCATGGCCCGGGACCATCTCCTGGCGGCGTTGCGGTTCACGCTGCTGATTCCGGCGCGCGAAACGGGCATCCGCCGGTTCCTGCTGTGGGCCTTGGGCATGGCGGTGCTCACTTTGCGCCGCATTAACGCGCGACCCGACTTCACCGACGGCAGCGAGGTGAAGATCTCCCGTCGGGAAGTGCGCTCCACCGTCTTGGTCACCAGCGCCCTGGCGCGTTCGGACCAAGCCCTGAAAGTGCTCTTTGGCACCTTGACGCGAGCGCTTCCCAGCGGAGCCGGCCGCCTTGCCGTTGGAGTTGGTTGAGGGCGATGACGGGAAGATTGGCGCCCTGATGGGGCATGGGCCGGCTAGGCCCCCTCAAGGCCGCTCACCTGCGGTAAACTTGTGACGACTGCTTACGACACTGATTGCGATGTTGGATGATCCGGTGGCGCTGAAATCGAAAAAAGTCGAGGACTCCCCTCCAGCGTCCTCCGCCGCACCCGTCTTGGTGACCGGCTCGTCCGGACATGTGGGCGCCAACCTCGTGCGGCGGCTGCTTGACGATGGCGTGCGCGTGCGCGTGCTGCTGAGACGGGAAAGCCCGAGCGAATCCGTGGCGGGCCTGGATGTGGAGCGCGCCTACGCGGACATCCGGGACCTTGACGCCACCCGGCGGGCGCTCGAAGGCTGCCAAGGCGTTTACCACTGCGCGGCCAAGGTATCCACCATCGACGGCAACCGGGCCCACAAGCGGGAGTTGTTCGAGTGCAACGTGCTCGGCACCCGCAACGTCCTGCAGGCCGCCCGGGAGGCGCAGGCTGGCCGCGTGGTGGTCACCGGCTCCTTCAGCGCGGTTGGCTACCATCTGGACGATCCCTCGGCGCCCAGCGATGAGTCCATGCAGTTCTACCCCATGGACCGCACCATGCCCTACGAGCGCACCAAGGTGCTGACCGAGCACGAGTGCCTGCGCGCCGTTGCCGCAGGCCAGGACGTGGTGATCGCAACCTGCTGCGCGGTGGTTGGCGGCGCGGACTTCGGCCCCTCGCGATTGGGCAGAACCCTGTGCGACTACAGCCACGGCAAGCTGCACGCCTACGTGGACGGCGGATTTGCCTTCGTCGCGGCACGGGACATCGTCCAGGGCCATCTGCTGTGCATGGAAAAGGGCCGCACCGGCCAAAAGTACATCTTCGCCACCGAGTACAAGACCATCTCCGAAATCATCGACCTCTATGAGGAGGTGTCGGGCGTTCCCCGCCCCAACCGGCGGATGCCGGCGCCTCTCATGTACGTTTTCTCCGAAGTGGCGAGCTTTTACCTCAGCCGCTTCCACCCCAAGTTTCCGCAGCGCTTCACGCCCGGCGCCATACGGCTGCTGCAGCAGCGCCGTCACGCCGACACCGGCAAGGCGCAGCGGGAGCTTGGCTACCAACCCACCAGCATCCGGGCTGCCGTCCATGAAGCCTATGCGTTTCACTATCAGCGCAACGCCATTCGCAACCCGGCGGCCAAACAACCTAACTGGAACGGCGATGGGGCGGACTCCGCCCGCGCCCAAGAGGAGGTCGGCATGGCAACCGATGCCCAAAGCTCATGAGTCTCGCACTGCAAACAGCGCCCGCCTTCGAGGACGCCACGCGGCTGCGCCAGCAGGCCCGCGCGGCCGGCATGGACCCGAACTACTGGTATGCGGTGGAGGAAACCCGCAACCTGGCACCGGGGTCCGTGGTGGAGGTGGTCTTCTGGAAGCGGTCCATCGCCCTTTTTCGGGATGAGGACGGCTCGTTCCACGCCGTGGAGAACCGTTGCGCCCATCGCCAGATCAAGCTCTCGCTCGGCGAGGTCCAAGGCTGTCGGCTGGTCTGCCCGTATCATGGCTGGCAGTACGACAAAACCGGGGAATGCGTCGAAATCCCACACGAGCGCTACGGGCGCAGCTTCCCGAAAATGGTCTTGAGAACCTATCCGGTTCAAGTTCGCCATGGCTTGGTATGGCTGTTTCCCGGCGACCCGGCGCTGGCCTCAACCCGCGAGATTCCCCACATCCCGGAGCTTGAGGGCCCCGGGCGCTGGGCCTGCGTCCCCTTGGTCTTCACCTGGTCGGCCCACCATTCGATGATCATCGACAACGTGAGCGACTTCTCCCACGCGCACCTGCATCGCCGCTACCGGCCGTTCGATGACGCCACCCTGACCCACTGCGAGACCGTCGGCGACAACGTTCATGTGGCCTACGATGCGCAGGTCGGCCGGGGGCCCATTTCAAGGCACTTCGTCGAGCATGGCCAGATCGACACCAGCCACATGGACCTGTGCTTCGAGTACCCATACCAGTGGTCGAACACCGATGACGCCATCAAGCACTGGCTGTTCGTGCTGCCGATCGACGAGCGCACCACCCGCGTGTTCTTTCTGTTCTACTTCAAGTCGCTGAAGATTCCGCTGTTGCCGGTGCGGATTCCCCGGGCCGCCATGACTGCGGTTCTCAAGCTCTCGAACCGCTGGATGATCGCGCCGCTGCTGGACCAGGACCGGTTCGCGGTCGAAGCCGAGCAGATCGGCTATGAAAAGCACTGGGATGCCACGCCCATCGAATTGAGCCCGGCGGTGCAGGCCTTTCAGACCGTCACCGTCCGCAAGTGGCGGGAACACTTGGAGCGCGAGGCTGAAAACGGTCATGGCGGTGCTTGAGCAGCACGAGTTGCTGTCCGGGCTGTCCGGCGGCGCCCTCCTTGGGGCGGCAGCCATGTTTCTGGCCTTCATGGCCGCTCTGTTCGCGGGTTCCATGCTGCTGCCTGGACGACGGTTTGAGTTGACTGATGCCGATGGCGGGTCACGCACGTGCACGCTGAACGGACTTGCGCTGTTCATCGCCACCATCGCCGTCGCCGGCGTTGCCCAAGTTGCCGGATGGTTCTCGCTGTCCGTGCTGCACGCCCACTTCATCCCCCTGTTTGTGGTGGCCAACGTCTTTGCGTTCGCGCTTTCCGGTTGGCTCTACTGGCAGGGCGCCGGAACCCCAGGGGCGCCAGCGGGATTCTGGCCCGGCTTCTTCTTTGGACGGATGCTGAACCCGCAGTGGCTCGGCATGGACTTGAAGTTCTTCAGCTACCGCCCCTCGCTGATCGCCTTGGCGCTGCTCAACCTGTCCTTCGCGGCTGTCCAATACGAAACCTACGGCGGGCTCACCTTGGCGATGACGCTGTATCAGGTTTTCACCTTTCTTTACGTGTTCAACTACTTCCAGTTCGAATACGGCATGGTCCACACATGGGACATCGTGAGCGAGCGTTTCGGGTGGATGTTGGCGTGGGGCAACCTCGTGCTGGTGCCTTTCTTCTACTGCATCGCCGGCTGGTGGCTGGTCCACGCCCCGGATGCGCTCTCGCCCACCGCCGCCGGCCTGATTGCGTTGCTGTTCGTCTTCGGCTTCTGGCTGTTCCGCGGCGCCAATGAGCAGAAGCACCGCTTCAAGCAGGATCCCAACGTCACCATCTGGGGCAGGCCCGCCGAGGCCCTCGGCGGGCGGCTGCTGGTTTCGGGGTTCTGGGGAATTGGGCGCCACCTCAACTACACCGGCGAGATTTGCGTTTACGTCGCCTTCCTGCTTACTGCCGGGTTTGAGTCCTGGTTGCCTTGGTTGCTGCTTGCATGGCTGACCGGATTGCTCTGGCATCGCTCCAAGCGCGACGACCGGCGCTGCCAAGCCAAGTACGGCGATTTGTGGGAGCAGTACAAGCGGCGGGCCCGCTTCGCGATGCTGCCCTTCGTGTACTGAGGGCGGCGATGGAAAACGGCAACCTCAAGGCGGCGAAGGCCGTTCCCGAACTGCCGGGCGGCTGGCCCCTGATCGGCCACTTGGGCGCATTCCAAAAGGATCCGGTTGCGATGCTGGAACGCGGCTCACGCCAGCTCGGCGACCTCTACCAGTTCCGGCTCGGTCCCCAGTCCTTTGCGCTGTTCGCCGGGCCGGAAGCCCACTCAGCTTATTTTGGGGCGCCGGACGACCAACTGGACGCCAAGGCGGTTTACAAGTTCACGGTGCCCATCTTCGGACGCGGGGTGGCCTACGACGTCGCCCCGGAAGTTATGGGCGAGCAACTTGGATTCCTCTTCCCGGCGCTGCGTGAGTCGGCGATGGAGCGGTTCGCCCGCATCATGTTCGAGGAGTCCTGCCTGTTCGCTGATTCCTTGGGCGAAGAGGGGGAACTGGATCTGCCGGTGGCGATGAACCAGCTCACGGTCAACATTGCCAGCCGCTGCTTCCTCGGCGAGGAGGTCCGCAATGAGGTGGATGCCGGGTTCGCTGCGGCCTATCACGATCTGCAGAACGGCATCAACACCATAGGGTTCTTTCTTCCCTACCTGCCCACCCCCGCCCATCGCAAGCGAGACCGGGCGCGGCGTCAGGTGATTGAAATCTTCAGCCGCATCATGCGGGAGCGGCGCCGCTCCGGAGCGCAGTCCGGGGACTTCATGCAAACGCTGATGGAGGCTCGCTACAAGGATGGCCGGGCATTGACGGATGATGAGGTCATTGGACTCCTGCTGACGACACTGTTTGCCGGCCAACACACCAGCGCGGTCCTCGCCACTTGGACCGGCTTGGAGCTGTTCCGGGCCAACGACTACCTGCAACGGGTCCGGGACGAGGCGCAATCGATATACGGGGACGGGGACGCCATCAGTTTTGCGGGCCTAAAGCGGCAATCGCAATTGGAAAACGCCGTGCGTGAGTGCGAACGCCTGCACCCGCCGTTGATCATCTTGGTGCGCAAGGTGCTCAAGCCCTTGCGTTACCGGGACGTTGAGGTGCCGGCGGGCACCTTGGCCATGGTCTCGCCGGCGGTCTCCCACCGGCTGCCCGAGGTGTTTGGCGACCCCGACCGATTCCACCCGGATCGCTTCGCCCCACCCGCCGCGGAAGGCAAGCAGCACCAATACGCCTTGGTCGGCTTCGGCGGCGGACGCCACCGCTGCATGGGCAAGAACTTCGCCATCATGCAGATCAAGGCCCTCTGGACGGTGCTGCTGGAACGCTTCGACTTTTCGCTGGACGGTGCGTTCCCGGCGCCCAACTACGGCAGTTGGGTGACCGGCCCCAAGGAGCCTTGCTTAGTCCGCTACCGCCGTCGCCCCCAAGTGAGTGCTTTGCCTTGAGCCGCGCCGCAGTGCCAGCCTACGATGTGGCCGTGGTCGGCGCTGGCCCGGTGGGCAGCGTTTGCGCCCTTGCCCACGCCCGCAAGGGCGCTCGGGTTGCGCTGCTTGAGGCCAATCCGAAGGCGGCGAGCCGATTGGCTGGGGAGTGGCTCCATCCGCCCGCCGTGCGAATCCTACGAAATTTGGGAATCAACCTTGAAGCGGAGCAAGCCGGCAACAGGCGCGATGGCTTCGTGGTGTTTCCGGAAGACCGCTCGGAACCGATCATTCTGCGTTACCCCGACGAAACGCCCGCCATAGCCTACGAGCACGAATCGTTGATCGGGAAGCTGCGCGCCGCCATCGACAAGGAGCCCGGGGTGGACCTCTACACCAGTGCGCGGGTTCGCGAGGTGGAGGACCATCAGCTCACTTTCGCCACAAATGGGGCGTTGGAGTCGTTGTCGGCCGGGCGAATCGTCGGCGCCGACGGACGGGCCTCGATCGTGCGCCGGTCCTTGGGCTTGAACGGCAAGCGCACGACTTGCTCCCAAATGATCGGCCTCGTGGTTGAAGGCGAGACATTGCCCTTCGAAGGTTTCGGGCATGTGCTGCTCGGTGGCCCTGGCCCCATTTTGTTGTTTCGGGTCGGGGGCAACCGTGTCCGCATCATTGCCGACGTGCCCTTGGACCACTGGAATCCCAAGGATCGGGCCAGCATGCTTTCGGAGTCCTACGCCAGCCTCCTGCCGGAAACGCTCAGTGCCGGGTTCATCAAGGCCCTGCGCGCCAGGAATTTCCAAGCGGCCACCAACGAGCTGCGTCCTCGGGTCACCTACGGGACGTCCAACCGGGTGCTGATTGGCGATGCGGCGGGGCACTACCATCCCCTGACGGCGGTCGGGATGACCTTGGGCATGGGCGATGCGCTGGCGCTCGCCGAAGAGAGCAGTTTTGAGGAGTTCTCGGCCAAGCGCTTGGTGGACATCCGCTCCCCCGAAACGCTGGCCATGGGTTTGTACGAGGTCTTCGCCGACTATCGGCTCGAATCGTCCACGCTGCGGCAAACGGTTTACCAGCTCTGGCGCACTGATCGCGGGATACGGGACCAAACGATGAGGTTGCTCGCTTGCGAGGACAGATCCGTCGCCCGACTGGGCCTCACGTTCTACAAGATCGTGGCACGGGGTGCGATCGGGCCCATCTTGCGACCTCACGCAAACTTGACGCAGAGCCATGCCCGTCACATCGCCCGAGCCTTGATGGTGCGCGTCGGGCACTTTCTGCGCGGCATAAGCGCATTGCGCAAGCGGGGCGGCGTGGACGATGCGGTTACCGAGCAGGCGCGCAGCGAGTTGGCCTTGGCGTTTCCGACCTCCCTGCAATCCAATCCCCGCCACCGTCAGCCTGGCGACGCAAGGCACGGCAAGGCAGTCGCAGCGGATGCCGCGCTGCAAGCCGCCGCCAATCGCTTGCTGGCTCTGCAGCAGGATGAGGGCGGTTGGGAAGGTGAAATGGTTTGGTGCCCCATGCTCACCGCGCAGTACGTGATGCTGCACCACATCATCGGCGAACCGCTGGCCGCGGATCGGCGACGGCTGATCCTGCGGCAGTTCGAGCAAACCCAGCTGGAGGGCGGGCTTTGGGGATTGCACGCCCACTCCGCACCCTACCTCTTCGTCACCGCGCTGGTTTACGTGGCCGCTAGGCTGCTTGGCGTTGCGGCGGATGATGAGCTTGTCAAGCCAGCCAAGCGCTTTCTGCAAACTGAGCAGGTGGCGTCCATACCCAGTTGGGGCAAGTTCTGGCTGGCGCTCCTCAATCTTTGGGACTGGCAGGGGGTGAATCCCCTGCCACCGGAGCTGTGGCGCTTGCCGCGCTGGCTGCCCTTGCATCCCTCCAAGTGGTACTGCCACTCTCGGCTCATATACGCGGCGATGGCGGCCGTCTATTCGAAGCGCTTCCAGATGCCGGTGACGCCCGTAATCGATGCGTTGCGGGAGGAGCTGTTTCCTGAAGGGTTCGCCAACGTCAATTTCGCCGCCAGCCGCAACCGCCTGCGCGACGGCGACCTCTACGCCCGGCCCAGCCCTTGGCTGCGGGCCGGGTACGCGGCCGCCCGCGCCTTTGAGGGACTTCACCTCAAACGCTTTCGCAGGCAGTGCGTTGATGGCCTGATGCGGCAGATCCATTGGGAAATGCGCAGTTCCAACCATGCGAGCATCTCCCCGGTCAGCGGTTTCCTCAACGTCATTGCCGTTTGGCTGCATGATCCCCAGGATGCCGATTGCCGGGCCGCGATCGCTCAGCTGGAAGGCTGGATCTGGGAGGATGAAGCCCAGGGCACCCGGATCACGGGTGCCAGAAGCGCTTCCTGGGACACCGGCTTCGCCTTGCAGGCGTTGGCGACAGCGCCTCAGTTGGCCGGGGTGCGGGCAGCGCTCCAAAGAGGCGCTGCCGCTCTTGGCCGTCAGCAGATCGCCGAAAGCTTCGACGGATTTCGCGAGGCCTATCGAGCCGATCCCAAGGGCGGCTGGTGTTTCCCCGGCGCTTGGCATGGGTGGCCGGTGTCGGACTGCACGGCCGAAGCCGTGTTGGGGATCGTCGCTGCCGGTTCGGAGGCGTTGGACGCAACGGCGCTGCGCGAAGCGGTTCAATTCATGCTGCGCAGGCAAAACCGGGATGGCGGCTTCGGCAGCTATGAGGCGCGGCGCTCCCGAGTGGGCCTCGAATGGATCAATCCCGCCGAGATGTTTGGCGATTCAATGACGGAGCAGTCCTATGTCGAATGCACCGCCTCCTGCTTGGCCGCCTTGGCAGCCTGCCGTCAAAATGTTCCCGAGACCCTGGATCAATCCGCCGTCAACGCCATGTCGCGGGCCGGGGCTTGGATGCGCCGCACCCAAGCCAGCGACGGCTCCTGGCGCGGCGTCTGGGGCGTGCAGTTCATTTACGGCACCTTCTTCGGCATCCGCGGGCTCTTGGCCGCAGGTGCCCTTCGCGGCGATCCGGCCTTGCGCTTGGCCTGCCAGTGGCTGGTGGAGCGCCAGCGGGACGACGGGGGCTGGGGGGAGCACCACAGCGGCTGCCTGACCGGACGCTACGTCGCCCACGAGGAGAGCCAAGTCATCCAAACGGCTTGGGCGCTGATCGCGCTGCTGGAGGCCGGCGACTCCAACTGGATGGCGATTTCACGCGGCGCGCAGTACTTGGTCGAGGCGCAGAACGCGGATGGATCCTGGCCGCGGCAGGACATGGCGGGCATTTTCTTCCGCACCGCGCTGTTGGATTACGTCCTTTATCGTCAGTACTTCCCGCTGCATGCGCTGGGGCTCTATGAGCGGCGGCGCTTGGCCCGGGAGCAGGCCGTGATGCCCGTCGATCCCGCTGGCGCGGAGCCGTTGGGCAACGGGCAGGCGAGCTTGGCCCTGACGCCCTGACATTTTCAAGCTGACGCCCCGGGAACGGTAGTGCCAAAGCGTGCTGCCGGACAACGTGGCCGAGCCGCTGGCCAGCCGCACCAATCACATCAAGCGGCATGGTGCGCGGCCCGACAGCTGCGCAATCAATCGCATCATGCGCAACAGCAGCGCCGGGCGCACCTTTTCAGGTGCGCAACCTCGGGTTCGGACCTTCGGGTTCAGACCGACAGGACGCGGTAGTCGCCGTCCAAAATCAAGCGGATTGAGACGTAAAGCCCCAACAGGGGAAACAAAATCCATGGGGAGTTGACCGCGAGGATGGCGATGGCCAATTCCTTGCGGCCCAGGGAAAGGTGCCGCTTGGCGATGAAGAAGCTCGCCATGTACACGGAAGTCATGTAAGTCCACTGCCAGAAGATCATCAAACCGATCATGCCCGCCACCACAGCGGGCAGGAACTCCACGGTGTATGCCGCATAGAGGACGGCGGTGGGGATGAGGGTTGCAAAGCCGTTGGCGGTGTCCACGTTGAAGCCATAGGTCCGGCGGTCGGCAAAGGAGGCGTCGTGGAGGGAGTAGGTTGCCCAGACATCGGCCCAAAGCGTTGGTGAGACCATTTGCCTGAGCGAAATTTTGGTGCCTAGGAACTCGAAGGCGGGAATCCGGCCCGTCTCCTTGCGTCGCTTTCGCCAGTGCTCGAAACGCCGTTCAATGTAGTCCCGGCGCAGGAACAAGCAGGCCTCCCAATAGCAGATCAGGAGATTGATCGACAAAAACAGGCTTAAGGCTGCGTAAAGCCCATCCACGCTCCCATGGCTTTGCCAGCGCACGCCGAGCCCCGCCGCAAACATCAATGCGATGGCTAAGACGAAGACCCATAGGACGCGCACCCTCATGATGGTCCGGCCCGCCTATCGTTCGGATGGCCTTCGGCCGAGGCGGCGAAGGCATCGGTTGACCTGAGAGCCGAAGCGCCCTGTCGCGGACGCTGCACTCGCTCCAAGATAGGCACTTTCTCTCGCTCCCGTTCGCTGAACTCACCCATGGGCGTTGCCCCGAGCCGACGAAACCGTGGTGGGTTTCTCAAGATTGATCCGCATGCCGCACAGATAAACTTGCTTCTCCCCGCTGCGGACGCTGTGGGCCTCGGCGGCTTGCAGCACGGTTTGGGGGTCTGCGCAGACCACATCGATGCCGCCCAAGCCCTCGGGGCGACCGTCCGAACAGGGCACGAAGCGAACTTGTGCGTTGTCCAAGGGCAGAGTGCGCCGGTTGGTGCCGGTCAAGTCGATCTGCGCAATGTCCGACCAGCGCGCGGCAACCGCATCGGGGTCGTCGCACTGCACTTCCGCCGCCGAAATGCCGGCGACGCGCTCCAAGCGGCGATGCGCCTGCCAGTGCGGCCCGGCTGGCTCCCAAGGGCCGTCGGGCTCGTGGGCGCCTTCGCCGCGCTGCTCGTCGATCTCGAAGAACGAACCGCCCGTGTCCTTGGGATGCAGCTGCATGTTGCTGAACTCGCCGCTGTCGAATTGATTGACGATGCGCACGTCAAGCGCGTCCACCCGAGCGCGGCGGGGCGCATGGTCGTCGCATTGGGTGATGACCATGTAGCCGCCGTTGCCGCCCCGGCGGGCTAGGTAGCGGCCACCGGCAGTGTGCTCCCGAATCGGGGCCACCACCTCAAGCAGCTGGTTGCCGATGGGCAGCAGCGCGTTCTCCAAGCCGAAGTGGTCGATGCCGGGGTCGCGGTAGCCGACCTCAATGCCCAGCACGTCGGCAAGTTCCCGCTCCACCGGCGCCAGCTCCTCGGCCACCAGTGCGATTTGGCGCAGTCTCAGCCACATCAGCATTCACTCCTTCCATCGCTTGCCGCGTCCGCCAGCCAAGACAGCCTAGCGATTTCCTGGGAGCCGATGAAGGGCTCCGGGCGTGTTCGCTGGGCCTTGCCGTACCAGTAGTCCGCGTTGTCCCGGTCGCCCTCCATCATGTGGACGATGGCGTGCGCCCAATGCGCGGCTGGGCTGGACAGGTTCTGAACGATCTTATGGGCTGCCTTCCAATCACCCTGCTCCAGCAGCCGAACCGCGTCCTTAAGGCTGTTCATGGGAGCGAAGTTAGCCAGAAGGGCGTGAGAAACTCAATCAGTCTTGGGAGTGCCAGACCCGCAACCCCCGCGAACTTGGTCACATCACGCTAGGAGCCTGATGGGGCGCGAATCACTCCGTCTCGCTCAGTTGGAAAGACCTCTTGCTCGTAGTCCTCCCTTGAGAGTGTGCAATCGACAAGCCTACGGAAGCTTGAAATTGGAAGCTTGCACTGTCTAGCCATCAACCCCAATAGACTGATATCAATGTCCCTGCTGGAGCCGTGAGAGATTTTTGTACTTGCCGTGGTTTTTGCGCCGCCCAAAGTTCGGTAAGTGTAGTAGATGTGGTCGCGCCCCTTGTCTTCGTCAAACCCCTTGCCCTTGAGCCCCTTGGCGATATCTCGCTTCTTCATCAAGTGCTAACGGCCTGCAATAGGTCGCTCCGAAGGCGAGCCGCCTCCGTTGTCATCAGTTCATCCGACTCCACGTAGGTCCGCCACAGGTAGCAGAGGTAGTCATCAATGTCGCTTCTTATGTCGTGCTCGTTTTCGGCGTGGGTCTCAATGCCAAATGGTCCTTCGATGCACCAGACTTCAGCGTCACCCTCTTCCAGACGGAATTGGAACGTCTGTAGCTCATTGAAAGCCCGCCTCTCAGGGCCTTGTCCAAAGGATCTGATCTGCACTTGCCCGCAGTACTTGGACGCGTACCTTGTATCTCGTAGTGGCACCGACTGCGTAATGAGCTGATGAGCGGGGACGGCGGAACTTGTGCGGTCGCCCCCGCCGACATGGCAGGTGGGCGCCCCGAACCTGACGGGCGAGAGAGTTTGGATTTCCCGCTGGGCGGTCCGTGCCACTTCAAACCCCTGCAAGCTTGCTTTGCGGCCCCGCAACCACGACCAGATTGTTGTTGCTGGTCATGGAATAGACCGGATCGCCGCTTTCGTCCTGCAGGCCCGTGAGCCTATGCACCTTTTGCACATTCAACGTGGCGAGCAGTCTGGAACCGTCCGCCAATCGTATTTCCGTGCCCTTCACGGTCACTCCTTCAATGGGAACCAGCTCAGCGTCATGTTGCTTGCCGTCCGGGCCAAGAATCTTCGTTTTTGATGACATCCCGCCAACCTACCCTACATAGTGTCGTCCAAGAACCCGTTCACCTACCGATGTCAAGTTTGACCACTTTGAGGTTGCCAGTCCACCTCTTCCCGGAAAGCACCATCCGGCGTATCCCCTCAACCAGGACGTGGGCCGGACCGCTGAGCAGTGGGCGGAACTGGTTGTCATGGAAGTCATTGATGTGGCTGGTAGCTAGGGGGAGACTCGAACTCCCGACCTCAGGATTATGAATCCTGCGCTCTAACCAGCTGAGCTACCTAGCCACTTGCCGCCCGGCGGCGACAGGCGGGCAATTTTCCGGGCACTGGGGAAAGCTGTCAATGCGCACCCGCTTTGCGGCTGCGTTGGAGTTTCGCTGGCGCGAAACTCCGCAGCTATTGCGTGAGTCAGGTTCCGATATATTTCTGAGCTCGCACATGTTGTGGGCCGATTCGGTTGCTGGTGGGTTGCGGGACCATGCCTATAATCCTTGAGTGTCCGGCAGCAGCACCCCGGAGCCCAACGCATGCATCCAAGCGAAGCTGAATTTGCGAACGAAGCCTTCTACATGGCCTTCAGCCGGCTGGACGTGGCGGCGATGGAGGCGCTTTGGTCGGCGCGGCATGAGGCCGTTTGCCTGCATCCGGGCTGGCCTGCGCTGATCGGGCGCGAGGCCATCATCGACAGTTGGCGCTCCATCTTTGCCAATCCCGACCAGCCGCCGGTGACCTTTCATAGCGCCAGCTCCCGCAGCATGGGGCCTGGCATCGTGGCGGTTGTCTGCTACGAGGTGGTGGCCGGCAGCACCATGGTGGCCACCAATCTGTTTGTTGAAGAGGACGGCCAGCCCAGGCTGGTGCTGCATCAATCCGGCATTTGCGCCCGTCCACCGTTGGCTTCGGTGGAGGACTCGCTGGACGTCAACTAAGAGCCGCCGGTCAACTTCCTTCGAGATTGACGGCGCTTCGCGTGGTTCGAGGGCGGGACGCCCTCGCTCCGGGGACTCCGCCTCTGTCCGGGGTTTCGCTCGGGACCAGCGCATTCCAGTGGCCCAATCGAGGGCCACTCCGGGAGCGGGGCGCAGGCCTCACACGTTGAAGCGGAAGTGCATCAGGTCGCCATCCGCCACCACGTAGTCCTTGCCCTCCAGGCGCCACTTGCCCGCATCCTTGGCGCCCTGCTCGCCGCCGCAGGCGATGAAGTCCTCGTAGCCGACCACCTCGGCGCGGATGAAGCCCTTCTCGAAGTCCGTGTGAATCACGCTGGCGGCTTGGGGTGCCCGGGTGCCGACGGCAATGGTCCAGGCCCGGGCCTCCTTCGGCCCCGCCGTGAAGTAGTGGTGCAGGCCGAGCAGGCTGTAGCCCGCCCGAATCAAGCGGTTTAGGCCGGGCTCCTCGATGCCGAGGGCATCCATGAACTCCTCGCGTTCAGCCTCTTCGAGTTCGGCGATCTCCGCTTCGATCCGATTGCAGATCGGCACCACCGGAGCGCCCTCTTCGGCGGCGACGGCGGCCACTTCGTCGAGCAGGGCATTGCCATTGAAGCCGTCCTCGGCGACGTTGGCGACATACAGCACCGGCTTGGCCGTCAACAGGTGCAGTTCGCGCAGCCGGGCTCGGGCGTTGCCGTCCAAGGCCAAGGAGCGCACCGGGGCGCCGGCCTCCAAGCCGTCGCGCACTTGGTCGAGCAGCGCCATGAGCGCGGCGGCTTCCTTGTCCCCGGAACCCGCCATGCGCCGGACGCGGTCGGTGGCCCGCGCCACGGTCTCCAGGTCGGCCAAGGCGAGCTCGGTGTTGATGATCTCGATGTCGTCGGCGGGGGACACTTGGCCCGCCACATGCACGATGTTGCCGTCCTCAAAGCAGCGCACGACGTGGGCGATGGCGTGGGTCTCGCGAATGTGGGCCAGAAACTGGTTGCCGAGCCCTTCGCCTTGGGCAGCGCCGGCGACTAAGCCCGCGATATCGACGAATTCCATGGCGGTGGGCACCACCTTGGCGGGCTTGACGATGGCGGCAATGCGCTCCAGGCGCGGGTCGGGCACCGGCACGACGCCAGTGTTGGGATCGATGGTGCAGAAGGGGAAGTTTTCCGCGTCGATGCCGGCCTGAGTGAGGGCGTTGAACAAGGTGGACTTGCCCACGTTAGGCAGGCCGACGATGCCGCAGTTGAATCCCATCAGCTTGCCAGCATGCCTTGATCAGTGCCCAATTGGGTAGTGGCTCAGTTTGACTTTGTCTGGGCTCGGGCGGCTGGCGCTCCGACGAGCGTCACTGCCAGGGCAGCATGCCCCCGCTCCGGGGCGAGACGCCCACTTCAGGTGAGATCCCCGGAGCGAGGGCGTCTCGCCCTCGACCGAATCACGACGACGTGAGTCAAACTGGGCCACGACTCCCAAGTGGACAGAGTGGACAGGAGAGGCGCTTTTTTGCAGAACGCCCAGCTGCGCCAGCAACTGTGCGACCTGCGCGAACCATTGGTTCGCGTTGCAGTTTCGCTGGCGCAAAACTCCGCTGCCGTTGCGCGGTTCAGGTTCCGAAATGTTTCTGAGCTCGCGCACTGTGATCACGTCGGCGAAGGCGGCGCGCTGCCGTGCAGCCGATTCATCACCGCTTGCAGCTTGCCTTCGGCCAAGGCAACCAACAGCTCGTCGTCCAGTTCAAACGCCGCCGCCGCCCGTGCGCGCTCCTCCGCCGGCATGCTGGTTGCAGTGAGGTAGCGCACCATCTGCGCCTTGTCGCCGGGGTGGCCGACGCCGATGCGCAGCCGATGGAAGTCCCGCGACCCCAGATGCTCAATGAGGCTCTTGACGCCGTTGTGTCCATTCGCCCCACCGCCGGTCTTGAGGCGCGCGATCCCGGGCTCGAAGGCCACTTCGTCGTAGGCCACCAGCATCTCCTCCGGCGCCACTCGATAGTAGCGGGCGTAGGGCGCCACGACTTCGCCGCTTTGGTTCATGTAGGAGCCGGGCAGCAGCAAGCGCACGTCGGCAACGCCGATAAGGCCCCGCCCGGCCTCGCCCTTGACCCTGTTGGCCGCCGCAAAGCCGATGCCAAAGCGGCTGGCCAGATAGCGAACGAAGTTGACGCCGATGTTGTGGCGCGTGGCCGCATACGCTGGGCCGGGATTGCCCAAACCGACGATGAGCCGCAGGCTAGTCCCCAGCGGACGGTTCCGGTTCGGCTGGCGCCTCCTCTTCTTCGGCCTGTGCCGCGCCGCCTCTCGGTGCCTGCACGCTGACCACGGGGATGTCGTGGTCTTCGCCGTAGCCAAGGGCCACCAGAGCCACCCCCTCCGGCAGGTCGAGGTCGCTGAGGTGAAGGGCATGGCCCATCTCCAACGCCGCCAGATCCACCTCCAGGAACTCCGGCAGATCCTTGGGCAGGCAGCTGACTTCCACGTCCACCAAGTTGTGGGCGATGCTGCCGCCGCCGGTGCGCACGCCGACGCACTTGTCCTCATTGACGAAGTGCAGGGGCACATTGGTTTGAATGGGCCGGTCGGCGTCAACTCGAAGGAAGTCCACGTGCAGCACTTTGTCGTTCACGGGATGCAGCTGCAGGTCGCGCACCAACGCTTGCTGCTCGGTGCCGTCCACCCGCACCTTGACGATCTGGGAAAGGAAGGCCTCCTGCTGCATGGCCTTGGTGAGTTCGTTGGCGCTCAATGTGACCGGCTGGGGTGCGTCTTCACCGCCGTAGATGATGCCCGGCAGCTTCTCGCCCGGCTGCCGCAGGCGGCGGCTGGCGCCGGTGCCGAGTTCGGTCCGAAGGCTGGCGTTGAGTTCAATGGTCTGCGGCATGGTGGGGCTCCAATGGGGTCTGTTCAGTTCCGGAAAATGGTTTGCATGGCTTGACTTGGGGCATTGCGCCGATCAGCGGAACATGGCGCTCAAGGATTCCTCGTGGCTGACCCGCCGGATCGCTTCCGCCAGCAGGCGGTCTAGGCTTAGCTGACGAATCTTCGAACAGGCCGCTGCGGCATCGCACAGGGGAATGGTGTCGGTCACCACCATCTCGTCGATCGCTGATTTGGCGATGCGCTTGACGGCGGGGCCGGAAAGCACCGGATGGGTGATGTAGGCCACCACGCTGATGGCGCCCTCATCCTTGAGCGCGGCGGCCGCGGTGCACAGGGTGCCGGCCGTGTCCACGATGTCGTCCACGAGAATGCAGGTCCGGCCGCTGACGTCGCCAATGACGTTCATCACCCGGCTTTCATTGGCTTGCGGGCGGCGCTTGTCGATGATGGCAAGATCGAGATCATTGAGTTGCTTGGCAATGGCCCGCGCCCGCACCACGCCGCCGACGTCCGGCGACACGACCACCGGATCCTTGTAGCCGCGGGTGGCGATGTGATCGACGAGCACCGGGGAGCCGTACACGTTGTCCACCGGCATTTCAAAGTAGCCTTGAATTTGGTCGGCATGCAGATCCACTGTGAGCAGCCGGTTGACGCCCACGCTGTCGAGCATGTTGGCCACCACCTTGGCGCTGATCGGCACCCGTGCCGAACGGGGGCGACGATCTTGGCGGGCATACCCGTAGTAGGGCACCACCGCAGTGACCCGATGGGCGGAAGCGCGGCGGATGGCGTCCGCCATGATGACCAGCTCCATGAGGTTGTCATTGGTGGGCGCACAGGTTGACTGGAGGACGAAGGCGTCGCAACCACGCACGTTTTCGTGGATCTCCACGTTGACCTCGCCGTCGCTGAAGCGGCTCACCTTGGCGCGCCCCAAGTCGATGCGCAGTTCCGCAACCACCCGCTCCGCCAAGGCGGGGTTGGAACTGCCCGAGAAAATCATCATTTGGGCCACGATGTCATCCTAGTTGGAGTTGCGCCAAATGGCTGGGGTGGCAGGATTGCGGACGCGCATCACGCGCCCGTCCCTTCGGGATCGTCGGCGCCTTGCGCCGACGGCCAAACCCGCCTTCGTCGGGTTTGTCGAACCCGGTTCGAACCCTGCCCGCTCCGATTCGCCGCACTGCAAAAGCCCCTAATGTCATGCCAAATGGCTGGGGTGGCAGGATTCGAACCTGCGCATGCCGGGATCAAAACCCGGTGCCTTACCGCTTGGCGACACCCCAGAAGAAAGCTGAAATCCCCGGCACCCGTAGCGGGGGCGCTATTTTCCGTTTGAGCACTGTGGCTGTCAAATTAAAGTCCTGCGCGGTAGTGGCTCAGTTTGACTTTGGCTGGGCTTGAGCGGCTGGCGCTTTGACGGGCGTCACTGCGAGGGCAAGATGCCCTCGCTCCGGGGCGAGGTGCCCGCTTCAGGTGAGACCCCCGGAGCGAGGGCGTCCCGCCCTCGACCGAATCACAACGACGTGACTCAAACTGGGCCACTACTTCCTGCGCTCCAGCGGCGCTCACTTTGGCCAACGGGATGGCGGGAATTTGGGGTCAGGCTCCACGCTCCCAAACGGCCACCCGCACCCGATAGCCGGGCCTTTGCGCGGTGATGCGGCCCGGCGGGGCGTCGGCCGGCGCCTTCTTGGCGCGCTCGAAGCGCACCTGCCAGCCAAGTTGCTGGAACTCCTTGAGGCTGCCTTCCCGGTTGCGGATCGCATCTGCCATTGGGGCTTGCGGGGAGGGCCTGCCCTGCAGCCAGTCGATCAGCAGTCCCAGCGGCAGGCTCCAGCCGAGTTCGGCCAGCATCAGTGCCTCAAGGCTGCCGAAGGTTCGCACGCCGCCATCCGCGTTGATGACTTCGAGCTGCTGCGGCGTTCCGCGCAGGCGCGTTTGGCCCTGCCCCAACGGTCCCCAAAGGTCGATCTCGAAGCTTTCGCCGGACTGCCGCCAGACGAAGCGGGCCGACCAGGAATCCCCGCCCTCAACCACGCCGATCTTGCCCCTGACGAAGAAACCCGCTTCCGCGGGTGCCCGAGGAGCGGAGACGCAACCCGACAGCAACCAAAAGGCAGCGAAAATCGCGGTTGGAAACAAGAGATTCGGCGGGAACACTGCTAGGTGACTCTGCTGCTACAATAGCCTCGTTTCGACTCTTGCTTTGGAGGCGACCCCACCCACCATGGCAATTCTGGCTTACGGGCTCAACTACCGCACCGCGCCCATCGAACTGCGGGAGCGGGTGGCATTCCCGGAAGATACGCTAGGCTCAGCGCTCTTGGAAGTGACGCAGGCGGTGCCGAGCTTGACCGAAGCGGCCATAATCTCCACCTGCAACCGCACCGAGCTGTACTGCGCCATTGAGCCCGAGCGCGAGCCCGTCCTCGCCGAGTGGCTGGCGGCGCATCGCGCCGTGCCGGTTGGCGAACTGCAAAGCGCCATCTATCGCTATTGGGATCAGGATGCCGCCAACCATCTGATTCGCGTGGCAGCGGGCCTAGACTCCCAAGTGCTCGGCGAGCCGCAGATCATGGGGCAGGTGAAGTCCGCTTATGAATTGGCGCGCAACCTTGGCGCCGTGGGCTCGGAACTGAACCTGCTTTCGCAAATGGCCCTGAATGCCGCCAAGCGGGTGCGCACGGACACCGGCATTGGCCGCAACCCGATTTCGGTGGCCTATGCGGCGGTGACCATGGCGAAGCAGATATTCTCTGACCTGACCCATAAGCGGGCGCTGCTGCTCGGTGCCGGCGACACCATTCGGCGGGTGGCCGAGCATCTTGACGAGCAGGGCATCGGCGGCATGACCATCGCCAACCGAACCATCGCCAACGCCGAGGACTTGGCCGCCCGTTACAGCGCCCTGCCGACGCAGTTGAGCGCGGTGCCGAAGGCGCTCCGAGACCACGACATTGTGATCGCCTCAACCGGCAGCGCCCTGCCGGTGATCGGCAAGGGAGCGGTGGAGGCGGCCATTCGGCAACGTCGCCGCCGACCGATCTTCATGGTTGACATTGCGGTGCCTCGGGACATCGAGCCGGAGGTTGGAGAGCTGCCTGACGTTTACTTGTACAGCATTGACGACCTAAGCGCCATCGTCGAGGGAAACCGCCGCCAACGCTTGCTGGAGGCCGATTCCGCTGAATCCCTGATCGACCAGGGAGCGCGGCGCTTCATCGCCGAGCGGCGGGTGCGCCAAGGCCAGCGAATGCTGCGGCAATACCGCGAGAATGCGGAGGACCTGCAGGCCGCCGAAGTGGAAAAGGCGCTCCAGAGCCTGCGCAACGGCGCACCCCCCGAAGTGGTGCTCACCCGCCTCGGCGAGAGCCTGACCCGCAAGCTCATCCATCAGCCCACCGTGGCCCTGCGCACCGCAAGCGCCGAAGGGCGCATGGACCTGCTTGAGGCGTTCAAGTCGGTTTACGCGCTCGACTGACTTGGCCCTTGCCCATGCCGCTGTCCTCTTCCATGAGAGCCAAGCTGGCCGACCTCTCCGAACGTTTTGAGGAGGTCGGCGCGCTGCTGTCCGACGCTGAAGTGCTCGCCGACCGCCACCGGTTCGAGGCCCTGTCCCGTGAGTTCGCTGAATTGGAGCCCGTCACCCGGAACTTCGAGCGCTTCCAGGGGCTGGAGCGCGAACTGGAGGACTCCGAAGCCCTCGCCAGCGACGGCGATGCGGAACTGCGCCAGTTGGCCCAGGAGGAGGTGGCCACCCTTGGCCGGGAAATCGCTGCCGTCGAGTCATCCCTGCGCGCGCTGATGCTGCCCAAGGATCCCAATGACGAGGCCAACGTCTTCCTCGAAATCCGAGCCGGCACCGGCGGCGATGAGGCAGCCATCTTTTCCGGCGACTTGTTCCGCATGTACAGCAAGTACGCCGAAGGACAGGGCTGGCAACTGGAAGTGCTCAGCAGCCGGCCCGGGGAGCACGGCGGCTACAAGGAAATCATCAGCCGCATCGAGGGTGGCCGCGTATACAGCCGCTTGAAGTTCGAGTCTGGAGCCCATCGGGTGCAGCGGGTGCCGGAAACCGAGTCCCAAGGCCGCATCCACACGTCGGCCTGCACGGTCGCCATCCTGCCCGAAGCCGCCAGCATCGACAGCGTACACATCGACAAGGGCGACCTGCGCATCGACACCTACCGGGCGTCGGGCGCCGGCGGGCAGCACGTCAACAAGACCGATTCGGCAGTGCGCCTGACGCACCTGCCGACCGGCATCGTCGTCGAGTGCCAGGACGAGCGCTCACAACACAAGAACAAGGCTCGCGCCATGGCGCTGCTGCAGGCCAAGCTGCTCGATGCGGCCCGCTCCAAGCAGCAGGATGAGCAGGCCGAGTCAAGGCGCACCTTGGTCGGGTCCGGGGATCGCTCGGAACGCATAAGGACCTACAACTTTCCCCAAGGACGGGTTACGGACCATCGCATCAACCTCACGCTCTACCAGCTTGGCGACCTTTTGGAGGGGGCGCTGGATCCCATCGTGCAGCCACTGGTGCAGGAGCATCAAGCGGACCTGCTGGCGAGCCTGGGCGATTCTTGAGCGGCGAGAACGAAACCCTCGGCCAATGGCTGGCCAGGAACGGCGACCTGGACCGGATTGACCGGGAACTGCTGGCTTCCCGGGTGCTCAACCTGACCCGGGCCCAAGTCATCGCCCGCCCGGAAACCCAACTTTCGTCCAGCCAACGCGACAGCCTCGATCAACTTGCCGAGCGCCGACGGCGGGAGCCTTGGGCCTACATTACGGGGGAGAAGGAGTTCTTCGGCTTGCGCTTGGCGGTGGGGCCGGACGTTTTGGTGCCGAGGCCGGAAACGGAGCGGCTTGTCGAACTCGCCATCGAGGGAGCGCCGCAAGGCGGCCGCATGCTCGATCTGGGCACGGGCAGCGGTTGCATCGCCGTGGCGGTCAAGACGCATCGCCCGGACCTGCGCATCACCGCGGCGGACATCTCCCCAGCCGCGCTCGAAACCGCGCAACGCAACGCCCGACGCCACGGTGCGGACCTTGAGTTCGTGCAAAGCGACTGGTTCCGCGCCTTGGCTGGGCGTTTCGACTGGATTGCGTGCAATCCGCCCTACATCGCTGATTCCGATGCAGCGCTGAACGACCTGTACGCCGAACCGCGAATCGCCTTGGCGGGCGGACCGCAAGGGCTTGCAGCCGTCAACGCCGTCATCAAGGGGAGCGGCGCCCATCTCAAGGCCGGTGGCGCGCTGGCGCTGGAGCACGGCCGCGACCAAGTCCAAGCCGTGCGCGGACATCTCACCGACTGCGGTTTTGTGTCAGTCCAAAGCCAAAACGACTTGGCCGGCCACCCTAGGATCAGCCTCGGCCGTTTGCCCTAAACGCCTGCGGTCCGGCAATGCAGGCGCGCTTCGCCGGCGGGCCTTGGCTATTCGTCCCCCATCACTCCGAAGATGTGCAGCAGGGAGACGAACAGGTTGTAGATTGAGGCGAACAGCGTTGCCGTGGCGATGATGTAGTTGGTCTCGCCGCCGTGGATGATGGCGCTGGTCTGCCAGAGAATCGCGGCGCTGGCGAACAGCACGAAGGCGCTGGAAAGGGCCACGGAGAAGGCCGACAGGTCGAGGAACAGGCTCAGCACCACAGCCCCCATCAGCACGAAGAAGCCGACCACCAGAAAGCCGGACAGAAAACTGAAGTCCTTTCGGGTGATGACGGCGAAGGCCGACAGCCCGACAAAGGCCGCAGCCGTGGTGCCCAAGGCCGAGGCGACCAGGCTCGGCCCGTTGGCCAAACTGAGGTAGGCGCTGACGATGGGGCCGAGGGTGAAGCCCATGAAGCCGGTGAGCAGGAACACGAACAACAGCCCCAAGCTGCTGTCGGCGGTCTTGTGTACCGCGAAGACCAAGCCGAAGAAACCGACCAACGTGATGATCGGCCCCAGGTACGGAGCGCCCATCGCCATCGAGACCCCGGCCATGAGGGCGCTGAATGCCAGCGTCATGCCCAGCAGCATGTAGGTGTTGCGAAGGACATTGTTGATGCTGACCGCGCCGCTGGCGCGGGTGGAAAGCACGTCGGTGGAAGCCATGGCTCAATCTCCTGTTGCGTCCTGTTTCGTTGCGCCCTGCGCCTATAATGCGGCATCCGACGGCAGTTTCAAGGGGGTGAGTGGACCCAGAAACCCATCGGAACCCGATCTAAGCGACGAGCGCGGAGTTTCGCGTCAGCGAAACTACAATGCGAACCAAAGGTTCGCGCGGGGTTGAAATTCAACGGAAGGTAGGCGAACTTGTCGGGACGGCGGCTGTGGACCGCCGCAACGACATGATCCGGGACATGAATCCAAAAGAGCATGGCTACAACATCGATCTCGGCGCGCACATGGCCGAGTGCGACGCCAACTACCTGCGCGTGATGAAGCTGTTTCCCCAGCTGCGCGAGCGCGCCCCGAGCGCCTTCGCCGTCAACTTGGGCGGGCGGTGCGCGCAAGTCTCGGCGGAGGTGGCGGAAAGCAGCCGCTACACGACGGTCATTCGGCTGCGTCAGTCGCCTGACGCCCCGTGGGGAGCCAACCCGGAGTTTCGGGTGCGGCTCTACCATGACGCCCGATGCGCGGAAGTGATCGAGTACCAGTGCGCCAAGCACTTCAATGCGGTCTATCCCTATCCCAATGCCGGCATGCGACAGCGCGACGAGAAGGCCCAAGTCAATCGCCTGCTCGGCGAGTTCCTGGCCTTCTGCCTGCGCCAAGGCGCCAACGCCGCCCGCGAATCGCTGCTCGCCACATAGTCGGCGAAAGGCCCCGAATGGCATCCACCTACTCCTCCGAATCCCTGCAGGTTCTTTCGGGCCTGGAGCCAGTGCGCCTGCGGCCGGGCATGTACACCGACACGGCGCGGCCCAACCATCTCGTGCAGGAGGTGGTGGACAACAGCGTCGATGAGGCGCTGGCCGGGTTCGCCCAGGACATCGAAGTGACGCTGTGCGCCGACGGCTCGATCATCGTCATCGACGACGGGCGCGGGATGCCCGTGGACAAGCACCCGGAGCACGGCCTCACTGGGGTGGAGTTGATTCTCACCAAGCTGCACGCCGGGGCGAAGTTCGACAACGAAGCCTACAGCTTCTCCGGCGGCCTGCACGGCGTTGGGGTGTCGGTGGTCAACGCCCTCTCCACTTGGCTTGAGGTGGAGGTCAAGCGCGATGGCTGGCTGCACCGCCAGCGCTACGAGAACGGCGACCCGGCAGCGCCGCTCAAGGCGGTGGCCAGCGTTGGCAAGCGCAACACCGGCACCCGCATTCACTTCCTGCCCAACCCCGACTACTTCGACTCCGCCAACGTGGCCAAGGGTCGCCTTGGGCACCTGCTGCGGGCCAAGGCGGTGCTGTGCCCAGGCTTGTCGGTCAGCCTTACGGTCGAAGGCGCACAAGTGGAAAGCCACCGCTGGCTCTACGAGGATGGGCTGGTCGGCTACCTGAACCAGGCCTTGGACGGCGCGGCGTCGGTGCCCGCCGACCCCTTCACGCACGGCGCCAAGGGCAATGAGGAGGCCGCGGAATGGGCGCTGACTTGGCTGCCCGAGGGCGGGGCGCCGGTCACCGAGGCTTACGTCAACCTCATTCCCACGCCCCAGGGCGGCACCCACGTCAACGGCCTGCGTTCCGGCCTGACCGAAGCGCTCAAGGAGTTCTGCGAGTTTCGCGACCTGACGCCGCGGGGCCTGAAGCTGACTGGCGACGACCTTTGGGAGCAGTGCGCCTATGTGCTTTCCGCCAGGCTGAAGGAGCCCCAGTTCTCCGGCCAGACCAAGGAGCGGCTGTCGTCGCGCAGTTCCGGCGCATTCATCGGCGGCATCGCCAAGGATGCCTTCAGCCTGTGGCTCAACGAGCATCCCCAGGACGGCGGGCGCATCGCCGAACTGGCCATCGCCAATGCCCAGAAGCGGGCCAGCGCCGCCAAGAAGGTGGTGCGCAAGAAGGTCACCGCCGGGCCGGCCCTGCCGGGCAAGCTGGCCGACTGCTCGGCGTCCGACGCGGGCGGCGCGGAGCTTTTTCTGGTGGAGGGCGATTCCGCCGGCGGTTCCGCCAAGCAGGCGCGCAACCGCGAGTTCCAGGCGGTGATGCCCCTGCGGGGCAAGATACTCAACACCTGGGAAGTCGAAGCCGGCCAAGTGCTCGGCTCCCAGGAGGTCCATGACATCGCGCTGGCCATCGGCGTCGATCCGGGCTCCGACGATCTCTCGAAGCTGCGCTACGACAAGGTCTGCGTGCTGGCGGACGCGGACTCCGACGGCGCCCACATCGCCACCCTGCTGTGCGCTCTGTTCGTGCGCCACTTCCGTCCTCTCGTTGCAGCCGGCCATGTGTTCGTCGCCATGCCGCCGCTGTATCGGGTGGACGTGGGCAAGGAGGTGTTCTACGCCTTGGACGAGGCCGAAAAGCAGGGCGTGCTGGATCGCATCGCCGCCGAGCGCAAGCGCGGCGCCATTGTCGTGCAGCGCTTCAAGGGCTTGGGGGAGATGAATCCCAAGCAACTGCGGGAGACCACCATGGCGCCCGACACCCGGCGGCTGGTGCGGCTGACCTTGGACTCCGGCGCCGAGACCGACGAGATCATGGACATGCTGCTGGCCAAGAAGCGGGCGCCGGAGCGCCGCAGCTGGCTGGAGCGCAAAGGCCACGAGGCCAATCTGGCGTAAAGGCCCATGCAAGCCCAAGCCGCTGAATTCGAGACCCTGCCGCTGCGCATCTACACCGAGCGGGCGTACTTGGACTACGCCATGTACGTCATCAACGACCGCGCCCTGCCGCACATCGCCGACGGCTTGAAGCCCGTGCAGCGGCGCATCATCTTCGCCATGGGCGAACTTGGCCTCGCCAGCAACGCCAAGTT
Source organism: Gammaproteobacteria bacterium (assembly GCA_026709365.1). Lineage (GTDB taxonomy): Bacteria > Pseudomonadota > Gammaproteobacteria > Pseudomonadales > Azotimanducaceae > Azophilus. The sequence continues at coordinate 112,287 of JAPOTD010000007.1, forward strand.
CGCCAAGTCGGCCCGCACCGTGGGCGACGTGCTCGGCAAGTTCCACCCCCATGGCGACAGCGCCTGCTACGAAGCCATGGTGCTGATGGCGCAGCCGTTCTCGTTCCGCTACCCCTTGGTGGACGGCCAAGGCAATTGGGGCGCGCCCGACGACCCCAAGTCGTTTGCCGCCATGCGCTATACGGAGTCCCGGCTGTCCCGCCACGCCCAACTGCTGCTCGGCGAGACCCGCCAGGGCACGGTGGACTTTGCGGCCAACTTCGACGGCTCGCTGGAGGAGCCGGTGCTGCTCCCGGCCCAAGTGCCGATGCTGCTGCTCAATGGCGGCACCGGCATCGCGGTGGGCATGGCCACCGACATCCCGCCGCACAACATGAATGAAGTGGTGAACGCCTGCATTCACCTGCTTGACTCGCCTAGGGCCGAGCTGGATGAGGTCATGGCTCACGTCAACGGGCCGGACTTCCCCTCCGAAGCGCTGATCGTGACGCCGCGCGAGGACATCCGCGCCCTGTACGAGACCGGACGCGGCAGCATCAAGGCACGGGCAGTGTACGGTCGCGAGAGCGGCGCCATCGTCATCACCGCCTTGCCTCACCAAACCTCCCCAGCCAAGGTGCTGGAGCAGATCGCCGCCCAGATGCAGGCCAAAAAGCTGCCCATGCTGAGCGATCTGCGCGATGAGTCCGACCACGAGAACCCGACCCGCCTGGTACTCACGCCGCGCTCCAACCGAGTGGATTGCGACCGGCTGATGAGCCACCTGTTCGCCACCACCGACCTAGAGCGCAGCTACCGGGTCAACATGAACGTCATCGGCCTCGACCAGCGCCCGCAAGTCAAGAACTTGGTCGGCATCCTCAAGGAGTGGCTGGCCTCCCGGCAAACGGTGGTCACCCGGCGCATTCAGTTTCGGCTGGGCAAGATCGTCGAGCGCCTGCACGTGCTCGACGGCCTGCTCATCGCCTACGTCAACCTTGACGAGGTGATTCGCATCATTCGCGAGGAGGATCGGCCCAAGGCGGCCTTGATGCAGCGCTTCGAGCTATCTGACGCCCAAGCCAACGCCATCCTCGACCTGCGCCTGCGACAGCTCGCCAAGCTCGAGGAGCACAAGCTGCAGGAGGAACGCGCCGCCTTGGATGCGGAGCGCATCGACTTGGAGAAAACGCTCAACTCCAAGGCCCGCCTGACGCGCCTGATCCGCGACGAACTGAACGCCGCTGCCGAGCAGTACGGCGACGCCCGGCGCTCGCCCTTGGCGCAGGTGGATGAGGCCAAGGCCTTCACGGAGGCTGAGCTCATCTCCAACGAGCCCATCACCGTGATCCTTTCCGAGAAGGGCTGGGTGCGCTCGGCCAAGGGCCACGACCTCAATCCGGAGGAGCTGTCCTACCGCAGCGGCGATGCCTTCGGCACGGCGGCGCGCGGCCGTAGCAACGACCTGCTGGCGTTCCTCGACTCTACCGGCCGCAGCTACAACCTCTCCGCCACCAGCCTGCCCTCGGCCCGCAGCCAGGGCGAGCCGCTGACCGGCCGGCTGAAGCCCCCGGAGGGCGCCCGCTTCGTCGGCGTGGCCCTCGGATCAAGCGGCAGCCCGCTGCTGCTCGCCTCGGACGCAGGCTACGGCTTCATCGCGGCCCTCGAAGACCTCCTGACCAAGAACAAGGCCGGCAAAGCCTGCCTCAGCGTCCCCAAGGACGCCGCCGCGCTGCCGCCCGTTGCGTTTGACGAAACGGCCACCCAGCAGGTCGCCGCGGTCACCAATCAAGGCTGCCTGCTGGTGTTTCCCCTGGATTCGCTGCCCAAGCTGGTCCGCGGCAAGGGCGTTAAGCTGATCAACATCCCTGCGCCCGCCCGTAAGGCAGGCGCGGAGTGGCTGGTCGCCGCCGCGGTGCTGGGCGCCAAAGATGAGCTGCTGATCCATTCCGGCGCCCGCTACCTGCGCATGAAGCCCCGCGACCTCGAAGCCTACCGGGGCGAACGGGCAAGACGCGGACGCCGCCTGCCCCGAGGCTACCAACGGGTTGACCGGATGGAGAGTGAGCCGCGGTAGGCAGACGGCACAGAGTTGAAGACAAGACGAACTTCACCGTCGCTTCAAGCAGTGTGCAATATGGTGGCGTCATGAGCGGTCTGGAGTTTTGAGAGAGGCTAAACCATGACGGACAATTTCCTGCCCGAGTACGAGCCCGTGCGCACTCCCACTCGCACTCACAAGACACTGCGTTGTGAAGTGGAAAACAAGGAGCGCCGTCAGACACCGGAAGAACTGGTACGGCAACGAGTGCTCCACTGGCTAATACACGACAAGGGCTGGGACAGGGAAAACCTGCGGCTTGAGAAGAACTATAGGTGGGTGGGCGACGCCCATCGACATCGCGGCCGACCGGACATCGAGTTGCTGTGTGGGGACAAAGTCCTAGTCGTAGTCGAGTGCAAACGTCCGGAAGTGCCACTGAGTGAGCGTGTGGACAACCAAGCTATCGACTATGCAGAAAAATCGAGAGCTCCTTGGATATGGACAACCAACGGAGAAGACCATGGGTTCATGCGGAAGGACAAGAATGTGTGGAAACCCGTTTCCAAGTTAGAGCCGCTCGACGTCTTGTCCGACCCACCCGTGGCTGATCTTCAATTTCCGGGAAACCCTGAAGACCAAAAAGACTTAAAAAAGTACTGGGAAGCATTCCGTGACCCACAGTTTTACGGCAGTGTTGATTATGATCGTGAATTCCTGCTGGCCACTCATCGAGTCCTGTTCGGCGTGAAGAAGAAACTCCCCTATTCTCATGGGGGGGTCCATATTCTTGAGGATCGGGGTTCAGCTTGGCATCAATTCAGCACCCCCGGCGGCAGCTATTTCACCCGGTATGCGGACTTCATGGCGGCGACCCAGGGGACGGTAGAGGCCGTATCGATAGCAGTCAACCGTTGGGGGCGGGGTGGTCTGAGGCTATGCGTTGGCGTAACGAAGCCAAATCGGGCGCATCACTCGCTTCAGTTAGACACCGCGAAGTGTGAGTGGAACCCAAGCTCTGAGTCTTGGTCCATATACTGTGATGGCGCGATGTCGCAAGTAAAGAGTGCGGATGTGATGGAAGCGGTTCGGGAAGCGCGAGCGGGTACATGGATTGAGAAGGATGGTGGCCGGGAGAGGATTTGCCTTGGCAAGCTACGGAATGCCAAGACTGCCGTCTGGAAAAATTCTCGCGAGCTGCTGGCGAACTTGATCCACTACGGCATCATCCGATCCAACCTTCGGGACTCGATCAGTTCTCGTTGATAAGACGCCTCCACTATGAAGTAGCTGCTCAGTGCTGACTATTGGGATGCATGGCAAAACGGCGCGCGAAATTTGGAGCGTCGGCGAGTTGGTTTCATGCATGGTGATGTGATTCATCGAGGCAAAGTCCCGTCTCGATATGAATTCAGTCGATGGCGTAGAAGCGGAGAATTGGAGCTCATCCCAAGAGCTTCGTCGCCCGGAGGGATGGAGAATTGACGAGCATAGCCTGTGGGTTTGAATTTCCGCAAACAAGCAGCTGGCTCAGGTTCCTAAGCGCAACCTCAAGCGGCAGCGCAGTGATGCCATCCATGTGCAGCGTCGCCGAGCCGCCATAGAAGATGAAGCACTGCGCGGGCGGATAGTCCCTCTTGAACTCCCTAAGCGCCCGCGTGTCCTTGCGCTCGACGTGGGTTGATCGCTTGATCTCGATGGCCAAAAGTCCACGCGGGCCGTAGAGAACGAAATCAACCTCCAAGCCGCCTTGGGTACGCCAGAAATGGATTTGGTACCGGTGGTCGTGGCAGTCGTTGATCGCTCTCAACTCCTGCAGCACGAGGGTTTCCAGGGCCGGCCCATCGACCTCCGCACCGGCGTCCAAGGGCCCCGTGGGCCGTATGGCGCGAAACACCCCCGCGTCGAAGAAGTAAGCGAATTTTTCAGGTCATGGTTGAAATAGGCGGCTGGTCTCACCCAACTTGCAGACGCCGACGAAGCCGAAGCCGTGGTTTTGTGCTTGGAATAGGCGGTGCGGTTTCTCCAGCGTGTGCATCAAGGCTCAAGCGCGGCGTCGAGCTTGGCGGTGAGCCGTTGCAGTTGCGGGGCGGCGGCCTGCGCGGCGTCGTCTTCGGCGAAGTGTCCGTTGGCGATGTTGAGCGCTGCCATGACCGCGATGCGATCCAAGCTGAGCGCAACGCCCGCCCGCTGCACTTGGCGCATGGCGACGTCCACCCGGCGGGCGGCGGCCTGGAGGGCGTCCAGCTCATCGGCAGCGCAGGTCACGCGGTAGGTTCGGCCGAGAATGGCCACGTCAACTTTCGTTGTTTGGGTTTTCGGCATCACTCATCCGTCAGCAACTTCAAGCGGTTGATCATCGCCTCGATGCGCGACTTCGCCAGCTCGTTCCTGCGCACCAGATCGGCCCGCTCAACGGACCACTTCCGTTGCGCTTGGCGCAACGCCTTGTTCTCCGAGGCGAGCGTCCGGTTTCGCTCGATGATGCGATCTATCCGATCTTCAAGGGTTTCCCAACTCGCGCTTGCAGCTTCGTCGGCGGTTTGGTCGCTCATTGCGGCGAGTGTACCCCAAGCGCAGCCCATTCGGGCAGCAATTGCGCACCCGCCTTGCGGGTGCGGTTGGAGTGCCACTGGCGCGAAAGTCCGCGCTCGTCCCTGCAAAAAAACTGCTAGCATTGCAGCCTTGCTAGGGATGCGTTCAAGCCTTGTCCGATCTCACGGCGCTGGCGGTTCGGGCCAGCCAATTCATTTCGATCTCCGAGCTGCATGGCGCGGTCTGCGGCCTTGCGGCGGGCAGCGCCCGGTCCTTGGACGGGGCTGGGGATGGGCGCGACCTGCTGCGCACGCTCATCGACCTGCTCGGCAGCGACGCCTTGACCGATGCCGAAAGCGTGGATGAGTTCATGCGCGCCAGCCTCGACGCCCTACATGCCGATGACCTCAGCTTCGCGCCGCTGCTGCCGGATGATGATGCGCCCATCGCCGTGCGCGCGCAGGGCATCGCCGAGTGGTGCGGCGCGTTCGCCGCCGGCTATGGCGCGCAGCCTGTTGCGGAGGACGAGCAGAGCGAGGAGCTGCTGCGCGACTTCATCGCCATCTCCGGCGCCGAAGCCGATGACGAGGACGACGCGACCGCTGAGGCGGCGCTCTCCGAACTCGAGCAGTACGCCAAGGTGGGGGCGCTGCTGCTGGCCACGGGGGGCGCCACGGCCGATGACGCCGATTAGCCTTGATGAGCATCGCCGACGGCGCGGCAACCTGCTGCGCGCGATGGCGCCGGGCGCGGTCGCCATCGTGCCGGGCGCCTTGCCCGCGCGCCGCAACGGCGATGTCGATTATCCGTTTCGCCAGGACAGCGACTTCTGGTATCTCACCGGGTTCGGGGAATCCGGCGCGACGCTGGTGCTGCGCCGCGGCAAGGGCGATGACGAGGGCGATGCGGCGATCCTGTTCTGCCAGGAGCGCGATGCCAAGGACGAACTCTACAACGGCGAACGTCTCGGTCCGGATCGCGCCGCCGAGGCATTGGGGCTGGATTCAGCCCACCCGGCATCGGCTCTGGACGAATGCTTGCCGCCCCTCGTCGGTGCGGCCGACGCCATCTACTGCGCCTTCGGGGAGGAAGCCGCATTCGATCAACGCTTGAGCGGCTGGCTGGCGCAGGCTCGGGCCCGACGGCTGCATCCCAACGGAGAGGTTCGGGGCCTAAAGCCCCTGCTCCACGAACTGCGCCTGTTCAAGTCCGCCGCCGAGGTTGAGCTGATGCGCGCCGCCGCCGCCATCACCGTGGAGGGTCATTTGCGCGCCATGCGACATTGCGCGCCGGGTGGCCGGGAGGCCGACCTCGAAGCGGAACTGCTCCATGCCTTCCTGCGCGGCGGCGCCCGCAGCAGCGCCTATCCCGCCATTGTCGCCAGCGGCGCCAACGCCTGCGTGCTGCATTACCAAGCCAATGCAGCGGCCCTCAAGGCCGGCGACCTCGTGCTGATCGATGCGGGCTGCGAAGTCGAGCACTACGCCGCCGACCTGACGCGCACCTTTCCCGTCAGCGGTCGTTTCACCCCCGCCCAAGCTGCGCTGTACGAGATCGTGCAGGAAGCCCAGCAGCAGGCCATTGCCGCTTGCCAACCGGGAGCCGCCTTTGAGGCGGCGGATGAGGCGGCGCTCAAAGTCATGGTGGCGGGTCTCGAACGGCTCGGCATCGATCCATCGCCCACCGTGAACGGCGTGGCGGCGGATGACGACGATGCGAACGAGGGGGCCAAACGTCCCGCGCTGTGCCCGCACCGAACCTCGCACTGGCTGGGTTTGGACGTCCACGATTGCGCCGCCGCCCAGTTCGGCGATGAGCCGCGCGCCTTGGCGCCCGGCATGGCGCTCACGGTGGAGCCGGGCATTTACCTCCCGCCGCACCTTAAGACCGTGGCCGCCAAGTGGCGGGGCATCGGGGTGCGCATTGAGGACGATGTGCTGATCACCGCCGACGGGCCGGAAGTGCTCACTGAAGGGGCACCCAAGGACATCGCCGAAATCGAACGGATCATGGCCGGTGGCTAAGGGCTTTCGGGAGGACTTCGAGGTGGCGGTGGTCGGGGGCGGGCCGGTGGGTGCAGCAACAGCCTTGGGGCTGGCGGATGCCGGAAGGCGCGTGGCGCTGATCGAACAGCACCGGCCCCAGGTCAACGTCGGGGCGCTGGGCATGGACTTGCGCACCTTGGCCCTTTCCCCCGCCTCCCAAGCCTTGCTGGCGAACTTGAGCCTGTGGGACGGCTTGAAGCCCACGCCCTATGACGCCATGCGGGTCTGGGAGGAGCGCGGCACCGCCGCGATTCGCTTTGCGGCCAGCGATGTGGGCCGTGCCGAGTTGGGCTGGATGCAGGAGTACGGCCCGCTGGCACAGGCCGCATGGCGGAGGTTGGGCGAGCACCCGAATGCCGAGTTGATCGTTGGGGAGGCCCCTTCGGCGGTGGCGCCGCAACGGGAAGCGGTGGTCATCGAAGTCGGTGCCCGGCGACTGCGGGCGGCGCTGCTGATTGCCGCCGACGGCGCCCAGTCGCGGGTCCGCGAACAACTCGGCGTCAAGGCCCACGCCCGGAACACCGGCCAAACGGCGTTGGTAAGCGTGGTGCGCACCAGCTCGGGCCACAAGGGCACGGCTTGGCAGCGGTTCCTGCACGACGGCCCCTTGGCCTTGCTGCCCGGCCGCGACGAGCGCACCGCTGCCCTGATCTGGTCCCAGTCCCCGGTGGCCGCCGCACGGCGGCTTGCCTTGGAGGAGAGCGACTTTTGCGCTGAACTGACGCGCCATTCGGAGGCCTGCCTAGGCGAGATCTGCGCCTTGGACCAGCGGCTGACCTTCCCCCTGTCGCAGTCCGTGGCCGCTTCCTTCAACCCCCACCCCCGGGTGCTGCTCATCGGCGATGCGGCCCGAACGGTGCATCTGATGGCAGGGCTGGGCCTCAATCTGGGGTTCGAGGACGTCGAGGGCTTGCTGCGGCGGGCCCAAGACGCCTCGGACCTTGGTGCGCCGGGACTGTGGCGCGCCTTTGCCCGCCGCCGCAAGGCCCGCGCCCAGGCGATCGTGCGCATGTTGGCCACCCTGCAGGGCTTTTACGGCGTCAAGCAGCCAGCCATTCAGTGGCTGCGCAACGCAGGCGTGCGTTGGGTCAACGACTTCGCACCCTTCAAGCGGCAGATCATCATCGAGGCTATGGGATTGGGGCCATTGGCCGGGCGTTTGAGCTGATCGATGTCTGATTCCCACCGAAAGACCGCACTCCACGACGCCTGCCTCGCCGCTGGCGCGAAAATGGCGCCCTTCGCTGGCTGGTCGCTGCCGCTGCACTTCGGCTCGCAAATCGCGGAGCATCGGGCGGTTCGGGCTGCGGCAGGCCTCTTCGACGTCTCGCACATGGCCGTCTTTGACGTGGACGGGCCGGGCGCGCTGCCGCTGCTGCGGCGGGTGCTGGCGGGTGACGCCGCGCGTTTGACGAACGAAGGCCAAGCGCTCTACACCCTGATGCTCAACGAGTCCGCCGGCATCATTGACGACTTGCTCGCCTACCGCCACGGGGACGGCTACCGACTGGTGGCCAACGCCGCCAATCGGCAGGCCGTTGGCGGTTGGCTCAAGGACCAGCGGCGATCAGCCGTGACCGTGACGGAACGGGACTTGGCCATGCTCGCCCTGCAAGGCCCCAAGGCGCTTGCGTTGTTCGAGGACGTCCATGGCGCGGGCGCTGATCGTCTCAAGCCCTTCCACGCCATGGCGCTTGGCGACTGGATGGTGGCCCGCACCGGCTACACGGGGGAGGCGGGGCTGGAGATCATCTTGCCGAACGCCGATGCGCCCGGGCTTTGGTCGTGCTTGATCGCCGCTGGCGCGGCGCCGGCCGGGCTCGGCGCTCGGGATACCTTGCGCCTGGAAGCCGGCCTGAAGCTGCACGGCCAGGACATGGGCGCGGACACCACGCCCTTGGAAGCCGGCCTGCAGTGGACCGTACACAGGCAACCCGAGGAACGGCCCTTCATCGGCCGGGAGGCGCTGGCCGCGCAAGCCGCCGAAGGCGCCGGAAACCGGATTTTCGGGCTTCTCCTTCAGGGCCGGGGCGTGCTGCGCGGCGGGCAGCGGGTTTTCACCGCCGCAGGGGAGGGCGTGATCACGAGCGGTATTTTTTCCCCCACCTTGGGTTACAGTATCGCGTTCGCGCGGCTGCCCTCGAACGCCGCCGGCGCCATGGAGGTGCTGATTCGCGGCAAGCGGCAGCAAGCCCGCTTGGTGCGGCCGCCGTTCGTGCGCGGGGGACGCCCCGCATTCCAGGAGCTAAACTAGGAATTCAGGCCCATGAGCAACACACCGGACGATCTGCGCTACGCAAGCACCCACGAATGGGCGCGCCTTGATGACGACGGCATCGTGGTCGGCATCAGCGACTACGCGCAGGATGCCTTGGGCGACGTGGTTTACGTCGAGTTGCCGGAGGTGGGGCAGGAGGTGCAAGCCGGGGAGGAGATCGCCGTGGTCGAATCCGTCAAGGCGGCATCGGACATCTACGCCCCGGTCGGCGGCGTCGTGGAGGCCGTCAACGAGGCCCTCGACGACGGCCCGGAGACCGTCAATCAGGATCCCTACGGCAACGGCTGGTTCTTCCGCATTGCCCCAAACGACGAAAGCCAGCTTGAGGAGCTGCTGAACGCCGAGGCCTATGCGGAGCAGTGCGCGGCGGAACAGGAATAGAGCTCCGCACCGAATCCATTTGCCGAGGTTCCCGATGCCGTTCATTCCCCACACGCCGGCCGACGAGCAGGCCATGCTTGAGCAAATCGGCGTGGATTCAATCGCCGCGCTCTTTGCGGAGATACCGGCCGAATTGCGGGTGGACGGGCCGCCCCCGTTGGTGCCCGGCGCCGGGCGGGATTCCTGGAACGAGGGTGCCCTGCCCCCGGCAGCGTCCGGCGAGGCGATGAGCGAAATGGCCATGCTGCGCTGGATGGGGGAGCGGGCCGAGCGGGATGCGGGCCTGGCCTGCTTTGCCGGCGCGGGCTGCTACGACCACCATGTGCCGGCGGCGGTTTGGGACATCGCCGGTCGCGGCGAGTTCATGACCGCCTACACCCCCTACCAAGCCGAAGCCAGCCAAGGCACCCTGCAGCTGGTCTTCGAATATCAGACGATGATGTGCGAACTGACCGCCATGGACGCCTCCAACGCCAGCGTTTATGACGGCGCCTCCGGCCTTGCGGAGGCGATCCTGATGGCAGTGCGCAAGGTGGCCCGCAAAACGGGCCCGCGACGGGTGCTGATGGCCGAGACCCTGCATCCCCACTACCGGGACGCGGCCCGCAACATCGTCGCCAACCAAGGGGTCGAGATCGAGACGCTGCCGATGGCCCAGGGCCGCTGCGACCTGCGCCGCCTGCCGGACGACGGGGCAGTTGCGGCGGTGGTGCTGCAGCAGCCCAACTTTTTCGGCCTGCTCGAGGACGCCGACCGCCTTACCGATTGGGCCAAGGGCCAAGGTGCTGCCGTAATCGGCGTGGTCAACCCGCTCACCTTGGCGGTGCTGAAGCCGCCCGGCCAGTGGGGCGACGCCGGTGCCGACATCGCCTGCGGAGACGGCCAGCCATTGGGCGCGCCGATGAGCTCCGGAGGCCCCTCGTTCGGCTTCATCTGCGCCAAGTCCGCGTTCACCAGACAACTGCCCGGCCGCATCATCGGCCAGACCGAGGATGCCAGCGGCCGCATCGGCTACAGCCTCACCTTGCAGGCCCGGGAACAGCATATTCGGCGTGGCAAGGCCACCTCCAACATTTGCACCAACCAAGGCCTGCTGGTGACCGCAGGGGCGGTCCACATGGCGCTGATGGGATCCAAGGGGCTGGCGGCGGCGGCCTGCGCCAGCCGCGCCAACACGCTGCGGCTGGTCGAGCGGCTCTGCGCCATCGAAGGCGTGCGCCCGCTGTTCCCCGGCCCCTTCTTCCACGAATGCGCCTTGGCACTGCCCAAACCCGCCGGGGAGGTGCTCGACGCCTTGCTCGATCACGGCATTCTCGGCGGGGTTTCGCTCGCCAGGCACTTCCCGGCGCTCGGCGACGCGCTGCTGGTCTGCGCCACCGAGAAGCGCAGCGCCGAGGAGATCGACGCCTACGGCCAAGCGCTTGCCGCAGTGATCGCGGAATAGGGCCCCCCGTGAGTCAGCGTTTGCGCCCGGCGAACCCACGACCGTTGATCGGCGGCATCGACCCGTATGCGGAGCCCTTCCAATGAGCACCATCTTCGACCTCAGCCAACCTGGCCGCAACGCGGCTGCGCAGTGCGCGCGCTCGGATGGCGCAGCCTTGGCGGGGCTGCCCGAGGCCGCGCTGCGAACCGCTCCGCCGGCGTTGCCGGAGGTGTCCGAACTGCAGGCCGTGCGCCACTACACGAACTTGTCGGCCAAGAACTTTGCCATCGATCGCCAGTTCTATCCCTTGGGCTCCTGCACCATGAAGTACAACCCAAGGGGCGCCCACCGGGCGGCCAGCCTGCCCGGCTTTCTGGACCGGCATCCGCTGGCGCCGGAGCGGGCCAGCCAAGGCTTCATGGGCTGCCTGTTCGCTTTGCAGGAGCTGCTCAAGGAAGTCACCGGCATGGCGGCGGTGTCGCTGACGCCCATGGCCGGCGCCCAGGGCGAGTTCGCCGGGGTGGCCATGATTCGGGCCTACCATCGCGCCCGAGGCGATCTTGAACGCCGCGAAATCCTGACCCCGGATGCCGCCCACGGCACCAATCCGGCCACCGCGGTGATGTGCGGCTACACCGTGCGGGAAGTGGCGGTGGACGGCAACGGCGACGTGGACCTCGACGCCTTGAAGGCTGCGGTCGGCCCGCAGACCGCCGGCCTGATGATGACCAACCCTTCGACCTGCGGCGTCTTTGAACGGCAAGCCGTGCAGATCGCCCAAGTGGTGCATGACGCCGGTGGCCTGCTCTACTACGACGGCGCCAACTTGAACGCCATCCTCGGCAAGGTGCGCCCCGCCGACATGGGCTTCGACGTGCTGCACCTGAACCTGCACAAGACCTTCGCCACCCCCCACGGCGGCGGTGGCCCAGGCGCCGGGCCGGTGGGCGTCGGCGAGCGGCTGCTGCCGCACCTGCCAGTGCCGTTCGTGGCGCGGGGTGAAGACGGCTACCGCTGGCTCACCGAGGATGACGTGCCCGGCACCATCGGCAGGCTCTCCGCCTTCGCCGGCAACGCGGGCATCCTGTTGCGAGCCTTGGCCTACGCCCTGATGCTGGGCCGCGCCGGCATGGATCGGGTCAGCGACTTCGCCGTGCTCAACGCCGCCTACTTGGCGGCGCGGCTCAAGGCCGCAGGGTTTGAACTCGCCTATCCCAACCGCGCCGCCACCCATGAGTTCATCCTGACCCTAGCCGCCGAAGCCAAGGCCCACGGCGTCAGCGCCATGGACGTCGCCAAGCGCCTGCTCGACTTCGGCGTCCACGCCCCCACCACCTACTTCCCGCTGCTGGTGCCGGAGTGCTTCCTGATCGAGCCCACCGAAACCGAGTGCCGCGAGGAGCTCGACCGCTTCGTTGAGGCCATGGCCACCATCGCCGAGGAGGCGCAGCGGGATCCGGAGCACCTCAGAACCGCGCCGCACAGCCTGCCCGTGGGACGGCTTGACGACGTAAAGGCGGCGCGGAACCTGAAGCTGCGCTGGACGCCGCCGGGTTGAAGCAAGGCAAGGCGTCGAATGGGAGAGCGTGACGCACCGAATACTCAGCAACGACGCCAGCGAGTTTGGGCTGAGGCTGCGGAAGCAGCTCTGAGCAGCCCTGCAAACGGAACATCCCGCTCGAATTGCGGTTGCCATGGCTTGGGTACTGGCCAATCCGGTTGTCGCCGCGCCCATCGTCGGCGTCACCAAGAAGAGTCATCTAGATAAGGCGTTGGCGGCGCTTGAGGTTGAGTTGACCGCTGAAGAGAAGCAGCGGCTGGAGGAGGTTTACACTCCTCTGGCCAACTTGTTCTGATTTGCTGTGGGCGTAGGGAGCATCTCGATATTGATGCGGTCGAGAGCCTTCGCAGTTCCGCTCATTCCGCAGCCCACGGATTGATCAGTTCGACCTCCATGACCTCAAAGTGGCTTACGTTTCGCGTTGCGACCGCTAGCCCGCGTGAGTGTGCGATGGCGGCAATCTGACAGTCAATGGGTTCGACATGGCGACCCGCCGAACGGCGCATCGCTGCAAGATCACCATAGACGTGTGCCGCTGCCCGATCAAAGGATAAAACGCGGTCTCTGAAGGCTTCGTGCAGCATCCCCTCAATGTTCGAGATCAGCATCTCGCGGCGGCGCCCTTTCGGCAGTATTGCAGTGCCGTAGCGAAGCTCGGCCTCGCTCACGGTCGAAAAGAAAAGGCTCGTTGAGGGTTTACCAGCCACCCAGGCTTCGACATTGGGATCCGGCGCCGGACGCATCAGTTCGGACACGACATTCGTGTCAAGTAGTATCACTTCGCATTCCAGCTTCAGTCGAATAACGGTGGCTCGCGTGAGCTGTCTCGGGCAGGCAACTTCAGGTCCACGCCGTTCGTAGGCCCGAAATACGATCGGATAATGCTCGCGAGGTCGCGCATCTCGGGCTGGATGCTGACCGCATCGCCCAAGATCACGCGGGCTTCCTCTTCCATCGAGCGGCCATTTCCAGACGCGCGCACTCGCAGCCGGGTTTTGATCTCATCGTTGAGATTGCGAATTGTGATGCTCGCCATTGACAATTTCCTCACACGGGTCACCGGCATTGAATGTACTTGGGGATTGCAATGCAATCAAGCCAGTTGCGGGCTGGCTGAAGCTGGCGTTCCCCCCGCAGCGGGGCGTCCCGCCCTCGGACGGCGCGAAGCGCCGTTGCCCCTTGGATGCCCGCCTTGTAGCGGGGCCCATTTATAATTTTCCTGCTTATCTGGGTCGTAGCCGCGAATCACCCGAAGTCGCCTTGCAGATCCCCCTTGGCGGCATTGGCCACAGTTTGGATCAGGCCTTCCGCCAGAAGCGCGAGTGGCAGCGCTCCCTCAAGAGACGGCGGCGGTGTTGTCAGCCATGCCCACGCGGCGTAGCCGTCATTGAACAGCGCCGCCACATACGCCAAGCCCTGAAGCGGACGGTTTCTCCCGTCGAGTTGGCCAACAGGGAAGACGTAGCCCCATCTCGCGTTCTGCCAGCCGATGATCTTGCCTTCTTTTCGCCATTCCTGAACCGATTGGCGCGTCTTCAGCCCTTTTGTCAATATCGGTGGGGTGGTGAGCGCTCGAAGTGATTTGGGGGCGGGTGTGTCAATTCAACTAAGTGCTGTTACAGTGTAGAGCAAGACTTATGGATGTAACACCATGGCTCTCAATATCAGAAACACGGAAACGGAGCGATTGGCAGCGGAGTTGGCGCAGCTGACCGGGCGAACGAAGACCGATGCCGTCGCCGAAGCCATAAGAGACCGATTGGAGCGGCTTCAAAAGGAGCGGTCAGGACGGTCCTTGGCCGACCAACTTGATGACATCGGACGGCGATGCGCCGAATTGCCAGTGCTTGATGAACGCCCTGCGGATGTGATTCTGGGATATGACAGTCACGGCGTTCCCCGCTGATGGTCTTTGACACATCGGCTTTTCTGGCAGTTCTCAACGACGAGCCGGAACGGCGCATATTCACCGAAGCGATTGAGGCCGCAGCATCTCGCTGCACATCGGCGGCCACGTTGCCGCACCCTGAGCGAGTACCGTCGGGATCGAGGATGCCGCCTGAGCTGGCAAGCCCAAATTCCCAAATGTCCTAGGCCGCTGCAAATGCTTGAGTTTCCGGAACCGCAACGCAAGGTGGCCGAAGCGGCAGCGACCGCGTTGCTTTCCCACTTTGACTTGGAAGACCTCTCGATGGGGGGCGGCACGGTGCTGCAGACAAGGTGGGAGCACAGGAAATCCCTTGATGTTGATCTTTTCTGCAAAAGCGACGTATTTGCTCGTGTTCATCGTGAGAGCGGCGGGGAAGTGGAGAAAGTGATGATTGAGTGTGCGGGTGCTGACCCGGACAGGACTTGGATGGAGTACATGGCACTGTATGGCGAGATCGAAGGCATTGAGGTGACCTTGATGCCCCACGTTTTCATACTTGATGAGGCTTTTGACGGAGTGCTGCCCGGCAGCGTACCTGTTCGGCTTCAGGCCACCTCGGAAATTTTGGCCAAGAAGCTGCGTCACCGTTTGCACGGCGCCAGCACAGTGGAAGTGAGGGACGTCTATGATTTGGCCTGCGCCGTGGAACTGGCCCCGGAAGCCCTTAACGACGCCAGGCAGGCTTTGTCGCCGGAGCAGTGTTATGAGGTTTGCGCTTTGCTAGCCCAATTGCCGAAAGGCTGGTCTGGACAGACCAACAAGCCGTTGATCAAGCCTTTGTTGGATTGGGATGAGGCGGAGTTGGTGGAGGTTGTCCGCTCAGCGCTAATGAATCCATGCCCTCTGGATCCCGCAACCCGGCCGCGCCCATGAGGCGGCGCAGCCCGTCAGTGCAGCTTGCGGCGCCGAGCTGCTTTGCGGCCAATCCGAAGAATCAGGTTGCGCCGGAGGCGGAGGCGAACGCGGATCGCTTGGTGGATTCCATGCTCGGCCGCCATTGCGCAGGCCTGCGCTTTAAGGTTAACGGTGGCCTTCTGCGAAAGGCATTGTGCTCGCCTCCAGTCATGGGCGGCGAGGTTGCGGAGGTCATTCGGTGGCTGTTCGGGTCAATTTGGATTCAAGACCTGCACAAGCTCGCTTGGCGGTGCGGCGTTCCAGTCACCTGCTTGGCGGAACATGCTCGGGCCCTCGGCGTAACCAATCGCCATGTGATTCTTTGGTTGAATCAGTTTGCGGTGACGCCGCAGCGCCAAGCTTAGGCATTCAGGCGAAAGCCTGTCTGCCCGACAGGTTCCGGTTTGAGGGCGTTTCCCGGCAAACCATCCGCCTCCCATCGGTTTGACCAATTTTATCGCAACCGTAAAATGGCCATGACCGATTTACGACGATCAAGGCTCCGGTCATGCAACGCACGTTGCTGAACGAACTCGCTGGCCATTATCGGGAACATCGGCAAATGGCCTTTCTTTCCGGCCCCAGACAGGTGGGAAAGACCACTCTGGCGAAGGCGCTGACCGATCTTTTCCCCGGCAGCGAATACCTCAATTGGGACAATCAGGCGCACCGGGCGGTGATCCTGGATGGCCCCCAGGCCGTGGCGAGCCGATTGGGGCTCGAGCGCCTGTTGCCCAGCCCACCGCTGTGCGCCTTCGCCGAATTGCACAAGTACCGGCATTGGCGGAATTTCCTCAAGGGCTTTTTCGACCAACACGAAAGCCGGGCCCGCATCCTGGTTACCGGCAGCGCGTCGCTTGCGACCTTCAGTCGGGGCGGGGACAGCTTGATGGGGCGTTACTTTCCCTACCGGCTGCATCCGATATCCGTGGGCGAATGCCTGGGCAGCATGGCCGGTGGCCGGCTCTTGGGCGAACCCACGCCGATCGACGATGACCGATGGGCGGCGCTGTGGCGCTTCGGCGGCTTCCCCGAACCCTTCCTGAAGGCCAACCAGCGCTTCCACAACCGCTGGCGCGCCCTGCGCACGGAGCAGCTCCTCCGGGAGGACCTGCGCGACCTGACCCGCATACAGGAACTCGGCCAAGTGGAGATGCTCGCCGCAATGCTCCGCAGCCAAGTGGGGCAACTCACTAGCTACAGCTACTTGGCCAGGAACGTCCGGGTGTCGGTCGATACCGCCAGACGCTGGCTCTCGACCTTGGAAGCGCTCTACTTCTGCTTCGCAGTAAAGCCGTGGCACCGCAACGTGACGCGGGCGCTGCGCAAGGAGCCCAAGTACTACCTATGAGACTGGTCGCAAGTCAGCGACCCCGGCGCCCGGGCTGAGAACCTCGTCGCCTCGGCGTTGCTGAAGTCCGTGCATTGGTGGACCGAGACCGGACAAGGCAGCTTCGGCCTGCACTTCGTGCGCGACAAGCAGAAGCGCGAAGTTGACTTCCTCGTGACCCGCGATCAGCAACCGTGGTTCCTGGTGGAGGCGAAGGCCAGTGAAAAAGCCGGCTTGAGCGATTCGCTCGCCTACTTTCAACGGCAAACGGGCGCGGCACACGCCTTCCAAGTGGCGATGGACGGCGAGTTCGTGGCCCAGGACTGCTTCGCGCAACGGTCGCCGATCATCGTTCCGGCCCGCACGCTGTTGGCCCAGCTTGTGTGAGCGCATGTGGAGCTATGATCAATTTCGAGGTGCGGCCATAAAAATCCATCACGATACGGTACGCGACTACTTGACGATCGACTTTGCCCAGGAAGTGGAAGCCCGCTCAGTTTACAGCGAAGGCATGATCGTCCGTTACGACAAAGCGGGTCATGTGATCGGGATCGACATCACCGATTCCATGAAGCTGTTCGGTGGCTCCGATTGCATGACTTTGCAGGAGGTTTGCCGCTTTCTCGGCGTATCCGAATCGACGGTTCGACGGAAAGTGCGGGCAAACAAGATCAAGCACACCATGGAAGGCAACCGTTATCGATTCAGGAAGTCCGATGTCCTCGGTTTGGCGCCTTCCAATCCCCGCGTGGTTCCGCCCTGATTCAGGACGGGGGCGGGACACTAAAACAGGTCGGCAAAGAAGCCGGTGATGGCCATAAATGCCGACAAGTGCCAAGGCAGTTGCACCAATTCCATGATGGTGCCGTCGGGGTCGTAGAACAGGATGATGCGGCTCGATGAGTCCGGCCCGGAGCAACAGGGGGTGATCTCGGAGACGAACCGCACGTCCTGCGCCCTGAGCAGGGCGACGTCCCCTTCGATGTCAGTGGTCGCGAAAGCCATGCGGTGAATGCCCATGTGGTTCACGGGAATGGGATAAGGCGGCCGGGGATCAAAAGGTTCGAGCCACTGCGTCAGTTCGATCTGCGAGCCGTCCTCCATATGGGTCATCAATGCCTCCCGGATGCGAAACGGGCGCTCAAAGCCCAACGCCCGGGCGACTGCCGCGCTGTCGGTGGCAGGCCGTTCAACCGACATCCGGTAGCCGAGCATTTCGTACCAAGCCCGGGAGCGCTCGAAGTCACTGACGTTGATGTGAACCGGCCCGAGCCCCACGATGTGCGGCGCTGGCGCATCGTTGGGGTCACCCTCAACTTCAGCCAGTTCGTAGAACGTGCCGTCCAGGTCGGTGAAAACCGCGAACCGCCTGCCGTCACTGCGTTGCACCGGTTCGGACAGGAATCTGACTCCGTTGGCGACCATGTGGGCGTGGGCGCTGTCCAAGTCGGTGGTGTGCATGACCGCCCGGACCATGCCGAGCCGGTTTAGGGCCTCGTAGGGCGGCGAGTCGTTACGGGGAATGGTGAACTCGATGAGGTCGATCGCGCCGCCGCTGAAACCACCCAGCCCGATCAACTCGCCATGCAGCAGATATCCGCCCGCCTCGCCGCCTTGGGCACCGTCGTACTCGGTGGGCGTGGCAATGCCCAAGGCTCTGGCCATGGCCTGGGTGTTGGCATCCGGAAAGCCGGACAGCGTTGCAAAGCCAAGGGCACCGTAGAAGGACCGCGCCGACTCGAAATCGCTCACGTTGATGTTGAAGTGAACGCGGGTCTGAACGTTCAGCTTGGGAGAAGCCTCTTGGGTCGCAGCCTGCTCGCTGGCGAGCGCAATCGGCCCGGCGAGGCAGGCCAGCCACAACAGGGCGCAGCGTTTGCGCAACGCTCCCTTCATCTGCTCAAGCCGTGGCGCGGACTTTGGCGCATCAATTCTGGCATCCGTCGCGCGATGCGACCTGAGGCTCGCGTCTGCTTGGCTGGCATTGCCAAAACGCCCGAACCGGCCTGCGCCGAAGCGGAACTTGCGGAAGCTGACGCCGGTGCGGCCGACCATGGGCATTTCCAATTGACCTCCTATCCACTGCGCAAAAACTAAAGTTCCCGCAGGAACTGCGCTTCATAGAGCGGCCAGTTGTGAACGATGCCGCTCGCAATCGCCCGCGGGCTTGCCGTGAGGGTGATGGCGCGGCCTGGTGCGTAGCGTTGGATGTACGAGCTCAAGCTGCGCGCCCGGGAGCGCCCACCACTCTTCACCTCCACCGGAATGATATCGCCGTCGCGCGTCTGATGCAGGAACTCCACCTCCCCGCGGGCCTCCGCCCAGCCGTAGGTAGGGTAGGCAACCCGCGCCCGCAGCTCGGTCTGCACGAAGTTCTCGGCCATGAAGCCCTTGTAGGCGTACTTCGGGTCGCGCTGGACAGCGTAGGGCAGGCGCAGCATGCGGCGCAGGATGCCCACGTAGAACAGAAACAAGCGGAACTGGCTTTCCTTGGCCAGATGCGGCAACGGCAGGGTCGGGCGACAGTTGATGGGATGGCACTTCCAAGCCAAACGGGCCTTGACCAGCCAATCGATGGGACCTTGCAGGTCGAGATAGGCCCGCTTGCGCTCGACAACGCCCTTGAAGCGGAACCGCTTCACGGAACCGTCCTGGGTCGTCTGGAGTTGCCGCGGTATGTTGTGAAACAGGGTCTCGATGTGCGCGGCCTGCTGCGGACCAGCGTACTTGCCAAAGTCCCGTTCGAAGCCCGCGACCAAGTCGGTGTGAATGGCATCCACGCGCGCGGCGCGTTCCCGAACGCTGGCGTCTTCGCGGAACCACGCCGCCACGGCCTCCGGCATCCCTCCGACGAAACAGTAGTCAAGGAAGAGGGACCAGAGGCGCTCGTGGGCTGTCCTGCTGTCGGAACGCGACCGGAACGCGTCTAGCAGCCGCGCCTGACCGGACGCCATCAGGAACTCCTCGAAACATAGCGGAAACAGCTCAAGCTGGCGCACCTTGCCAACGGGAAAGGAGGTGAGGAGCCCGATGTTGGAGCCGGAGGCGCAGACGAACGCCTCCGGCGCACGTTCGGCGAAGTATTTCAAGGAGTCCAGCGCGGCTTGGCACTCGCCCACCTCATCCAGGAAGATGAGATCCCTTGAGAGGTCCACATCGGTGTCGAAGTGGAGCTCGATGTTGCTCACGATGGTGCTCGGCGTCAGGTCACCGGCGAACAGACGCGCAGCTTCCGGGGCGAGCCGAAAGTCGAGCGCATGGACCCTGCGAAACTCACGGGGGCCGAACAGGTGTTGAACCAAATGGGTTTTGCCCGTTTGCCTCGCACCGTCGAGAAGCACCGGCTTGCGCGTCGGCGCCTGTTTCCAGGCGAGCAAGTCGTCATGCAGCAGGCGCTCCACGTTAGCGTCCCGTTGGCCGTTCGGTTCCGGGAGCTTAGCACCTCAGACTTTTATGCGCCAAAAAATGACGATTTGCAGTATTTCCATGCGCATAAAAGTGATCAGCGCTGCCTCATCGCCCATCCAGCACCAACTGCAGGCGTTCCACCGAGTCGATTGGCAGGGAACAACTCAACCCGGAGCAGACGTAGGCAACGGTCTTCAGTGGCGCCAGTGCGGGCAGGTGGGCTGGAATGCACCGGGCTCCGGCGGGGATGGCATACACCCGCCGCCAAGGCCGGAAGCCACCGACCAAGGCCTTGCGCCACTGCGCCAAGTCGTCGGGCAGGCCGCGCAGAATGACCAGTTCCGGGGCGTGGTGCTGCGCCTCCAGGGCCGTGAGCAGGCTGCAGTGGCCCGCTGGGTGCTTCTCCATGCCGCCCCGCGCCCAATCCAGGGTGCGGCTGGCGGCGTCGAGGTAGCCCGCGTTGCCAAAGAGGTTGCCGAGCCCGGCCAGCGCTTGGGCGATGACGCCGTTGCCCGGCGGTTGGGCGTCGTCGAGGCTGGGCTTGGGCCGCGCGATCAGCTGCTCGTGGCCCTCGCCGGTAAAGAAGAAGCCGCCGTGCTCCTCATCCATGAAGCGCTCGATCACTTGGTCGGCCAGCGTTACGGCGAAGGCCGCGTCCTCGTCGCTCCAGCGGGCCTCCAGCAGCGTGACGAGGGCGTCGATCAGGTTGGCGTAGTCGTCCAAGTAGCCCGGATGCCTGGCCGTGCCCGCCTTCCAAGTGGCGAACAGCACACCATCGCGCCAGAGCTCGGCACGAATGAAGTCCGCGGCGCGGGTCGCTTCGTCAAGCCATTCGGGCTCATCGAGCGCCGCCGCAGCCTTGGCCAAACCCTTGATCGTCATGGCATTCCATCCGGCCAGAATCTTGTCGTCGAGACCCGGCCGCACCCGCTTGGCGCGCTCGTTGAACAGCTTCTCCTTGGCGCTCGCCAACAGTTGCGCGGCTTGGTCCGGCTCCAGGGACAGCCGCTCGACCACCGAACGCCAGGCATCCCGGCGGTGCAGGTTCCAATGGCGCTCGAAGTTGGCGGGCTTGTCGATGCCGTAGAGGGTGGCTGCCACGAGATACTCGTCCTCGCTCAGCAGGCGCTTGATGCGCTCCCGGCGCCACAGGTAGAACTTGCCCTCCTCGCCTTCCGAGTCCGCGTCCAAGGCCGCGAAGAAGGCGCCGCCCGGATGGCGCATCTCCCGCAGCAGCCAGCCGACGGTCTCCCGCACCGCGCCCTCGAACAGCGGGTCGGGGCCGATGGTCAGCGTATCGGCGTAGAGGGACAGCAACTGGCCGTTGTCGTAGAGCATCTTCTCGAAGTGCGGAATCATCCACGCCCGGTCGGTGGCGTAGCGGCAGAAGCCGCCGCCGAGGTGGTCGTAGATGCCGCCTCGGGCCATCTTGGTGAGGGTGGTCATGACCACGTCGAGGGCTTGCCGCTCCCGCTTGCCCGCCCGCTGGGTGTAGGCCCAGTGGCGCAGCACCCGGTCCAAGGTGGCGGGCATGGGAAACTTCGGCGCCTGGCCAAAGCCGCCTTCCTGACCATCGTAGCGTTCGCACAACTGCTGCCAAGCGGCGGCCAGAAGCGCCTCATCGCTCAGGGAGGCGCCTTGTGCGGGGGCTTCAAGGTCGAGCTTCCGCATCAGCTTCAGCAGCTTGCCGTTCTGTTCCGCCAAGGCGTCGCGCTTGTTGCGGAAGATGTCGTCGATGCGCAGCATGAGGTCGATGAAGCTTGGCATCTGGTAGCGCGGCGTCTTGGGGAAGTAGGTGCCGGCAAAGAACGGGGCGAGCGTTTCGGGGTCCAGGAACAGGGTCAGCGGCCAGCCGCCCGGTCGCTGGGTCAGGATCTGATGGGCGGTTTGATAGACCTTGTCGAGGTCCGGGCGCTCCTCCCGATCGACCTTGATGTTGACGAACCGCTCGTTCATCACCTGGGCGGTGTCGGCGTCCGCGAAGGATTCGTGGGCCATGACGTGGCACCAGTGGCAGGACGAATAGCCGATGGACAGCAGGATGGGCTTGCCGCTCCCACGCGCCTCGCCGAGCGCTTGGTCGTCCCAAGGCTGCCAATGCACCGGATTGTCGGCGTGCTGGCGCAGGTAGGGGCTGGTCTCGGCGGCCAAGCGATTGCTCATCGGCCTACCTTAGCACGGCGCATCGTCCCATTGGCCCGCCGTCGAGCCGCGAAAACCTCCTCGAAACGATCCGCAACGCCAATTCGCGGCGTTAGGCGCCAGCCAAAATCCAATGCGAATCCTCAGCCCCCAGGCCGAGGATTCGCATTTCATGATCTTTTGATGTTCAATGGCCTGTCTCTTTGGCAACGAACGGCAGGGGGTCGCGTGTTGGACGCGGACGGCTTCAGGCCGAACGTCGGCATTGTCGTGGCCAACAGCCGCGAGCAAGTTCTATTTGCCCGGCGCGTCGGCGGCTTTGACGCTTGGCAGTTTCCGCAGGGCGGCATCCAGGAATCGGAGACGCCGAAGGACGCGCTGTATCGGGAACTCGATGAGGAGGTGGGCCTTGATGCGGCCTGCGTCGAGATCATCGCCGAGACCCGTGGCTGGCTGCGCTACGAACTCCCGCCGCAGCTGCGCCGCCGCGGCTCACATCCCAACTTCGTCGGCCAAAAGCAGAAGTGGTTTTTGCTGCGCATGCTGGCTGATGACAGCCAGGTCGATGTCCATCGTTGCGATGAGCCGGAGTTCGACCATTGGCAGTGGGTCAGCTACTGGCATCCGATCACCAAGGTGGTCGCCTTCAAGCGCAATGTCTATCGCCAAGCGCTGGCCGAGTTGGTGCCCGCCCTCGGCGCCTTGTCGTCGGCTGCCTCGCCATCCGCAAATCGAGCGGATTAGCGCATGCTCAGCCAGCTTCGGGAGATCGTTCAGGACGTAACCGCGGCGCCGACGTTTCACGAGGCCTTGGCAGTCATGGTCCGCGAGGTGCGCGCTGCCCTGGGCACCGAGGTGTGCTCGGTTTACTTGCGGATTCCCGGCCGCAGCCAGTACCTGTTTGCCGCCAACGAGGGCCTTAACCCGGATGCGGTGGGCCGGGCCACCATTGAGGCGGGCATCGGCTTGGTGGGCCTCGTCGGTGAGCGGGCGGAGCCCGTGAACCTAGAGGCCGCCAGCGAGCATCCGCGCTACTTCCACATGCCTGAAACGGGCGAGGAGCCCTTCAACGCCTTCCTTGGCGCACCGATCATCCATCACCGCGAAGTGCTGGGCGTGCTGGTGGTCCAGCAGCGCGAAAGGCGCCGTTTTGATGAGGACGAGGAGGCCATCCTCGTCACCCTGTCCGCCCAATTGGCCGCCGTGGTCGCCCACGCCGAGGCGGTTGGGGACATGGCCAAGCTGGTCAACGCCAACGACGACCGCGACGACCTTAAGTTTCAAGGCATCGCCGGCTCGCCGGGCGTTGCGCTGGGCGTTGCAACGGTGGTGTATCCGGCCGTAAGCCTCGACGGGGTGCCCGATAAGGAGGCCGAGAACGTCACCGTCGAGCTGATGGTCTTCGACCGCGCCGTGGAGTCGGTGCGCAACGACATTCGCCGCATCAGCGAGCAGTTCGCGCAGAGCCTGCCGCGGGAGGAGCTGGCCTTGTTCGACGTCTATCTGCACATGCTCGACGACGACGCCATCACTGGCGATGTGCGCCAGCGAATTCACCGGGGCGAGTGGGCGCAGGGCGCGTTGAAGAACGTCATCCGCGAGCACTTGGGCCGTTTCAAGCGCATGGAGGACGCCTACCTGCGCGAGCGCGCCACCGACGTCGAGGACTTGGGGCTGCGGGTGCTTGCCTACTTGCAGGACATCCGCACCCACAAGACGCATTTCCCGCCGGACACCATACTGGTTGGCGAGGAGATCACCCCCAGCATGCTCACCAACGTGCCCGCCGAGCGCCTCAAGGGCGTGGTTTCCAAACGCGGCGCGGTCAACTCCCACGTCGCCATCCTGGCGCGCGCCTTGGACATTCCGGCGGTAATGGGCGTGGTTGAGCTGCCCATCCATGAGCTGGACGGGCAACCGCTCATCGTCGATGGCCATTATGGCGAGTTGTACGCCAACCCATCGGCCAAGCTCACTACCGACTACCAAGCGGTGCTCGCCGAGGATCAGGAGTTTGCCGAGGAGCTAAGCGAGCTGCGCGGCCTGCCCTGCGTCACCCTTGACGGGCACCGGGTGCTGCTGTGGGTGAACATCGGCCTGACGCGGGACATCTCCCGCTCCCTGGACCGGGGCGCGGAGGGCATCGGCCTGTTCCGCACCGAAGTGCCCTTCATGGCCCAGGAACGCTTCCCGACCGAGGAGGAGCAGCGGCGGCTGTATCGAACCCACATGGAGGCGTTCGAGCCGCGTCCGGTGACGATGCGCACCTTGGACATTGGCGGCGACAAGGCGCTGCCGTACTTTCCCATCACCGAGGACAACCCCTTTTTGGGCTGGCGCGGCATTCGCGTCACCTTGGACCATCCGGAAATCTTCCTGGCCCAAGCGCGCGCCATGCTCAAAGCCAACTCAGGCCTCAAGGGCGTGCTGCGCATGATGCTGCCGATGGTGTCGAGCATTTCCGAGGTGGAGGAGGCGCAGCGGCTGGTCAGCCAAGCCCATCGCGAAGTGGCGGAGGAGGGCTTCGAGGTCAAGGATCCGCTCATCGGCGTGATGGTGGAAGTGCCCTCCGCCGTGTATCAAGCGCGGGAGTTGGCGCGGCGGGTGGACTTTCTGGCCGTCGGCTCCAACGACCTCACGCAGTACATGCTGGCGGTGGACCGCAACAACACCCGAGTCGCCGACTTGTACCGCGACTTTCATCCCGCCGTGCTGCGGGCGTTGCGCGAGGTTGCCCGCAACGCCCAAGCCGAGCGCAAGGACATCGGCATCTGCGGCGAACTGGCCGGCACCCCGATAGGCGCGGTGCTGCTGATGGCCATGGGCTACCAGGTGCTGTCGATGAACGCCACCAACCTGCCCAAGGTGAAGTGGCTGCTGCGCAACATCAAGCGCACCGACGCCCGGCGCATGCTGGCGCGGGTGCTCAAGATGGAGCGCGCCGAGGAGATCCGCCATTACATGGAGGGCCAATTGATCGATGCCGGGCTGGGGCGTTTGGTGCCCAGCCACCACGAACCGGCCTGCGCGACCTGACGCTCGCACGGGAACCGAGGGGACGAATTGACCATGATGCCCATAAACCAGCTTCAGCCAACGAAGTTTGGCGGCGTCCCCGGTTCATTTCGAGGGCGGGACGCCCTCCGTGGGTCGTTGCCCGAACCCAGCGGATTCCCGGAGCGAGATAAGGGCGTCCCGCCCTCGATTGGAAATCCGCAGGGACAACGCAGTGGGTTTGCACACCCACTTGAGTGTCGGCTGAAGCATGTTTACAGGCATGTTGACCATTTGCGCGAGCGGGGAATAACGGGAACTCGGTGCTGTATTACGCGGTCGGATAAACGTCCCGCGCACTGATGCACGACTATCGAACCATCGCTCAAGTCGCCGACGTTCCAACCAACGGCAGCAAGCTCGTCGTGCTCGATGGGCGGGAGCTGCTGGTTTGCAACTCGCGGGACGCAATTCACGTCGTTGAGAACCGCTGTTCGCATCAAGACCAGCCGCTCGACAGCGGCCGGGTGCGCAACGGCTACATCCTCTGTCCCGTGCATGGCATGCGCTTCAGGCTGGACAGCGGCGAGGCCTTGGGCACGCTCACCCGCGTTCCGCTTTGCGTGTTCGACAGCCGGGTGCTTGACGGAGAGGTTCAAGTTCGCTTGGATGCGCCAGCCAGCTAGCCTTCCAAATAGTCCCGCACGCGCTTGTGCACGTGGCGCACCCGAACCTCCTGGTAGTTGCCCAGCGTCTGGGCGCCGCGCGCGCAGGCTTTGAAGCCGCGTGTTTGGGCCGCCATGTTGTCCGTGTCCTGGTCATAGACCGCGCCCAGCCAGCCCAAACCTTCGGCGGCGGTGTAGCTTTCCTCGATGCCCAGGCGCAGCGGCTCCGGCGGCGGGGGCGCTTCCCTCTCCGGATGCTTCGGGCGCAGCACGAGGAGATCGAACGTGCAGTAGTCCGGATCGTTGGGGTCCGGGCGAAATCGATAGACCATGGGCAGTGACAGCCCCGGAAAGACGAACAGGTTCGGAAACAGGAAGTATTCAATGGAATCAAGCGTTTGGGCCGTTGAGTAGTTGGAGAAGTCTTGGTCGTACAGCGCGCCGAGCTGCTGCTGCACGAACTGCGCGTAGAAGTCGCGCGCGGTCATCCCCTCCGGCACTCGCGGACATTGATCGGCATCCTTCGGGCCTCGGCGACCCCACAGCCCCTCAAGCAGCTCCTGCTCGGTGTAGGGCTCGGGCCGGCGCGGGTTGGGCGCGCCGACCGTGTGGATGAAGCGGTTCACGTTGTCGCCGAACACGTCGTAGGTGGTGATGGGTTCGGAGTAGTCGGCGCCGCCGGCGTGGGTCTCCTTGACGTGGTAGGCCTCCATGAACGCTTCCTCGGCGGCCTTCCAGTTCACTGGCAGGCGCTTGCACACATGGGTTTCGATGTAGCGGTCCTCGATTCGAAAGTCCTTGAAGTGTTCCGGCAGCACGCCCAGAAACTCCTCCAATAGCGCCGCGTCGGGATCGAAGTTGATGAAGACGAACCCGCCCCAGGTGCCCACCCGCACGGCTCGCAGGCTGTGGGTGTCGGCGCTGACGTGGGGGAAGTCCCAGTCTTCCGGCACTTCGGTCAGCCTGCCGTCCAGATCGTACTCCCAGCCGTGGAAGGGGCACTTGAAGGATCGGCAGAAGCCGGAGCTCTCCGGGTCGCGCAGCGCCGTGCCGCGGTGCATGCAGGCGTTGCGGAACGCCTTGATCGCGCCGTCCTTGCTGCGCACCACGATGGCCGACAGGGAGCCTATGTCGTAAACGTGGTAGTCGCCCGGTTCCGGGATGTGCTCCTCCCTGCAGGCCATCTGCCAGACCCGCGGCCACAGCTTGTCGAATTCCGCTTGCAGGAACGCCTTGGACGTGTAGTTCGCATAGGGGATGTCATGGTCGCCCATGAACTCGTAGGAGTGCTCCAGGAACGCTGCCGGGGGTGCCGATGCGTCCCTCAGCACCGCTTCCTGGTAGGTCGGCCCCGGCGCGCGCGCTTGGCCGGGATTCATATTTGCTTCCGCCATGTCCATGCCTCCACAAGACGCCGTAAAGTATCCTTGCTCAATCCGCCGCCTTCAAGCGCACCCGCTTTGCGGGTGCGCTTGGAGTTTCGCCGGCGCGAAGCTCCGCACATGTTGCGTGGGTCATGTCCCGATGTGTTTCAGAGGCCGCATCGTGCGCGAGGCTTTGGTTCGAGGAGGTTTCGCGATTTTGACTTCGAAAGATGGATGGTCGGAGCGCTCCTCGCCATCGTCGCACCGGTTGCGCGATTGGCGAAAAGCGGCCGCTCGCCAAGCCCTTGGCGGCGTCCACTGCCGCCGCGACGAGGACAAGTTGAGTTGGCTCCGCCTGCTGGGCTCGAACCAGCGACCCGCTGATTAACAGTCAGCTGCTCTACCAACTGAGCTAAGGCGGAACAGAAGGCTGGCGCCCGCCAACCGCTGGTTGCCGGGTGCCGAGGGATGGCAAGTATAGCGGTGGCCCCTTCGAATGCAACCGGCGCGACCGTCAGGTCGCGCTGGCGCTTGCTGGAATCCGCCAGTAAATTGGCGGCTCCAGCAGCTAAGCACTAGGGGAACGAGGTATGGACTTTCACTTCGCCACGGCCTGGGAGGCCATTGCCGACGCCATCGGCCAAAAGCCCGCCACAATCTGTGACGGCCAAGTTCGCTCTTGGCGCGAGTTCGATGACCGGGCGGCTCGCTTGGCGGCTGTGTACGGCGCCCATGGCCTGGGCGTTGATTCGAAAGTGGGCACTTACTTGCATAACTGCGCCGAGTATCTCGAGGCGCAGTACGCCGCGTTCAAGATCAGCGGCTGTCCAATCAACGTGAACTACCGCTACAAGGCGGACGAGCTGGTTTACCTGCTCGACAACGCCGATGCCGAAGCCGTGGTGTTCCAAGCCTGCTACGCCGCGCGCATCTGGGAGATACGGGACCGCCTGCCCAAGGTGAAGCTCTACATCCAAGTAGAGGACGGCACCGAAGCCCTGCTCCAAGGCGCCTTGGACTATGAGCGCGCCGTCCGCGACGCCAAGCCCATGCCGCGCATTGAGCGGGATCCCTTGAGCATCTACATGCTCTACACGGGCGGCACCACCGGCATGCCCAAGGGCGTGATGTACCAAGGCGGCCTGTTCTGCCAAGCGCTGATGGGCATGGGCGCCGCCGGGCGGGGTTTGGCCCCGCCCGAGCGCATTGCCGAGGTGCCCGCCATGATTGAGGCCGTCGGCGATGGAGCGCCCATCTCGCTGCCCGCTTGCCCGCTGATGCACGGCACTGGCATGTGGCTGGGCGGCTTCATAACGCTTGTGCTGGGCGGCACCGTGGTGCTGACACCCCGGCCGGGGCTCGACCCCGACCACATCTGGGGGTTGGTGGAGCGCCACCGCGTCACCGATCTGGTCATCGTCGGCGACGCCTTTGCCAGGCCGCTCCTGGCGGCTTTGGACGAGGCGGCGCAGCGCGGCAACCCCTACGATCTCACCAGCATGCGCCAGATCATCTCCAGCGGCGTGATGTGGAGCGCGGAGAACAAACAGGGCCTCCTAAAGCATCACAACATGGCGCTGGTCGATGCCATGGGCTCCTCCGAGGGCGGCATGGGCACCAGCGTCACCAGCCGCGAGGCCAGCTCGGAGACCGCCAAGTTCGTCCTCAACGAAGGCGTTAAGGTCTTCACCGAGGACGGGCGCGAGGTCCAGCCCGGCTCCGGGGAAATGGGCCTGATCGCCACCAGCGGCAGCGTGCCCGTTGGCTACTACAAGGATCCGGAGAAGAGCGCCGCCACCTTCCGGGAGATCGACGGCGTGCGCTACAGCTTCCCCGGCGACTTCGCCACTGTTGAAGCCGACGGCTCCATCACGCTGTTGGGGCGCGGCAGCGTCTGCATCAACACGGCCGGCGAGAAGGTGTTCCCGGAGGAGGTGGAGGAGGCGATCAAGCGCCATCCCCAAGTCGCCGACAGCCTGGTGGTTGGCATCCCCGACGAGCGCTTCGGCGAGCGGGTGGTGGCGGTGGCTTCCTGCAGCCAGCCGGACGCCATGGCCGAAGCCGAGCTGATCGACTTCACCCGCGAGCACTTGGCCGGCTACAAGCTGCCGAAGCAGGTGGTGTTCGTGGACCGCGTCCAGCGGGCGCCGAATGGCAAGGCCGACTACAAGTGGGCCAAGCGCACTGCGCTCGCTGAGTTGGGCATTGAGGGTTGAACGCTTAAGAGTCCGTGTCCGCCGAATCGTTCCATGAGTTGATGAGCGCCCAGCGCACCATCCGGCGGTTGCGGCCCGATTCCATCCTAGAACTTCAGCCCCAATCCCAGGTTGTAAGCGGTGTCCGTCTTCTTGGCGCCCTCGGTCGGCGCCGTGTCGATTCGGTGGTCGATGCGGAAATGGGTGTCAAGGCGCTCGTTGAGCGCCAGCCGCAAGCCCGTTGACGCCTCAATCACCTCGCCGCGGCCGCGGTCGGGAATCACCAGCAGGCTGTGCCGGTGGAAGAGCTCAAGCCGCTTGCTCCAGATGAATCGGTTGTAGTCGAGTTCCCAGCGCCAAGCTGGGTTTTGGGCGGCCCTAGTGCCGATTTCATCAAAGACAATGGTGGCTCCGGTGCCCACGGACAGCGCGCCGAAGCTGTCCTGCCAGACCTGGTAGCCAATGCCGCCGCCCAAGGTGACCCGCAAGTCGATGCCCTTGAGCTCGTCGCGGTAGTACTCCGCATTGCCGAGCGCGAACCACTTGTCGTTCAGGAAGCGTTTGTAGCCGTAGTCGAGGTCGAGCTGCTCCCGAACGCGCACGCCGTCGGCCTCCTCGCGGCCGATGAGCAGCGCGGCGTCATGCACGGTTCGCTTGAGCGCCAAGGAGGAGTGCACCAGCAAGTTGATCGCTTCCGTCTCGCTGTTGCCGCTTGATATCGACGCGGAAAGGTCCGAGCGGGCGCTCCAGCCGCGGGCCAAGCTGGCCAACGCATCGCCGGCCCGGCTGGCGCTGCGGACCTGATCGAGCGCCAAGGGCAGCGAAACGCCATCCGCAGGCAGCAGTCGTTGCGCGCCCTGCTCCGCCTGGAACCTGCCGACCAAGCGCTCACCGCGGCGCATCCGCACCTGAAACTCGCCGTCGGCGGTGACCGACTCTATGGCCTTGACGCGCACCAGCAGTCGGCCCGCGTACTCGGTGTCCACCAGCAGGTGCCCTCCGGACAGGCTATCGACTTGGCCGCTGAGCCGGTCTCCGTTCTTCAGCGTGACGGTGTCAGCCAGCAGGCTGCCGCCAGAGATCGCCAGCAAGGGCCACGCCAGGAGCGCTCCGCGCATGGTCCCGCAAACCGTCGTCATCAACCTCACAGTCTCTCCTCAACTTTGGAAAAAAAGAAGCACGCCAGCCCGATCAGCGCCCAACCGAGGATCATTGACCATTCATAAGGCCAAAGCAGCGCCGAGGGGCTCCAAGGCAGGAAGGCGCAAAGCAACGCGAGGGAAAGCAGCACAGCGCCCCAGCCGACGGCGGTGCCGTTGGCCACCTTGAAGGGCCGGGCCAAGTCCGGTTCAGTCTGGCGCAGGCGCAGGAAGGCGAGCGCCACGAACAGAAAGGCGATGGTGACGCCGAAGCTGCCCACGTTGACCAGCCACACGAGGATGGTGCGCCCAAACAGCGGCGAGATGCAGCACAGCAGGCCGATGGTGACGACGCCCACGTAGGGCGTTCGGTAGCGGGGATGCACCCGTGCGAACACGCGGGGAATTTGGCCCGACTCGGCCAAGGCGAACATCACCCGGCTGCCGCCGATGACGAACGCGTTCCAACTGCTGAGAATGCCGCCGACGCCACCGAGCACCAGTGCGCTCCCGGCCCAGCTGCCGCCCCAGAGCGCTGAGGCCGCCTCGCCGGTGGCCATGTCGCTACTGGCCAAGGCCTCCCGGGGCAGCGCCACGGCCACCGAAAGGCCGATCAGGACGTACCAGAGCACGGCCATGGCCACGGAGGCCACCAGCAGCGCCCCGATTCTCGATTGCGGCAGGTTGATCTCCTCGGCCGACTGGGGAATGACGTCGAAGCCCACCAGCAGGGCGGGGACCATGATGAGCACGGTGAGGATGCCGGTGGCCGGTTCGGCGATGAAGGGCCGCGCCCGGTCAAGTTCGCCGAAGCTTAAGGCGCCGGTGAACAGCAGCATTCCGGACAGGAAGATCATCAGGGCGATCAGGTTCTGCAGCCGGGCGGCGGCCTTGATGCCGAGCACGTTGACCACGGTGATGACGATCGCACCGCCCGCCCCGATGAGGACGAAGCCCAGGTCCACATCGGCTTCGAGCACCCGCCACAGGGTGCCGATGCGGATGCCGGGCGCCAGGTACTCGATGGCTGTGGGCAGCGCGACCGCCTCGAACAGGCATACCGCCAGATAGGCGAACAGCAGCGCCCAAGTGCAGACGAACGACCAGGTCGGGCCAAGGGCGCGGTGGGTGTAAACGTGCTCGCCGCCCGCCTTGGGCATGGCGGAGGCCAGCTCGCCGTAGGTAAGGCCGATGAGAATGACGGCCAGGCCGCCGGCGGCGAAGGCGATCAAGGTGCCGAGCGATCCTGCTGATTCGATCCAGTAGCCGCTGATCAGCACCCAACTCCAGCCGATCATGGCGCCAAAGGAGAGCAGCACGACATCCCAGCGGCGCAGCACCTTGTTGAAGCGCGGACTGTCAGCGGCAGCGGTTGGCATGGCTTGGGGGCTGGTGGGTTGGGGGCACGTTAAACGCTGGCACTGCGTCAGTGGGCCTGTTGGTCCCTTCTTATCACGACGAAGCGCCTCCGCCAGCCACGGTCATGGTCTCGATCAGCACGCTCGGAGTGATGATGTTGCCGCGCTCGTCCGGGTCGTCGCCGACCGCGGCCACTTGACGCAGCATGTCCTTGAGATTGGAGGCGATGGTGGCTTCATGGACCGGGTAGGCCAGTTCGCCGCCCTCCACCCAAAAGCCGGCGGCGCCTTGCGAGTAGTCGCCAGTGACGCCGTTGACGCCGGTGCCCATCAGGTCGGTGACGTAGAGGCCCCGGCCCATGTCCTTGAGCAGGGCCTTGAACGCCTTGGTGCGGCCCGTCAGCAGCAGGTTGTGGACGCCGCCGGCGTTGCCGGTGGTGGGCAGCCCAAGGCGGCGGCCGGAGTAGGCCGAGAGCATGTAGCTGCGCACTGCGCCCGCGTCGATGAAGGCCTTCTCCGCGGTGGCTACGCCGTCGCCGTCAAAGCTGGCGCTGCCAAGACGCCCCGGCAGCAGGGGCTGTTCGATGAGGTGCAGGTGCGGGCTCGCGACTTCGGCATCCAAGGCATCGAGCAGGAAGGAGGCTTTGCGGTACTGGGCGCCGCCGCTCAACGCGCCGATGACATGGCCGGCCAGCGAGCGGGCCGCCTGCGGCGAGAACAGCACCGGGCAGCTGCCGGTGGCCACCTTGCGCGGCGACAGCCGGGCAGCGGTGCGCTCGGCTGCGGTTCGGCCCACGGCTTCCGGCGCTTCCAAGGCTGCGGGATTGCGGTGCGTCGTGTACCAGTAGTCGCGCTGCATGCCATTGCCATCCTCGGCAATCAGGACGCAGCTTAGGCTGTGGCTGGTGGTGGAGGCGGCGCCCATGAAGCCGTGGGAGTTGCCATAGACTACGCAGGATTGCGACCGGGCCGCCTCCGCGCCTTCGGAATTGACGATGCGCCGGTCGGTGGCGAACCCTTGCGCCTCGCAGGCCAAGGCCGCAGCCAGTGCCGCATCGGTGTCCAACGGGGCCGGGTGGAACAGGTCCAGGTCCGGCAGGCGCGCCGCCATCAAGCCGGCATCCGCCAATCCGTGGCAGGGATCGTCCTGGGTGTGGCGGGCGATGCCCAGCGCCCGCGCCACCGTCTCCTCGATGGCGCCTTCGCTGCTGTCCGACGTGCTCGCGGCGCCCTTGCGCTGGCCGTCGTACACCGCGATGCCGAAGCTGCGGTCGGCATGGAACTCCAGGGTCTCCAGTTCGCCCTTGCGGACCTTGACCGTCAACCCGATGTCCTCGGACACCGAAACCTCGGCGGCAGCCGCGCCCAGCCGCTTGGCTTGGCGCATAATCGCTTCAGCCAGCCCGGTCAACTCGCCTTCCTGCTGGCGGATGTCAACGTCCTGGCGCATGGGACGCTAGGCGGCAGTGCCGCCGATGGTGATCTCGTCCACCAGCAGGGTGGGTTGGCCAACGCCCACCGGAACGCTCTGTCCGTCCTTGCCGCACACGCCCACGCCGGGGTCCAGGCTGAGGTCGTTGCCGACCATGGACACCCGGGTCATGACCTCCGGGCCGTTGCCGATCAGGGTGGCGCCGCGAATCGGCCGGGTGACCTTGCCGTTCTCGATCAAATAGGCTTCGGTGGCGGAGAACACGAACCGGCCTGAGGTGATATCGACTTGGCCACCGCCGAAATTGACCGCGTAAACGCCCTTGGGGCAGGCGGCAATGATCTCGGCGGGATCCGCATCGCCCGGCTGCATGAAGGTGTTGGTCATGCGCGGCATGGGCTGGTGGGCGTAGGACTGGCGGCGCCCGTTGCCGGTGGCGGCGGCGCCCGTCAGGCGGGCGTTCAGCTTGTCCTGCATGTAGCCCTTGAGGATGCCGTTTTCGATCAGCACCGTCGGCTCGGTCGGCGTTCCCTCGTCGTCCACGGTCAGGGAGCCTCGGCGGTTGGGCAAGGTGCCGTCGTCGATGACCGTGCAGTGCGCGGAGGCGACCTGCTCGCCGATGCGGTTGGCGAACGCCGAGCTGCCCTTGCGGTTGAAGTCGCCCTCCAAGCCGTGGCCGACCGCCTCGTGCAGCAACACGCCCGGCCAACCCGGGGCAAGGACAACGGGCATGGGTCCCGCCGGGGCGTCCACCGCGTCGAGGTTGACCAGGGCGCACCGCACCGCCTCCTCGGCGAGGTCCTCCGGCCATTCGTGGCTGAACGACAACAGCGAGCGGCGCCCGCCGCCGCCGGCGAAGCCCCGCTCGCGGCGCTGCCCCTCGGCGACGATGACCGAGACGTCAAGCCGCACCAAGGGCCGCGCATCAGCCGCCCAAGCGCCATCCGTGGCCATCACCAGCATGGTCTCGAAGTTCAGGGAAAGGCGCACGTTGACTTGCTGCACCCGGTTGTCCATGCGCCGCGCCGCTTGATCGGCGCGCTCCAGCAGCGCCACCTTGGCGCGCTCCCCAAGCGCCGCGATGGGGTTGCCCTGGTCGTGGACGGGTGCGGCCTCGGTGGATGCCAAGGCCCTGACCTGCCGTTCGCCGCCCGCCCGGGTGATGGAGCGGGCGGCCTCCACCGCATGGGCCAAGCCTTCGGGACGGATGTCCTCCGCATAGGCGGCGCCGGTCCTCTCGCCGCTGAGCGCGCGCGCCCCCAAGCCCCGGTCGAGGCTGAAGGCGCCGTCCTTGACGATGCCGTCCTCAAGCGCCCAACTCTCCGAGACCCGGTGCTGCAGGAACAGCTCGCCCAAGTCGGCGCCCGTCCCGACCAAGCGCCCGAGCGCCCTTTCGGCATCCTGGCGGCTTAGGCCGGCGGGTTCGAGCAGCGTCCGCTCCGCCTCGCTGATCAAGGCGCTCATCGTCCTCCCTCCTCGGCGCCTTGGTCCTGCACCTGTTGGTAAGCCTGCACATTATCGTCCCAAATGCCCACGAACCTCACGTCCGGATCGTCCCAGGAGCCGCTGATCTGGTACTTGGCGGTGCTGAGCTGCTTGATCGGCTTCCTGAGCGCCTGCTGCCCGGCGAGCACGGCGAGCCCGGCCACCGGATTGGCCAGCGAGACGTACACCGCATACCAAGGCAGGCTGTCGCTGACCGGCAGCGTTACGATCATTTCGTTGTCGTTCATCACGCCATCGACCAAGTTGATGCTGCCGCCCATCTTGAAGTCGGATCCGGAGCCCTTCATCTTCGCCGGCTCCACGAACTCCAGGGTGCCGACGGTGAGCTTGGTGTCGGCCGTCAGCGTGTCGAAGCTGACGCCGTCGCCGGTTAGGTCCTTGAAGTTGAAGTTCATGCGCTTGAGGACAGTGTTGAAGTTCAGGAGGCCGAGCAGGCGGGTGCCCGCCCCGCCGTCCACCTCAATGAAATGGCCGTTGGTGGCGCGGAAGTAGGCCCTGCCGGTCAGGCCGTTGATGGTGACGTTCAGGGGCGAACCCGGCCAGCTGGCGTCCAAGTGCAGTTCGGCGGATTCGGAGCGCAGGCTGGGTTCGTAGTCCCACTGCGGCAGAACCTCCTCAAGGTCCGCCATGACCAGCTGGGCCTGCGCCTCGCTGCGGTCGCTGTCCCGGTGCCAGAAGACGCCGCCCGGCGCGCTGATGGCCGTGTCCTTCACCAGCGCCTCCAGGCCGTCGAACAGGACGCCGTCCGGGCGATGCCGAATCGCGAACGACCAGCGGCCGAAGTCCTCCTCGCCGAAGCGCAGCGAATCGATTTGCACGTCCGCCTCCGGCAGTTGGTCGATGATGGCGACGTCGAGGGGGTCCTCCTCATCCTCGCTCCCGGCCGCTTCGTCCGGCGGCAGGATGATGCGCTCGAAGTGCAGCTTCAGCGGCCCGGCGCCGGCATCCTCAAGCCGTCCCTTCAAGTCCTCGCCGTCGAAGGCCAGGCGCGTACGCCCGTCCCGATAGGTGCCGCTTAAGGCAACGCGCTCGAAGGCCGTGTCCTCAATCGTCAGTCGGCCCGCCTCAAACCCAACCAGCCGCCAAGGGGCCGGAAACTCGAAAGCCTCCGCCCCGCCGGTCCACTCCCGCACATCCACTTGCGGCGTGTCGCCGGTGATGACCACCTCATCGGCGGCAAGCGGCACCGGCGGCGGCGGACGGCGCACGCCCAAGGCGCCGCGCAAGGGCGCCTCGTCGATGTGCAGCCAGCCCTCGACCGGGCCGTGCTCGAAGTCCATGGCGACGAAGTCATCCAGAAAGCGCAGGCGGGCGCGGGTGGCGCGCTCATCATCCGCTGCCTTGCCAAACTCCCCCGGCAGATCAATGGCGACCCCTTCCAGGGCGGTCGCAACGGTGAGGCTGGGGGGGCGGTCATCAGGGGAAAGCGAGACGGTTGCGTCAAAGCGGAAGCGGCCGGAGGCCACCCCGAGGTCCGCCATGTCGGCGAGCCGATAGACATCCCGCACGGCGGCGTCGCCGGATACGGCAAAGTTGATCAAGCCGTCCTCGGCGCTGGCGGTCACCGTCGATGGATGGCCGAACAGCGTGGCCGCCATCGGCGGCGAACTCAGGCCGTAGGGATAGCGGTAAGTGAGCTCGCCGGTGAGATCGGCTGCGGCAAGACGGTAGTCGGGCAGGTTCAGGCTGGCGCCGGCAAAGCCGAATTGCGCCTGCGCGGCCAGCGGCGCCCCGGCGCGCCCCTCATCCAGCGGCACGAAGAAGCGGCCGCTCAGTTCCAGGTCGCCCGCCCCGTCCCAGTCGGGCGCCACGAAGCTCATCCACTGGGCAAGAGGCGAGGCGCGAACGTAGTCGAAGGCGGCGCCCGGCGAGGTCCGCGCCTGCAGCTCGAACTCGGCGAAGGCGCCGTTACGGCCCACATGGACCCGGCTTTCGCCGAACTCAAGACCCATCGAAGCGGCGGAATCGAGCTGGGCGAACACGCTTTCCCCGGAAATCTCGACCGTCCCCTGCGCTCGCGAGACCAGCGGCCAATCAGCGTGAAAGCGCACCTCGCCGCCGCTTAGACGGGCGCTGATCGCCGCTCGCCGGGAATGGTCGTCGGGCTGGGTGTGGACCTGGCCCTGATAGGCGAGCGTAAGCCCCGCAAACTTGCCCTTTTGGGGGCCTTCGCGGAGCCAACGCTTGAGATCCTCGGGCAGCGTGCGGGGAATGTAGGCATCGGCCGGGATCGACAGGCGGTCCAGATTCAGCACCATCGCCAAGCGTTGGTCAAAGTGGCCTTGGGGACGGCTGAGCGCGAGGGTTCCGGCCAGGCGCCCATCTGGAACGTCCACCCGCAGCAAGGGGGAGCGCAAGCCGAAGTAGCCTTCCTGAAACCAGACTTGAAGCTGCCCCTGCACATCGGTCAGCCGCCAAGGGCCTGCGAAGGTGTCGGCAAAGTGAACCGCCATCGATTCCGAATTCAGCGTCGCGAGCAGTCCGCTTCGATGCCCGACGAGCGAGCCGCTGGCTTCGCGCAGCATCGGCAGGCCGCGATGGGCCGCGGTTCGCAAGCCGTCAAAGGAGGCGCTGTAGGCCGCGCCTTCGGCACCGTAGGCGAAGTGGACGTTGCGCAGGACGCCGCGAGGGTCGGCGCCCCTGATCCAGGCGGCAATCCCGCTGTCGCCGGGCAGCGCTCCGCTCAGGAACCGGCTTAGCTCCGCCAACGGCAGCTCATCGATCCAAGCCTGGACGCGGCCCTCGCCGCCGCGCGCATGCAGCGGGCGCAGCGCCAGAGCCGATTCCCCACTCCCAAGCCGAGCCTTGGGGACGATGGCTTGGTGAACGCCATTCCGAGTGGCCACGCCAAGGCTCGCTTCGAGACGGACGCCGGGTTGCTCGCCGGCAGCGCCGCGCAGTTGCTCGGCATGCAGGGTGAATTCGCCGCCGCCAACGCCATCTCGCTCGGTCCATTGGCCCTCGGCGGCGATGGCCAAGGCCTCCCCGAGGTTGGGCAAGCCGAGGTAGGCCAGCGGCAGGCTCAATTGGCCTTGCAGGGACAGGTGGCTCTGCGCTGGGGGCGGTGACCAGCGGTGGGGCCACCGGCGCCAGTGCAGGCGCACCGAGCAATCATTCGCGTGGCCGCAGCCCGGATTGGCGACCTGAACGTCGAAGCCGTGCGAGCCGTCGCGGTTGAAGCCGAGCACTTCCACGTCCAAGGCGCTGTCGGGGTCGCCCGCAACTGCAATGCGGCCCTTGAATCGAATCTCATCGGTGTAGTTGATGAGCCCCAGCCAGTCGATTCCCAAGGCCTCCCGTGCCGGCCCGGCCAAGCCCCAGCCGCGGTCGTCTCGGACCACCTCCAGATCGGCGCGCTCGACGAACAGGCGTTGCATGATCCAGCGGGAGCGCAGCACGGTCTCCGGCCAATCGAGCTCGATGAGCACTTCCTCCATGAAGCCGGCGGGCAGTTCAACGCGCGCCGCCCGCACCACTGGATTGAAACCCTGCCAGTCGCCGCGCAGGCCGCTGATGTTGACGCCTTCGCCGAGGTAGGCGCCCAGCGCGCCCTCAAAGTCGTCAAGCAGCCAAGCGCCTAGCCGGCCGAGGCTTAGCAGCGCCGCCGCGGCCAAGGCAATAAAAGCCAAGTATCTGGCCAGTGGGTGGCCCAGCCAACGGCGGAGAAGGGATGCGGCGCTCAACGACGGTCACCGGCCGGCTTCTTGCAGAACCACCACGTCGAACTGGTTGGGGCCATAGCAAGGCTCCACTTGAATGCGTATCTCCCGGCCCACGCGGCTGGAGACGGCGGCGAGATGGTCCGCATCCTCGTCGAGCAGGCGATCCACGACGGTCTCCGGGGCCCGGATCAGGTATTCCCGGGCGCTTGGCGAACAAGCGGTGCGGGCGTCATGCACAATGGCGCGAAAGATTTCGGCGCAGATCGTCTCGCTGGTCTTGGTCAGCCCGCCTCCGTGGCACAGCGGGCAGGGTTCGCAAAGTTGGTGGGCGAGGCTCTCGCGGGTCCGCTTGCGGCTCATCTGCACCAGCCCCAAGGACGAGAATCCTTCGAACGCCAGCCGGGCCCGGTCTCCTTCGCTGGCCTTTTCCAGGGCCCTGAGCACGTTGCGCTGATGCTCCGGGCTTTCCATGTCGATGAAGTCAATGACGATGATGCCGCCGAGGTTGCGCAGGCGAAGCTGGCGCGGAATCACGCTGGCCGCTTCCAAATTGGTTCGATAGACGGTCTCCTCGAAGCGGCTGCCGCCGACAAAGCTGCCCGTGTTGACATCGATGGTGACCATGGCTTCGGTTTGCTCGATCACCAAAAAGCCGCCGCACTTCATCTCCACTCTGGGCTGCAGGGCCCGCGCGGCCTGATCCTCAATGCCATATCGGTCAAACAGGGGCCGCGGCTCGCAGTAGTGCTCCACATGGCGGGCGACCTCCGGTAGGAATTGGGCGGCGAAGCGGGCGGCGCGGCGACAGGTGCGCTCATCGTCGATGCGGATCCTGGTGAGGTCAGGGCCTGCCAAGTCGCGCAGCAGGCGGATGTGCAGCGGCAGGTCCTCGTGGAGCGGCGCCGGGCAACGGAGGTCGGCTCGCTTGACGGCCATGGCGCCCCAAACTCGCAGAAGCTGGGCCATGTCGGATTCGATGACCTCGGCGTCAACGCCCTCGCTGACGGTTCTTGCAATGAAGCCCATTGAGGTGTTCAGCTTGCGTTGCGCTTCGCTGATGATCCCGCGCAGCCGCTCCCGTTCCGCCTCCTCCCCAATGCGCTGCGAAACGCCGATTTGGCTGCCGAACGGCATGAGCACCGCATAGCGCGCGGCGACCGAGACCTCCGCCGTCAGCCTCACGCCTTTGCTGGAGATGGGGTCCTTGGTGACCTGCACCAACAGCTCCTGCCCTTCGTGGACCAGATCGCGGATGTCCGGCAGCGGATGGTCGCCTGCGACATCCCGCGCCCCAACCGAGGGCACTAGGTTGCGCACATGGAGGAATCCGGGTCGTTCCAAGCCCACATCGACAAAAGCGGCCTGCATGCCGGCAACGATGCGCTCGACCCGACCGAGATAGATGTTGCCCGTGTAGCTGTAGCCGCTCGACCGCGCGATGTGGAGTTCCTGCAGGACGCCGTCCTGGAGCAGCGCAGCCCGGGTTTCAAACGGGTTGACGTTGATCAGCAGTTCTTCGGACATCGCAGCCTTCAGCTAGCCCGGCAACGGCACGCGGCCGATGCGGGTGGAACAAACGGCCATTTGGTCAACTGTTTTCTCCATTTGTTCCGTGTAAGCGCTCCAGTTCCTGCCCTGTCCACAACATTCCCCGCGTTGATTCCGCAAAGCCGTCGGACGGCCGAAGGCACGCCATGCCGATTTCCTTGGGTCAGCCCAGTCGAGCGCCCCAAGGGTCGAATCCAAAGGCGTTGAGCAGTTCCTCGGTCTCCGCGAGCGGCAACCCGACCACCGCGCTGTAACTGCCCTCGATTCGTGTCGCAAATATACTCCCAATGCCTTGAATGCCATACCCGCCCGCCTTGTCGCCGCCCTCGCCGGTGCGCCAGTAGGCGGCGGCCAGAGCTTCGCTGATGGGGCGGAACCGGACCTCGGTGGCGACCACGCGGGATTCGTACGCCCCGCCGCGGCCCAGGCAAACAGCGGTTAGGACGGTGTGGGCACGACCGCCGAGCGCCGTCAGCATCGCCACGCCCTCGCTTGCATCCCGAGGCTTGCCGAGGACGGCGCCATCCAGAACCACAGTAGTGTCGGCGCCGAGCGTCAACCGCTCCGGGCGACGCACGGCGGCGGCTTTGCTTTGCGCCAGGCGCCGCACGTAGTCCCGGGGGATTTCCCCCTGACGCCGGGACTCGTCAACCTCGGGGATGACGACCTCAAAGGGCAAGCGGATCTGCCGCAGCAGTTCGGCCCGCCGGGGTGAGGCGGAAGCCAGAATGATTGGCTTGTCACTGGTCAACGCGGAAGTAACGGCATAGGCCCCGCAACCCGGCGCGGACCACCGGCCAGACCGCGGCGCTGGTCAAGGCCGGGGCCAACATCAGCAGCCCCGAAGGCTCGATTGGCGGCAGGCCGTGGGCGACGTGGCGCACCGCTTCGCAGGCCGCAACCAAGGCGAAGGCCGCGGCGCATTGCTGGGCGAGGGGGTACATGCGCAGCCTTTGGCGCAGCTGTCGGGCTGCGTAGGCAGCGATGGCGAACAACGCTGCGTTCAGGCCGAGCGGGGCGGCGGCCATCGCATCGAAGCACAGGCCCGCCAGCCAAGCGCCGAGGACGCCCAACGGCCGGGCCTTGGCCATGGCCCAAAAGCAGACCGCAAGCAGAACCCAGGCCGGCCGCAGCCAGGCCAGCCAGTCCGGCCAGTCCGTCGGCAGGCGCCCCGCGCTGAGCAGCAGCGCCGCCAACAACGTGATCCAAGCCAGCCAGCGTACGCTCCAAGTGCTCACGGCGGCTCGACATCGCTGCTTTGGGATGACGGGAAACCGTCCCGCCGAGGCTCTCCGGCTCCCTCCTCCTCAACGTCATCCCGGTCCCGGACGGGCCCGGCGCTGTGAATCACCAAGAGATGCCGGGCGCGGTCCAGCCGGGCGCTGGGGGCGACTTCCGCCACCGCAAGGGCTCCTGATGCATCGGGAGCGACGGACTCGACCGTGCCGACCGGATAGCCCCTCGGGAACCGTCCGCCCAGACCGGAGGTGACGACCTGGTCGCCCGGGCTGATGTCGGACGTTATGGGCAGCCCCTCAAGCAACAGCCGGTCCAGACGTCCGGTGCCGCCGGCGATGCTGCGCAGGCTGTTGCGCACGACCTCCACGGGCACGGCATGGCTGGCGTCGGTGATCAGCAGCACTCGGGCGCTGAAGGCGGTGACGTCCACGATCTGGCCGATCAGCCCGGCGGCGTCCACCACCGCTTGACCGATGCCCACCCCATTCCCGGCGCCCTTGTCGATCACCAGCTGGTGGACGGCGGGGTTGGGTGGCACCCCCACCACTTCGGCGATGAGTGCGGCGCTGGCCAAGCGGACGTCGCTGCCCAGCAGCCTGCGCAATTGGTCGTTCTCCGCTTGCAGCGCAAGGAACCCCTGGGCTTGATGGGACAAAGCCAAGTTGCTTTGCTCAAGCTGGCCGATCCTGTCCAGCAGCGCCCTGCGGCTGGCCACCGTCTCCCCAACCGACGCCGCCGTCATGTAGGGCAGCTCGGCGATGACGAACAGCGGCGCCACAAGGTTGTCCATGAAGCCGCGCACCGGCTTCAGCCGTTGCGTGGCGGAGTCGATGGCAAGGAGAATCGCGGAACCCAGAAGCAGGCCGGTCAGCAGATAGCCGGCTCGGGAGTCCCTGACGAACAGCGGCTTCCCGGCCCGCAAACTCCTACTCCGACGACAGCAGGTGGCCGTACCCTGCCTTGTCCATCATTTCCAAAGCCTTGCCGCCGCCCTGCGCAACGCAGGTCAGCGGATTTTCCGCGACGATCACGGGCAGGCCGGTTTCGTCTCCGAGCAGCAGATCAAGGTCGCGCAGCAGCGCGCCGCCGCCGGTGAGCACGAAGCCGGTTTCGGCGATGTCCGAAGCAAGTTCCGGTGGGCATTGCTCCAAAGCGAAGCGAACCGCCTGCACAATCGTCGAAAGGGGCTCCTGAAGCGCCTCCAGGATGTCGTGGCTGTTCAGGGTGAAGGCGCGCGGTATGCCTTCCGCCAAGTTGCGCCCGCGCACGTCGATCTCCCGCACCTCCTTCTGCTGACGGGCGGCGCCGACCTCCTTTTTCATGCGCTCAGCGGTGGCTTCGCCGATCAGGCTGCCTTGGGTTCTGCGCACGTAGGTGACGATGGCCTCATCGAAACGGTCTCCACCGACCCGCACGGTGTCGGAATAGACGATGCCGTTGAGGGAGATGATGGCGATCTCGGTGGTGCCGCCGCCGATGTCAACCACCATGGTGCCCACCGCCTCATGCACGGGCAAGCCAGCGCCTATGGCCGCCGCCATCGGCTCCTCGATCAGGCGCACGTCCCTGGCGCCCGCCGACAGGGCGCTTTCCCGAATCGCCCGCCGCTCCACTTCGGTTGACTTGCAGGGCACGCAGACCAGCACCCGGGGGCTCGGGCGAATGAAGGAGTGCTGGTGAACCTTGTTGATGAAGTGTTGGAGCAGCTTTTCGGTGACCAGGAAGTCGGCAATAACGCCGTCCTTCAAGGGCCGCACAGTGGTGATGTCCCCCGGGGTGCGCCCCAGCATCCGCTTGGCGTCAACCCCGACGGCGATGACGGTCTTCTGGGTGCCTTGGGTTCGAACCGCCACCACCGACGGCTCGTCAAGAATGATGCCCTCTTCGCGAACGTAGATCAGGGTGTTGGCCGTGCCGAGGTCTATGGAAAGATCCCGGGAGAACATTCCGCGAATGGATTTGAACATGGATTGCGCCTGATTGTCTCAACGCCAGCGCCCCGGGCCAGACGCCGCGTTAGCTGAACTAATCTAACAGCAAAGGGAATTTCAAGTAAACTCCTATGTTTGCTGCCCTTAGGCAACCAGCAACGCGGGCATGGACGCGGAAGACACTCATTCTCCTGATCGCGGGGGCGCCCCCCCGGACAAGCTGCCAAACGAACCCACTTTGGTGGCCGAGGACCGGCCCGGCGTTGGTCAGGGGCACGGCCCCGTCAGCATCGACCACTTGGCCAGACTGGCCGCGCTGCGCCTTGACGGCGATGAGCGCTTGGGCGTGGCGCGCGACTTGCAGCGCATCATCGCCTTGGTCGATGAGATGCAGGCGGTTGACACCCAGGGCGTTGAGCCGCTGGCCCATCCGCTGGACGCCACCCAACGCCTGCGCGCCGATGAGGCCACGGAGCGGGTCGATCGGGAACGCTGCCAAGCCGGCGCCCCCGAGGCCCGCGATGGACTCTATCTCGTGCCCAGCGTCCTGTCCGAATAAGCCCATGACGCCGTTTTCGTCATTGCGCGAGCTGAGCCAAGCGCTGCGGCGGGGCGATTGCACGAGCCTCGAACTCACCGAGGCGGCGCTCGGCAGGGCCCGGCGCCTTGACGAGGCGCTGAACTGCTTCATCACGCTGGATGAGGAGCAGGCGGTCGCTGACGCCAAGGCCGCGGACCTGCGGCTGCGGGATGGGTCGGCTGCGCCCCTGACCGGCATTCCGCTGGCGCACAAGGACCTGTTCTGCATTGAGGGCTGGCGCACCACCTGCGCCTCGAGGATGCTCGCCAACTTCACTGCACCCTACACGGCAACGGCCATTGCCCGGTTGCAGGCCGCCGGTTCGGTGACGCTTGGCAAGCTGAACATGGATGAGTTCGCCATGGGCTCATCCACCGAGACCAGCCACTTCGGGCCGACGGCCAACCCCTGGGCGCCGCAGTACACTCCGGGCGGCTCCTCGGGCGGCTCGGCGGCTTGCGTTGCCGCCGGCATCACCGCCGCCGCCACCGGCACCGACACCGGCGGTTCCATCCGCCAGCCGGCCAGCTTCTGCGGCGTCACCGGCTTAAAGCCCACCTACGGGCGGGTGTCCCGCTACGGCATGATCGCCTTCGCCTCAAGCCTCGACCAGGGCGGCGTGTTCGCCCGCGATGCGGAGGACGCCGCGCTGCTGCTGTCGGCCATGGCCGGATTCGATCCCCGCGACTCAACCTCCAGCGCCCACCGCGACCCGTGGCTTGAGTCGGTGCCGGAACGCGGCATCGGCGAACCCGCCGATCCCATCCTGACCATTGGCCTGGCCGACGAGCTTTTCGGCGAAGTCAGCGAGGGCGCGGAACGCATCGAGGCGGCGCGCCAAGCCTTGGAGGCGCTCGGCTGCCGCTGCCGGACGG
The DNA here is from genome assembly GCA_026709365.1 of Gammaproteobacteria bacterium. Taxonomy (GTDB): domain Bacteria; phylum Pseudomonadota; class Gammaproteobacteria; order Pseudomonadales; family Azotimanducaceae; genus Azophilus. Next base: position 156,725 of record JAPOTD010000007.1, read on the forward strand.
TTTCGCTGCCGCACATCCGCACCGCCATGCCCGCCTACTACGTCATCGCCGGCGCGGAGGCCTCCACCAACCTGTCCCGCTACGACGGCGTCCGCTTCGGCCACCGTTGCGAGCGGCCGGAGTCGCTGCGGGACCTCTACGAACGCTCCCGCGGCGAAGGCTTCGGAGCGGAGGTCAAGCGCCGCATCCTCACCGGCACCTACGCGCTGTCGGCGGGCTACTTCGACGCCTACTACCTCAAAGCGCAAAAGATCAGGCGCTTGGTGGCCGGGGACTTCGCCGCCGCCTTCGGCGAGGTCGATCTGCTGCTCGCGCCGACCACGCCCGGCACGGCCTTTCGCCGCGGCGAGCTCACCGATGATCCAGTCGCCATGTACCGGCAGGATGTCTGCACCATTCCGGTGAACTTGGCCGGGTTGCCGGCCATCTCGCTGCCCTGCGGCCTGCACCAAGGGCTGCCGGTGGGGGTGCAGCTTATTGGCAGGCACTTTGATGAGCGCCGCCTCCTGCAAGCCAGTGCCGCCCTGCAGCGGGCCACGGATTGGCACCGGGCGCGGCCGACCCTGGCGGAGGCTTCGTGAACCCTGGTTGGGAAGCAGTCATCGGCTTGGAGGTCCACGTCCAGCTGGCCACGCGGAGCAAGATCTTCTCCGCTGCCGCCAACCAGTTCGGCGCGCCGCCCAACAGCTTGGCCTGCCCGGTGGACTTGGGCCTGCCCGGGGTGCTGCCGGTGCTGAACGAGGCGGCGGTGCGCATGGCGGTCAAGTTCGGCCTGGCCATTGGCGCGGAGGTCCGCAGGCGCTGCAGCTTCGACCGCAAGAACTACTTCTACCCGGACCTGCCCAAGGGCTACCAAATCAGCCAGTTGGCCGCGCCGATCGTCGGCCCCGGACGGCTGGAGGTGCCGCTTGACGACGGCGCCGCCATCGAGGTGCGCATCGTGCGCGCCCACTTGGAGGAGGACGCCGGCAAGTCCATCCATGACGCCTACGCCGGCCAAACCGGCGTCGATCTCAACCGGGCCGGAACGCCGCTGCTCGAAGTGGTGTCCGCCCCGGACCTGCGCACCCCGGAGCAGGCCGCCGCCTGCTTCCGCCAGCTGCACAGCTTGGTGCGCTATCTCGGCATCTGCGACGGCGACCTCTCCCAAGGCAGCATGCGTTGCGACGCCAACGTCTCGGTCCGTCCCCAAGGGCGCAAGGCGCTCGGCGAGCGGACCGAGATCAAGAACATCAACTCCTTCCGCTTCGTGGAAAAGGCGATCCGCTTCGAGATCGACCGGCAGATCGACCGCTTGGAGGCGGGACTGCCGGTGGTGCGCGAGACCCGGCTGTATGACGCATCCAAGGACGAGACCCGGCCCATGCGCGGCAAGGAGTTTTCCGACGACTACCGCTACTTCCCGGACCCGGACCTGCTGCCGGTGGCGATCGACGAGGCCTTCATCGAGGCGGCGCGCGCCGAGCTGCCGGAGCTGCCCGCCGCCCGCCGCCGCCGTTTCCAGGAGGCACTCGGGCTCAGTGAGTACGACGCCGGCTGGCTGACCCGGGACCCCGACACCGCCGACTACTTTGCAGCGGCGGCGAGGACCGAGGGCAGCCATGCCAAGCGGGTCGCCAACTGGATCATGGGCGAGCTGACGGCGCGGCTGAACCGCGAGGGCTTGACCATCCGCGCGGCCCCGGTGACGGCCGCGGCCCTAGGCCGGCTGATCGCCCGCATCGAGGATGGGACCCTATCGTCCAAGACGGCCAAAACGGTCTTTGACGCCCTCTGGGGCGGGGCGGGTGAGGTGGATGCCATCATCGATGCCCGAGGCTTGAAGCCGATGCGGGACACCGGGGAACTGACCGGCCTCATCAATGACATCGTCGCCCGGCATCCCCAGCAGGCGGAGCAGTTCCGCGCTGGCCGGGACAAGCTGCTGGGCTTCTTCGTCGGCCAGGCCATGAAGGCGACCGGCGGCAAGGCCGATCCCCGGCAGGTCAACGAGCTGCTCAAGGAGGCATTGGGCAGCGGGATCGACGGATCCCAACCCTGACTGGGGACGAGCCGAGGCATGTCCGATTGGGTCATTCGGTCCAAGCTTGCGCCACCGAGGTTTCCGCGTCCGCCCGTTAAGCGGGAGCGCTTGGCCAAGCAGCTGGAACTGGCGCTGGAGCGACGGGCGACCGTTGTGCATGCGCCGGCGGGCTTCGGCAAGACCTCGCTTTTGGGGGAATTCCACCACGCCCTGAACGAACGCGCCATTCCCTGCGCCTGGCTTTCGCTCGACGACAACGACCGCGACCTGGTTCACTTCCTGCGCTACCTGATGGAGGCCTTGGCCTCCAGCGGCCTGCTGCCGGGCGCTCAGTTGCCGTCTCCGCCGAGCGGCGTCGCCGGTGCATCCGACAGGACGATGGTGGAAGCGGCGTTGACTGAAATCGCCAAATGCAACGGTGTGGGCGTCGTGATTTTGGACGACTTCCATCGTGCCGACAGCCCCGAGAACCTGCGGGCGCTCAAGCAACTCCTGTCGCGTTTGACGGCCAACGTGCGCCTTGTGCTCAGCACGCGCGAATATCCCGCCACGCTGCCGCTCGCGGACCTGCGCGCCAAGGCGGAGCTGCTCGAAATCGATCATGGCGCGCTGCAGTTTTCAAGGCGGGAAATCGAGGGCTGGTTGAGCCCGCTGATGGACGACGGCGCGCCCGGCGACTGGTCCGCCCAAATGCACCGGCGCACCGAGGGTTGGCCGATTGCCCTGAGCAGCGTGCATCGCTGGCTGACGGAGGGGGTGCCGTCGCTTGCGGTGCTGGCGCAGCTGTCCGGGCGCAACGCCGATCTCTCCGACTACTTTTTGGAGCAGGTGTTCAACCAGCTCGAGCCGACGCTGCAGGCTTTCCTGATGAAGACGTCGATTGTGGAACGGATCAACGGCGATCTCGCCAACCTGCTCTGCGACATCGACGATGCCTGGCTGACGTTGGAGGAGCTTGAACGCCGGGACCTGTTCCTGGAAAACCTTGACCGGGAGCGCGTCTGGTACCGCTACCATCGGCTGTTCGCGGAGTTCCTGCAGGAGCGGGCGCGCCGTCGGCTTGACGACCAACCGGCGCGCCTGCACCGAGTCGCCTCGGGCTGGTTCCATGGGCAGGGCTTGGTGACCGAGGCGATTCAGCAGGCGCTGGCCTGCGGCGAGCCGGACACGGTTGCCGACCTCTTTGAGTCCATCGGCGGATGGCACCACGCGCTCAAGGGGCATGTCGGTGCGCTCGAACGAGCGCTGGGCATCGTTGGGGAACCGCCTCCCGCAACCCACCCGCGGCTCTGGCTGGGCAGGCTGTTCCTGATGGCGCGCGGCGGGGAGGCGGAACGGGCGAGGGCCCTGTTTGGGCGGTTGGCGCCTTGGTCGGCCAACGTCAGCGGCGGCGATCCGCAGATCGACAGTGAACTCTCGATCATGGACAGCCTGTTGAATCGCTACGCGGACCTGGACGCGGGGGATGCGGAACTCCAGCGGCTTGAGCGGCTGAGCGGGCTGCTGAAGCCGGACGACGACCTGATGCATGCGGTTCGCTGCAACCTGCTTTGCGTGATGCACGCGCAACGCGGCGACTTCGACGCCTGCATGGCGGCTGGCGACAAGGCGATACGCCACTTCCGCGCCATGGGTTCGACGTTCGGCGAAACGTTCATCTACTTTCACGAAGGCTGCGTGTGCATGGAGCAGGGTCGGCTGCGCGACGCGGAAGCCTTGTACGGAGCGGGGCGCGAGTTGGCCCTGGAGCACTTCGGCGGGGAAAGCGACCTCGCCGCCATCGCCGGCGTCTTTCTGGCCGAGGTCGCCTATGAGCAGAACGACCTTGCCGAAGCCAAGCGGCTCCTGGACTTCGCGCTGCCGCACATCGAACGAGCCGATGCCTGGCTGGAGGTCTATGTGGCTGGATACGCCACGGCCATGAAGCTCGCCCGCTGCAATCCACACGGGGAATCGGTCGAGGAGTTCCGCAACCGTGCCCGTGCCACGGCGGCAAGCCGCGGCCTGCCGCGGTTGCGCGCCATCATCGACCTGCAGCAGCAGGAGCTCGATCACTTGGGCGGCGGAGAGTTGGCCGAGGAAGAGGCGGCCGGGAGAGAGCCGACCGGCAGCGACGGGAACGAAGCGGCGGCAGGGCCCAATCCCACGGTGGCGGGACATCTTGCGCTGCGACGCCTGAACACCGGCGTTCTGGCCCGCTCATGGATGCGATCAGGCGATGGCGACCGCGCCGCCAAGCTGCTGCGCGACCACTGCAGGCGATGCCGGCAGGATGGACTGATCCGGTCGTTCATCTCCCATTCAATCCTGCTGGCGACCGCCTGCTGGGAGCAGGGCCGGCGCCGCGCCGCCATGGCCGCCTTTGAGGACGCGCTCGCTCCGGCACTCTTCGAGGGCATCAAACGGCCCTTCATCGACGCCGGGGAAGCGCTGGCAAAGGTGATCGGCGGCTTGGCCGAGGCCTCGGAAAGCCAGCGCGGCAACCGGATCAGAGACCGTTTTCTGGCGGAGCTTGTGGTGGCAATCGGCGATTCGTGGCCGAGCGGCCAAGGCGGCGGCGACCAACTGACGCCCAGGGAGCTGGAGGTGCTGCGCCACCTGATTCAAGGGCGCTCGAACGGCGAAATCGCCATGGCGATGCCGATATCCGTCAACACCGTGAAGTTCCACCTGAAGAACATCTTCGGCAAGCTCGGCGTCAATACGCGAAAGGACGCCGTTTCCGCCGCCCTGCGCGGCAGGCGCTGTTGATCTCCTGCCGCTCCGGCCCCGTCCCGACTACCCGTATTTTCCATTACCCCTACCCACAGCAGGTGTTACGGACAACCCAAAGCCGTTGATAACGTGCCCGTTTCCGCGTTTTGGCGATGGGAGGCTTTACGGTGCGCATCGGGGTCGATGTCGGCGGGACCAACACGGATGCCGTCATCATGGATGGCGAGCGGGTCCTGACTACCCACAAAACACCCACCACGCCGAGGCTGGACGAGGGGATCGCAGCGGCGATAGGCGCCGTGCTGGCCGGGTCCGGCATCGACGCCGCCGACATCGATCAGGTCATGATCGGCACCACCCATTTCACCAATGCCTTCGTCGAGCGGCGCGGCCTGCTGCCGGTGGGCATTGTGCGCATCGCGCTGCCGTCGTCGCGGGGCGTGCTGCCGCTGAGCGACTGGCCCCAGGACATCGCCAAGGCGGTCGGCGGCCAGCACCACTTGATTCGCGGCGGCTACCGGTTCGACGGACGCCTCGCTGACGAACTTGATGAGGACGCGGTGGCCAAGGCGGCGCGGGCGGTGCGCGATGCCGGGCTGCGGACGATGGCGATCACCGGCCTGTTCTCGCCGGTCAATGCGGAAATGGAGCTGCGCGCCCGGGAGATTGCGCTCAACGAGGCGCCGGACCTTGCGGTCACCCTGTCCTCAAGGATCGGGCGCTTGGGCATCCTTGAGCGGGAGAACGCGGCGGTGATGAACGCAAGCCTTGCGGCGCTGTCCCGCGAAGTGGTCGGCGCGTTCGGCTCGGCGCTCAAGCGCCTGGGGATTTCAGCGCCGTTTTTCATCAGCCAGAACGACGGCACCTTGATGAGCGCGGCAACGGTCGAGCGCTACCCGGTGCTCACCTTCGCCTCCGGGCCAACCAACAGCATGCGCGGCGCCGCTTACCTTTCGGGGCTGAAGGATGCGCTCATCGTCGATGTCGGCGGCACGACCACGGACATCGGCATGCTGGTGCACGGCTTTCCGCGCGAGTCGTCGCTGACGGTGCGGATTGGCGGAGTGCGCACCAACTTCAGGATGCCAGACGTGCTCGCGCTGGGCCTTGGCGGCGGCTCCCTGGTCAAGGCGACGGGGCCGGACCTCCGCATCGGCCCCGAATCCCTGGGCTATCGGCTCACCGAAAAGGCGCTGGCGTTCGGCGGCCAGACGCTCTGCGCCACGGATTTGGCTCTCGCCGGCGGCTACGCGAACGTCGGTGACCGCTCCCGGGTTGCGTCGCTGCCGGCATCCCTGGTGAAGGCTGGCGTCGAGCGCATTCACGAAACCCTCGCCAACGGCGTCGACCGGATGAAGACCAACGCGGAGCCGGTGCCTCTGGTGCTGGTCGGCGGCGGCTCGGTGCTGATCCGGGACGACATTCCAGGCACCTCGCAGACCATCATCCCGGACCACGCGGGCGTCGCCAATGCCATTGGCGCCTCCATTGCCCAAGTCAGCGGCGAGACCGATCGAGTCTTCGCCTATGACGCAACCGGGCGCGAGGCGGCCTTGGAGACCGCCATCGGGGAGGCCCGGGCGCAGGCCGTGGAGTTGGGTGCCGATGCCGATTCGCTGGAATTGCTGGACGTGGAGGAGACGCCGCTGGCCTACATGCCCGGCGGGGCGGTGCGCATTCGCGTCAAGGTGGCCGCCGACTTGGCCGGCGCCGTTCGTCGAACATCCCTCCGATGCGAACAATAGGATGCCGACTCATGGGGATTGAGGCGGGCGACCTAACGCACATCGCGACCGGCGCCGCCTTCCTCGGCACCGGCGGGGGCGGCGATCCCTATGTGGGGCGGCTGCTGGCCATGAACGCGGTGGAGCAGTTCGGGATGCCAAGCATCGTTGATGCCGACGCGCTGCCCGACGACGCCCAAGTGTTCACCATCGCCATGCTGGGCGTGCCGACCGTGCTCGGCGAGAAGGCCGCCTGCGGCGACGAAGTGGACTTGGCGGTCAAGCGCCTGGAGCAGCGGCTGGGACGCCGGGCCGACGCCTTGGTCGGCATCGAAATCGGCGGCATCAACTCCCTGCTGCCGGTGATGGCCGCGGCCCGGCTTGGGCTGCCTCTGGTCGATGCGGACGGCATGGGCCGCGCGTTCCCCGAATTGCAGATGACCACGTTCAACGTCGGCGGCCTGTCCTGCACGCCGCTGGCCATGACGGATGACCACCTCACTTCCGTGATCGTTGACGCAGGCGATGCGAAGTCCGCCGAAGACCTGGTTCGGGCCACCTCCGTGCAGCTGGGCTGCAGCGTCGCGCTGTCGAGCTACCCCATGTCCGGGCGCGACCTGAAGCGCACCGCCGTCAAGGGCACCCTGACCTTGGCGCGCGGCATCGGGCAGGCCATTGCCGAAGGCCGCCACGCTGGGGATCCGGTGCAGGCGCTCGTCAACTACCTGCGCGCGACGCCCTACTACAGCCAATGCCGGGTTCTTTTCGACGGCAAGGTGATTGACATACGCCGCGAAACGAAGCTCGGCTTCTCGATCGGGCACTGCAAGCTGGCGGCGCTCGACGGCTCGGTTTCCGCAATGGAGATTTCCTTTCAGAACGAGCACCTCATCGCCCGCCAGGATGGCCGCGTCAAGGCGGTGGTGCCGGACCTGATCTGCTTGGTGGATCGGGAAACGGCGGAGCCGATCCCGGTGGAGCGGGTGAAGTACGGCCAGCGGCTCAAGGTGATCGCCACCAGCGCTGCGCCAATCATGCGAACCCCCGAGGCGCTGGCCATGTTCGGCCCCCAAGCCTTCGGGCTGGACGAGCCCTTCGTGCCCTTGGAGGACATCGACGGTTGAGGAGGCACCTACCCGAAAGCCCGGCCCGACCTACCCGGAACAGGTGTTCTGCCTATGTTCGAGCATTGGTAGGTTCATGTTGGGGATTAGCACCGACAACCCGCCGGAGGGCGCCATGATCAAGTCCATTCGCCAGGCCGCACTGCCAATCGGCACTTTAACCATCACTTTAACCATCCAGGCCTCGCCTGCGTTCGCCGCGCAGGCCCCAGGGGAGCCCCTCTTGGAGGAGATTGTCGTGACGGCGCAAAAGCGCGAGCAGGTCCTCTCCGATGTGGGAGTGGCGGTGACGGCGTTCACCGGGGAGGACGCGCGCCGGCTCGGCTTCTCGGATCCAGTCGATGTGGCGGCGCAGACCCCGAACCTGAACGTCAACAACACCTTTGGCCGAAGCCTCGCCAACGTCAGCATTCGCGGCATCGGCTTGAACGACTACGCCGTCAACAACAACCCTGCGGCCGGCATCTACATCGACGACGTCTATCTGGTGTCGCCGGCGATGCTCAACTTCCAGCTTTTCGACTTGGAGGGCATCGAAGTGCTCAAAGGCCCCCAAGGCACCTTGTACGGCAAGAACACGACGGCCGGCACGGTCAAGTTCGCCAGCCGCAAGCCCGGGGATGAGGCCCAGGCCAACTTGGCCGTCGAGTACGGCCGCAAGGACCGGCTGGTGGTCGAGGGCGCCGGCGGCGGGCAGGTGGCACCCGGCTTGGGCGTGCGGATTGCCGCGCAGACGGTTCAGCAGGGCGAGGGGTTTCAGACCAACCGGACAACCGGCGGCGATGTCGGCGAGATCGATCGCACGGCCTACCGCATCCTGGTGGACTGGCGCCCGTCGGAGGCCGTCGGGATTCTCGCTACCCTCCACGGCGGCCAGGACCGCTCCGACCCGCCGCTGCTGAACGTGAACAACAGGCTCGATCCGTCCGACGACGCCTACTTTGAAGACGAGTTCAGCTCCGCCGCCGGCGGGCCGCTGCGCCAGGATGTGGAGAGCTTCGGCGGATCGCTGTCGATCGACTGGGCCGTCTCGGAGCATTGGACGATCGCCTCGGTGACGGGCTATGCGGACTTTTCCCGCTTCTATCAAGAGGACCGGGACGGTTCAGCGCTGGTCCACCTTGATGGCTTCTACGACAACGACATCGAGCAGTTCTCCCAGGAGCTGCGCGCCACCTACATCGACGACAGCCTGGTCCTGATCTTTGGCGCCTTCCTCGGTTGGGATGAGGTTGACACCCGAGATCAATTCGACTCCAAGGACCTGCTGCCCCAGTTTGGACTGGGCGGCTCAACGGCCGTGGGCAATTTCTACAGCCAGGAAACCGAGACCAAGGCGCTGTTCGGCCACAGCGAGTGGCGGCTCAACGACGACTGGCGGCTGAACCTGGGGCTGCGCTACACCGACGACCGCAAGGATTTCTCCAACGCCTTCACCTTCGTCATCACGCCGGACCTGGCCACCGGGGGCGGCGCCCTGTGCCCGCTTCGCCCGGCTGGGGATCCCGCGGTTTTGCGCGTCTCCGACGGCATTCAAACCGGATGCTACCCGCCCGTGGAGAACGACTACCAAGTCAGCGACCTGTCCGGCAAGGCGGGCATCGACTACACCGGCATCGACGGCGCCCTGATCTACGCCAGCGTCAGCAAAGGCTTCAAGTCAGGCGGCTTCCAAGGCCAGTTGGCGTTCGACCCAGCCGATCTGGCCGGTTTCGAGGAGGAGACGCTCCTCGCCTACGAGATTGGCTTCAAGAGCCGGTTTGCCGAGCAGCGAGTGCGGCTGAACGGCGCGGCCTTCCTCTACGACTTCGAGGATCTGCAGTTCTACGGGCCCTTGTTCGATTCGCCCTTCGGGCCGCTCTTCGGCATCGCCAACGCCGGCAACGCCGAGATCCTGGGAGCGGAGCTGGAGTTGGTTTGGGTGGCGGTGGCCGGTCTGGACATCCACCTTGGCTTGGGGCTGCTGGACACCGAGTTGACCTCGTCCTTCCTGCCGGGCGTGGCCAAGGGCAGCGAGCTGCCCAACTCCCCCGAGGTCAACTTCAACGCCAGAATCAACTACGACTGGCGCTTCGGCGACGGCTTGGGCGGCAACTTCCTGTTGGCCGTCGCCTACAAGGACAAGGTCAGCTACGACATCGTCCGGCAGCCGCCGGAGACGCTTGAGGACGGCTACTGGCTCCTCAACGCGCGCGTTGGAGTTTCCGGCGCGAACGACGCATGGTCGCTTTACCTGTGGGGCCGGAATCTCACCGACGAGCGATACCGGACCCAAGTGCTCACGAGCAGCGTCGGCTTCGGCGAGTCCTACGGCGAGCCGGCGACCTACGGCATTGGCCTGTCCTATGCGTGGTAGGCGCGGGCGCATTCGGCAACAGGCGGCTCCAGCCGTTCCGGCTGGACGTCAATGCGGCGTTGCCGGAAGGCAGCTTTTTGAGAGCCTGCTCGGAACGCAGCAAAGACCGGGAAAAGCAAATGATCATTGAGCTGATCACGCCGATCGTCACCCGAGGGGTGCGCACCTTGGATGACGTCCGGCCCTTGGAACGACCTGACTTGAAGATTGCCCACAGCCTGCTCGACCGTGGCCCGTCTTCCATCGAGTCCAGATTGGAAGAGGCCTTGGCCGTACCCGACACCGTTCGATTGGCCGTCGAAGCGCAAGCAAGAGGCGCCGACGCCATCGTGATCGATTGCATGGGAGACCCCGGTCTGCATGCCTGTCGGGAGATGGTGTCCATCCCGGTGCTGGGCGCTGGGCAGACCGCCATGCACCTGGCCAACATGCTTGGCAGCCAATTCGCGTTCATCACCGTGCTGGATCGCATCAAGCCTTTGGTGGACGATCTGGTCGCCACCTACGGCCTCGGCGAGAAATACGCCTCGTTCAAAGCCGTGGACATTCCCGTTCTGGACATCTCCCGCGATCCAAGCGCATTGAACGCGGCGCTGACGGAGCAGGCGATCATCGCCCTGGAGTCCGACGGCGCCGACATTGTCGTGCTGGGCTGCACCGGATTTCTGGGCTGTGCCCAGGCGATGCAGTCCGCGCTCCGGACGGCGGGCTTTGAGGTTCCGGTCATCGACCCGATTCCCGCCACGGTTTACATGGCGGAGGCGCTCATCAAGTCCGGGCTAAGCCAGAGCAAACGCGCCTATCCGCATCCCGGCAAGAAGCCGATGGTCGGATATGAACTGCCGGATTGCGGCACGGAAGCCGCCAGCTAACGAGTGGAACGCAGCCGGCTGCCGGCGGGTGGCCGTGTACCCCCGAGGTCGGGCTGCGGCGCCGCTGCGGTCAATCAGGCCACTTCTTCAGCTTTCAGGTTGATCTTTGGGTTGACGTCCGGTTCGACGATTCGCACGGGGTCGGCGGCGCCCTTGCCGGCAAACGCCCGCAGCAGCCGGTCGCGCCGCTCGTCGAGCTTGGCGCGGTTGGCGTCCTTGACGTGCCCGAAGCCGCGCAGTTGCAGGGGCAGTTGGGCCAACTCCACGGCCCGCTCATAGTTGGCGTTGGTCAGACGCGGCAAAAGCCCCTCGATCAGCGTTCGGTAGTGGTCGATGTCGCGCCTCTCCCGTTGCCGCTCCTTGGTGCGCCTGAACGGATCCCATGCCGTGCCGCGCAGGAAGCGCAGCTTGGCCAGCACCGGGAACAGCTTCAACGTCCAACCGGGAAAGGCCCGCTTCAGCGGCCGGCCCGTGGCGGGGTCGCGCTTGGCCAGCAGCGGCGGCGCCAGGTGCAGGCGCAGGCGGTAGTTGCCGCTGAACTGCGCCTTGAGTTGGCGCCTGAATTCGCCGTCGCTGTACAGCCGGGCGACTTCGTACTCGTCCTTGTAGGCCATCAGCTTGTGCAGGCTCGCAGCGACGGATCGGGTCAGGCGCTGCTCGGGGCGGGCGTCGTGCTGGCGCACCTGATCGACGAATTCGGCGTAGGCTTGCGCGTAGGCGGCGTCCTGATAGGCGGCAAGACGGTGGCGGCGGTCCGCAATCAGGGCTTCCAGCGAGCGGGCGGGGCGCTTGGCCGGTTCAGCTCGGCGCAGGGCGGCCCGCCGCCCGCACAGGAAAGCCTGCTTGTTGGCTTGCACCGCAACCCCGTTGATCTCGATGGCCCTCTCCAAGGCCGCCCGGCCAACCGGCACCAAGCCCTGCTGCCAAGCAAAGCCGAGCAGCAGCAGGTTGGCGGCGATGGCGTCGCCGAGCCGTTCCGCAGCGATTGCAGTGGCATCGATGAAGCGGCAGGACGAAGCGCCCACCTCATCGTGAATGGTCCGCTGCATGGCCTCGGTGTGCAAGTCAAGGTCCGGGTCGAGCACGAATGCGGCGGTGGACTGCTCGGCGCAGTTGACGATGGCCGAAGTGCGCCCGGGGTCAACCTTGGCCAAGGCGTCAAAGCTGGCCGATACGGCCAGGTCGCCGCCGAGCAGCAGGTCGGCTTGGCCGGCAGGCACCCGGGCCACCTTGATGGCGTCCTGGTCGGGAGCGATGCGCAAGTGGCTGATCACCGCGCCGAACTTCTGCGCCAAGCCGGTTTGGTTCAGCGTCGCGCAGCCCTTCCCCTCAAGGTGCGCCGCCATGGCGACGAGGGCGGTCAGGGTCACGACGCCGGAGCCGCCGACGCCGGTCAGCACCGCGTTCCAAGGCTGGTGCAGGGCTGGCAGGCGCGGTTCCGGCAGCGCCTCGAATGGCTGGTCCGCCGCTGGCTCCCGTTTGGCCAGCGCCCCGCCATGCACCGTGACGAAGCTGGGACAGAATCCGTTCAGGCAGCTGAAGTCCTTGTTGCAGGCGCTCTGATCGATGCGCCGCTTGCGGCCGAGCTCGGTTTCGCTGGGCACCACCGACAGGCAGTTGGACGCTGCGCCGCAGTCGCCGCAGCCCTCGCAAACCGCTGCATTGATGAAGGCGCGCACCGGCGGGTCCGGCACCAGCCCCCGCTTGCGCCGCCGGCGACGCTCGGCGGCGCAGGGTTGGGCATGGACCATCACCGACACGCCTGGCCAGGACCGCAACTCCCGCTGCACGTTGTCCAAATCGCGGCGATCGTGGATGCTCCCTACAGGGGCGTTCTCCAATCGGCCCCGCCAGACCTTCGGGTCGTCGCAGACCACGGCAATGCGCTTGACGCCCTCGGCGTCCAGCTGCCGCACCAAGGCGCTGATCGGGAGGCTTCCGTCAATGGGCTGTCCGCCGGTCATGGCCACCGCTTCGTTGTAGAGGATCTTGAACGTGATGTTCACCCCGGCCGCCAAGGCGGCGCGGATCGCCAGCGAGCCGGAGTGGAAGTAGGTGCCGTCGCCCAGGTTCTGGAATACGTGCGGGGTGTGGCTGAACGGCGCTTGGCCAATCCAGGCCGCGCCTTCGCCGCCCATTTGGGTGTAGGTGTAGGTCGGCCGGTCCGCCATCCAAGTGGCCATGTAGTGGCAGCCAATGCCGCCCAGCGCGTGGCTGCCTTCCGGCACCCGGGTCGAGCTGTTGTGCGGGCATCCGGAGCAGAAGTGGGGCGCGCGCAGGGCTGCGGGGCGGGGCCGGGACAGGGAGCGCTCCTTGGCATCGAGGAAGTCCAGCCGGGCCTGGATGGCCTCGGAGTCGTGAAAGCGAGCCAAGCGGCGGGCGATGGCCCGGGCCACCAGCGCGGGTGTCAGTTCGCCGCTGCTCGGCACCAAATCCCGGCCCTGCTCGTCGAATTCGCCGACCACCCTGGGGCGGCTCGCCACGGGATGGTTGTAGAGCTGGCTGGTGAGTTGGTCCTCGATGACCGGACGCTTCTCCTCCACCACCAGGATGTCCTCCAATCCCGTGGCGAACGCATGGGCGACGGTCGGCTCCAGCGGCCAACTCATGCCTACCTTGAGCATGCGCAGGCCCAGTCCGCTGGCGGTGGCGGCATCAATGCCCAGATCCTCCAAGGCTTGCAGAACGTCCAGATAGGCCTTGCCGGTGGTGATGACGCCAAGTCGGGGTTCGGGGCTGTCCATGACGATGCGGTCCAGCCCGTTGGCGCGGACGAACGCCTGGGCGGTGGCCAGCTTGTGCCTGCTGAGCCTGAGTTCCTGCTCCGGAGCTTGGTCGGGCCAGCGGGCGTGCAGTCCGCCAGCCGGCCCCGCAAAGTCCTCCGGCAGGCAGGTGCGCACCCGACCGGGGTCGATGCGGGCCACCATGGCGGCGTCCGCCGTTTCGGTGATGGCCTTAAGCCCCACCCAGCAGCCGCTGTAGCGGGACAAGGCCCAGCCGTGGATGCCGAAGTCCAGCAACTCCTGGACGTTGGCCGGATTGAGCACGGGCATGGACGTGCCGATGAAGATGTATTCCGATTGATGGGGCATGGTCGAGGACTTGCTGGCATGGTCGTCGCCCGCCACCGCCAGCACCCCGCCATGCCGGGCGGTGCCGCAGGCGTTGGCGTGGCGGAAGGCGTCAACGCTGCGATCCACCCCCGGCCCCTTGCCGTACCACATGCCGAACACGCCGTCGAATTTGGGTTTGGCATGCAGTTCGATCTGCTGGCTCCCCCAGACCGCAGTGGCCGCCAGTTCCTCGTTCAGACCTGGGCTGAACCGGACGTTGTGGCGTTCCAGCCAGGGTTTGGCCCGCCACAGGGCCTGATCCAGCCCGGCCAAGGGCGAGCCGCGATAGCCGGAAACCAACCCCGCCGTGTCGAGGCCCGCCAGAAGATCGCGCTGATGCTGCAGGATGGGCAGCCGCACCAAGGCCTCAATGCCCGTCAGATAAGCGTCGGTTGCAGGCAGGGCGTACTTGTCATCAAGCGAGACGGACCGCAGCGGGGATGATTGCTTCGCCATGGGAAAACTTATCCTCCAATTTGAGGTTCGAGATAAAAACTACTCCCTAATTTGCGAAAAATCTCTTCTATATTTCGGATCATCCCCTCAAAAATCGCATAAACTATCCTGCTTGTGAACGCATCGGGAAACATCCATGCCAAAACAACTGTCAGCCGTTGAAGTGGAAATGCTCCGGCTGCTGCAAAACGATGCGAGCCTGAGCACCAACGCCCTCGCCGAACGGCTCAACCTCTCCCAATCCCCCTGCTGGCGGCGCCTCAACCACCTGGAGCAGGCGGGCTACATCCGCAAGCGCGTGGCCCTGCTCGACCGCCGCGCGTTGGGCATGGAGGTGGTCGCCTTCGCCACCGTGAGCCTGGCCACCGAGGGCTACCGGGACATCGGCGCGTTTGAGAAGTCCATTGCCGAGCACCCCGAGGTGGTCGAGTGCTACACCATGACCGGCATCTGGGACTACGTGCTCAAGATCGTCACCCGGGACATCCGCCACTACGAGGCGTTCGCCCGCAACACCTTGCTGACCAACCCCTACATCCACGAACTGCATTCGCACATCGCCGTCACTGAGGTCAAAAACAGCACCGAACTGCCCCTCTCGACGCAGCTGTGATTAGCCGGGAAGGTCACTATCTCGGGGGGATCGAAAAAGCTGACGGGACAAGGCTGGCAGGTTGATGTTTGGGTTTAGGCTCTGATGATTTGCAGCCCTTCCGCTTGTGCCGCCCTTGCGAGCGAGCGGTCCAAAGTTGCCACTGGCGCGGAGGATGGCAGGGCGAGGCAGAGATACGAGGCGTCGTATGTCGTCAGCCTGTGCTTGCGCGCCAGCTTCAGGGCCAGGCTCGCATCTGGGTCATCGCGAACTTGAATCGGCAGCAGCGAAAGATCGCGGAGGAAGGCGTCGGAGTCCTTTGGTTCAATGCGGCCACGGCGCTCGTTGACCGCGAGAATGTTGCGAATTTCCAGAGCCCACAAGGGCGGGACGAGCGCTTCGTGATCCGTCAGTCTCCGCATGGCGGCATCGGCGGCAGCGGAGTGCTCATCGGGGAAGCACCAACAGGCAGTGACCGAAGCGTCGAGTACAAAAGACATCAGGACTTTCGTCCTTCATCCCGGGCTGCGATCAGTTCCTCAACGGAAATGGGGGGCCGCCGGGCGCGGGATGTCCGAATGCGATCAATGACGGATTGCGTATCCTCGACATTCTCTTCGACCCCAATGATCCGTGCGATGGGCAAGCCGCGACGCGTGATGGTAAATCTCTCTCCCCGCTCAACTTGACGAAGCAGCTCGGGAAGGCGGGTCTTGGCTTGGTACGAACCAACGAATTGCATGGCGTTGTCCTTTCAGAATGCGTTAAAGACCAGTCTATTTTATAGACCAGTCTGATGCAATCCTTTTTCATGCCCATAAACGTGCTTCAGCCGATACTTAAGTGGGTGTGCAATTCCGCTGCGTTGTCCCGGTGGGCTTCCAATCGAGGGCGGGACGCCCTTATCCGGGAGTCCGCTGGGTTCGGGCGACAACCTACGGAGCGAGTTTCCGCCCTCGAAGTGAACCGGGGAACTCCGCCCAACTTCGTTGGCTGAAGCTGGTATAGAGGCATGTATGAGAATTGCTACCGGCGGATCCCTGCAGGCGGACCCCTAAAGCCGAAAGCCGCCCAAATTTGGTGTATGCTTGCCCGTCCGATAAAACCGATAGTTGATTTAGGGAGGATTGATGAGCCAACCACTGCCTGCGGTGGAATACCTGAAATTGCCCGAGGGCGGCGACCCCTACCTTGAGGGGCACAAATGCCAGTCCTGCGGCGCCACCTTTCTCGGCGAGCGCAGCGTCTGCTCCAAGTGCGGGGCCCGGGACCAAATGCAGGCCGTGCGCCTGCCGAACACCGGCAGCCTGTATTCCTACTGCATCGTGCATCGCTCGTTCCCCGGCATTGAAGTGCCTTACGTCAGCGCCATCGTCGATCTCGATGACGGCACGGCCATCAAGGGCAACCTCATCAACATCGAGCCGGACCCGGACAAAATCGAATTCGGAATGCCCGTGGAAGTGGTCTTCGACGACGCCTTGGGGCGCAAGGACCGGGACGGCAATGCCTACATGGCCTACTTCTTTCAGCCCCGGGGCGGTTAGCTTTCCGACCCCCAACCCACTTGAGTTGCGAACCAAAAGCAGCGAATCGAATCCAAAGCAAGGAGATTTCAGATGACTGACGCATACGTTGTTGGCGTGGACATGATCAAGTTCGGCCGCTTCCCGGAGAAGTCGGTGCCGACCATCGGCGCCGAAGCGGCGTTGATGGCGCTTGACGATTGCGGCCTTGGCATTCAGGACATGGAGGCCCTGTACTGCGGCAACCTTGGACAGGCCAGCGGCATGGTCGGCCAACGCATCCTGCAGCAGATCGGCCAGACCGGCATCACGGTGGTCAACGTCTCCAACGCCTGCGCCACCGGCGCGACGGCCTTCCGCGAGGCTTGGGCCTCGGTTAAGGCGGGCCTCTACGACATCGTCCTCGCCGTCGGCGTGGAGCAGATGGGCAAGGGCCTGCTCGGCGGCGCCGGCGGCGGCGTCGGCATCCCCAAGGAGGGCCTGCTCGGCTCCGGCACCATGCCAGCGGTGTTCGCGGAAGCCGGCATGGAGCACGCCCGCAAGTACGGCACCACCTTTGAGCAGTTCGCCAAGGTGTCGGTGAAGAACCACCACCACTCCACCATGAACTCGAAGGCCATGTACCAGATCGAGACCCCGCTCGAGACGGTGATGAACGCGGAGATGATCTCCTACCCCAACACCAAGCTGATGTGTTCGGTGAACGTTGATGGCTCGGCGGCGGCGGTGATCGCTTCGGAGAGCAAGGCCAAGGAACTCGGGCTGATGGGCCGCGCGGTCAAGGTGCGCGCCTCGGTGATGACCTCAGACCGCTGGCAGGAGCGCGACCTGGTGATGCCGGACGTGAACACCTGCACCCGGGAGGCAGCAGCCAAGGCTTACGAGATGGCCGGCCTCGGCCCCGACGACATCGATCTCGTCGAGCTGCACGACTGCTTTGCCACCGCCGAGATCCTGCACTACGAGAACCTGGGCCTGTGCGGCGACGGCGAAGCCGGGCGCATGATCGACGACGGCGAGGTGGCGCTGGGCGGCCGCATTCCGGTCAACGTCTCCGGCGGCCTGCTGTCCAAGGGCCACCCCCTGGGCGCCACCGGCATTGCCAACATCTACGAAGTGTCCACCCATCTGCGCGGCGAGGCCGGCGAACGCCAAGTGGCGGGTGCCCGCATTGGCATGACCCACGTGATCGGCCTCGGCAGCGCCTGCGGCATCCACATCCTCGAACGGGCTTAGGCCCGCCCGGAGAGCGCCGGCGCGTCCCGTCGTCAGGATGCGCGGGCGCTCCATCCCTCATGCGCATCGGCGTCGTCAGCGACACCCACAACAACTTGAGGAACGTCGCCCGGATCGTTGAGCTGTTCAACGCCGCGGACGTTGAGCGCGTCATCCACACCGGCGACATCACCCAAGCCAAGACCTTGGAGGTCTTCGCCCGCCTCAAAGCGCCGCTGCACGGCGTTTTCGGCAACAACGACCAGGAGCGCGAAAGCCTGGACAGGGCCGTTGCCGCGCACGGCTTCCAGTTTGCCGACCCGCCGCTGGAGCTGCACTGGCATGGCCGACGCATCGCCGTGGTGCATGACCCGCTGGAGTTCAGCGGCTTCCTCAGCGCGGAGCACGAACTGGCCCTGCATGGCCACACCCACTTCTACCGGCTGGAGCGGGAACGGGGACAGACCATCTTCAACCCCGGCGAGTGCGCCGGGCACCTAACCGGCCACAACGCCATCGGCATCGTCAATCTCGCCAACTTGGAAGCGGAACTGCTGCGCTTCTAGTGGCCTGTCCCGCAATCCGCAAATCGATGTGAAGGCATTGCCCAAAGGCGCATCCGAGTACGCCAGAACCCGCGAGTTCTCCGAATCCTCAATTCCGGCCAACCTGCGCCGGCGCCACCGAACCCGGCCAGGTACCTGGGGGCGAATCGTGGTTCTGGAGGGTCGGCTGCGATATCGCATTCTTGAGTCGGCGGCTGAGGCGATCGAACTGTCCCCAAACCGGCCCGGCATTGTGGAGCCGCAAGTCGATCATGAGGTCGAGCCCATCGGCAAGGTGCGTTTCCACGTCGAGTTCTGGCGCTGATCGCGCCAAGCGTCCGCGTCTTTGATCTCCGAGTGGCGAAGTCAGCGGCTGCTCGGACTGTCCGTCGGCGCCTCTGTCCAGTTCTCCACTTTCAATCCCGGAATGCCGGCAAAGTCGTTTTCGTCGTTGGTGACCAAGATGAGGTCGAGGGATATCGCATGGGCGGCAATCTGGCGGTCGTAGGCCCCGCGTCTGGCAGGCGCAACCGCTTGAATGCGGCCGAAGGCACGGGCCGCTGCCGCATCGAAGGGCAGGACGTTGATGGCATCGAGAACGGCTTTTGCGGCTTGGCGCGCGCCAGTTGGATCAACGCTTTTCGCAAACCCGGCTTCAAGCTCGGCCAACGTGATGGTTGACATGACAAGGTCGCCGGTTTGGCGCTCCCCAAGTCTGCGGTTCAGGTTCATGTTGTCAGTCCGCATTGCATAGATGCAAATGTTTGTATCGAGCATGTAACGCATGGGACCGCCATCCCTTAATCCACGAGCTTGGCAGGGTGGGCGTCCCAAAGCCTCGGTTCCTGAATGGGTTGGTCGCGCTCAAACCCTTGGACGTGGGAACCCAACTTTCGGAAGGCGCCGGCGAGCTCGTGGAGTTGCCGTTTGACTGGACGCACGACCAATTCGTCGCCTCGGCGCTCGATCTCGACACTTACGTCAACGCCCTCGTAGGCTAGCGCTCTTGGTATCCGCACGGCTTGACTGTTGCCGTTGCGGAACAGCCGGGTCGGCACCGAACGCTCGTTTGCGGCGCTCGGTTTGTCTTCAAAGCTCGGCATCTTGAATCGCCTATCGGTTAATGCCCGCATAATCTACACCTCATTAGGATGACTGTGAATACCCAAGTATGTACAACGGGTGGTGTCGGTTGGCGAAGTCAGGTCACGCCGCCCGGCGGGTCAGTTCGTCAGGCTTAACGGCCCGGACAGCGCCGTCCTCGACCCAATAGGCCTGATCGGCCAAGGCGGCGAGGTCAAAGTCATGGGTGGCGACCACCCGCGTGCAGGATAAGTGAGCGATCACTTCGTGAATTCTGGCCTTGTTGCCGGGGTCCAAGTGCGCGGTGCCCTCATCGAGAAACAGAAAGCGGGGCTTGCGGTAAAGGGCGCGGGCGAGCAGCAGGCGCTGCACTTGGCCGCCGGATAGGGCGGAACCCATGTCGCCAACGAAGGTTTCAAAGCCCATCGGCAGGCTGGCGATGAGCTCATCGACCGCCGCGAGCCGACAGGCCTCCTGGAGGCGCTGCAGATCCAGCTTCGGATCAAACAGGGACAGGTTGGCTGCGAGGCTGCCGGCGAACAGGGCATCGTCCTGCAGAACCACGCCGATTGAGCGTCGATAGCGCTGCCGCCACTCGGCATCGACGGCGCGCCCGGCCAGGCGCAGTTCGCCGAGGGTCGGCGAGGCTTGGCCGAGCAGCAGCTTGAGCAAGGTGGTCTTGCCGCCTCCAGAGGGCCCGACGATGGCCGTGAAGCTGCCTTCGCCCAAGGTCAGGCCAACGTCCTTGAGCACCCAAGGCTCGCGCTCGCCGTAGCGGAACCCGACGCCTTCGAGTTCCAAGCTGCCGTTCACCGGCTGCGCGGGCACCGGCTTCATCGAGAGTTCGGGCACCGCCGAGTAGGGGTCCGACAGGCGCTCAAGATGCACCCGCAGCAGGCGCAGTTCCAAGCCTTGGCGGATCAGCTCGCCGAAGCGGCCAGTGAAGTTGCTCTTGTAGCTGAGGAAGGCGTAGAGCATGCCGATCGACAAGCTGCCGTCAAGAACTAGGTTGGCGCCGAAGTAGATGACGGCGATGGTCTCCACGCCGAAGATCAGGGTCAGCGCGCCGTCGCCAATCAGCAGCAGCTTGGCCTGCTGAATGCCTGCGTTCAGCGCCTCGGTTTGGTTGTTCTGCCAACGCTCCAGGCGGTTGGGCTCCTGGCCGTAGGCACGCACGGCCGGCATCGAGCGCATGGATTCCAGAAAGCTGCTCTCCGCCTCCGCGCTGGCGTGGATCTGGTCCATCGTCGTGCGCATCAAGGCCGGGACCTGCACCAACCTGGCCAGCAGGTAGAGGGCGCAGGCCGTGAGCACGATGGCCGCCAGGCCCGCGTCGTAGCCGAGCATCATCACCAGCATGGCCAAGGCCATGAAACCGTCCACGCACACCGTCACCAAACCCTGGGTCAGGGCATCCTGAACCGGGCCGAGGGAGCCGAACCGGGAGGTGAGATCCCCTAGGTGGCGCTTCTCGAACCAGTCCAGCGGCAGCCGCAGCATGTGCGCCAGAAGGTTGCAGGCGAACTCGAAGGCCACCCAGTGGGTCAGGCGCACGATCAGCCAACCGCGCAGCAACTGCGCCGCCATCCGAATGGCTAAAACGCAGAGGAAGCCGAACGCCAGCAAGGCGATCAGCTCCCCATCCGCATGGGCGACGCCTTGGTCAATCGCCCACTGCAGGTGCAGGGGCGCTGCGATCAGCGTCAGCTGCAGCAGCATCGACAGCGCGAAGATGGCCAGCAGACTCCTGTTCAGCGCTCCGGCGCCGCGCCACAGATGCCAAATCTTAAGCCTCGGCGGCGGCGCTTGGAGTTGGAACCCCGGGGCCGGCCGCAGTTCCAAGGCGACGCCGGTGAAGTGTCGGGACACCTCCTCATGGGACAGCTTGCGCTGCCCCAACGCCGGGTCGTGGATGCGGACGTGGCGCGGCCCCGCCTTCACCAGCACCACGAAGTGGTTGAGGTTCCAGTGCAGGATGGCGGGCGCCTGGAGTTGGGTCAGATGATCCATCTCCAAGCGCAGCCCTCGAGTGCGGAAGCCTTCGGCAGCCGCCATCGCCGCCAGGTCGTTGAGCGTGGCGCCGCGGGCGCTGAGCAGGCCGCGGCTGCGCATGTCGGCCAAGTCCAAGTGGCGGCCATGGAAGGCGGAGATCATGGCCAAGCTCACCATGCCGCACTCGCTGGCCTCGGCCTGCATCATCACCGGCACTTTGCGGACCCAGCCGAGATTGAGCACTTACAAGCCCTCCAAGGCAGCGGTCAGCGGCTCCAGCAGCCAGCGCCACAGGCGCATCGACTCGGTGACCACGAAGGCGTCCACCCGCAGGCCGCCCTTGACGGCCAAGCCTTCAGGATGCCGCAGCACCTCGGCCCTGGCCCGGAAAACCGGCCCGTCCACCGCCACCCAACTGCGCAGTTGGTAAGGCTTCTGCGGCGTTTGGCTCACTTCGCGAACCACGGCGGTGCCGATGGGATTGCGCCGCCGCTGCCCGCCCAGAGCCTTGAAGCGCACCGGGTCGCCGGGGGCGATGTCGGCGGCTGCTGCGGCATCGGCCAGCAGCACCAGTTGCGCAGCCGTCGCGGCGGGCGCCACGGTCATCAGCACCTGCTCGGCGCGCACCCGGTCGCCCACGGTGAACTGCACAAAGGTGACCACGCCATCCTTGGGCGCGACCACCGCCGTCTGCCGTTGCTCCGCCAAGCGCGCCAACTGCCGGGCCAAGTCGGCCCGCTCCTGCTGCAACTGCAGACGCAAGGTCCGGTGCTCGCGTTCAAGGCGGATGAGGGCTTGGCCGCTTTGGGCCGACTGCCTTTCGTTGCCCACCAAGGCGCGGCGGAGCTGGTTGACGGCCTGGGCTACGGCCAAGGTGGCTTGGCGCTCCTGGTCGTAGGCGGCAGCGGCGAGCAGGCCGTCCTTGAGCAGCGTCAGCGCCCGCTCATCGGCCGCTCGGCGCAATGCTTCCCTTTGCTCCGCCAAGCGCAGCTCCGCCGCCAGCGCGCCCCGCTCCAGAACCAGATGGTCGATTTCCTCACGCACCGCGTCCAGGTCGGACTGCCGCCTATCCTCAGCGGTGCGCATCCGCCGTTCGAGCCGTTCAATGGATGCCCGCAAATAGGCCGCCTCCTCAAGATGAACTTGGCGTCCCTGCTCGCTGTAGTGGTCGTGGTCAAGAACCGCCAGCACGTCGCCTCGCGCCACCTCATCCCGTTCCCTGACGTTGAGCGCCGCCACCCGGCCGCCTTGGGCGGCGGTCACCTCGGCAATGCCGCCTTGCGGCTCCAAGTAGCCGCTGACGCGAACCTTGCGGGCGTACTCCAAGCCGAGCACCGCGGCGATGCCCAGCAGCCCAAGCGCCACAAGGGCCACGCTGGCCTGCACCAAGCGCGGCGCGTTGGAGGCAATTGCCGAACCCCATCGCTCGGAGCCGCGTTCGGCAAGCGCTTCTGGCCGGAACAGGGACAATGGGGAACGCCTCAAGCCGCAAAGCCGCTATGCTGAACGGCTTGCCGCAACAAAACTATGGACAAATCGGAACTTTGGCGTAGGACATCGCCCCGCCGTTTTTGGGGCCAATCTCCGCACGGAACAGCCCCTGAAGCCACAAAGAGACGGGCAAAGTTGGCGCTTGGGCGTTTGGCGTCTAACATCGCCAACCT
Organism: Gammaproteobacteria bacterium; assembly: GCA_026709365.1. GTDB lineage: Bacteria > Pseudomonadota > Gammaproteobacteria > Pseudomonadales > Azotimanducaceae > Azophilus. Next base: position 179,725 of record JAPOTD010000007.1, read on the forward strand.
TTGGGAGCGGGAAACAAGGTCATGAGACCAACCTCAGTTCCTGGACGTGCTGCGCTGTCAGGAGAACCGCTCGTGGCGGGCGCTCAAGCCCGTCTGAACCACAACGAACCGGACGTGATGCCGTGACGCGCCCTTGGCTGGGTGCGGCTGCGGCGGCTGCGCTCGCCGTGTTCCAAGTGCCGGGGGCCGCGGCGCCAGCGACCCCGGCGCAGCTGTTCGAGGCCCGTTGCGGCCACTGCCATGAAGGCGCCGTGCCGCGGGCGCCGCACTGGGTGACCTTTCAGATCATGGGTGCGGAACCCATCCACGCCGCCATCACCGAGGGAACGATGCGCGAGCACGTCGAGGGCTTGAGCGCTGCCGATGTGCGGGCGTTGGCCGACCATCTGGGCGGCGCGACCCAGATTGCTGTGCCGGCGAAGCGCTGCGACGGGCCCACAAGCCCGGCACCGCCGAGCCCGCCATCCTTGGCCGGCTGGGGCTTCAACTTGGAGAACACCCGTTTCGTGCCCGCTGCCGTCGCCGGAATCGACGCCGAAGACGTGCCCAGCCTGGGCGTCAAGTGGGTCTTTGCCTACCCTGGCGCCAGCCGCGCCCGCAGCCAGCCGAGCGTCCAAGGCGGCGTGGTTTACGTCGGCAGCCAGGATGGCACCGTCTATGCGCTGGAGTTGGACAGCGGTTGCGCCCGTTGGACGTTCAAGGCCGATGTTGAAGTGCGCTCCGCCATCACTGCGGACGAAACCGGCCAACGGCTGTTCTTCGGCGACATTCGCGGTGTGCTCTACGCCGTGGAGTCCGCGAGCGGCGCACTCATCTGGCGAACGCAGGTGGACCGGCACCCGGACGTGACCCTGACCGGCTCACCGCGCTACCACCAAGGCCGGGTCTATGCGCCGTTGTCCTCGAAGGAGTGGGCCAGCGCCGCCGACCCCGGCTATCCCTGCTGCACTTTCCGCGGCGGCGTCGTCGCGGTGGACGCCAGCGACGGCCGCATTCTCTGGACCGCCCGCTCCATCGCCGAGGCGCCGGTTCCGGCGGGCAGGAACGACACCGGCGCGCAACGCTTCGCTCCCGCCGGCGCGCCGATCTGGAACAGCCCGACCCTTGATGCCCGGCGCGGGCGGCTCTACGTCGGCACCGGCGAGGCCTACACCTCACCCGCCGCAGACACCAGTGACTCGGTGCTGGCGTTTGACCTCGAATCAGGCCACCTCGCTTGGTCCCATCAAGCCTTGGCTGGGGATGCCTGGAACATGGCCTGCTTCATCGGCGGCGGCGAGAACTGCCCCCAGGAGAACGGCCCGGACCTCGACATCGGCGCTCCGCCCATGCTGGTGCGGCTCGACGGCGGCAAGGAGGTTCTGGTCGCGGGACAGAAGTCCGGCCATGTGTTCGCCTTGGACCCGGACGGGGGCGGCAAGCGCCTGTGGACGACGCGAATCGGTCGCGGCGGCTTTGCCGGCGGCGTGCACTGGGGCATGGCGGCTGGCGAGGGGCGCATCTACGCGCCCAACGCGGACACGACGTTCACCGGCTTGGAGCAGGGCGAGGCTAAGCCCGGCCTGTTCGCCCTCGACCCGGCCAGCGGCGAAATTCTCTGGCACGCCCGGGCGCCGGACGGCTGCGCGGACGCGGATCGTCCGGCTTGCGATCCCGGTTTTTCCGCAGCCGTCACTGCCATGCCCGGCGTGGTCTTCGCCGGCGCCTTCGACGGACACCTGCGGGCCTACCGGGCAGCGGACGGCAAGCTGCTGTGGGACTTCGACACCAACCGCCCCTTCGTCACGGTCTCCGGCGAGGAGGGCCACGGCGGCTCAATCGAAGCGGACGGCCCCGTGGTCGCCGAAGGCCACGTGCTGGTCAACTCCGGCTATCTCTTCGGCGACCGCATGGCTGGCAATCTGCTGTTCGCCTTTGTGCCGAAGAAGGCCCCTTAGGCCGCTTCGCGGGCGGATTCCTCCGGGGATGGCGTCGCCGCGGCCTCGCTTTCGCCGGGCGCAGGATTGCTGAAGGTCAGCGCCCCGTCCTCCAGAACGCCGCGCCGGACCATCTTGCGATCCTGCAGGTAGTTCTGGGTGTTGCGCCAAGGGTCACGGTCGCCCTGCTTGGGGAAGCGGTCCATGGCACGGGCGATGTAGCCGGGGGCGAAGCCGACGATCCAAGGCTGAATGCCCATTTCGCCGTCGTCCTCACCCAGCAATGGCGTGCATTGGCGCATGCCGAGCTCCCGCATCCGATTGATCACTTGGCAGACGTACTCGGCGGTCAGGTCCGCGCGCAGGGTCCAGGAGGCGTTCACGTAGCCGAAGACGCTGGCAAGGTTGGGCACGCCGGAGTACATCATGCCCTTGTAGTTGAGGGTGTCCGGAAAGTGGACCGGCTCGCCATCGACCTCGAACTTGACGCCGCCGAGCACCTCGAGGGTCAAGCCGGTGGCGGTGATCAGGATGTCGGCCTCGATGTGCTGGCCGGATTCCAGTTGAACGCCGTTGGCCGTGATGCCGGCGATGCCGTCGGTGACCACCTCGGCTTGGCCCCCCTTGATGGCCTTGAACAGGTCGGCATTGGGGATCAGGCACAGGCGCTCGTCCCAAGGGTGGTAGCTGGGCGTGAAGTGGGTGTCCACGTCATAGCCTGCCCCCAAGTGCTTGCGCACCTGGCCGAGCAGCTTGGCCTTGATCTTCTCCGGCGCCACCCGGGTGCGGTGGTAGAAGTACTGCTGCATCAACACGTTCTTGCAGCGGGTAATGGCGTAGGCCAGCCGCTCCGGCAGCACCTTGCGCAGGCCGTTGGCGATGGCGTCCTGATCCGGGCGCGACACAACGTAAGTGGGCGAGCGCTGAATCATGGTCACCTTGGCCGCCTGCTCTGCCATCGCCGGCACCAAGGTCATGGCGGTGGCGCCGCTGCCGATCACCGCGATGCGCTTGCCGCTGTAGTCCAAGCCCTCCGGCCAATGTTGGGGATGGATCACCGCGCCTTGAAACTGCTCGATGCCGGGGAAGTCGGGCTGGTGGGGATGCTCGTAGCTGTAGTAGCCCGCGCACATGAACAGGAAGCCGCAGCTTACGCGGCGCCCGTCCCCGGACTCGGCGTCCTCGACGTCAACGGTCCAGCGCGCGTCAGCGCTCGACCAAGCCGCGCCGGCCACCCGCTGGCGGAACTGGATGTGGGGGCCGATGTCGTGCTCCGTCGCCGCCTCATCGACGTAGGCCCGAATCGACGGCCCATCCGCGATCGACTTGGGATTGCGCCACGGCTTGAAGCTGTAGCCGAAGGTGTGCATGTCGCTATCCGAGCGGATGCCGGGATAGCGGAACAGATCCCAAGTGCCGCCGATGGCCGCCCGGCCCTCCAGAATGGTGAAGGTCCGGTCCGGGCAATGCCGCCGCAGGTGGCAGGCAGCGCCGATGCCGGAAACCCCGGCCCCGACGATGATGACGTCGAAGTGCTCAATGTCGGATCTGTTCATGCATCAACCCCCGTTAAACCCGTTTGTGGGCATGATTGTGGCGGGTTTCGGCCTGATCATCAATGCGCCTCTCGCCCTCCGGGCGAGAGGCGGTTGGAGTTTCGCTGACGGGAAACTCCGCGCTCGACGCGTAGGTCAGATTCCGAAATTTTCTGAGCCCGCACATGCACGTTCCGGGGTCGCTGCGACCCGCAAAGACAAAGCCACATTGGCGGTGCTATAGTCAGCCCCCGGGAATGAACTCCGCCGTCAGATGCGGGGGTGACACTTGAAAACGCAAATGGCGCAAGCGCCAAAACCGGCGCGTTGCCGCCGAATATTGGTCGTCAACGCCAAGGGCGGCTGCGGCAAGACCACGGTGGCCACCAACCTTTGCGCTGCCTACGCAGTGCGGGGCGTGGCCGTGGGTTTGGTTGACAATGATGGCCAAGGCTCAGGGGCCTACTGGGCCGGGCAGCGGCCTGCGGATGCGCCCCAAGTCGAGATGCGCGGAGCCGAAGTGCGCGCCGATGGGGCGCCCGCGTTGGACCGCATCGTCATCGATGGGCCGGACCGCGGCTGCGCGCTGGGTGCCGGCGCGTTGGTCGAGATGGCCGACCTGATCCTGGTGCCGGTGCTGCCGTCGGCCATCGACATTCGGGCCGGCGAGCGGTTCATCACCGCGCTCATGACCAACCCCAAGTTCCGCGCCACGCCGCTCCCGGTCGGCGTGATCGCCAACCGGGCGCAGGCCAACAGCCCGGCGCAGGCCCGCCTGATGCACTTCCTGCGCTGCCTGGATGTCCCCGTGGCCGTCACCCTGCGCGACAGCCCGCTGTACGGCGAGGCGATGGGAGCCGGCCTTGGGGTGGCGGACCTGTTTGATGTCCGTGCCGCCCGCAAGGAAATGACCGCCTGGCGGGCGCTGGTCAATTGGGTCGAGGAGCAGTTGCCGTCAGCGGTCGCCCAACCCCGCCCCTTGGCCGCCGGGCGCCCGTCCCGAGAAGCCCGCCACGGCATCCCCGGGAAGGCGGCGCTGGTCTCGGGGAGCCAGGAGCCCGCCTTGGTTGGGTGGCCCGCAGGCCCGCAGCCTCGCCGTCTTTCCGCCTGACCGGCTCACCGGCCAGCGATCCGCAGCGCCGTGCTGCAAACCTTGGATGTCACTTTCCGGAGGGCCGAGCGGGCGATCTTCGAAGGGCTGGCCTTTACCGTGCATGCGGGGCAGAAGGTCGGCGTGGTTGGCGGCAACGGGGTCGGCAAGACGACGCTCTTTGGGTTGATCCGCGGACACCTGCATCCGGAGAGCGGCGACCTGCTTCGGCCCCGAAGCTGGCGGGTTGAGCACCTGGCGCAGGATCTGGCGCCCAGCGAGCGGCCGGCCTTGGAATTCGTGCTCGACGGACACCGGGCGCTGCGGCGCGTGGAAGCCGCAATCGCCGCCGCCGACCCGGACGGCGACCCGGAGCGGGTGGCGGAGCTGCACATGCGCTTCGACGACCTCGGCGGCTACCAAGCCCCCGCCCAAGCCGGGTCCATTCTGCACGGCTTGGGCTTCGCGCCCGACGAGTTCAGCAAGCCGCACGCCGCCTTCTCCGGTGGCTGGCGCATCCGCCTGAACTTGGCGAGGACGCTGATGGCCCCGGCGGACCTGCTGCTGCTCGACGAACCCACGAACCACTTGGATCTGGAAGCGACGCTCTGGCTGGAGGGCTGGCTGCGCCGCTTTCCCGGCACCCTGATGGTCATTGCCCACGACCGCGAGTTCCTGGACCGTGCCACCGCCCACAGCCTGCACATCGAAGGCGGGCAGGCTACCCTGTACCGCGGCGGCTACTCCGCCTTCGAGCGGCAGCGGGCCGACGCCCTGGCGCGCCAGCATCGCCAACATGAAGCCCAGCAGCGCGAGATTGCCCACATGGAGCAGTTCATCCGCCGCTTTCGCGCCAAGGAGTCAAAGGCGAAGCAGGCGCAGAGCCGCATCAAGGCGCTGGAGCGCATGGAGCGGGTGGCGGCGGTGCAGGCGCGAAGTCCTTACTCCTTCGCCTTCGGCGCGCCGGATCGAATGTCCCATCCGCTGATCAGCCTGCGCGATGTGGACCTCGGCTACGGCGGGCGGCCGGTCATCAGCGGCATCAGCCAGTCGCTGCTGCCGGGCGCCCGCATCGGCGTGCTCGGTGCCAACGGCGCTGGCAAATCGACTTTCCTGAAGTGCCTGGAGGGAACGCTGGCCCCGCTCTCCGGGGAAGTCGTGCGCGGCCGCCATGCCCAAGTGGGCTACTTCGCCCAGCATCAACTCGAGGACTTGGAGCAGCGGCATTCGCCCATGCAGCACATCGAACGGGCGCAGCCCGGCTGGCGCGAGCAGCAGGCGCGCAACTACCTCGGCCAGTGGGGCTTCGGGGCGGACATGATTGGCCGTGCGGCGGGCAGCCTTTCCGGCGGCGAGAAGGCGCGCTTGGTGCTGGCGCTGATCGCCTTGCGCCGTCCCGCCCTGCTGGTGCTCGACGAACCCACCAACCACTTGGACCTGGAGATGCGCGACGCCTTGGCTCTCGCCCTGCAGGACTACTCCGGCGCGGTGGTTCTGGTGGCCCATGACCGAACCCTGCTGCAGCGAGCCATCGACGAGCTTTGGCTCATTGAGGACGGGCGCCTATCGACCTACCCGGATGACCTCGATGCCTATGCGGCAAGACGCCGGGAGCAAGTCGCCCGCATCCCCGAGGCCGGGGCGACGCAGCCCGTCCCGCAGGGCGGCTCAGCACCGAACCGGAAAGCCCTGCGCCGCGCCGCTGCCGAGCGCCGCGCCGCCCGTCGCCAACTGCAGCAGGAGGTGAGACGCCATGAGCGGCGCATGGAAACGCTTAGTGCGGCGCTAAAGGCCGTGGAGGCGCAGATCGCTGACCCGGAAACTTACCGGCAGACCGCCGCCGCTGACCTTGAAGCCACTTTGGCCCGCTCCGCTACCCTGCGCCGCGACTTCCTGGCTGCCGAACAGCGCTGGCTGGAAGCCGCCGAAGCCTTGGAAGCCGAAACCGAGCCCTAAGTTGGAAGGGTCCGGAGTGCCTGCGGGACCGTTCGACCTGACAGGAGTTTCGCGTCAGCGAAACTACATGTGTGAACGTCAGTTCGCACGGGCTCAGAAAGATATCGGAACCCGGCCTACGCGACGAGCGCGGAGTTTCGCGTTAGCGAAACTCCAACGCGCACCAAAGGTGCGCGCAGCTACTTCCTCTCGAGCAGGTAGCGGTAGGTGCCCCCTTCCTGGCTTGACTCAAGCAGCTTGTGCCCGCTTTGTGCCGAAAACACTTCAAAATCCCGCACCGAGCCGGGATCCGTTGCCAGCACGCGCAAGCGCTCACCGGCCACCATCCCGTTCAGCGCCTTCTTGGCCTTGAGCAGCGGCATCGGACAGGTAAGGCCGGTCGCATCGACGGTGACAATATCTCCGGACATGAAGCGAGTATCGCACAAGTTCGGGGTCGCGGAGCCTTCAGCTTGGGGTGCGCGAGGGGTCCGCCCCTCGCATGAAGGAGCCTTCAGCCTGGGGTGTGCGGGGGGCCCGCCCCTCGCACGAACGAGCCAC
>JAPOTD010000035.1 GCA_026709365.1 Gammaproteobacteria bacterium
TGACCAAGGTGGAGATCAGGTTGAACGCGGCAACGCCGACGAGGAAGGCGAGCAGCACGAACAGGGTGGCCTTCTGGGCGCCAATCGCCCGATGCAGGTTGCCGTGGGAGTGCCGCCAAGTGCGAGCGAAGAAACGGTCCTCGCCCAAGCGCCGCGCGGCCAAGGCGGCCAGTGCGTCGGCATCATGCAAGTCGGCGAAGCGCAGCTGATAGCCATCCACCCGCTCGCCCAATCGAAACAGCCGCTGGGCGTCGGCCAAGTGGATGAACGCCGCGCGGCCATCGAGTTCAGATCCGGAGCGCAGCAAGGCCACCACCTGAAAGCGCTTCTGCCGGGGCAGCACGCCCGCCGGCGTCAGGGAACCCAAGGGCAGCATCAACCGCACCGGATCGCCAACGCCGACGCCCAGCCGGGAAGCCACGCGAGCGCCCAAAATGACACCGAAACGGCCCGGCTGCAGCGTCTCCAGGGTTGCTGCGCCCGGCGCACCGAGAAACGCCTCCATGCCGGAGACCTGCCGATAGGTCGATGGTTCCAGGCCGGTCAGCAGCACCGCCTGCACTTGGTCGCTGCCCACCGCCAGGCCCGATCCCTGAATGATCGGCGCCGCGCCCAGCACGCCCGGAACGGCGCGCAGCTTTGCCGCCGCCAAGTCACTGGGCACGAACGGCTGATCGCCCCAAAGCCCGGCATGGGGCAGGACGCCGAAGACCCGCTCGCGCAACTCGCGCTCAAAGCCGTTGATCACCGACAGCACCACCACCAGCACGGCAACGCTGAGCGACAGCCCGGCCACCGCCACCCCGCCGATCAGCGCGCCGGAGCCGCGGCGCGCAAAGGCGTAGCGCAGGCCAAGTTCAAAGGCAAGCAAGCTCAAGGCTCAAGAAACCGGCTCATGGATTCAGTATAGCGATGCTCGATGCCACTTGCGCCGCGCACCAGCAGCAGGGCGGCCACACGCTCGCGGCGGGCAAAGCGCCAGCCCGCATCAGGGCCGAGCACCAAGATCGCCGTCGCCAGCCCGTCCGCTTGGGCGGCGCTGGCCGCCACCACGGTCACTGAGGCCAAGGTATGCAGGACCGGCGCCCCGGTGCGGGGATCGATGGCGTGGCTCGCCCGCCGTCCGTCCAGCAGACGGAAGTTCCGGTAGTCGCCCGAGGTGGCCGCCGCATGGCCCGAGAGCCGCAGAACCCACTTGGGGGGGCTGCCGTCGGGCTGCTCAATGCCAATCCGCCACGGCCCGCCCTTGGGCCCAAGGCCCAAGGTGCGCACTTCGCCGCCGATATCGACCAAGTAGCTGCGGCAGCCGAGGGACTCCAAGCGCTCGCCCACGCGGTCAACGCCCCGGCCCTTGCCGATGGCGGAGAAATCCAAGGACAGTCCCTCAAGGCGCTTGCGCAACGCCGGCGGTGCGGGCCGAGCCTCCAGGTTCCGCCAGCCGACCCGTCGCATCGCCGCGGCAACCGCATCAGCGGTCGGCGCGGCCCCGTTGGCAGGGGCCTCGGAACCAAAGCCCCAGAGTTGCACCAAGGGCCCGACGGTCACGTCGAATGCGCCGGCGGAGCGGCGCGAGAGCGCCAACGCTTCAATCGCCAGCGCCGCAACCGGCGCGGAAACGGGAAGCCAATCCCCGGCTGCGCTGGCGTTGAAGCGCGCCACCTCGGAGTCCGGCCGCCAAGTGGACAGTTGCGCATCCACCTGCTGGAGCTCGTCCATGACAGCCGCCCCCACGTCGCCCGCGCAACCCACGTGGGTCAGCGCCACTTCGGTGCCCATGGCCTCGCCGCGATAGTGTTGGTAGGCCGGCTGCGAGTCGCAGGCGCCGAGCGCCATCACGCCAAGCGGCAAGGCCGCGGCCCGCATGGCCCAAAGCCGATTCGAGACGAAAGAGAGGCCACGGGAAGGGCGCGAACGCGCATGAGGGCGCAAGTCGGCTCCCATTGGGGCTGCGTTGGCCCGACAGGCCTTGCCGGTCGCTTGCATGGAGGGCTTGCCGCCCTCGGGCGACGCGCAGCGCCCTTCCCGCCCCCGGTTGCCGTGCGGTGAGATGGCGGTTCGCTTGCTGCGCGTCAGCGCCTCGGCTATGACAAAATGCCGTACCCAACCAGTCACACTTTCATTCCAGCGAGAGAGGATCCATGCCCAAGTACTGCACCATCGAAAAATCCGACCACATTATGACCGTCACCCTCAACCGGCCGGAACGCCTGAACGCCCTGCACCCGCCAGCCAACGTCGAACTCGGCGAGGTTTTCGACGACTTCGCCGCCGACGACGACCTGTGGGTGGCCATCATCACCGGCGCAGGCCGGGGCTTCTCCGCAGGCAACGACCTGCGCCACCAAGCCGAGGGCGGCGAGCGGCTGCCCATGCCCAAGGGGTTCGCCGGCCTGACCTCCCGCTTCGACCTGCAAAAGCCCGTGATCGCCGCCGTCAACGGCGTTGCCATGGGCGGCGGCTTTGAGATCGCGCTGGCCTGCGACCTCATCATCGCCTCCGACAAGGCCCTGTTCGCGCTGCCCGAGCCCAAGGTTGGCCTGGCGGCCCTGGCCGGCGGCCTCAACCGCCTGCCCCGGCAGATCGGCGTCAAGCGGGCGCTGGGGATGATTCTCACCGGTCGCCACGTCAGCGCCGAGGAAGGCAAGGCGCTCGGCTTCGTCAATGCCGTGGCGCCCCACGACAAGCTGATGGCGGAGGCGCGGGACTGGGCCAGCCAAATCTGCCAGTGCGCGCCGCTGTCGATCCGAGCCAGCAAAGACGTGGTGTACCGCAGCTTGAGCACGGCATCCCTGGAGGAGTCCATGCGCGCCGCCTACGATTCGGTGCGAGTGATGGTCAAAAGCGAGGACTTCATTGAGGGCCCCAAGGCATTCGCCGAGAAGCGGCCGCCGAATTGGCAAGGGCGCTAAGGACGCGAGTTCTGCTGCGACCGGTCAAAATGACTCGCGAGTAATTTTGACTAGAGTTGAAATTAGTCGTATTTTCTCCCAATGGCCCCATCCAAGCGCTATCTAGTCGATCAGGTTCATCATGACCTTAAGCGCAAGATGGTGTTCGTGGCGGGTCCCCGCCAAGTCGGCAAGACGACTTTGGCCAAGAGGCTGCCCAATGCCGAGCACGGCTACCTGAATTGGGACATCGCAGCCGACCGCGAACGCATCATGCGCCGGGAACTGCCAGCGGCGGATTTATGGATCTTTGACGAAATCCACAAGTACCGCCGCTGGCGAGACTTCCTCAAGGGCATCTACGACGGCAAACCGCCGCAACAGCGCATTCTGGTCACTGGCAGCGGGCGGCTGGAACTGTTCGGTTTTGGCGGCGAATCCTTGCAGGGACGTTACCATCTCCTGCATCTGCACCCATTCTCCGTCGCCGAGGCCGGCTATCCGAACGCTCTGGAGGATCTGATGCGGCTTGGCGGCTTCCCCGAACCCTTCCTTAGCGGCGACGAAATCGAGGCGCAGCGCTGGTCGCGAGCGCATCGTTCCAGGCTCGTGGAGGAGGAGGTCGCCGCGCTGACCGACATCCGCCACCTCAGCCTACTTGAGGAAACCATGCTTCGTTTGCCCGATCTGGTGGGATCGCCGCTCTCCGTCAATGCGCTGCGCGAGGACTTGCAGGTGGCCCACAAGACGTTGGCCGCCTGGCTTGACGCCTTGGAGCGACTGTTCGCGATCTTTCGGCTGCCGCCATTCGGCGCCCCCCGCATCCGTGCGGTCAAGCAGGCGCGCAAGCACTACCACTTCGACTGGTCAGTGGTGCGCGACCGAGGGGCGCGATTCGAGAACCTAGTCGCCTGCCACCTGTTGAAGTGGGTGAACTTCGAACAGGACGCCCGCGGCCGGGAGCTGGAGTTGCGCTTCTTCCGCGACGTGGACCGCCGGGAGGTGGACTTCGTGGTCACCGAGCACCGCCAGCCCATCCTGCTCGTCGAATGCAAGCTCCGGGACCGCGCCATCGATCGCCCCCTGCGCTACCTCAAGACGCGCTTCCCCACCGCCGAAGCCGTGCAGATCGCGCTTGACGGCCAGAAGACCTTCGTTGCGCCGGACGGCATTCGCGCCATGCCCGCCAAGGACTTTCTGGAAACCTTGGCGTGACTCACATCAATTCAAAAGGAAACGGCGGTTTCCCTCGACTTGACCTTTCCGAGCACGATCGAGGAGGAAGCGTCCTTAACCGCGGGCTGGCTCAACAACTCTCCATCGAGGAAGCGGCCCAAGGACTCCAAGTCCTCCGCCACCACTTCCAGCATGAAATCGTCCGCGCCCGACAGCATATGGCAGGCCTGCACAAGGCGATGGCCGGCGACCCAGCGGCGGAACTCCCGCGCGGCTGCCGGATCTTGGCGGTCGATGCTTACCGCCACGAAGGCCTTGACGCCGTATCCCAAGGCGGCCTCGTTGAGCAAAACCGTGAATCGCTCAATCAGGCCGCGTGACTGCAATGCCTCCACCCGTCTCTGGCAGGCGCTCGCCGACAGGTTGACCTTGCCCGCCAGCTTGACCCAACTAAGCCGTCCATCGCGCTCCAGCTCACGAACTATTCGAGCGTCAAAGCTGTCCATGCCGCACTTTTCCCGCAAACATTGCCCGTAAACTGACGTTTCCCTGCGCTCTTATATCCCAAGTCGATGGAATTGTCAGGCAATTTGCGCCGACGTGCGCGTACACTGGTGCGCTAAACCGCAGCCGGAGTCCTCGATGTCCCATCTCAAGAAAATCGATCATGTCTCCTACGCCGTGGCCCCTGGCAACATGGAGAAGTGGGCTTGGTTCCACATCGAGGTCGAGGGCGGCACATTGATCAAGCGCATCGACGATGCCCGCCCCGGCGACCCCAACAGCAGCATGAAGATCTGGTGCATTGACTATGGCGAGTTCGGCATCGCGCTCATTGAGGGCATAGACCGGGCGGAGAAGTCCCAAGTCACGAGCTTCGTGGAGAAACACGGCGACCACTCCTGCCAGCACGTCGCCTACGACTGCTACGACCTTGACGCCTTCGTCGCCCGAATGAAGGCGATGGGGGGACATTCCCGAGGCGAAACCCTAGTGCGGAACGACGGCTTCGGCATCCTCAAGCAGACCTTTGCCAAGGGCTACGCATCCGGCCACGCGGGCGAGACCGCCTTCCCGGAATATTGCCAGCGCCCGGCATGCGCCGAGGAAGCCGATCGCATCCGGATCACCTTCTCAGACCAAGCCGGGAGCGAGTTCTACCGGCAGGTGCAGGAAGCCATCAGCGAGGGAGACACCCAACCGTTCTTCGACTTTCGCCGGATGCCTGTCGATTGGACAGTGCCTGCGGAACGGAGAGATTCCTGACCGCGCCGATCACGGTCGCGTCCGTCCTGCGGAACGGAGAAATTCCTGACCGCCCCGATCACGGTCGCGTCTATAATGTCACCCAAATTGCGATAGTGGCGCCCAAACAGCGAACGCGGCACCCGATGCCGGGTGCCGCGCAAAGCCCAAACCCGGGTGCAACGACCTACTTCAACGGTGCGAGAGGAGACCCAGCCATGCGCATTCATCCGAAGTCCACACATCGGCAGTTTTGGATCCTTGCCGTCTTGATCGCGCTCGCGGCTCCCGCGGACATCCGGGCGCAGCCGGTGCTCGAGGAGATCATCGTCACCGCCACCAAGCGGGCGGAGTCCGCCCAGTCCCTGCCCTTGAGCGTGTCGTCCATCTCCGGCGACGAGTTGCGGGAGCGGGGCCTGACGGAGTTCTTCGACTACGCGGTGACCATCCCCAACCTGTCCTTCGGCGCCGCGACCGACGGCGTTCTCTCCAACCGGACCATTTCCCTGCGCGGCATCCAGGGCACCAACACCACCGGCTTCTACATCGACGATACGCCGATCACCGAAACCATCGATCCCAGAATCCTCGATCTCGAACGCATCGAGGTGCTGCGGGGGCCGTCGGGCACCCTCTACGGCGCCCGCTCCCTCGGCGGCACGATCCGGCAGATCACGAGGAAGCCCGACTTCGACGGCACTGCGGGCTGGGTTCGCGGGGAACTGTCGGGCAGCAGGCGCTCGGACGATCTCAACCACCTGGTCTCAGGCTCGGTCAACGTGCCCTTCAGCGAGCGGGTCGCGGCCCGGTTCTCAGGGCTGCACGAGGATCGCGCCGGCGTCTTCGACCGGCGGGTGGGCACGATTGCCGACCATCTCGGGGCGCCCGCAACCCTGGCCGGGGCGCCGCGTTCGGTGATCGAAGACGTGGATTCCCAGCAGGTGCGAGCGGTCCAGGCGGATCTGCTGGCCGAGCCGACCGATGCGCTGTCCATCAGGGCGCGCATCCTGCACCAGAAGACCGATCTTGACGGCTTTCCGCTGGCCGACATCGAGCCGGGCAACTTCGACCACAACCGCGATTTCGACGTGGACGAGGGCGGCGAGGACGAGTGGACCCTGTACACCTTGAACCTGAACTACGCCACCGACCAAGGCGAATTCACCTCGGCCACGTCCTGGTTCGACCGCAAGACCTTCGAGGTGGAGGCCAGCGGCTCCTTCATCAACTTCCTGCAGGCGCTGCCGAGCGAGGACGAGGGATTCGGCTTGTTCAGCGTCATCGGCGTCCGGCCGGTGACCTCGCCGATTTTTCAGGAACTCAACTTCGAGACCTTCGTGCAGGAGGCGCGCTTCGCTTCCGACCTGGACGGCCCGTGGAACTTCGTCGCCGGCGCCTTCTACCAAGACACCAAGGACGTGGAGTCGTTCCAGCCGCGGAACTACGCCCGGGGCCTGAACGACAACTTCGCCGAACTCCAGCGCACGTTGGGCATTCCCGGCCCGCTTGAGGAAATCTGGCCGTACGGCGATCTGGTCTTCACCAACCACACCCCCACCGACATTGAGGAGATCGGCATCTTCGGCGAGGCCACGTTCGACCTCACCGACCGTTTCAGCATCGTGTTCGGAACGCGATGGTTCGACACCACCGTCGAGTTCACGGACCGTCAAGCGGGCCTCGCGGCCGGCGAGCCGCTCGGCGAGGACGAGCCGCTCACCAACATCCCGGCGATCGAGGGCAAGCAGAGCGAGGACGGGTTCATCTTCAAGGGCGCGTTGGAGTTCCAAGCCACCGATGACGTGTTTCTGTACGCATCCGTTGCCGAGGGGTTCCGTCTCGGCGGCGCCAACAGCCCCATACCGAATACGCTGGGGTGCCCGGAGAACCTTGCCGAACTCGGACTTCAGGATGTCGATACGGGCGCCTACGCATCCGACGACCTGATCAGCTACGAAGCTGGCGTCAAGACCGACCTGAACGGGGCGGTGCGGCTGAACGCGACGGTCTTCCACATCGATTTCGACAACATCCAGCAGCAGATTCAGCTAATCTGCGGATTCCAGTTCCGCGGCAACTTCGGCGCCGCCCGCAGCCGGGGCGTTGAACTCGAACTGACCGCCCGGCCGATGGACAACCTCAATCTGGCCCTGAACGTCGGCTACACCGACGCCGAGTTCACCGAAACCGTTGCGGGCGTCAACCAGGACGGCGACCCCCTGCAGTTCGTGCCCGAGTGGACCGCCTCCCTGGTGGTGGACTATCTCGTCCCGGACGCGCTGCTGGACATGGACCTGTTCGTGCGCCTGGACCTAAGCTACGTTGACCGCAGCCTGTCCTTCGTCAACGCCCAGCCGCGCTCGCGGGCCTCCTACGAGCAGATCGGGCTGCGCGCGGGGCTGTCCAACGAACGCTACAAGGTCGGGCTGTTCGTGCGCAACCTGACCGACAAGATCGCCAACTTGGGGGACAGCCGCTCCATCGCCGCCGAGACCCCCGGACGGCCGCGTTGGGTGGTGAGCCGTCCGCGCACGGTCGGCCTGGAGTTCGGCGTTTACTTGTGAGCCGGTCAAACCTCCAGCACCCCGGCGCCACGCAGGTGGTCGAGGATGGCTTCGGCATTCTCCTGGGCGGTCATGGCCACGGTGTCGAGGACCAGCTCGGCGCGAAGCGGCGGCTGGTACTCGGCGTCGATGCCGGTGAAGTTCTCGATTTCGCCCGCCCTAGCCTTCTTGTAGAGGCCCTTGGGGTCGCGCGCTTCGCAGACCTCCAACGGGGTGCTGACGAACACCTCGATGAACTCGCCTTCATCCAACAGCTCCCGCACCATGCGCCGTTCGGAACGGTAAGGGGAGATGAAGGCGACGATGGCGATTAAGCCCGCATCGACCATGAGCTTGGCGGTTTCGCCAATGCGGCGCACGTTCTCCACCCGGTCGGCTTCGGTGAAGCCGAGGTCTCGGTTCAGTCCATGGCGCACATTGTCCCCGTCCAGGAGATAGGTGTGCCGGTGCAGGTCATGCAGCCGCGCCTCAAGCAGGTTGGCGATGGTCGATTTGCCGGAGCCTGACAGGCCCGTCAGCCAAACCACGCAGGGCCGTTGGTGCTTAAGCGCGGACCGGCGGGCCTTGTCGATGGTCAGCGCCTGCCAGGCCAGGTTGTCCGCACGGCGCAGGGAGAAGTCGAAGGTGCCCACCCCAACGGTGGCGTTGGAGCGCCGGTCCATGAGGATGAAGCCGCCCATCGTCGGGCTGTCCTGAAACGGGTCGAAGGCCAGCCGCTCGCTTAGGCTGATGTTGGCCACCCCCACCTCATTCAAGGCCAGCTTCTTCGCCGCCTGGGTCTCCAAGGTATTGATGTTGACGGCGTGCTTGAGCTCGGTCACCACGCAGTCCAGCGTTCGGGCGGCGCTCTTCAAGCGGTACTGGCGGCCGGGGATGAGGTCGTCCTCGCTCATCCACAGCAAATGCACGGCCAGCTGGTCGGACAGTTGCGCCAGCTGCGTCGCATGGCAGAGCACGTCGCCGCGGCTTACGTCAATCTCGTCCGCCAGGGTCAGGGTCACCGCCTGACCGGCTGAAGCTTGGTCCAGATCGCCGTCATAGGTGTGGATGCGCTCCACTCGGGAGCCAACCCCCGACGGCAAGGCCACCACCTCGTCCCCGGGCCGCACGGCACCTGCCGCAACCGTGCCGCTAAAGCCCCGAAAGTCCAGGTTGGGTCGGTTTACCCACTGCACCGGCAGGCGGAAGGCGCCCTGGCCGCCGCTCGGCTCAACCGCCACCTCTTCAAGAAAAGGCAGCAAGGCCGGCCCCTCATGCCAGGGCATGGCTGGGCTGGGTTCGGTGACGTTGTCGCCCTGCCAGGCCGATATGGGCAGGGCGTGGACGGCGATGTCGCCGAGTTCGGCGGCAAACGCCCGGTACTCGGCCTCGATGGCGGCGAAAACCCCTTGGTCGTAGCCCACCAAGTCCATCTTGTTGACCGCCAGCAGGAACTGGCGGATGCCGAACAGCGAGGCGATGGCGCTGTGCCGGCGGGTCTGGGTGAGCACGCCCTTGCGGGCATCCACCAGGATGACGGCCAAGTCCGAATGCGAAGCGCCGCTGGCCATGTTGCGCGTGTACTGTTCGTGGCCCGGCGCGTCCGCCACCACGAACTTGCGCTTGGCGGTGGCGAAGTAACGGTAGGCCACGTCGATGGTGATGCCCTGCTCGCGCTCCGCCGCCAAGCCATCCACCAGCAGGGCGAAATCGATGGCCCCGCCTTGGCTGCTGTGGCGCCGGCTGTCCGCTTCCAGCGCCGTCAACTGGTCATCGAAAATCAATTGGGCATCGAACAGCAGCCGGCCGATGAGCGTGCTCTTGCCGTCGTCCACGCTGCCGCAGGTCAGGAAGCGCAGGGTGGTCATGGCCGCCTGTTCCCGCAGATAGGCCTGAATGTCCGCCGTCGCCATCAGAAGTAGCCTTCCCGCTTCTTCCTCTCCATCGACGCCGCCTCGTCATGGTCGATCAGGCGGCCTTGGCGCTCCGAGGTTCGAGCCGTCAGCATTTCCTGGATGACGCCCGGCACGTCCGCGGCATCGGACGCAACGGCGGCCGTCAAGGGATAGCAGCCCAAGGTGCGGAAGCGCACCCTCGTCAAGCGCGGCCGTTCGCCTTCGGACAGGGGAAGGCGCCCGTCATCGACCATGATGAGCTGGCCGTCCCGCTCGACCACGGGCCGCTCGGCCGCGAAGTACAGCGGCACGACCGGAATGCCCTCCTGGTGGATGTAGAGCCAAACGTCGAGCTCGGTCCAGTTGGACAGGGGAAAGACCCGCATGCTCTCCCCGTCGCGCACCCGGCCGTTGTAGAGGTTCCACAGCTCCGGGCGCTGGTTCTTGGGATCCCACCGATGCTGGGCGTTGCGGAAGGAGAAGATCCGCTCCTTGGCCCGGGACTTCTCCTCATCGCGCCGCGCGCCGCCGAAGGCCGCATCGAAACGGTGGGCATCCAAGGCCTGCTTGAGCGCTTGGGTCTTCATCAGGTCGGTATGCGCGCCGGCGCCGTGGGTGATCGGATTGATGCCGGCCGCCAAGCCTTCCCGGTTCTGCGCAACGATGAGTTCCAAGCCGAGTTCCCGAGCCCGCCGGTCGCGAAACTCGATCATCTCCCGGAACTTCCAGCCGGTGTCCACATGCAGCAACGGGAACGGCGGCGGCGACGGATGAAAGGCCTTCAACGCCAAGTGCAGCATGACCGAGGAGTCCTTGCCGATGGAGTAGAGCATCACCGGGCGGGCGGCCTGGGCGGCCACCTCGCGCATGATGTGGATGCTCTCTGCCTCCAAGCGTTCGAGATGCGTCAACTGACCCACGGGTCGGAATCCAGCGTGATTGGCGGCGCATTAGAACCAACACCGCCAGCAAAGACAACGGGGGCGCAGTTCGGCAATGGCTCGGCAATGGCGCAGTTTGAAACTTGAGACCTCACCCACTACAGTAACATCATGTCCGCCCTGCCCCGAACAGCCCCGCCATGAGAATCGTCACGCTGGCCGAGCGCAACGCCGCAGCGCTGAACCGGCGATCCGAGGCCATTGGGGAAGCCATCCGCCTGCTCACAGTGGAAGCGGCCAAGCACAAGGGAAGCTATGTGGTTTTCGGCTCCGTCGCCACAAACGACATCCATGCGGAGAGTGACATCGACCTTCTCGCCTACTTCCCGAAGGAAACCGTGAGGACGGCCATGAACGCGGCGGAGGGCATCTGTTGGGGGCTGGGCGTGCCCGTGGACATCTTGGATGCCAGCCGATGCAGCAAGCGGTTCCTTTCCATTGCACTACGCGACTCCATTGCACTACGCGACGGAATCCCCCTTCAAGGCGCCAGTTCATGAGCGACAGGCACCCGCAATCCGCCCAATGGCTCATGGCCCGGACGCACATGCGCAGCGCGGAGCGCCATTTCGGCAACGCATGGAAAATCCACGCCAGCCCAGCGCCCGGCGGATCGGAGACGACCAAGGACTACGCTTTCATGACGGCTCTAAACGACTTCATTGAGTCCGTTGACCCGCCATCCAACAAGCAGCCTTCGTCCCCAAAGCCAAGGATTGGATTGACGCGCTAGGGGCGCAGCGGCCCAGCCGCTTTCAAACTGAGCCAATACCGGAGTTCGCGCCAGCGAAACTCCAACCGCGCCCGCTCCGCGGGCGCGCAAGTTGGAAATTGCATAGGCCCGTTTGTACACTGGGCGACCTCACGCAGGGTGGATTGCCCGCTTGTCGGCACTCGTCTCAAGCCTCGCCTTCGTTGGCGGCTTCGTCATCATGTCCTTTGAACTGCTCGGCGGGCGGATGCTGGCCCCCTACTTCGGCGGCAGCATCCATGTTTGGGGCAGCATCATCACGGTGTTCATGGCGAGCCTTGCCTTGGGCTACCTGGCCGGCGGCCGTTGGTCGCTGCGCTCGCCCTCGCTGGCCAAGTTCGCGGGCCTGTTCCTTGGGGGCGCGGGCCTGCTGTACCCGTTGGCCTACTTCAGCGAAGCGGCTATGAACTGGATCTTCCACGCCATCGAAGACCCGCGCTACGGCTCATTGGCGGCCTCGATGCTGCTGTTCGTGCCGCCCACGGTGCTGCTCGGCATGATATCGCCCTACGCCGTGCGCCTGCTGGTGCGCACCACCGAGGAGTCCGGCAGCATCGCCGGGCGCCTGTACTTCACCTCCACCGCCGGCAGCGCCCTAGGCACCCTAGGCACCAGCTTCTACTTCGTGCTGTGGTGGGAGATCAACACCATTCTCGCCCTGCTGACCGCAGCCTTGGTGCTGGCCGGCGCCACCGCGTTGGCGGTTGCGAGGATGCGCAAGTGACGGCGCTTCGCGCCGTCCGAGGGCGGCACGCTCCGGGGAGCCCTGCCTTTTTCGACGACAGTTTCGCGTCAGCGAAACGCCAGTGCGAACCGAAGGTTCGCACGGCGTACCGCCCTCGACCAATGGTCTCGAAGCGGCACCGGTTCGCCTTGGGGTTGCTGGGACTGGCGCTGCTGCTTCCATCAGCCTGGGCCGAGGTCATGCATCGGGAACGCTCGCTCTACCAGACGATCCTAGTGGTCAAGCAGGGCCGAACCCTATGCCTGCAGTTCAGCCTGCGGCGAGCGCAGCGCAACCAGTCGTGCCTGGATGAGCGCCGCCCGGAGCGCATGGTCCTAGCCTACACCCGGATGATGATGGCAGCGCTGCTGCTCGGCCCGCAACCGCAGCGGATCCTGGTGGTCGGCCTCGGCGGCGGGACGCTGCCGATGGCGTTGACGGGGATCTATCCCGACGCCCGGCTGGATGCGGTGGAAATCGATCCCGCGGTGGTCAGGGTGGCGAAGCGCCACTTCGGGTTTGCCGAGAGCGAACGGCTCAAGGTCCACGTCAAGGACGCCCGGGTGTTCACCCGGCGGGCGGTGGCCGCTGGCCGCAGCTACGACCTCATCCTGCTTGACGCATTCGGGGCCGACTACATTCCCGAACACCTCATGACCCGCGAATACCTCGCCGACGTCAGAGCGCTGCTCAGCGCGGATGGCGCGCTCGCCGCCAACACCTTTGCCGTCAGCCAGCTCTACGACCACGAATCGGCGACCTACTTCGACGTTTTCGGCCCCTTCCTCAACCTGAAGCTGCCCAGCAGCGGCAACCGCGTCATTCTGGCCACCAAGGCGCAACTGCCCAGCCTGATGGCCCTCAACGCCCGGGCGGCGGCGCTGGACAAGTCCCTGGCCCCTTACGGCATCGACATCCGCAGCTATCCCCGGCGCCTGAAGAGCGAGATCGATTGGCCGAGGGACACCCGGGTGCTGACGGACCAGTACGCGCCCGCCAACCTGCTGCAGGGGCGGTAGGCCCACGGGAATGCCAGCTCCGTCAAGGCGCGACCTGACGGTCGCGGCGGACCAAAGGTCCGTGGGAGTTTCGCTTGCGGGAAACTCCGCTGCCGTTGCGCGGTCAGGTTCCGAAATGTCTCCGTGCCTGCACAGTGCGCGACGAACGCTTCCTCGGGCTGCGGAGCGCCATCGCGTCCGTCCGGCTTGTGGTTCAGGATGCCAGCTCTCCATCAATCTGATGGAGAGCTGGGTAGTGGCTCAGTTTGACTTAAATCGTCGTCTTGACTCGGTCAAGGGCGGGACGCCCTCGCTCCGGGAGCCTCACCTGAAGTGGGCACCTCGCCCCGGAGCGAGGGCATCCTGCCCTCGCAGTGACGCCCGTCAGAGCGCCAACCACTCAAGCCCAGCCAAAGGCAAACTGAGCAACTACCGAAAACTCAAACTGAGCCACTACTGAGCACGGGCCCCTATTCCGTCGGCGCCAAGGACAACGAAGCGGAGTTCATGCAGTAGCGCAGGCCGGTGGGCGGCGGGCCATCCGGGAAGACGTGGCCGAGATGGGCGTCGCAGGCGGCGCAAAGCACCTCAATGCGGCGCATCATCAGGCTGTTGTCCTCCCGGGTGGCCACGGCATCCGCAGCAATGGGTTCGTAAAAGCTCGGCCAGCCGGAGCGGGAGTCGTACTTGGTCGCGGACGTGAACAGCGGCGCATCGCAACACTTGCACCTATAGACGCCGGGCGTCTTGGTGTCGCAGTAGATGCCGCTGAAGGCCGGCTCAGTGCCCGCCTCGCGGGTGATGTGGAACTCCTGCGGGGTGAGCTGGACGCGCCACTGCGCCTCGCTCTTGGTGACTTTGGCCATTTGCTTCTTCCTGTTGAGTGCGCTTAACTACTTGATCGTTTGGGGATTTCACCTCAAGCTCGGTGGATGGCGGCGATCCGCCAAGCGATCACGGAGGCAACATGACAATAGCACAGGACGCCATCGGCCCGGATAAGGTGACCGGCCTGCTGCCGCACGGCCAGCGGCCCATCCGCAAGTCCAGCAAGCTTGACGGCGTCTGCTACGACATCCGCGGCCCGGTGGTGGCCGAGGCGCATCGCCTGGAGGAGGAGGGCCATCGAGTCATCAAGCTCAACGTCGGCAACCCGGCCGCGTTCGGCTTCGAGGCCCCCGAGGAGATCCTGCGCGACGTGATCCACAACCTGCCCCGCTCCCAAGGCTACTGCGACTCCAAGGGCCTGTACTCGGCGCGCAAGGCCGTCATGCAATACACCCAACAGCTCGGGGTGGCCGGGGTCGAGGTGGATGACGTCATCATCGGCAACGGCGTTTCGGAACTGCTGATGCTGGCCTTGCAGGGGCTGCTCGAAATCGACGATGAAGTGCTCATCCCGGCACCGGACTACCCGCTCTGGACCGCGGCGGTGAACCTGTGCGACGCCAAGCCCGTCCACTACCTGTGCAAAGAGGACGTCGGCTGGGCGCCGGACTTGGCCGACCTTGAAGCCAAGATCACCCCGCGCGCCAAGGCGCTGGTCATCATCAATCCCAACAACCCCACCGGGGCCGTTTACAGCCGCGCAACGCTTGAGGGCCTGGTGGCCATCGCCCGCCGCCACGATCTGGTGCTGATGGCGGACGAGATCTATGACAAGGTCATCTACGGCGACGCCGAGTACGTGCCGGTCTCCGCCTTGGCCGACGACCTGCTGGTGCTGACCTTCAGCGGGCTGTCAAAGTCCTACCGGGCCGCCGGCTTTCGCACCGGCTGGCTGGTGGTCAGCGGCGCCAAGCATCGTGCCGGCGACTACATGGAGGGCTTGAACATGCTGGCGTCGATGCGCCTGTGCGCCAACGTGCCCACCCAACATGCCGTGCAGACGGCCCTGGGCGGCTACCAATCCATCACCGAACTGGTGCGGCCCGGCGGTCGGCTGTTCGAGCAACGCGAGCTCGGCTGGCGGCTTTTGAACGAAATCGAGGGGTTGTCCTGCGTCAAGCCACAAGGAGCGCTCTATTTCTTCCCCCGGCTGGCGCGGGAACGATTCAACATCACCGACGATGAGCGCTTCGCGTTCGATCTTCTGCAGCAGGAAAAGCTCCTGGTCATCCAAGGCAGCGGCTTCAACTGGCCCAAGCCCGACCACTTCCGCATCGTTTTCCTGCCCCACACGGAGGAGCTGCGCGAAGCCATCGGGCGATTGGCGCGCTTCCTGAGCCACTACCGGCAGTAAGCCAAGACTGAATTCCAAGACCGCCCTTCGACGATGGCGGCAACGGCTTGGGCGATGGCGAGGCTCGCCGTCAGCCCTGGCGATTCGATGCCGAGCAGGTTGACCAGCCCGGGCACGCCGTGCTCCGCCGGGCCATCGATTCGGAAGTCCGCCGCCGGAGCGCCGGGCGCGTTGATCTTCGGGCGAATGCCCGTGTAGCCGGGGTGCAGCCTCGATGCGTCCAAGCCCGGATAGTAGCGGCGAATGGCTTGGATGAAGGCGTCCCGCGCGCTGTCGTCAAACCGGTAGTCGATGCGGTCAATCCAGCAGACGTCGGGGCCGAAGCGGGCTTGGCCGCCAAGGTCCAGAGTGACGTGGACGCCCAATCCGCCCGGCTCCGCCACCGGATACACGAGCCGTCGGAACGGCGACGAGCCGCTGTAGGCGTAGTAGCGGCCCCGGGCGTAGCCAGCCGCAGGCGCATTCGGCGCCAGCATCCGCGCAACATTGGGCGCCTCAAGGCCGGCGCTGTTGACCACCCAGCGGGCATCCAGCTCGCCGCCTGCGGCGGCCACCCGCAGTCGGTCGCCATGGCGCTCCACTCGAGTGACCTCCGCATTCAGCGCCAGCGCCCCGCCCAAGCGCTCCAGATCGCCCAACAGGCTCAGCATGAAGCCGTGGGAATCGATGATCCCGGTGGTCGGCGAATGCACGCCGGCCAGCGCGGCGACTTCCGGCTCCAGCGCGCGCAGGCCATCCCGGTCCAGCCATTCGAGCGCTCCCGCGCCATTGGCCAAGGCCGATGCGCAATAGCCCCTGAGCGTCTCAAGCTGCGCCTCGCCGGTGGCGACGATGATCTTGCCGCAGCGGCGATGGGCCACCTGATGGGCGGCGCAGTAGTCGTACAGCAGCGCCTTGCCGGCCACGCACAGGCGCGCCTTGAGCGACCCCCGGGGGTAGTAGATGCCGGCGTGAATGACCTCGGAGTTGCGGGAACTGCTCTCGCCGCCGATCACCTCGGCGCGCTCCGCCACCACCACTTCCCGGCCTCTGCCCGCCAGCTCGCAGGCCACCGCCAGCCCGACGACGCCGGCGCCCACCACCAGGCAGTCGAGGCGGTCAGCCACCGCGCGCGCCGGCGCACTCGGCGACCGGCGTACGCGCCAACCGCTCGAAGTAGTCCGCGGAAAGATAATCCCGGCCGGCGAGCATATGGGCCAGGTACTCGGCAGGCGGGTTCAGGCCGTCGCGGCGCACGGCGGGATTGGCGAAGTAGGTCCAGGCCCAAAGGACATCCTCACCGGCCTGCACCTGCACCGCATCGCGCCCGTAGTTCCAAGGCGCGCGCTCGAACGGGTCCATCTTCAGAATTTCATCGACGCCCGCCAGTTTGTAAAGAACGCCCTCCACCCGCTCGCCGGGGGCGTAAGCGATGTTGGCGTGGGCGGCGTTCGGGGCCAGGCGCGACCTGACGGTCGCGGATGGAGTTTCGCTTGCGCGAATCGGGTTCCGATATGTTTCTGAGCCCGTGCGGTGTGCCACCTTGTCGAACACCAGCCGCCGATCCTTGAGCCAAGCCCCGCGGACCGCCGTGACCCGAAGCCCGCGTTCGCGCACCCGCGCCGGGTTCATGTTGCTGCCGTAGGCGAAGTAGTGGTCAACCGCGACAACGGACAACGCGCTCAACCGCCCTTCCTGATCCAAAACTCGAATCGGCCGTCCGCAACGCGCCGCTCAATGAGCGCATGGCCCATGAAGCGGCAGAAGTTGGTGAAGTCCCGCTCCGTGGACGGGTCGGTGGCGAGGATGCGCACCACCTCCCCGGCCGCCATGTCCCGCACCCGGTTGCGCACGATCATCAATGGCTCCGGGCAGAGCAGCCCCGCCGCATCAACGCAGCAATCGAACTCCGGCACCTCGCTGGCCAATGCCCATCAACCCGTATCCGAAACCGGAGGCGATACTACCAAATCCGCGCTGGGAGGGCCGAGGGTCCGGGCTTCGTCGGCAAGCCTTGTTGGCCGGAAATCCCCGGTCCGTTTCGAGGGCGGGACGCCCTCGCGCCGCAGGACGACGCCGGAACCCGGCCTGGTGCCTAAAACCCACTTATTTGCGGGACAGGACACTGGCACCGGAGGTGACGGTCAGGGACATCCTGCGCCGGGAAACTGAGGAAGCCGCGCGAAACATCCAAAAATCGGCCTCGCGCCCCAATTGCATTACAATGTCATGCAAACCCAAATGGTGACGGATCATCATGGCTAACCATTTAGTTCAAGCGCGAGTCGATCAAGCCGTGAAGGAAGAGGCTGCGGCGGTGCTCGCAGCCATGGGCCTCACCGTATCTGACGCCGTTCGACTCCTGCTCACCCGCGTGGCTCGAGACCGGGCGCTGCCTTTCGCCCCTCTCGTTCCAAACGCCGATACTATTGAGGCGATGAAAGAGGCTCGAGCTGGCAAACTTGAAAAATTCGAAACCCCTGAAGCGCTGCTGAGCGACTTGCGTGCGGACGATTGAGCGGACGAGCCGCTTCAAACGGGACTACAAGAGGGAATCCCGAGGACAACACCGAACCGTCCTAGACGATTGCCTTACCGATGTGGTTCATGCTCTCGCGAGCGACACCGCCATGGATCGTCGCTATCACGATCATGCGCTCAGCGGAAGCTGGGCGGATTTTCGCGATTGCCACTTGAGACCAAGCTTAATCCTCATCTATCAAAAGCCCGACCCCAATACCTTGCGCTTGGTCAGACTCGGCTCACATTCGGAACTGGGCTTCGGGTAACGGGCATGAAACCCCAATGATCGCTGAATGGGAATAACCGTCCGCAATCCTTCGGCAAGTGCCGCGTGTGGTGCCGTTTGGCCCGGCCGTCAGCGACGCTCCGCCGGCGCCCCGCCGGTGCCCGCCGCCTCGATCAGGCCGTCCGGCGCGACCACGTAGGGCAGCACCTCGATGTCCAGCTCGCTGGACACCTCCAGCCGCCAGTCGCCCACGCCCGGCCCCGCGCTGCCGCCAAGGCCCTTGGCCGCGTTGCCCAGCTCCAGGTCCCAGGCGTCCAGGTTCGCGGCGCCGCCCGCGCCCAGCCTCAGCGTCAGCGGCGGGTAGGCGTTGCCCAGGGCGTCGTGGGGCACGATGCGCACCGTGCCGCCCAGCGGCGAGTGGTTGACGACGCGCAGCAGGCCGTGGCGGCCCGACGAGCCTGCGGCGGACGGGAACCGCGGCACCTGCCGCGCCCCGGAGACCGGCGCCGCCGCGTCCAGGGCGCCCAGCGAGCCGTCGGCGCCCAGCGCATGGGCGCTGACCTGAAGGCTGAGACCGCTGGACACCTCAAGGCGCCAGTCGCCCGCGCCCGGCCCGGCGGCGCCCGCCAGGCCCTTGGACCGGCTGCCCCGCTCCAGGTCGCGTGAGCTGAGCGAGACGGACGCGCCCGCCTCCAGGTCGAGGGCGAGGGGCTCGCGGCGCCAGCCGCCGTCGTCGATGGCCGTGATGCGCACCTGGCCCGCCTGGGGGCTGAGGTTCGCAAGCGTCACCACCCCCGGGGCCGGGCTGGACGCGCTTGGCAGCAGCGGCACGCGCGCCTGGGTGCCCGAGGCCCGCGCCTCAAGGCACCTGAGCGCCGCCACCACCGGATCCCAGCGGCTCCAGCCCCGGTCGGCGTAGGTCTGCGCCTCGGCGGCCGTCATCGGGTCATGGCCGTTGCCGTCGCCGAAGGCGGCCAGCACCTGCAGCCAGCGGTCCACGTGGGCCTGGCCCTCGTGGGCCTCCCGGGCGTAGCCGGACACGTCGGAGCGCAGGCCGTCCGGGACGCAGGCCGGCGGCTCCGAATCCGGCTCAGGCTCCCGGGCCGGCTCGGGCTGCGCCTGCGCCGCGGCCTCCAGCTCCGCCAGCGCGGCGGCGACCGGCTCCCACCGGCTCCAGCCCTTGTCCGCATGGGTCTGCGCCTCGGCGGCGGTCATCGGCGTTTGGCCGTTGTCGTCGCCGAAGGCGGCGAGCACGCGCAGCCAGCGGTCCACGTGCGCCTGGCCGTTCTCGGTCTCGGCGGCGTAGCCGCGCACCTGGGCGATCAGGTCGGCGTGGGGGTTCGGGGCGCCGCCCCCCTCCGACCGCTGGCCGCCTCCAACCAGACCGGGATCGGGCTGCGGGTCGGGAGGGGAATTGCTGCCGGACATTGCGTCGGGACAACTCAGATTGCGGTTCC
>JAPOTD010000142.1 GCA_026709365.1 Gammaproteobacteria bacterium
GGCACCCTGCATCCGACATCCTGAACCCAAAGACGAATAAAGAGGAAACCCATGCGTCAGATTGTGCTGGACACCGAAACCACCGGCTTGGAGCCGGAGCAGGGCCACCGGATCATCGAAATCGGCGCCGTGGAGATCATTGACCGAGAACTGACCGGCGAGACGTTCCACACCTATCTCAATCCGCAACGCGAGATCGACCAAAGGGCCCTGGAGGTTCATGGCATCAATGCGGACTTCCTGGCCGGCAAGCCCCTGTTCGCGGACATCAGCGAGGCCTTCGTCGCCTTCATCCGGGATGCGGAGCTGGTCATTCACAACGCGCCCTTTGATGTCGCCTTTCTCGATCGCGAGCTGTCCCTGCTGTCCGATTCGGCGCCCCAAATCAGCGAGCTCTGCAAGGTGACCGACTCCCTGGCGCTGGCCAAGCACAACTACCCGGGCCGCAAAAACGGCTTGGACACCCTGTGCCGCCGCTTCAACGTGGACAACAGCGCTCGCGAACATCACGGCGCCCTGCTTGATGCGGAGATACTGGCGGAAGTGTATCTGGCCATGACCGGTGGCCAGACCGCGCTGTTCGCAAGTCCCCAGGAGCCGGGCATCGAAGCGCGGGCTTGGCTTGACTTCGACCCCTTGCCGGCGAGCCGCCCGCGATTGAAGGTGGTGCAAGCCAGCGCCGAGGAGCTCGCCGAGCACGAACGCATGATGGCGTTGGTTGCGGCGGCTTCGGGGTAGAAGCCAGCCGCCGCCTCCCCGGCGGCGGTTCGAGCTGGCATTGCCTCACGAGCATCCCCAGCAAGGATCGAAGCAAGGATTGGTCTATTCGGGTATCCCGGCGATTTTTGCTTCACGCCTTCCTGACCGTCCACGGCACCTTGCCGACGATGTGCGCGTCCTCCGGGCCGACAGCGGCGGCGATCCGGGCCGCATAGTGGCAACAATGACTTCCCAATCGATCCTTTGATATGCTGTCGCCATGAGCTAGGCGACTGCATTTGACAGCCACCGGTTCGTCAAGCGCCTGACGGAGAATGGGTTCACCGAGGCGCAGGCCGAGGCGCTTGCGGACGAGCAGGTGAACCTGCTGAACAGCAATCTGGCCACCAAGCAGGACCTGCTGAAGCTTGAGGCAGCCACCAAGCAGGACCTGCTGAAGCTTGAGGCAGCGACCAAGCAGGACTTGGCCGAACTCAAGGGCGACCTTGAGCGGCAGTTGGCCGAACTCAAGAGCGATCTGCTGAAGTGGATGGTCGGGGCCATGATCGCGCAGACCGGGGTGATCGTGGGGCTGGTGCTGGGCTTGACGTAGTTGCCGGTCAAGTCCGGATCGAAAGTGCTGAAGCAAGTGAAATGCTGGCTGAAGCAACACCTTCATCCGGCGCCGGGCGACCCCCAGACGATGCAGGGCTGGCGCGCCTCGACCAAAAGAACGAGGGTCGAAGCGAGTTCGCTCGGGCGCAGGGTGTAGTCCGCGCTTTCGTGTTTCACTGCGTCGGTGAGACGATGGCCGTTTGGGGAGGGGATTGAGCAATGGGCATTATGGATGGCAAGGCCGCAGTGGTCACCGGCGCTGCCGTGGGGCTGGGCAACGCCTTTGCCCGGGCCTTGGCGGATGAGGGGGCGGCCTTGGCCGTTTGCGACCTGCGGCCGGACATTGAGGGTTTTGCCGATCAGGTCAACGCGCCGACGTTGGCTGTTCAGGCGGACGTATCCGATGCTGGGGCGGTGCGCGGCTTCATCGACCAAACGCTTCATCGCTTTGGGCGGATCGACGTTTTGGTCAGCAACGCCGGCGTCTGGACGGCGTCCGAAGCCAGCGATCCGATCGACAAGACGTTGCGCGACGCGGCCAGCCAGATCGGCACCAACTTGAAAGGCGTCTTCCTTTGCGGGCGGGCGGTGATCCCGGCCATGATTCGCCAAGGCGGCGGCCACATCATCAACATCAACACCGACCATGTGCACACTTGCGGCGCACCCTTTGAGGAGCCCGGGTGCGATGCGTCGAACTGCCCGTTCCCGGACACCATTCCCCGTCCGACCGGAGGCGGGCCTGCCATGGACCTCTACGACGCCGCCAAGTGGGGCATCAACGGCCTGACCTTCGGTTGGTGCCAGGCGCTCAAGCCGCACGGCATTCGCGTCAACGGCCTGTGCATGGGCGCCACGGATTCCCACATGCTGCGCGGCTTCCACAATTTCGACCCGCCCCCGGAGGAGGAGGCGAGCTGGATGCGGCCTCGGGAGATCGCTCGGGTGATGATCGAGTTGATCGCCGAAGGGCCAAGGGGCCGCACCGGCGAGAACATCGGCTTTTGCATGGGACGCCCGGTGGCGCTGCCGCCGCCGCGGGCCAATCCATACTTCATGGAGTCCGGGAGGGCGGTCTGATGGGCGCCTTGGATGGTCGATCAGCGATTGTCACGGGTGGCGCCACAGGTCTCGGCCGAGCCTTCGTCGAGGCCCTGGCCGGCGAAGGCGCCAGCGTGACCTTCTGCGACCTGTTGGCCGAGTCGCCGGACATCGCTGCTGAGGTCCCCGGGCCGGGCAGAGTCCAGGGCATCGTCGCTGACGTCTCCAAGCTGGACGACCTGCGGCGCCTCACTGCGGCCGCCCAAGACGCCTTCGGCGGCGTGGACATTCTGGTCAACAACGCCGGGCGGTGGCGGCGAACGCCGGTGACCGACCCCTACGAGAAGGCGTCGGCCGACTGGGACTTCATCATGGACACCAATCTGATGGGCGTCCTGCTGCTGTCCAGGCTCTGCGTGCCGCTGCTCATCGAAGCGGGCGGCGGCGACATCGTCAACATCAGCACCTACTACGTTCTGCCGGCCAGGAGCCCAGGCACCAACAACCCGGACACCGACCTCTACAATGCCTCCAAATGGGCGCTCAACGGCTTCACCCAAGCTTGGTCGCGCTCCCTTGGGGCGCACAACGTGCGCGTCAACGCGCTGTGCATGGGCGCGACGGACACGGCCATGCTGCGCGGCTTGTGGGATGGCGAGCCGCCCGCGGAGCAAGTCGCCGCCTGGATCCGTCCGGATCAGATTGCCCAGCAACTGCTGGATCTGCTGGCCGACGGCCGCAGCGGCGAGAACATCGGCGCTTGGGTGGGCGAGCCGGTGCAACTCGGGCCGCGCAAGCCCGCGCACCGGACGGTGACCGGCTAGGCGGTGAGCGCTCCGGCGTTCATGTGCCGCACTGGCCTCCAACACCAAAGCCATCCCCTGAAAACCAGATGGCTTCGGCAACCCCCTTGATCTCCGTCGTCGTGATTTTCCATGACATGGTCCGGGAGGCTGCGCGAACGCTGCTGTCGCTCTCCGAAGCCTATCAAGCCGCGGACTTCCCCTATCAGGTCATCGCCGTGGACAACGGCTCCGCCCAGCCCTTGGGTAAAGCCTATGTGCGCCGCTTCGGGCCTCAGTTCGAGCACCACTTCTTCGCCACTTCGTCGCCTTCGCCCTGCGCTGCGGTCAACTGGGCTGTGGAGCGGTCGGCCGCGGACCATGTTGCGGTGCTGGTTGACGGCGCCCGCATTCTCAGCCCCGGCGTGCTGAACCTGTTCGCCGCCAGCTTGAGGGGCTTCGACTGCCCGTTCACCTACACGCTTGGCTTCCATCTCGGCGATGAACTGCAGAACCTGTCCGTCGCCAAGGGCTACGACCAGGCCGTTGAGGATGCGCTGCTTGAGGACGCGGACTGGGAGGAGGACGGCTACCGACTGTTCCGCATCGCCAGCCTTGCCGCCTCATCGGAGGCGGGCTACTTCGGGGCGCTGCAGGAAAGCAACTGCTTTCTGGTTCCGCGCCGCCTGTTCACCAGCCTCGGCGGCTTCAACGAAGCCTTTCAAAGCCCCGGCGGCGGCTTGGTCAACTTGGACTTCTTCCGGCGGGCGAACCGCCATCCGGCGACCACCCCCATTGCCTTGCTGGGAGAGGGCTCCTTCCACCAGTTTCACGGCGGCGTGGCCACCAACGTGCCTATGAGCGACCATCCTTGGGCGCGCTACCAAGCGGAGTACCAAGCCATTTACGGCCACCCTTGGGAGAAGGACGAAGCCGTCGAGGCCATTTGGCTTGGCCGCTTGCATCCCTTGGCGCGGCGCTTTGCGGCGACCTGACGAGCTTGACGCCAAGGATGATGCGATGGGCTGGCCGCAATGGGCACTCAAACGCACTCACGGGGACCACGCCGAAGCCGCATCGAGCAGGTTTTGCGCCTGATCAGACACCTTGGGCCTTGGTGCCCAAAAGCACCCCGGCTTCCCTCAGCCGCTTGACAACGGCAGCGCCCTCCCGGTGAATGCGGGCGCCATTGGCGCTTGGGAACGCCTTAGCCAATTGATCAAGGGCTTGTTGTCCGCTGTTGCCGTCGCGCAGCAGCTCCAGCAAGCGGTGGGTCAGGGCATTGGAGGCCATGACGCCAACCGAATCGTCGCCGCGTCGCCAGGCGATGAGCCAAGTGGGCTTGGGCGCAACGTCACCGCTTGGGCTCTTGGCGCGGATTCGATGCACCGGATAGCGGTAGGACAGTGGCCAAGCCAGCGGGGAGACCGCGGCGGGTTGGGTGATCAGGTCGCCATCGGGGTCGATTGGCCGGGCGGGGGAGGGCGCTTCGGCTCTGCGCAGGAGGGTCGGCACCCGCTCGTAGTGGCACAGCTCCGGCAGCCAGTCGGACACATCCGGTGCGGCATCGCCTTGGAGGAAAGCCAGGAATTCCTCGCCGATGTCGCGGAAGTAGGGCGAGTCACAGCCGTGGCGGTCTAGGAACGCGTACACCAAGGCGTTCCATGGCGCATCGCCCAAACGCTTTTTCGCTATTGGAAAAGCCCCGGCCAGGAATCGCTCAACGTTGTTGCGGATGAGGTCCTCGTACACCTGCATCCGCGGTGGCGGCACGCCCTCGGGCGCTTGATGGGCGGCGGGGTTCCTGACGCGGACCGCGAACTGGCGCTGCAGGCGCAGAAAGTCAGGCGTCTTCACGGGTGCCCGGCGCGACCTCCGCCTGCACGGCGCGAATCCGCGCCACTTCGGCGATCAGGTCGGCGAAGGGGGGGAAGTTGAAGTCCCGCTCAAGCACGGTCGGCAGGTTGCCGAAGCGCTCGAAGGCCTCGCCCAGCAGCGCCCAGACGGGCTCGATGACCGCGGCGCCGTGGGAATCCACGCGCAGGTCAGGGCCTCGCACCGCATGGCCGGCAACGTGCAGGTACATCGTGCGCTGGCCGTCGATGCCGGCCAGGAACTCGTGCGGGTCGTATTGGAAGTTGATGCTGTTGACGTAGATGTTGTTCACGTCCAGCAGCAGCCCGCAGTCGGCTTCGGCCAGCACGGCGTTGACGAACTCAAGCTCCGTCATCTCTGCCCCGGGCGTGGCGTAGCAGGACACGTTCTCGATGCCGATGCGGCGTTCGAGGTGGTCCTGCGCCTCACGGATGCGGCCGGCGGCGTAATGCACCGCATCCTCGGTGAAGGGGATGGGCATCAGGTCGTAGAGGTGGCCCCGCTCGTCGCTGCACCAACTCAGGTGTTCGGTGTAGGCGTGGATCTGATGGCGATCCAGAAAGGCCTTGACGTCGGCGAGCAGTTGATGATCCAAGGGGGCAGGGCTGCCGATTGACAGCGACAGCCCGTGGCAGACCAAGGGAAAACGCTCCGCGATGGATTGAAAGCGGCGGCCGAGCCGGCCACCGATTCCAATCCAGTTTTCCGGCGCCAGCTCAAGGAAGTCCGGGGCCGACGGCGGTGCGGCGATGAGATCGTCAAGCAAAGCCCGGCGCAGGCCAAGGCCCGTGCCGGATAAAGCGGCACTCATCGCGTTGCGGGAATGACGCTGGCGTCTGGGCTACTCGTCGTCGCCGCAGGAGCCTTCGCCGCAGGAGCCTTCCTCATCGTCCTTGTCGCCGCAGGAACCCTCACCGCAGGAGCCTTCCTCGTCATCCTTCTCACCGCAGGAACCCTCGCCGCAGGAGCCTTCGTCACCATGGGCGTCCGCCAACAGGTCGTAGCGGGGCTCCAGCTCTTCGGCGGCGAACAGCTCGCCTTCGGTGTTGGCGAGGGTGGTCATGGCCATGGATGCGGCGAAGGCGGCGCCCACAGCCAGGGCAACGGGCTTGATTTTGTCGTTCGGCATTTCCAATTCTCCGGTTGTGTTGGTCTAGGCCCTTGGAAAGGCCCTGAGCGAGCGCTTTTGCGCGGGCGTCGCGCCCGAGCGCAACAGCTGCCTCGGTTGCGGCGAGTATAGCGCCGTTGTTTTGGCGCATACAACTTGCGCCTTGCGCGGCGGGGGCGGCCAGTCCTGAAGCCCGTGTGACCTGTCGAGCGCTTGTGCAGTTTTGTCGGCGCGAAACTCCGCATGGGTCAGGATCACTGATTTGCCCTCCAATCGCCTGCCGCTGCGGCTGTGGGCGACCGTTGGGATGTCCTGTGCTGCCAATTCACTCAGCGAAGCGCTCCCGCTGATCCGGTATCGACTCGCTCAATGCGCTCGCCCCGCGCTTCGGCGTCGCGGATCGCCCACGCCCGGTACAACTCCTCCCGGGTCTTCAGTCCGGTGCGCGGCAAGGCGTGTGCCGCAACGTAGTTGGCGCCCGCATGCCGATTCTCCCACATGGCCTGATGCGCTTCGGCAACGCCGTCCATCGGCGTCAGCACCGGCGGGGCGACGGCAACCATGCCGGCGGCGATGCGCTCCTGCATCTCGACGAACTCACGCGCGGTGTTGAGATGGGTGCCGCGAATTTCCGCGGTCGGCATGAGTATGCGGCGTTGGCGCATCCAGACCTGCGGGGCGTGGAAGCTGAGCCGCTTGCCGGCCAAGTCCTCGCAATAGACCGCCTTGCCGGTGTTGGGCTTGACCAGCGCGGTGGCGAGCGCCAGGCCATCCCGGTCGGCGCGCTCAAACACCACATCCGGCAGGCCGCGCCGGTCCAGGGTGTTGCGCAGCAGCGGCGCGATGGCGGAGCCGATGGGCTTCAAGGTGCGGTCCGAGAACCGGCGCACGGCTTCCTTGAACGCCTCCGGCTTGGTAAAGGGATCCGGCATGGCGGCGAGCGGTCCGGGCGGCTCGAACTCCGCGCCCAGCCGGCGCTGCAGCGCCTCCAGGCTCACCACGCCCTTAAGGCTGCCGCCGAAGCCCAGCGAATTGACGAACTCCCGTTGGGAGGAGCTGTCGGTCAGCACCGCAACCCCAGCGCCAAGATGGCAGCCCGCTTCAATGGCTTCGATGGCGACCGGGTCAACGATGCCGTCCTGCGCGCCGGGCCCGTAGATCACCAGCAGATTCATGCCGGCCCGGAGTCTGGCCTTGGCGAACATGCGCGCGGGGCTTAAGGCGCCCGGCTTGCCCAGGAAGGAAAGACGGTAGCCGGAGGAGGCGCCGTAGAAGGTCAGCGCGCCGCCTTCGCCGAGCAATTGGAACGAGCGGGAGAAGGCCCGTTCGCCGGCATGGGAAACGACGTAGTCCAAGGGTCCGCCGGCGAGTTCCTCGACCGCCTCAGCCAGTTCCCGTCCGGTCGCCGCCCAGTCGGCCTGCTGGGCCGCATCGTCCGGCACCGGCGAAAAAACGTCGGCCCAACGCTCCTCCTTGCGGTTGAGGGCTTGCCCGCCCTGTTCGCGCACGCGGGCTGCCCGTTCCTCGCTGGACACCATGCCGACCACGCCGAGGCCGGCACTGAGGGCGTAGCGCAGGCAGTCGAAGCCCGTCCCGGTGGCGGCGCCCTCCACGAACAGGCGGCGGCCCGGCTGGATGTCGAGCGTCGTGAACAGGGCGCGGTGAATGGTGCCAAGCGTGAGCCCGAACGAGCCCGCCTCCTCGATGCTCAGGCCGGACGGCTTCGGGTGCAGTTGCGGTCCCTGCGCCGCCAGGAACTGGGCATGGCTGCCGTCGTTGCGTTCGTAGCCTTGGATGCGGAAGTCCGCCGCCATGGGATCCAACCCCTGGTCGGGGGACAGCAGCTCGCTTTGCCCCGAATAGATGGTCACCAGATCGCCCAGCGACAGCCTGCCTTCGCGCACCAGCTCCTCGCCCAGTTCCGCGATCAGCGCGACGCCGCCGGAGCCGGTGACCTGGACGTCCGCATCGCGGGCGTCGAAGGGCGAGACGGGAATGCCCGTGATGGCCCAGATGTCGTTGAAGTTGATCTCCGATGCCAGCACATAGACCAAGGCCTCATTGGGTCCAGGCCGGGGCGTCTTGAACACCAGCAGCCGCTCGACATCGACCGGGTCGCCATGGGCGGGCGCGCCGCTGGCGGGGTCACGGTCGATGCCCAGCCCGTACTGGTACTCGGGCACCGGCGTCACGCCCGGAAAAAAGCTGGCTCCCCAAGGCAGCAGGCGACCGTCGGCCTCCAGTTCCCGGCGCAGCGCCTCCGGGGCCCGCGGCGGGACCGCATGATGCTTGATGGGCAGTGCGGCGGAGCGTCGCTCGAGGAAGGCGCGTATGCCCGCCGGCCCGGAATCCGGATCGCAGACCGCTTGCGCGAACAGTTCCGCCTCCCGGCGAAGCCCCTCGGCCTGTCCGCGGCTGGCCCCGACGGTGATCGCCTCGATGATGCGCTCCACCGCACGGCTGCGGCCGCCGGCGCGGGCTTGCGCCAAGGTTGCCGCGAGCTGCGGACCGTCCAGGATCTCCGCGGCCTGGGGCAGCGGCCGCTCCCTGGCTTCCAAGTAGGCCGCGCGCGACTTCAGCGCCGCTGCCAAGGGGCCGGTCCCGGCGAAGTGCTCCCGCAGACGCTGCATCGCAACTGCCGTGGGGCTGCGCCCGCCATCCCCGCAGACCTCGTCCGCAAGCCCCGCCGCCAGCGCTTCGTCGGCGTTGATCGCCCGTCCGGAGAGGATCATCCGCGCCGCCGTGACGAGGCCGCGCTCACCGCAGCGGTGCAACAGGCGCCGCGGCAGGCGTTGGGTGCCGCCGTAGCCCGGCAGCAGGTTCAAGTTGATTTCCGGCTGCCCGAACGTGGCGTGCCGGTCGGCGATCACGTAGTCGCAGGCCAACAGGAGCTCGTTGCCGCCGCCCAACGCCGGGCCATTGACCGCGGCGATGACGGGTTTGCCGATGTCCTCAAGGCAGGAGAATGCGGCGTGCGCCGCGTTGGGCGGGATTCGGGCGCCGTCCGGATCGCCCGCCTCGCCGACTTCCAGCAGCTGCTTGATGTCGGCGCCGGCAACGAAGACGCCCCGCGCCCCAGTGACGACGATGGCATCCAGGTCGCGTTGCTGCGACAGATGCTGCAGCACGGTGGTGAACTCGTCGAGGGAACGCTCGTTCAGGGAGTTCACCGGGGGCGAATCCACAATCAGCAGGGCCACGTTGGTCGTGGGCGTCAGGGGGTGGGTTTCCACCCGCAGGTACCGCCGGGACTGAAACATCCGGCGGGCGTCCGACAGTTGCCCAAAGGATCGCCACTGCGCCACCGCCCGGCGGATGCCCGCCACCGATTCCGGGTTGCGCAGGGTGGAAAGGTCGCCCGGCGGCTCATCGAGCAGCAGTGCCCGCAGTGCCCGTCGCAGGTACTTGCCGGAACGGGTTTCGGGGAACGCGGGAACCACGAGAAAGTCCGAAGGCGCCGCGCTGGCGCCTTTTTCGTCGCGCACGAGTTGCCGCAGGCGGGACAGGTCGTCGTCGGTGAGCTGCCTGCCGGGCGCTGCGACCAGGAAGGCAACCGGGGTTTCGCCCTTCTCCTCGTGCGGCGCGCCGACCACCAACGCATTGCCCAACGGCGAGTCCTTGCGCAGCAGCTTGTCGCGAAGCAGGGCGCCCTCGATCTCCTCGGTGCCGATGCGATGCCCGGACACGTTGATGACATCGTCGGAGCGGCCGTGCAGGGTGAAGCCGCCGTCCTCGTCGCGGCGGGCGTAGTCGCCCTGGGTGTAGGCCAAGCCGCCGTCCCAGCGGCTGAAGTAGGTGTCCTGGAAACGGCTCAGGTCGCCGCGCCATTCGGCCGTCCCCAGCCGGTCGGCATCCCCCCAGACGGTGCGCGCCAGGTAAGGGTAGGGCTGCGTGATGACGAGCTCGCCCTTTTCCCCCGCCGCCGCGGGTCGCCATGGCAGGTTTCGGCCTGCATCGCCGGCCCCGGCGGCGATGCGCACTTCGGCTTGTATCCAAGGCAGCGGCCAGGTCTTGGCGTCGGCATCAAGCGGCTTGTAGCCGCCCCACGGGCAGGAGAACACCATGCCGCCGTGCTCGGTCGCCCAATAGGAGTTGATGTAGTGGCGGCAGATCCGGTCCATGGCGAATGCCTGCACCGCCGGCGACACCGGTTCGGCGCAAAACGTCCCCACCCGCAGGGACGACATGTCGTGCGCGGCCAGGTCCCCGGCACTGGCGGGATCCGTCATCACCGCCTTGAGAAACGTTGAGCCCGCCTTGAACAGCGTGGTCCCGAAGCGCTCGATGGTCGATGCGAAGCGCCCGGCGTGCGGAAACAGCGGCGAGCCCTCCGCAAGGATGGTGGTGATGCCCAGCGACAGCGGAGCGGCCAGCAGATAGGCTTGGCCCGTTATCCAGCCCGGATCGGCAATCACGTAGATGCGGTCGTCGTCCTTGGCGTCGAAAACCGTCCTCAAGGTGTGGGTCACGCCGGCCAGCCAGCCGCCATGCGCATGCACCACGCCCTTCGGCTTGCCGGTGGATCCCGAGGTGTAGATGATGAACAGGGGCCAGTCGGCATCCACCGGCAGGGCCGGGTTGGCGGCGTTGAGCGCGCGCCAGTAGGCGATGTCGTCCAGCCGCCGCAGAGCTTCCAGGCTTTGGACCCCCGACTTTTGCAGCACGCGCTGGGTGGCCTCGGCCACAAGCGCGTCCGACCAGCGGTCCCGCGCCTGTTCCACGACCTCCTGCCCGGTGTGGCGAACCACGACCACCGCCTCAACGGCATGGCGGCAAGCCGCCAGACGCTTGGCGACGGCGGTCCGCAAGGCCGCGGACCGTTCGGCGGGCAGGGTGGCCTCCCGCGCCAGCGCCACGCCCAGCTCGCGCATCAAGTCGCTGCGCTCGATTGAGATCTCCCCGGCAAGGGCATCGCCCACGTGCGACAGCAGCCTGTCGGCCAGCCCGCCCGGCGCAATGCGGTCCAGCGTGGCTTGCAATGCCTCCAGCGCAGTGGCGAGCGGCACGTAGTTGTCCAGCGCGGCGTCGGTGTAGGCCTCCTTGTAGGCCACGGTTTCCGCATTGCGGTAGCCGCCGTCGGCGGTGACGATGACCTTGGCGCCGGCGTCCTGGATGCGGTCGGAGAGGGTCTTGGCTGAGAATCCGCCAAAAACCGGCGTATAGACGATGCCGAGGCGCTTGGCCGCCAAGGTGTAGAAGACCTGTTCGGGGATGTTGGGCAGGTTGAAGGCGACCCGGTCTCCCTTGCCGAGACCGAGCGAGCAAAGCGCTTCGGCCCTGATCACCGTTTCCAGCAGCAGTTCGCGGTAGTCGATCCGTCGTTCGACCACCGGGCCGCCCCGGCCGCCGTTCTTCGAGGGATCCCAGCGGTCTCCCTCGAAGATCGCCGCAGTGCGGCTTCCGCGTCCAGCTAGGACGTGCCGGTCCACTTCGTTGAAGCAGGCGTTGGTCAGGCCGCCGGCAAACCAGCGATAGAAAGGCGCGTCGCTGTCGTTGAGCGCACGGGTCCAAGGTCGCCAACCGGGAGCACGGTCGCCGTTGATGGCGTCCCCTCGGCGCGCGCAAACCCCCGCCCAGGCGTTGGTTGCGGGATTGCGGACCAGCCAGGCGTGGCTGTCGGGGCAATACCAGTGAATCTCGGCCGAAGCGATGTCGCCGTGGGCGCCGCCGGGGTCATTGATGAACCGCTGCCGCAGGGCATCCTCCTGCCGTTGGGAATCCACCAGCCCCCATCTGTTGTCGTTGCCGCTGCTTGCCGTTTGGCTTGGCTCGCTCACCGCTGCCTCCCCGGGCTTGCTTTCAGTTGATTTGGCTGCCCCGAGGCCGAAGTCCTCCGGGGCGGGCACTGGTCTTGCAAGGCAGCCTCTTCGGCTTGAGGGCATCCCCCTCGATTGGCCGCGGAGGCGCGCATCCGTCGGTGGCGCCCTCAATCCCCATGCGCTTCAAGCAGCTGCCGTCCCACCCAGGCCCGGGCGAAGTGCTGGGCCGTCCTGCCGTTGCGGGCCCCCCGGGACAGCGCCCAGCGCAGCGCCTGGGCGCGCAGCTCATCGTTCCAGGCCACCGTCGTGCCGTGCTGGCGGGCCAGCGCCGCCAGCCAATGGCGGGTGACCGTCAAGTAGGCCTCCTGTCGGAAGGGATGGAAGGCGAGCCAGAGGCCGAAGCGGTCGGAGAGCGAGATCTTCTCCTCCACCGCTTCGCCGTGGTGCAGTTCACCATCCTGGATGGTTGCGCCTGCGTTGTCCGCCATGGTTTCCGGCAACAGGTGGCGGCGGTTGGAGGTGGCGTAGATGAGGATGTTGCCGGAGGACTTGAATACGGAGCCCTCCAGGACGCTCTTCAGCGTCTTGTAGGAGGCGTCGTCCGCCTCAAAGGAGAGGTCGTCGCAGAACAGCACGAAGCGGTGGGGTTCCCTGCGCAGGCGTCCCACGATGTCGGGCAGCGCCGCAAGCTGGCTCTTGTTGACCTCCACCAGGCGCAGGCCCTGGTCGCCAAAGGCGTTCAGCAGCGCGTGTATGAGCGATGACTTGCCAGTGCCCCGTGCGCCCCAGAGCAAGGCGTTGTTGGCCGGGTGGCCAGCCAGGAACTGACGGGTGTTGGCGATGAGGCGCGCCTTTTGGTCGTCGATTTGCAGCAGGTCGTCCAGCGCGATCTCATCGACCTCCGGGTGCGGCCTGAAGCCCCGATCCAGCCCCTCGCCATGCCAGATGGCGGCGCGGTGCGCCCGCCAGTCCACGGCGGCGCGGTCCGGCAGCAGGCGCAGCAGCCGGTTGGCCAGCGTTTCGGCGGACTTCAGGAGCGGCGTTAGGGACTTGTCCACGGCTGCGTTGGGCGGGACGGCGGCGGGCGCTACCGGGAGGTCTTCAGTGGCACTACGTTGTCGGTTTCCCGCCGATAGATGCGGGCCCGCAGACCCGGGCCGTCGAGCCCAATCTCGCCGGGAGCGAAGTAGCGCAAGTCAAGGCGTTTGGACTGCGCGTCCGAGTCCGGCGCCAGCTTCAATTGGTTGCCGTTTAGTGACCAACGGCCCCGCTCCCGGTGGGTGCCCTCGACCAAACGGTACTGGCCGCCATCCGCGTCGCCTGCCAGCGTCAGGACGCCTGAGTCGGAGCGCCACTGTCCCGGCAGGTTCAGCTTGTGCAGCCATGCGAGGCGATTGCGTTGGGCGCCGCGCAACCAGATGAAGGCGATGGCGGCGACGGCGGCGAGGAGCAGCAAGGAGGCCATCAACTCAATCCGGCGGGAAAGGACGCTAGCACAGCCACTCCCGCTGCGCGCCGAGCAATTGCGCATCAATGGCTTGCTCAAGGCGGCGCTCGGCTTCGGTGAGCGTCTTCTCCACCACGACGGCATCGGCGGCGATGGCGACGATGGACCATTGCGAACGCTGGTGGGAGTCTTGGTAGGCGCTCTCGCAGACGGCGACGTTGGCCGCTTGGCCCAAGCGCGCGCCTATGCCCTTGAGGCGGCGGCGCTTTTCCTTGAGCGAACGGCAGCCGCCGAAGTGCAGGTCGATGCGCAGCAGGCAGGCTTTGGCCACGGGATCAATCAGTCCGGGAGGCCGTCCCGCGCCATTGCACGTTGGGCTGGGCGCAAAACCGGCGCAGCGCCGACAGGTCGGCTTCGGCAAGGGGCCGCAGCTTGAGCCGCTTGGTCCGCAGAACCGGCATCCGTCCAACGCCCTCCTTCAGAAAACAGCGAGTTCAAAACGGGGAGTTTGCCATAGCCCGCCGCTTAAGCGAACATGTGCGCCCGCGAGGCGGGCGCGTTGGAGTTTCGCTACGCGAAACTCCGCTGCCGGTGCCTGGGCCGGATTCCGAAGTGTTTCTGAGTCCGCGCACCCGCTAGGCGGGCGCGTTGGGGTTTCGCTGGCGCGAAACTCCGCGCCCGATGCGTGAGTCAGGTTCCGAAATTTTCTGAGCCCGCACGCATTTGGCGTGGCGACTTCAACTTGGGTGGCGAAGAGCGCAAGCTTGAAGTGCCGGGCCGCTTCGTCAATGAGGTCGCCGGGCGTTGGCGCAATCGAGCGGACCACAGGCAAGGAATCAATCAACATGACGCAAAGGCAATCGCCGCCGCCGGTGCCGGCGGCCACGGTCGTGCTGCTGCGCCCCGGCGCGGCGGGCGGCATCGAGATTTTCATGGTGGTGCGCCATCACCAGATCGATTTTGCCTCCGGTGCGCTGGTTTTCCCCGGCGGCAAGGTGGATGAGCAGGACTTCGCCGACCAGCTGGCGCCCCATCTGGCAGGCGCGGATGCGGACCGCAACATGCGGGCCATGCAGGTGGCTTCCATTCGCGAGGCCTTTGAGGAAAGCGGGGTGCTGTTGGCGCGGCCCGCCGGATCAGACGATTTGGTGGACGCTGAGCGCCTGCGGGCGCTGGAGTCCTATCGCAACCGCCTGCACGGGGGCGAGCTCTCGATGGCGGAATTCGCCGCCAAGGAGGAGCTGGTGTTCGCCTGCGATCAACTGGTGCATTTTGCTCATTGGATCACGCCGGAAATGATGCCCAAGCGATTCGACACCCACTTCTTCCTGGCCTTGGCGCCGGCGGACCACTTGGCGGTTCACGATGGCCATGAGTCCGTGGATTCAGTGTGGATCAACGCCGCCGAAGCCTTGGCGGCAGGCGATGCCGGAGAGTACACCATCATCTTTCCCACGGCCCGCAACATCGCCAAGATCGCCCAGTTCCCGAACCCGGAAGCCGCTTTGCGGCAAACGCGCCTCAACCAGGTGGTGACGGTGCTGCCTTGGATGGAGCGGCGCAGCGACGGCAACTACTTGCGCATTCCCGAGGCGGCGGGCTACGACATCAGCGAAGAGCGCCTGCCGGATCGAGAGCCCTCAGCCGGGGAGCGCGAGGGGGCGACCCCTCGCATGGAAGAGCCCTCAGCCGGGGAGCGCGAGGGGTGACCCCTTCCATGGAACGAGTCCCAATCCTCTTGGCCGAAAGGGCGCCCCATGCGCTCAATGAAGGGCGGGACGCCCTCCGGGAGTCCGCTTGGTTCGGGCGACGAACCGCGGAGCAGGGGCCTCCCGCCCTCGGACCGCGCGAGGCGCCGTTGGTTCACGCGCTTGCTGTCCCATTGGGAGATCGGCAGCGCCCTGCAGGTCCGCGCCTCGGCGGGTCGAGGTTTTGGCTTGCATGGAAGGAGCCGAGCCGGGGAGGTCGAGGGGCGCACCTCCCGCACGAAAAGGCGAGCTGGGCGTGAACGCCGCATTTGCCCTCAAACCACCCAAAAGGACCCATTCATGACCGACGCCACTGAACCGGAAGTACGCTACAAGGTGGCTGATCACATCGCTACCATCACGTTCAACCGCCCGGAGCGGCAGAACACCATCTCCGGCCCCATGCTCGATGCCTTCACCCAACGGCTCGTCGAAGCCAACGGGAACGACGAGGTCCGGGCGGTGGTCATCACCGGCTCGGGCCGCTTCTTCTGCGCCGGTCTTGACTTGCGCGGCGGCGTCGCTTCAGGCCTCTCGGAAGACGGTGATTCCAAAGCGCCTGCGCCCATCACCAATCTGGACCTGCGCAATACGCCACCCACGGTGCTGCACGGGGTGGACAAGCCGACGATCTGCGCGTTGAACGGCTCCGCCGCCGGCTACGGCATGGACTTGGCGCTCGGCTGCGACATCCGCATCATGTCCGACGCCGCCAAGCTCTCGGCGGCCTTCACTGCCCGAGGCGTCCTGCCCGAGTCTGGCGGCACTTGGATTCTGCCGCGTCTGCTGGGCTGGTCGAAAGCCGCTGAACTGGTGTTCTCCGGCCGCACCTTGGGTGCGGAGGAATGCTTGGCGATGGGGTTGGTCTCCAAGGCGGTTCCGGCGGATGACGTGGCCGGGTCAGCCCGCAGTCTGGCCGAGGAAATCGCCGCCAACGCGCCGCTGGCCGTGCAGGCCGCCAAGCGCATGATGCGCATGGGCATGAACGAGAACTTCAACGATCACGTCCACCACGTCTTCCTGCAGTTGCTGCCGCTTTTCAACTCGGCGGACTTTCGCGAAGGCATGGCCGCCTTCATGGAACGCCGGGCGCCGGAGTTCAAGGGGCGTTAGTCAGGTCTGAGTGCTGGCTGCTGGCGATTTTTCTTTGATCTCGGGGTGGAGGCTTGCTGCCGGTTTCCTAGGTGCCATCCCAGCACCGATCACGCTGGCGAACTACCTTGCCTTGCGCAAGGTATGTATCTGTGGCTCCGTCACGGTGAACCAACGCCCATTGGGTATGTCCAAATTCGAACGAGTGGCCTCGGCCGCCCAAGCGAACATTGTTCGCAAAGAGGCGCAGGAGTCAGCTCTCGAGAGAATGCGCAGCACATTCAGCTCGCGGACAATCATTGGGCCGTGTTCCTTTTCATCGAAGGCCGCACAGACCGTCTTCAACTTGCTTTTGGGATTGCGGATGGTTTCCACATCCCCCTTGAAATCCTCCAGATTGGTGCCAAGCACTGCATTGACGGCTGCGGCGTCGCCGAAGTAGTAGGCTTCCAGCATGTTTACCAAGAAATGAACAGCAGCCTTGGGCTTCTGGTCTTCTTTCAACACAGTATCCAAGGCTCGGCGATACCGATCAAAAACCGCTGCCGCATCATGCGAACGGTTGGACTCCAAATCGTCCACCAGCAGTACGCAATGACTGCCGTCTTTCATGAAACGCCTTGCCGGCAAGCCAATCTCTGTGGCATCAGAGTTGGGTATCGTCTTCCCAGTGCCCACCATCTTGAGTTGACGTCGCCTGGATATGATCGGCGACCGTTGTCCAACTCGGCGAATCACTTCGAAGCGGCAGGTTCGTTGAGCGGTCAAAGCTCTAAAGAGATCGGGGAGGCACTGCTCTTCCGTCTCCCCGGTGACGATCAGGCCAACTCGGACGAAGGACCACCCGCCGGACTGTCCGTTCGTCACTGTTGCGCATCCCCAACGGCTCCCGGGCCCTGCCCCGCGATTTCCTGCGACATATACAACGCGCCGGTCGCGTACTGTTCCAAAAGGTCGCCAATCCCTTCAATTTCAGACAGCCGATCAAAGTGCGCTCGGCCCTCCTCCATTCGCGCCACCAAGATATCCCCGGGCTCAAACTGGCTTATCAGAACGGGCGAGTGCGTTGCAATCAGCACCTGCTTGCGCCACTCGGAGGCGGCATGCTGCACGGCCTGCGCCAAAACCGCTATGGCCCAGGGATGCAGCGCTATCTCCGGTTCATCGAGCAACAGAACCGCCTCCCGCTCTCCCTCGGAGAATAACGCGATCAATATCAACAGCAGCTGCAGCACGCCGTCGGATGCGCCGGATGCCAGAACGGTTTTTCTGCGGTGCTTCTCCCGCAGGCTCGCATATACCGTATTCGGGCCTGTGGCTTCGAGCACTATGCCGTCAAAGAAGGGAAATGCCTCTGACATGTAGCGCATGATCGTGTCGTAGCGAGAGTCCAGTTCGCGCGCGTCCTTGATATTCCGCAAGACCGACCAAGCGTTGTCCCCAAGGTCCCATAGCCTTGTTTGGTGGCTGCTCTCTGAGCCGTGGCGCTTGAGCGCCACCAAGCGGAACGAACGCGAATGGTACATGCGAACGAAGTGGAG
The DNA here is from genome assembly GCA_026709365.1 of Gammaproteobacteria bacterium. Classification (GTDB taxonomy): domain Bacteria; phylum Pseudomonadota; class Gammaproteobacteria; order Pseudomonadales; family Azotimanducaceae; genus Azophilus. The sequence continues at coordinate 17,708 of JAPOTD010000142.1, forward strand.
CAGGTGATCCAGGCCTCCCGCTTCGGAGTCACCGCGATTGAAGTCTAGGAACAATCCCAAGCTGGTCTTCTCCGGCTCGCGAAGTTCAATGGGCACGGCTTGATCGACTTGCACGTTGTACAAAGTTGCTTTGTCGGAACCGGTATGGCGGCTGATGAGAGCAGCGTCACGGTTGGCTGAAATCAGCTTCTCGCCAGGGTAGGGGTCGAGCTTGCCCGGTGCCAGAGAAAAGGCCAGCTCATAGGTGACGCTCCCAGCGGTAAGTTCAATTTCTATGCCGGAACCCTCGTCCGCACCGTCCCAGAGCAGCCCGATGCCGTGGTGCCGGTTCGATGAAGCGAGCTCCACCCCGCGGATTGCACAGTCGCGGAAGAAGTAAATGGTATCGAGCAGGGTCGATTTTCCGGCACCATTGGGGCCGAAGATTACGTTAACGGGATTGAGGCCGATATCCACATCAGCCAATGCGCGATAGTTGCGAACCCGAATGCGATCTAGGTTCAATTCTCAACTCCTGATTAACCGTCGCGCCACCCACTTGCTCTGGGGCGCAACCTAGCGAAGGATAGCTTACGACAGCTTGATGGTCATGTTCGGCCCGGTGGGCGCCACATCGTCAAACCAGCGGGCGGTCACCGTCTTGGTCTCCGTGTAGAACTTCACCGCCTGCTTGCCGTAGGCGTGCTGGTCGCCGAAGAATGACTGCCGCCAGCCGGTGAAGCTGAAGAACGGCAGGGGCACGGGGATGGGGATGTTGATGCCCACCTGGCCGACGTCGATCTCGTGCTGGAACTTGCGCGCGGCGCCGCCGGACGAGGTGAAGATGGAGGTTCCGTTGCCGTAGGGGTTGGCGTTGATCAGGCTGATCGCCGCGTCGAGGTCTGGCGTCTCGGCGCACAGCAGCACCGGGCCGAAGATCTCCTCCCGGTAGATGCTCATGTCCGCGGAAACGCTGCTGAACAGCGTCGGCCCCACCCAGTTGCCGTTCGGGTAGCCCTCCACCGTGCAGTCGGAGCCGTCGAGCAGGCAGTCGGCGCCTTCGGCCTTGCCTGCGGCGATGAAGCCCAGGATGCGCTCCTTCGCCTCGCGGGTGATTTGCGGCCCGTAGGCGGAATTCTCATCATCCCAAGGGCCGGGGCTGATGGTGGCCATCGCCTCGCGCACTTCCGGAATCCAGCCGGCGGCCTCGCCGACGAAGACGGCCACGCTGATGGCCATGCAGCGCTGGCCGGCGGCGCCGCAGGAGGAGCCGACCAAGTTGTTGATGACCTGATCCTTGTTGGCGTCCGGCATCACCACCATGTGGTTCTTGGCTCCGGCCATGGCCTGCACGCGCTTTAGGTGGTGGGTGCCGGTGCGGTAAACGTGCTGCGCCACCGGCACCGACCCCACGAAGGAGATGGCGCGGATGTCCGGGTGGGTGAGCAGGGCGTTGACCTGGTCCTTGCCGCCGTGAATCAATTGCAGCACGCCTTCGGGGGCGCCGGCCTCGACAAACAGCTCC
>JAPOTD010000029.1 GCA_026709365.1 Gammaproteobacteria bacterium
GCCTGGCAGTGGTTCTGTCCCGGGACGGCAATCCGGAAATCTACCTGATGAACTGGGCCGACTACCGGCTGCGGCAAATCACCCGCCATCACGGCATCGACACCGAACCCTCCTGGACGCCGGACGGGCGCAGCCTCATCTTCACGTCGGACCGCGGTGGCCGGCCGCAGATCTACCAAGTGGAGCTGGCCACGAACTTCGTGGAGCGGCTGACTTTTGAAGGCCGCTATAACGCCCGGGCCCGCCTGCTGCCCGATGGGGTCCATTTGGTGTTCGTCCATCGCCGCGACGGGGTCGATCACATCGCTTGGCAGGACCTGGAGCGCAACGACCTGCGCGTTCTCACCGAAACCGCCCTTGATGAGTCCCCCTCCTTGGCGCCCAACGGCGCCATGCTGATCTATGCCACCCAAGACCAAGGCCGCGGCATTCTGGCGGCGGTGTCCATCGACGGGCGGGTGAAGTACCGCCTGCCCTCATCGAGCGGGGATGTGCGGGAACCGGCTTGGTCGCCGTTCATTGATGGCTTGAAGTCGGAATTCTAGGTTAGAATCCAAGTGTGCCTGGCGATTTGGGTGTCCGGCTTCAGAAGCGTTTCGGAACATGACCCGCGCGACGGTAGCGGAGTTTCGCGCAGCGAAACTCCAACCGCCTCTCGCCCTCTGGGCGAGAGGCGCGGGGTGTGAAGCGACTATTGCTATCGGTTAGAATGCCGCGCTGTGGTAGCCTTGCCAAGCGTGCCTGGACAGTAGTGCTTGGATGGTGTGGGCATGATGGCAACCAATGCAGGTCTCAAACGGAGAAAGAACCATGCTTAAGCGGCAAACCGGCTTCATTGCACTCTTAGCGGCGGCAGCGCTTCTGGTGGGATGCCAGACGCCCGAACCCACCCCGGAATCCAGCCCTCCCTCAGACACGCGGCCGATTTCCACGCCGCCGCCAACGGCTGAGGAGCTGCCGACCTTCAATGACAACATGGAACCCTACTTTCCCGGCACCACCAATCTGCTGCCTCGGGTGTTCTATTTTGAATTGGATCAAGCGGTGATTGGCCAGCAAGACCTTGATGCCTTGGAGACCCATGCGCAAGTGCTCATGGATAACCCGCGGCGCCGGGTGATGATCGAAGGCCACTGTGACGAACGGGGCACCCGGGAGTACAACTTGGCCTTGGGCGAACGGCGTTCGGATGCGGTGGCAAGCTTTCTCAAGGCGGCTGGCGTTCCCGCATCGCGCATCGAGACGGTCAGCTACGGTGAGGAGCGGCCGGCAGATCCGGGCCACACCGAAGCGGCTTGGTCACGCAATCGCCGCGCCGTGATGATCTATCGTTAGCGGATTGGAAGCGCTGCGCCCCCGCAGGCGACGCAGTGTTGGGTGTCCGCGCTCCGCTGTCCGCTTGGCATCGGGTTTAAGCCCTTGAAGTTTGAATGTCCGCTGCCGTCCTCATGGCGGCTGGTCGCGTTTTTGCTGCTTTCGGTTGCCGCTCTCCCCTTGGGCTTGAAGCCAATCGCTGCGGTTCCGGTCGAGGAGTCGGCGCCGGAGACGCCCACGGAGCGTCCCCGGCAGCCGCAGCCGAATCCCGTTTCGGCAGGTCGCGTTGAAGTTCTGCCCGGGGCGCATCGGGCGGCGGCACGGCCAGAGCCCGCCTCAAGCTCTGGCGTTGCCCCCCTGTTCCACCAACTGCAAGTGCTGCAAGGCGAGCTTCAAACCCTGCGCGGGATGGTTGAGGAACTCCGCTTCCAGATCGAACGCTTGGCGCAGGACCAGCAGGCCCAGTACGTTGACCTCGACCAACGCCTGATGGCATTGCGCGCCGACCCGCAGCCTGGGGGCGGACAGGCGGCAGTCGCCCCGGCTTCGGGCCGACCGGCACCGAACCCCAGCGTGCCGGTCGGGGATGGCGAGTCCGAGCAGCAGGCCTACGCGACGGCTTTCAATCTGATGAAGGACCGAGCATTCGGCGAGTCCGAGGACGCCTTCAGGCAGATGATCGAAACCTACCCGAACGGGAAGTTCACGGCCAATGGCTACTATTGGCTGGGCGAACTGCATCTTGCCCAGGGGCAGACGGAGGAGGCGCGGCAGAACTTCGCCCAAGTGGTGAACCTCTACGCCAGCCACGCCAAGGTTCCGGATGCGCTTTACAAGCTCGGTGTGGTGCATCATCGGCTCGGCGACAATCAACGGGCGCTTGAGTACTTGGACCGTGTGCAGGCGGAAAGCCCGGACAGTTCCGCCGCAGGATTGGCGCGCACTTACGCCGCGGAATTGCGCTGAAAGGCGATTTCCGGCTGATGGCAAAGCTTGGCACACATCGGCTGCGTTGGAGACGGAACTTATGGCCGCTCCCGCTTGTCCAAGAGTGCAAGGGCAAGTTTCGTTCGCTCGGAGAATCCCGCTTCGGCGCGAGGGCAGCTTGGCTTTGATTGGGAGACTTAAGCCGACCTTGATCCGAAAGGAGAAGGGCTGCGTCCACGGAGAGGATGCTGGTGGGTCGTCTGGGGCTCGAACCCAGGACCAACGGGTTAAAAGCCCGGTGCTCTACCAACTGAGCTAACGACCCCAGCATCAGCAGGGCGGGCATTGTATGCAGGGCTCGATGGCTAAACAAGGCTTGGACGGGCTTTCGGGCTTTCGGGCTTTCGCCCAGACGACTAGAATGCGTCGCCGGAACCGCTCGGCCAAGCGGGGTTCATGAGCTTGTTGAGGCGCAGGGACAAGGCTGGCGGTTGTCGAACGTGGTTACTCACTTGAAATGGAGAGCATCTTGAAATGGAGAGCATAAGGATGAGATCGATTGTTCGTTTAGGGATTGCTGGCCTGTCCGCATTTGCTGCTGCCCTGTCCATTAGCCCGGCGCTGGCTCAGGAAGGTGCGCAGGCAAGCGACCGCCCAATAGAGGAGATCATCGTGACTTCGCAGCGGCGGGCGGAAAACATGCAGAGCGTCCCGGTCGCGGTCACGGCCTTCAGTGGCGATGCGCTTGATGACATGGGCATCGTGGACATCAAGGGGATCACCGAGCGCACCCCGGGGTTCACCATGGGCGTGTTCAATCCGGGCCAGCCGCAGTATTACATCCGCGGCATCGGCTCCAATGAGGACGGGGCCGGCGGCGACCAGTCGGTGATCGTGTTCGTTGATGAGGTCTATATCGGCCGCTCGGCCGGCTCGGACCTGGACCTGTTTGACCTTGAGCGCGTCGAGGTGCTGCGCGGTCCGCAGGGCACCCTGTTCGGCAAGAACGTGATCGGCGGCGCGGTGAGCCTGGTCACCAAGAAGCCCAGCGAGGAAACCGAGGTGAAGTTCGAGGGCACGGCCGGCAACTTGGGCGCCCTGACCTTTCGCGGCCTCGCCAGCGGGCAGATCGCGGACAACACCTTCGCCAAGTTCTCGTTTTCCAGCAGGCGGCGCGACGGCTACCTGAAGTCGCGGATTGACCGGTTTCCGGAGTTCTTCCCGGGCGTCAGCGGCAATCTCCTCGGCAAGTTCGATCAACTCGACGTCAACACGGACAGCTTCCGGGGCGCATTGCGTTTCGTGCCCACCGACCGGATGGAGATCAACCTGACCGCCAACCACTCGACCATGGACCGGGCCGGCCCCAGCTACCGCTCCATAGGACCCGGCGGCATTCCCTTCCTTGCGGATTCAGCCCTCCTGCCAGACTATGAAAGGCGGCACCATGAGAACCTGCTAGAGGATCCGGGCTTCTCGAAGAACGACATCTGGGGCATCACCGCCCGTTTGGACTATGACATTGGCGATGCCATGACCTTCACGTCGCTTACGTCCTACCGTGACGTGGAAGCGGAGCAGCAGTGGTTTCTTGGCACCGAAAACCTCACGGCGCTGCGGCTTTCGACCAACGCGGTGCCGCTTTACTTGGTGGCATCCAACGACTACACCGACGACTCGGAAACGTTCACCCACGAGTTTCGGCTGACCGGTTCGTGGGTGCGGTTCAACTATGTGGCCGGCCTGTACTACTTGAACGAGAAAACCGACCGCAATGAACGCGGACCCGCAGGGTTGAGGTATGCCGATGGAATGGGCGGCATAGATGCCCCCCGTACCATTGCGTCCATCGACGGGGGCGACGATCAAGGCAATGAAACGGACAGCTATGCGGTGTTCGGGCAGGTCACCTTCGATCTGACCGACACCATCGCGGTTTCCGTTGGCGGCCGGCAGACTTGGGAAGAGAAGAACATCAGCCGCCTCGGCACGCCATCGGGACTTGTCCCGACGAGAGCTTTTGACTTCGAGACCGGTGAGGACTGGAGCGCCTTCACCCTGCGCGCCGGCCTCGAATGGCAGGCGACCGACGACATCTTCCTGTACGCCACCATTTCCGAGGGGTTCAAGTCAGGGGGCTATCAGGGCTTGGCCAACTCGGAGCTCATCGCCATCACCCCCTTCGACCCCGAAGAGGCGACTCTTTATGAAGTCGGCATCAAGAGCGAGTGGTGGGACAATCGGGTGCGGATCAATGCAGCGGTCTTCACCACCGACTACAAGGACTTGCAGATTCTGCAGCTTCTGGTGCCCGAGGACGCCGTGCCCGGCACCACGGGATCCCTGATCACCCAGAACGCTGCCGATGCGGACATTGAGGGCGTGGAAGTTGAGTTCACGATTGCCCCGACGGACAACCTGACCATTCAAGGCGCCTACACGCATCTGCATACGGAGTTCGCCAACTTCTTCATTCCGAGCGGCTTTCGGCCGCCGGATCTCGGTGGTGCGACGCCGATGGATCGAACCGGAAACGAGCTGCGCAATGCGCCCAAGCATGCGTTCAACGTTCTGGTGCGCTACGACTGGCTGCTTGGCAACGGCGGGGCGCTAAGCCTTCAAGGCGATTGGCGCTACAAGGACAAAGCCTTCCAAGATCCGGACGTGTTTGACTGGGCGGCGGTGCCGTCCTATGACGTGGTGGACTTCAGGGCTTCGTATCTGTGGCCCGGCTCCAACTTCGAAACCACGCTCTGGATGCAAAACGCCTTCGATGAGGACTACTTCCTGCACAATTGGCCGCTGCAGGGCAGCGGGCAGGCCACGCCGGCGCCGCCGCGCACCTACGGCCTGACCGTGACTTGGCGCAACGACTGACGAAGCGTTGCCGGTGAGGGCTTCGCGATGGGAAGCGCGCTCACAGCCCCGGTGGCATTGAGTGGGTGATTTCCCACATCGCGTTGAGAGATTGGCTCAAAACGGAGTGGCCCCCAACAGGTTTGAATGGGCCTTTTCAAACCTGAGCGGGGGCCTATACTCATGCAACGAGCACTGAAGGATATTTCGGACATGGCCACAAGCCTTGAGGCTTCCGGGATCGAGCGGCACCAGGCGGCAGCCACCCTCGAAGCCATTGCCAACTCCATTGAGAAGTTTGCTGTCACCCCACAGAGGCTGCGGGCAATCCTTGACGAATCCCAGCAGGCGCTTTACGAGCGCATCAGGGAGGAGAATGACCAGCGTTTCGATGCGGTTGACAAGCGTTTTGGCGACGTCATCACCACTATCCATGACTTGCGCCAGCAACAGCGGTCTGACTCCGTCAAGGTGTTCAACCTGATGCTGGGCATTGCTCTTGGCATGGCAGGCGTCACGGGCGGCTTGATCTTCAACCTGCTCTTTCCTTGAGAGGCTGGCGGCTCAACCTACTTTCAAGAGGATCGACGATGGCCAAGAAACTGGTTCTAGTCGGGCTGGTTCAGCCCGAAAGCGAGGATCTCGTGGAGGCGTTCAACGAGTGGTACCTCGGCAACCATATCGAGGATACCTACAACTGCCCCAACATTACGTCCGTGCGCTGCTTCAAGGCGGCGCGGGGCTTCCTGGGCGACCCGCCGTCGGAGTACCTGACCATCTACGAATTCGAGGGCGAGGACGCGGAGGAGGCCGAACGGGTGTTGGCCACCTATCAAGCCGACCCCAACGGCTGGAGCAAGCGGCAGCCGAACAACAATTCCATGGCGGTGGTGGGCGCCGGCTGGTACCACGAGGAGCTGGCGTTCGGCATCTAGCCCGCGTCCCGGCGTTCGGGGCATGCAGTCCCCCCATTCCAGTCGCACCCAGTGGTACGTGGTGCTGCTGCTGACCTTGGCGGCCACCCTGTCGTTCATCGACCGGCAAATCCTCAACGTCATGATCGGGCCGATCAAGCGGGACCTTGGCGGCCTGACCGATACCGAAATCTCCCTCATCATCGGCCTCGCCTTCTCGTTGGTCTATACGTTGGCGACCGTGCCCCTGGCGCGCATGGCAGACCGCGCCAACCGGCGCAACATCATCGCCGCAGGGATCTTTGCCTGGAGCCTGGCCACGGCGTTGGCCGGCAAGGCGGACAGCTTCCGCAACCTGTTCCTGGCCCGCATGGGCGTCGGCATCGGCGAGGCCACTTTGGGCCCCGCTTCCACTTCGCTGCTCGCCGACTACTTTGACAACGCGCGGCTGCCCTTGGCCTACGGCATCGTTGGCGCGGCGCCCTTCATCGGCACTGGGCTGGCCAACATCGTCGGCGGGCCGCTCATCGATTGGCTGGAAGCGCGGCCCAACTTCACGCTGCCGCTGTTCGGTGAGCTGTACTCCTGGCAGATGGTGCTGGTTTGCGTGGGGCTGCCGGGCATCCTCCTGGCGGCGGTGATGTTCACCATCGCGGAGCCGGCGCGCCGCGGGGCGCTCAAGGATGCCGCCGCCGGCTTCCCGCTGCGCGAGGTGTGGCGCTTTGTCGCCTCGCGGGGCAAGTACCTGACCTACCACTTCATCGCCTACCTGTGCCTATCGATTCAGGGCTTCGCCTTCCTCACTTGGATCGTTGAGTTCTTCGTGCGCAAGCACCAGTGGACCAAGACTGAGATTGGCCTCACCTACGGCGTCATCGCCTTGGTGGTGGGCGTCATTGGCAGCGTTTGGGCGGGCTTCTATGCCGGCAGGCTGATTGGCCGCGGCGGCGGCGACGCGCCCATGCGGGTCACGCTGTGGGGTACCTTGGTCCTGGGCCCGGTGGCGGTGATCCTGCCGCTGCTCGACAGCGGCATCGCGGCTGCCGTGATGCTGGTGCCCATCACCTTCACCATGGCCATGCCGCCGGGGCTCAGCAACGCCGCCCTGCAGGCGATTGCGCCCAACCAGATGCGCGGCCAGCTCATCGCCCTCTATCTGGTCTGCGTCTCCTTCCTCTCCTACCTGTTCGCTCCGCTGATCATCGGCGTCATGAACGACTACGTGTTTGGCCGCGAGGATGCCATCGATCTGTCACTGGCCACCTTGGCCGTGCTTAACTACAGCATCGCCGCGCTCTGCCTGGCGCTGAGCTTGAAGCCGTTGCGGGCGGCGTTGGCCAGAATTGAAATCGAACAAAACCTGAGTTGAGGAGCGGTTATGGGACGCCTATCGGTGGAAGGGGATCGGCAGATCTATTTTGAGCGCTATGCCGGCGGGCCGGGCAAACGGAGGACGGTTGTGCTTTCCCACGGTTGGGGCATGGGCTGCCGGGTCTGGGACGACACCGTGGCCCGGCTGGTGGATGCCGGGCACCCGGTCGTCATCTACGATCACCGCTGCTGCGGGCAGTCCGACAAGGACTTTGCCGATGTTTCCATTGAGGCTCTCGGCGCTGACTTGGCGGCGTTGTGCGAGCATTTGGAACTCGACGGCCCGGTGTTGAACGGCTGGTCCCTGGGCGGCGCGGTGGTGGTGGATGCGGCCATCCGCTTGGGCGGCAACCTGGGCGGCTTGGTGCTGACCGGCGGCGCCACGCCACGCTACACCCAAGGCGAGGGGTTTCCCCATGGCGGCCAGGCGGCGGACGTTGCGGCCACCGTAGCCGCCTTGCGCGCTGATCGGGTGGGGTTCCTGAAGTCGCTGTACTTCGATGGCGTGTTTGCCAAGGACGTTGGGGAGGACGTCAAGGATTGGTGCTGGCGCATCGCCCTGCAGGCCAGCACTGGCGCCGATGCCTCCTTGGGCGCCTTGGCGCAGCTTGACCAGCGCACTGCCATGGCGGACTTCTCCTGTCCTGCTTTGGTGGCGATCGGCGGACAGGACGGAGTGGTGGCGCCGGAGATTGGCCGCCATGCTGCCGGCTGTCTGGCGAACGCGGAGTTGGTCGAGTTCGAGGATTGCGGCCACGCCGTCTTTCTGGAGGATGCCGAGCGCTACCATGGGGTGTTGCTGGACTTTCTGGCCGGGGCGGCCTCATGAGCGGGCGGCAGGTCAATTTTGGCCTTTGGTACGACTTCCGCAACCCGCCGCCCAGCGCGGTGGGTTTCCAGTATCTCTACCGAGCCTGCCTGGACCAGATCGTCTGGGCGGAGTCCTTGGGCTTTGACTCCGTCTGGCTTACCGAGCACCACTTCTGCGAGGACGGCTACACGCCGTCGCCCTTGGTCATCGCCGCCGCCATTGGCGAGCGCACCGAGCGGATGCGCATCGGCACCAACCTCATGCTGCTGCCGCTGGCGGACCCCGTGCGCCTTGCCGAGGATTCGGCGACGCTTTCCATCCTGACCGGCGGACGCTTCGACCTTGGCGTCGGGCTCGGCTACCGGCAACTGGAGTTCGACTACTTCGGGCGGCAGCTTAAGCATCGGCCGAGCCTCATGGAGGAGGGCATTGACATCATCCGTCAGTGCTGGAGCGGCGAGCCGGTACGCATTCACGGCAAGCGCTTCCGCATCAATGGCTTAGCGGTTGCCCCGGCGCCCGAGCGGCCGCCCAGGCTCTACATGGGCGGCATGGCGTCGCCTGCCATTGCCCGGGCGGCAAGGCTGGGGGACGGCTTCCTGTCCACCGGCGGCATTGGCCACGACCTGTATGCCGAAGCGCTCGCTGACTTGGGCAAGCCGCGTTCGGCGGGTGCCATTTGCGCCGGCAACTGGTCCATCGTCGCCCCGGATCCGGAAGCGGAGGCCGCGCGCATCGGCGAACATGTGCTCTACCAGACCAATCAGTACATTGCTTGGGGCGCATTCGGCCCCCCGGACCAAACGCCGCAATTCCCCGACGCCGCGAGCGCCATTGAAGGCGGCCTCTACGAGCTGTGCGACGCCGATGGCGCCGTGGCGAGCCTGACCGCCATGCTGGCCGACTGCCCGGAGATCATCGACGTTCACTTCTGGGCGCAGTTCCCGGGCGAGCCGGTGGACAGCGGCAGCCGGCGGATCGAGTACCTGGCCGCCAAGGTCCTGCCGCGGGTGCGATCCGCGCTCGGATCGGCTTAGCCGCCCTCGCCGCTGCGGACTCAAGTCCGGTGGATGCGCAATCCGCAGTTCAGCAGTTGCTGCTGGACCATGGGGCCTATTCGCCGGTGGAGCTGCTGTTGGCGATGGGTTTGCTGCCCAACCGCGACCATGTGGCGTGGCGGCGGGGCGAGACGGCCACTTTGGATGCCGCCTTCGAGGATCGTTCGGCGGTGCGGGGACTGCTGGAATCCGCCGCCGCCTTCGCCCGCAATCTCGGCTTGAGCGCGGAGGCAGTGACCCACGAAGGCCGGGAGGACGGTGCCGGATTGGACCGGCGGGCATCGTCGGATCGGCAGCTCGACACGCTTCTGCGCACCCACTATCGCCGTGTCCCCGCCGAAGGGGACAGGCAGCTTGATCTGTGGTTGGACAGCGGCACGACGGTGGCGGTCAACGACCTGTTGGGCGCTCTGCTCAAACGCGACCCCGATGCCGCCGGCAGGGCTTTGACCCAGCTGGCTGGACTCAATCCGGATCCGAATCGGGAACGATGGGCCGCCACGCTGATCGAAGCCTTGCGATCCCGTCCGCCGACCGATCACGATTTGGCACTGGATCAACTCGAGCGCATGCAGATGCAATGGGTGCCCGCAGCGTCACAACTCCTTGTCAGCCGTGCCCCGGAATTCCTACGGCCGCTCTGGCAGGGCATTGCGTCAGGGCTCGACCCCGCGCGCTTCGAAGCAGGGGATGGCGAGCGGCATGTCAGTTGGATTCACCGCCAATGCTTCGACTGGGAGCGGGTCAGGGACTCCATACTTGCGGTGCCGACGCACGCGGATGCGCCAGTGCTGATCGAACGGCTGGCTGAAGCCGAGTGTCGGCTGCGCAATCGCGTAGCGGCCGTCGCCCACTGGTTTGCGTTGGGCCGGTCCGCACCGGAGAGGCTCAAAGCGGCGCTCGACTCCGCAAGCTTTCCGGACAGCGCCTTGCTGGCGGGCTGGCGGGCCGCAAGGGCGTCGGGCTTGGAGCCGGAAATCACCACGGCTTGGTTTCCGGCTTGGATGCTGCTCAGGGAGCCGGGGCTGGCGCGGGCTCTTGACTTCGTCGGCGGCGCAAGGGCGCCCGATCGAGCCTTCGATTCGCTGAAGGCGCTGCTGACCAGCGATTCCGGCAACACTGAACGCCGCGCCGATCTGCAGTCCGCCCATCCCGGCTTGCTGGCTGAGTTTCTGGCCTTGCGAGGCTGAGCGCCCGGATCCGCGCGACCGTCAGGTCGCGCTTTGATGACTGCCGCGGACAACTCCGCTATATTGAGCGTCATTCAATCGGGAGAGTCGCATGAAGGTAGGACTGTTGATGGTGTTCCAGAATTTCGAGGACGGAATCACCGACCAGGGCGCATGGGAGCGGGACATTCACTTGGGCGGCTTGGCCGAGCCCTTGGGGTTCAACACCTTGAGCGCCGTCGAGCACCACTTCTTCAATTACGCCATGTCGCCGGACAACCTGCAGTACTTGAGCTACATGGCCGCCAAGACCGAGCACATCAGCCTGCTGACCGGAGCGGTCATTTTGCCTTGGCATGATCCCCTGCGCGTGGTCGAGCGCATGATCGTGCTCGATCACCTAAGCCAGGGCCGGGCCTTGTTCGGCATCGGCAGGGGCCTTGCCCGGCGCGAGTACGACACCTTCGGCGTGGACATGAACGAGGCGCGGGACCGCTTCGACGAGTCCGCCGAAATGATCATTCGCGCCTTGGAGACCGGCATCGTCGAAGGCAACGGCCCTTACTACAAGCAGGTGCGCACGGAGGTGCGTCCGCGCCCTTACGCCAGCTTCAAGGACCGCTTCTATGCGGTGGGCATGTCATCGGACTCGGTGCCCGTGGTGGCCCGGCTCGGCGCCAAGATGATGAGCTTCGCGCAGAAGCCTTGGGCGGAAATGGCGCCCCACTTCGACCGCTACCGCACCCTTTACCAGGAGCACCACAACACCCAGCCGCCCTCGCCGGTGTGCGTGGACTTCCTGAGCTGCGACGAATCCGCCGAACTCGCCGAGGCCAACGCCCGCAAGCACATGGCCAACTACTACATCACGGTCATGGAACACTACGAGATGGCGGGCGAGCACTTTCGCAAGATGAAGGGCTACGGCGACTACGCCGACAACGCCGAACTGCTGAAGGACACCGGCATGGCGGACGCCGCCAACGCCTTCGTTGACATCAACACCTTCGGCACCCCGCAGCAGATCCTTGACAAGATGGACCAGCGGCGCAAGGACGTCGGCGACTTCGATCTCACCGTGCAGGTCAGCTACGGCGGCCTGACCGGTGAGCAGGCCGAGAAGAGCATTCGCCTGTTCGCCGACCAGGTGCTGCCGGAGCTGCAGTCCTGGCAGACGCATTAGGGAGCCTTCGGACCAAAGGTGTCCGTTGGCATTGGCGCTGGGGGTTTTGAGGGCGGAAGGCCGTGCGGGCCTTCGGTTGGCGCTGGGTTTGCGCTCGCGCGGGCCTGCCGTCGAACCGGGACGGTTTACTTGGAGCAAGCCCTGCCTCGGACGGCCGCGACGCGCCGGCTCTCGATCGGATGCGCCTAAACGGGTTGCCCCCAGTCAACCATGAACATCGGCGACATTCCCGCTAAGTGGGCCTACCTTGACGCGAGCCGTCCGGCCTTGGTGGACATTCCGGCCGGCCGGCGGATTTCGTTCGGCGAATTGGAGCGCGCGGTGCGGCGGCTGGCGAACGGCCTGCTCGGCTTGGGGCTGGCCAAGGGCGACCGGGTGGCCGTGCTGGCCCGCAACGGGATCGAGTACTTTGAGGTCTATTACGCCTGCGCCCGGGCCGGGTTGATTGCCCAGCCCTTGAACTGGCGGCTGGGCGTGCCGGAGCTTCAGCGCATTCTCGAGGACGGCGAGCCGTCGGCTTTGGTCGCCTCCGTGGATTTCGAGGCCGAGCGCCAAGCCCTTGAAGGCCAAGTCGATATTCCCCATTGGCTGCAGTACGGCCCGGGCAGTGACGGGTCTTTTGAACGGCTCAAGGCCAACGCCGGGGAGGCTAGCCCCAAGGCCTTGGCGGGCGGCGACGACCCAGTGCTCATCCTTTACACCGGCGGCACCACCGGCTTGTCCAAGGGGGCGCTGCACAGCCATCGCACGCTCCACACGGGCATGCTCAACCAAACGGTCGCCGAGCGCGTGGTGCCGAGCGACGTGTACATGCTCACTGGCCAGATGTTCCACATTCCCGTCGCCTTGGCCATGAACTACATGGCGCACGGCTGCCCCGTGGTGCTGATGAACTTCGACGCCGCCGAAGCCCTGGAGATCATTCAGGCTGAGCGGGTTTCGGCGTTCCTTGGCATCACCACCATGCTCAATTGGATGATGGCCGTGGACGGTTTCGACCGCTACGACCTGTCGAGCCTGCGCAACATCCAATACGGTGGCGGGCCCATGCCGGAAACGGTGGTCAAGGCCGCCCTGGACGCCTTCCCCTGCACCCTGATTCAGGGCTACGGACAGACCGAGGGCATGACCATGACCTTCCTTTCCCAGGAGGACCATGCCGCAGCGGTGTCGGGCGACCGTCCGGAACGGCTCAACTCGTGCGGACGGGAGGGCTTCGTCACCCGCGCCCGGGTGGTTGATGGCGCGGGCCGGGACGTGCCTAAGGATGGCCGCACGCCGGGCGAGATCGTCATTCAGTCCGAGGCCAACATGCTGGGCTATTGGCGTCGGCCCGACTTGACCGCCGAGACCCTGCGCGATGGCTGGATGTGGACTGGCGATGTGGCCACTTGGGACGAGGACAGCTACATTTTCATCGTCGATCGGGCCAAGGACATGATCATCTCCGGCGGCGAGAACATCTACTCCACCCAAGTGGAAGCCGCCATTCACCGGCATCCGGGCGTGCTGGAGGCGGCGGTGATCGGCGTGCCCGATGACGAATGGGGTGAGGCCGTCAAGGCGGTGGTGGTGATGAAGCCCGGCGAGGTGGCCACCGAGCAGGAGATCATCGACACTGCCCGCGCCCATCTCGCCTCCTACCAGAAACCGCGCAGCGTGGACTTCGTGGACAGCCTGCCCAAGGCCCCCACCGGCAAGATTCTCAAGCGCGACCTGCGCGATCCGCATTGGCAGGCCAAGGGCCGCAAAGTCTGATCCCATGGGCGTGCTCACCCCGGAACTTACGGCCAACATCGGCAAGGCCGCACCGCCAAGGACCGAGGTGGTCACGCGCCGCGACATCCGCAAGTACGCCATCGCCACCAATCAGCGCCAGCGCAAGTACCTCAATGGCGACGAAGCCCCGCCCCTCTACCACGTGGCGCTCTTTTGGGACCTGGTGGAGCTTGGGGAACTGACCCCGGACGGCGTCTCCGTTGACGCCCTGCTGCCCAGGTTCCCGTTGGAGCGGGCCATGGCGGGCGGCCTGAACATCACCTACCATGACCGCATTCGGCCCGGCGACGTGCTGGTCGGCGAGCGCACCCTAACCGACATCTACGAAAAGGAGGGCCGCTCCGGACCGCTGATCTTCTACGAAGTGGTGCTCGAAGTGCGCCGCGAGGACGGCAGCCCAGTGATCACCGAAAGGACGACGAGGATCCTGCGATGAGCGCGCACCCGCGCACCCGCTTTGCGGGTGCGATTGGAGTTTCGCGCAGCGAAACTCCGCGCGGCTCTGTTGGGGAGGGATTCCTTGGTTGATAGGGATTCCTTGGTTGATAGGGATTCCTTGGTTGATAGGGATTCCTTGGTTGATAGGGATTCCTTGGTTGATAGGGATTCCTTGGTTGATAGGGATTCCTTGGTTGATAGGGATTCCTTGGTTGATGGGAATTCCTTGGCTGATGGGGATTCCCGGGTTAGGGGGGATGCTTCGGTGGGGAGGGATTTCTAGATGAGCGGAGTTTCCGACAGGCTTCCGAACTTGGACACGCTGAAACCGGGCGATGAGCTGCCGGCGCGGACCCACAGGCCGGACAACGTGCAGCTCTTTTTCTACAACGCCGCGCTCTGGAACGCCCACCGCATCCACTACGACCTGCCCTACGCCACTGATGTGGAAGGCTATCCGGGCCTGGTCATCGCCGGCCCCTTGATGGGCGATTGGCTCGGCCAGTGCGTGGAGGCTTGGCTGGGGGATGGCGGCGCCTTGGTGAACCTGGAGTACTCCAACCGAGGTGCCGCCTACATCGGCGAAACCCTGACCGCGGACGGCACCGTGGAGTCGGTGGATGCCGCCAAGGGCGAGGCGTCCTTGACGCTCTTCATCCGCAACGAAGCCGGCGACCTCATCACGCCCGGGCGCGCCTTGGTTCGCCTGCATGGCTGAGGATCGTTCGCTGCGCGGCCAAGTCGCCATCGTCGGCGTTGGCGACACCGAAGTGGGCAAGGTGCCGGGCCTCGGCGCCACGGGCCTGTGCATCGACGCCGCCCAGCGGGCGCTCGACGATGCCGGGCTCACCAAGAACGACATCGACGGCCTAGTCACCTGCAACAGCATGGCCGAGCCGCACATGTACCACGCCGAGGCGATGGCGGAGCATCTGCGGATATTTCCCAGCTACTGCGTCAGCGCCGGCGCCGGCGGCGGCACCACCTTCGCCGTGCTCTACCAGGCCGCCTTGGCGATCATGCACGGGGTTTGCGATCGAGTGCTGATCAGCATGGCGGACAGCTTGCGCACGGGGCTGACGCGGGAGCAGGCGATGGTGATGCAGTCCTCCTCCGGCCATCCCCAATTCGAGACGCCCTACGGTGCGACGGTGCCCGGCTACTATGCCCTGATCGCCAACGCCTACCTGCACAAGTACGGCGCCACGGCAGAGCAGATGGCCGCCGTGGCGGTCACCGCCCGCGTCCATGCGGCGCTGCACCCCGGCGCCCAGATGCGCGCGCCGTTGACCGTGGAGGACGTGCTGGCCAGCCGCATGATCGCTGACCCCTTGCGCCTGCTCGACTGCTCCCTGGTCTCCGATGGCGGCGCCGCAGCGGTGCTGGTCCGCGCCGAGGAGGCGGACGACCGGCCCCAGCCACCGGTTTATCTGCTGGGCGCGGGCGAGGGGCATGGCCACGAACACATCAGCCAAGCGCACGATCTGACCTCCTCCCATGCTTGCCAAGCCGGGGAGCGAGCCTACGCTATGGCCGGACTAGCCCCACAAGATATTGATTTTGTTGAACTCTATGACTGTTTTACGCCGGTGGCGCTCATTGAGTTGGAGGACTTGGGGTTCTGCGGGCGAGGGGAGGCGGGCGCTTTCGTCGCCGAGGGTCACACAAGGCTCGGCGGCAGCCTGCCGATGAACACCCACGGCGGCCTGCTCTCGCATTCCCACCCGGGCAACCCGGGCGCGATGTTCGCGCTCACCGAAGCGGTGCGCCAGCTGCGCGGCGAGGCGGGCGAACGCCAAGTGGCGAATGCGGAAACGGCCCTGATCCATGCCCAAGGCGGCATCCTGTCGAGCCATTGCACTGCGATATTGGGGCGGGACCGATGAGCGCCAACGCCAAGCCCCTGCCGCCGATCAACCCCGGCACTCAACCCTTCTGGGATGCCTGCGCCCAAGGGCGCCTGCTGCTGCAGCGCTGCGGCGATTGCGGCCACCTGCAGTTCTACCCGCGCGTGCTTTGCGCCGCCTGCGGCAGCCGGAGGCTCGATTGGGTCGAAGCCTGCGGACGGGGCACGGTGCGGACCTTCACCATCATTCGACGCGCCGTCAGCGCCGCCTTCGAACCCGACGCGCCCTATGTGGTGGCGCTGGTCGAACTGGAGGAGGGGCCGACCCTAATGAGCAACATCGTCGGCTGCGCCCCGGCCAGCGTCGCCATCGGCCAACCGGTTCGGGTCACCTTCGAGATTCGCGCCCAAGGCGTCGCGGTGCCCCAATTCGAGCCTGCGGCCTGAATCCAACATCCATCCGCACAGGAGGAGACCAGTCACCCCATGGACCGCACAGCACAGCTTGCCCAAGCCCGCTTCGTGATCGAGGAGATCATCATTGAGAATGCGGGCGACATGAGCAGGCACTTGAATGGTTAGTTCCTTGAGCAACATGAAAGGTTTGGCCGGCGACATGGCAGCGGCCATCCGCAGCCGCGGAACGCTCCCCAAGATGCCGGCGAACTTGGGAATCGACGGCGCTTATGCGCTCCAGAAGGCGGTTGTCGCCGCTGTATCGGGCGGCTCTGTGGCCGGTCTCAAGGCGGGCTTGACCGCCTCGGCTGCCCAAGCGCAGTTCGGCGTCACCCATCCCCTGCTCGGCAGCCTCTACGAGCAGGGCCGGCTGGCCCCGGGCGTTTCGCTCGACAGTGCGCCCGGCGTCATGCTGGAGTGCGAAATCGGCGTCGTGATCGACGAGCGGGGCGTCCCGCAGTCGGCGGGGCCGGTCATTGAAGTGCCGCGCATGGCGTTTGCCGATGCGGACGACGTCAATGGCGTCAACCTGCTGGCCTGCAACATCGCTGCCGACCGCTACATCGTCGGCCCTCAGCTGCCGATGCTGGCGTCCCATGCGGAAGTCGAGGTGCGGCTCATCCGGGACGGCCAGACGGTCAGCGCCGCACCCGCCACGGAAGCCTTGGGCGGCCCCGGCCCAGCCGTCGAATGGATGCTCCGCGAAGCCCGCTTGCGCGGACTGCCGACCGCCGAAGGCATGCTGCTCATAACCGGCGCCATCGGCGGCATCCATCCGGCAACGCCCGGCAGCTACCGCGCGGAATACGGCCCCTTGGGAAGCATCGAGTTCACGGTCACCTAATCGAAGGTTCTCCGCGACTTCAATTGCGCTCGACAACTCACAGCTTACGCCGCCGCATACCTCGACCTCGCCGTGCGGGTTGCCGCTCCGGTGGCGACTTTGGATCGGTCGCTTGCGCACGCGGCCCGGGCAGAGGGACTGCGGGTCATCGCCGCATAGCTCTTGCCGGAGACGTAGCGGAGCGGCCACGCCCTAAACTCGGCTTGCTGGGGCTCCCTTGTCCGGCAAGGAGCCCCCCTTGAAGATGCTTCTACCCGACCTCCGGCCGCGGCATGATCGGGCTGTCGCCCGGCCGGAACAACTCGTGGGCCCGCTTCCAACTCGCGAAAGTGGCTAGGATGTGCGGCGGGTCGCCGTGGATTTCGGTGAAGCAGCCGTTGGCGCTGCGGGTGTCCAGGTAGGCGGCGCCCACGTTGTCGGCCCAGAGGTCGCAGGCGGTCTCGAAGCCCATGTCGTTGAGGCGCTTCACCTCGGCCTCGAAGTCGTTGACCAAAACGCCGATGTGGTGGAAGCCCTCCTCGCCGGAAGCGTACATGTCGCGGTAAATCGAGGGTGTGTCGTCGTGCTGCTGAATGAACTGGATCATCATGTCGCCCAGGTAGCCGAAGGCGTAGGACACGTCGGCCTCCTGGTCGGTGCCTCGGTAGGCGAAGCGGTCGGTGACGTGGTGGGGCACCAGCACGAAGGGGCCAGCGCCGAACAGCCTTGACCAGTTGTGACAGGCCCCTTCGAGATCATTGACCAAGTAGGCCTGTTGGAACAGCGGGTAGGTGGTGAGCATCTTCATGGCTTTTCCGGTTAGCATGGGTACGGAACAAAGTTAACACCATTGGTCCGACGAGGCGACGCCCCCGGGTTGAAGGCAGGCTGTTCGCCGGGCGCAAGGGTTGCTCCCTTGAACAACCCGCTCCAGCGGTCGGAAAGTCGATCACAAGACACAGGAGGACACCAACATGGCAACAGTTTTGGTCACCGGCGCCAGCCGGGGCATCGGTTCGGAACTCGTCAAGCAGTACTTGGCGGATGCAGCGCAGGTCATTGCCTGCGTGCGCGACCCTGAGGCGGCGCTAGGCCTCGACGGCTTGGGCGGCAACCTGCGCGTCCTGAAGATGGACACCGGCAGCCCGGACTCCATCGCCGCTGCGGCTGCGCAAGTGGGCGACCAGGCGATTGACGTGGTCATCAACAACGCAGGCGCCGTCGGCGGCGCCAAGCAGGGCATCGACGATGTGGACTTGGACGAGTGGCACCGCACGCTGGACGTCAACACCATCGGCCCGCTGCTCGTTGCCCGCGCCTTCAAGGCCAATCTGGCCGCTTCGGGCGACGGCAAGCTGATGAACGTCACCAGCCAGCTGGCGGCTTCCACTTGGCCCTTCGGCGGCATGCTGATCTACTCCTCCACCAAGGCGGCGCTGTCCAAAGTGGCGCAGATTCTGGCCCTTGACTGGAAGGAGGACCCGATTGCCGTAGCCTTGGTGCATCCGGGCTGGGTGCGCACCGACATGGGCGGCCCCAACGCGGAGATTTCCGCCGAGGAGAGCGCCCGCGGCATCCGCGCCCTGATTGCGGGCATGACCAAGGCGGACTCCGGCAAGTTCTACAAGTGGAACGGCGACATCCACCCTTGGTAGGGCGCATCGTCAAGGCGCCCGATCCAGCGTTCTGAATCGCCGCGCCTCACCAACCCGTGGACACTTGGCTCCGGCTGGCGGCGGTCGCGCTGACGGCCTACGTTGGCGTTTGCCTGCTGCTCTACCTGCTGCAGGAAAGGATGATCTTCTTTCCGCAATCGTTGGCCAGCCAGCCGAGCGGGTCGCATGTCGAGCGCGCATCGCTGCAGCGCGGCGACGTCACCTTGCGCGGTTGGGTGGTCAACGGCCGCTCCGAAGGGCCGGTGCTGTTCTATTTTGGCGGCAACGCGGAAGAGGTGTCGGGGCTGGTGGACGTTTTTGCCCGCCTTGATG
>JAPOTD010000143.1 GCA_026709365.1 Gammaproteobacteria bacterium
GGTCGCTCGCCGAGCCGCCCCGCCGCCGAATCCCGCAGATCGACAGGTTCTTCACAAGCGCCGACCAAACAAGTTAGCGCTTATGGGGGGGGGGGGGGGGGGGATAATGTTATTGACGGAGTTACGGTTGTGGTTCATGGGCGCAGTCCCTATTACGCAGCGTAGCTGCCGCTTTTGTCCAAGGGAGGATAAAGCACTGCCGGAACGAATGCAAAATTCTGCGCGCCTGCATGGTTGACGGTCCCTGCCCGAAGCGCCAATCAGTGCCCGGCTTTCCGCAAACCGACATGGCGGGCCGAGGCGTCGATGAGCGTCACGACGCGCGGCAGGTGCGCGTGGAATCCAGATCGCCCTCCCAGCCGGATCCGCGCATTGCGCGGGCTACTGACCCTCGTGGAGATAGCCCATGGTTCGCTCCATCATCCAAAGTCCCTCTCCATGCAGCGGCGGATGGCCTCCTGTTCGTGGCGATGGCCGGCCACCCCGACGTCAGGCCGACCCCGCACGTCGCACCGCGAGCTCCTCAAGAATCTCCGCGTGCCGGGCGCGGGTCAGCCGCAGGTGGCTGTAGCACCAAACGGAGAACAGGCCGAACGCTCCGATAACGGGGCCATAGACCAGGCCGAGATTGATGATGGTCTCCGGCGCGATGTCCGCCGCCGACTGAATGTGGGCGCCGCGCGGCCAGGCGATGACGTCCAAGGCAATGCCCGCAACCACGCCGCCGAGGCCGGAGGTGGCCTTGGCGGAAAACGCGACGGCGGCAAAGAAAGTGCCCTCCCGCCGCTGGCCGCTTTCGAGCTCGTGCTCATCGACGATGTCAGCGACGATGGAACTGAAGGCGACCAGGGCATGGGCGGTGCAGGCGCCCTGCACGAGACGCAGGACGGTGAGCAGCACGGCCAGCGTCGGGTCTCCGTTTTCGGGGAACCAATCCATCAGCCGGGCGACGATCGGCGTGGATTGAAACAGGGGAAATGACGTGGCGCCGAATATCAAGCCCGCTTTCTTGCCGAATCGGCTGAAGAAGGCGGGCGCCACCAGGGTTCCCAGCATAACGCCCACCACGTAGGCGGCAATGACCACCAGCATGGTGCCGCGCTCGAACTCCCAGAAGTAGGTGAACACGTACAGGTCGAGGCCGGCGATGACGCCCACAGCGGCAAACACGACGAGCACGCCCAGGAACAGCCAGCGGAATGAACGGTTCTCCCCGGCGGCGCGGATGTCCCTTGCGACGCGCCGCAAGGCCTGGCCCACGCTCGGCCGAGGCTCATCCGGCGGTTTGGGCAGCGATGGGATGACCGACCGGGTTCCCCAGGCGCTCCAAAAGATGGTGATGCCCATCAGTATGGACAACAGCATCGCAAAGGGCGCGTAGGCCGCCGCGTTCAATTGCCCGTTGGCGAATTCCGGGGTGGGGACGAAGAAGACCAGAAAGGCCACGACGAAGGTGAACAGGCTGCCCAGGTAGCTGAAGAACATGCGATAGCCGACCAGCTTCGAGCGTTCGTGGAAGTCCTCGGTCATCTCGGCGCCGAGCGCGATGTGCGGCACGTGGTAGAGCGACATGGCCAGCCGCGTGGCGTTGGAGAACGCGACCATCCACACGAACAGGCCCAACTCGCTGCTGACCAGCGGGTTGAACAGCAGGAAGAACGCTGCCATGAGCGGCAGGATGGAGGCGTACATGAACGGATGGCGACGCCCCTGCGGCGACTTCCAGTGGTCGGAAACGGAGCCCGCGACCGGATCGGTGAAGGCATCTACCACCAGCGCGATGCCGACCGCAAGCCCGGCCAGGGAACCGGAAACCCCCAGCACCTGGTTGTAGAAAAACAGCAGGAAGGTCGTCAGCGCGACATTCTTCAACCCTTCAGCGAACTGCCCCGCGCCGAATGCAAGCTTTACGTCGAAGCGGAGTTTTTCGGATGCGGCCATCAAGTTCCTTCCGGGGTTGTTGGCTCCCGGCCCATGGGCGGAGGGCCACAGGCCGCGCGTGGCTGAGCGTGCGCACGGGCTCAGAAACATATCGGCAACTGGGAGCCTGAGCCACGAGCGCGGAGTTTCGCGCCAGCGGAACTCCAACCGCACCCGCTTCGCGGGTGCGCAGTGTGCCACACGGAGCTACATATGGTAGTTTTCCTAGGCGAAGTCAAATTGTCCAAACGGGGAGGATGGGCGAGTGATTCAACTCAAGATGAGCGGCATTGCCGCTGCAGGGGCCTTGGTCGCCTTGATTGGGCTTGCGGGTTCATCGGCCGTTGCGGCCGCCGAGGACATGGAACGGGCGGACAACCTCACCATCGAGGAGGTCATCGTCACCGCCCGCAAGCGCGAGGAGCGCGCCATTGACGCGCCGGTGGCGGTGGCGGTGATGACCGAGGATGACATCGAGCGCTACAACACCCGCAACCTCACCGAGCTTGGGGCCCGGGTGCCGGGGGTTGAGGTCATCCACAGCATGGGCGGCGGCGCCGGCGGCAACATCACCATCCGCGGCATCGGCAAGCCGCCCGGCACGGCGGACTACGGCATCGACGCCCCCGTGTCGCTGGTGATCGACGGCATGCCCTTCTCACGCAACCACATGATCATGACCGGCTTCTTCGACTCCGAGGCGTTGGAGGTGCTCAAGGGGCCGCAAGCGCTTTACTTCGGCAAGAACAGCCCCGCCGGCGTCATTGCCATCCGCAGCAAGTCGCCCGAGGTGGGCGGCGAGATGGCGGGCTTCGTGCGGGCTTCCTACGAGTTCGTGACCGAGGATCCGGCCATTGAGGCCGGCCTCAGCCTGCCGGTCGGCGATGCCTTGGCGTTCCGCCTGGCGGCGCGCGGGCAGGACATGAAGGGCGGTTGGCTGGACAACGTGGCGCAGCCCCTTGACGTAGGCGCCCTGTATCCGGGCACGGGCTGGCAGACCCGGGGCGCCTCCTACGACGAATACCCGGCCCAGAAGCAAGCCGTGGTGCGCTTCACCACGGTTTTCGAGCCCAGCGAACGATTCGATGCCACGCTCAAGATTTTCCGCTCCTACACCAAGCGCAATGACGCAGGCCAAACCGTGCTGTATGCCTGCGCCGACGGTCCGGGGGTCCACCCCACCTTCCTGGGCATCTGGCCGGACCCCACCCAGACCTGCCCGGATGATCGGGGGCGGCTGGAGCGCTCCGGCGCGCTGCTGCCGGTTGAAGTGGCGGACAGCCTGCCCTACGTCAGCGAGGACGCGCGCTTCCACTACAAGCTGGCCCAGTACGTGCACACGCTGCAAATGAACCTTGAACTGGACAGCTTCACCCTGTCCTCCACGACCGGATACTGGGACTATCGGCACCGGGAATACACCAACTACGGCTACACCAGCTGGGGCATCGTGGCCTCCAAGCAGGGCGAGTCCGGCGAGGCCTTCACCCAGGAGGTGCGCCTCGCCTCCCGCTTCGACGGTCCCGTGAACCTCATGGTCGGAGCGTTTTACGAAAACGGCGAACGCACCCTGGATGCCGGCACCCAACTCGTCCCGCCCGCCCTGTTTCTGGCTTTCGGGCTGCCGGTGTCGCCCGTGCCCTACACCGGCCCCGGCCCCTACAACGGCACCTACATCAACTACCACCAAATCTGGGACAACGACGTGGATAGCTTCTCCCTGTTCGGCAGCGTTGACTGGCAGGTCACTGAGCGGTTGGAGGTCTCCGGCGGGCTGCGCTACACGGAGGAGGACCGGGAGGCCATTGGCGGCAACGTCTTCGAGAACAGCAGCTTTTTCGGCTTCGGCCCGGCCGGCTATGTCTACAACCCAAAGGACAAGTCCGACAACGTTTCGCCGGAAGTGACGGCCAGCTATCAGTTGAACGACGATGTCATGGCCTATGTGGCCTACAAGACGGGCTTCCAGTCGGCGGGCATCTCCAATCCGGGCACCGTGCCCAATCTGTCCGCCCTTCCCGTTGCAGTGCAGAACGACACCCTGATCTTCGATGAAACCACCATTGAGGGCTTCGAGGCCGGGCTGAAGGGCACCTTCCTGGAAGGACGCCTGCGGGCCGATTTGGCCGCGTTCCGGTACGAAGCCAAGGACCTGCAAGTGGGCATCTTCAACGCCAACACCACCACCTTCACCCTGCAAAACGCAGCGGTGGCGCACAACTGGGGCTTCGAGGCGAACGCCATCGCCCAAGCTACGGAAGGCTTGCAGTTGCGGCTGTCCGGCCAATACAACCACTTGGAGTATGACCGGTGGGAGGATGCCGGCTGCCATTCCGTTGACGATGAAATCCAGGCTGCGAACCTGCCCCGCACCGGTCCGGGCTGCCATGTCGGGCCCGACGGCGAGAAGATTCAGGACCTCTCCGGCGTGCGCTACGGCAATGCGCCGCTGCAGGTCAACGTCGGCTTCACCTACGACTGGATGCTGGCCAACGACTGGCGGCTCAGCCTCGACTGGGACACCATCCACCATTCCAAGGGCAAGCGGGTGCTCAACCAGCCCTTTACGGAAGTGCCCAGCCGAACGGTGACCCACGTGGGCGCCACCCTGCGGCAGGAGGGCGGCAACTGGGAGGCGCGGGTGATCTGCTCCAACTGCTTCAACGAAGTCTATGTGCAGAGCATCGGCAACCGGCCGCTGGCCAAGATCAATCCGGGCGTGCGGGGCGACATGACGGCGCAGATCGCGCCGCCGCGCCTGGTCACGCTGCAGGCGACGTACCGCCTATAGCTCGAACGGCAACAGGTCCAGCAAGCCCAAGTCCTCGGTGACCGCCACCTGCCGGGCGACCATCTGCGACATCCAAGCGAAGGCGCGCTCGTTGCCGACGTCCAAGGTGCCGGCAACGACGGTCGTGTAGGCCCAGTTGTGGAGGTGGGCGCGGCGGTAGTCCTGCCACGCCTCCTCGAGCCTGTAGCCCCGCACGCCCAGCCGCGCCAAGCCATCGACGTAGCGTTCCAGCAGCGTGCGCTCGTGGCGGCGGCGCACTTCGGTTTGGGTGCTTTGGCCGAGCAGCAGGGTCACGTCCTGCATGCCGCGGCCGAGCAGCGGCCCCTGCCAATCGATGATTGCCATGGGGTGGTGTTCGGGCGCGGTGCCGTAAAGCAGGTTCTCCATGCGGAAGTCGCCGTGGGCCAAGGTGACCGGCGGCCGGTCGAGGGCCGCCTGCAGCGGCGCCACCGAGCGCTGGATGTCCGCCTGGGCCGCCAGCACGGGCGCGCTCAGGAAGTCGCCGAACGCCGCCGCCATCGGCTCCCAGCCGGACGCCGTGCCGGCCTGCATGTTGCGGGCGTGCTGGCTGCCGCAGACATGGGGAATCCAGGCAATCCCGTCCACCTGCTGCCAAAAGGCGGCATGCAGCTTGGCCAGCTCGTCGATGGCGAGCTCGGTCTCCTCAAGGGTGGCGCCGACGATCTGGTCGCCCACCCGGTAGTCGGCCAAGTCCTCCATCAGGATGATGAAGTTGTCGCCGTCAAGCTCCGTCAGGTAGGTGGCCGGGCAGGCCGCCGAGGTCAGCGGATCCAGTTCGGCAAAGTAGCGCACCTCCCGTTCGTAGAGATTGAAGTCCATGGCGATTTGCCGGTTGGTGGGGTTGCGCGACGGGTACTTGGCGATGAAGGAGGCCGGCGCCTCCCCGGCAGGCCCCGAGTAGGCGGGCACCAAGCGCGACAGCTCGCTCATCATGCCCACCCCCGCCCCCACTTGGCGGACCTCCAGCGCCTCGATGGCAGCGTCCTGCGCCAGCAGGCCGGTTGCCCGCAACGCCTCGGTGAGCCACTTCGGGGTGAGGCCCGAGGGCATCGGCGGCAAGGGAGCAGCGGCCATTGCGGGGCGTCGCCGGGTCGCCAGCCAATCCGGCCTTAAGGACGCTTGGGCAAGCGGCCTTCGATGTAGTCGTCAATCAGTTCGTGGTAGCGGCGCACCCGGCTCTCCTGCCTGGAGAGGTAAACGCCGGTGAAGCCCCTGGAGCGAAAGCCCCGCTGCTGGCGCACGAACACCTCCACGTCCTCGTCGATGGCGGCGCCGATCCACTTCTCGCCGTAGTCGAAGACCTCGGTTTTCACTTCGGCGTCGCGCTCCACCAAGCCAATGCCCGTGGGCACCGGACGCAGGTCGCCCTCTGGACAGCTCGCATACCACCAGTTGTCGAACACGCACCGCTCCGGGTCCGAGGCGTGGGGCCGGGCGCGCAGGAAATGGAAGCCGTCGGACCAGATGGAGACGGCGAAGTTGGGAAACAGCGTGTAGTGGAAGGCGTCGGTCAACTGCTCGTCCGGCACCTTGTCGTAGTGGGTGTAGCCGCGTCCCGGGCCGAGGCGGCGCTTGGCTTGCTGAACGGCCCTGCGGGTGGCCTCGGGCCGGCCCTTGAAATCCGCCGGATCAAGCCCCCAGTGGCGCAGGCTGCCGGCCAGCGGCTCCAGGATGTTGCCCGCCTTGTCCGTGGAGCCGACGCCGTAGCCGCCCTCCATGACCATCCGGTTGTGGCCCTCATCGGACAGGTCAAAGCGGGTCTCCCGGTAGTTGGTGTTGATCTGGCCCTGGATCTTGGTGCGGTCGAACTGGGTGGTTGCGCCCATGTGAACGGTGGGCACATGGTAGGACTCGTTGAAGTTGTCGAGCACCACCTTCCAGTTGCACGGCAGGTTGACGGTGCGGGCTTGGTAGCGCCGCCAGGTTTGCAGGTCGTAGCGGCTCCATTCGTCCCAGATGGGGCCCAGGAAGGACTTCAGGCTCATGCAGTCCGTGTCCATGTTCACCCAGACGAAGCCGGCAAAGGTTTCGCAGGCCAGTTCCGCCAGCCGCACCTTGCCGCAGGGGTTGCCTTCCGGGAAGTCCTCCCGGTCCGGCACGAAGTTGAGTTCCCCGTCCGGCATGAAGGCCCAACTGTGGTACTTGCAGACGAACCGCCGAACGCTGCCCTTCTCGCCGTCAACCAGCGGATTGCCGCGATGCTGGCAGACATTGTAGAAGGCCTTCACGCCGCCGTCCTTTTGCCGCACCATGAGAATCGACTCCGGGCCCAGCTGCTCGCATTGCCAGTCGCCGGGGTTGGGCATTTCCTCCTCACGGCCAAGCAGCAGCCAGACCTTGGTCCACATGCCCTCCCATTCCTGCTCCGCGAAGTCCCGCGAGGTGTAGCGATGGCCCGGAATGCGATGGCCGCGCAGCTTCTGTTCGGGCCAACTGAGAATTTCCCGAGACGGTAGGGGTTCGGCCATGATTTTCCTCCGATGTCGAGCCGCTGCCAGTTTCTCTGACCGCGGGGCAGGGTTGCCGCTTAAGCCGCCTTTTGCGCCCGGCGACCGCCCATTCGCAGCAATTCTCATTTTGGATCAAATACGCCTTTCGTTGCCCAATCGAGGGCGGGAGGCCCTCGCTCCGGTGCGGGATCCCTGAAGCGAGGGCATCCCGGCCCCGACTTCCCGCTCTGGCGCGGGGGCCCTCGGAGCGAGGGCGTCCCGCCCTCGATTTCCCGCTCCGTACGGCGGTTTCGGCGCCAGGGCATCCTTACGGCCAAACGGTCATTGGCCAAAATAAGAATTGCTGCTCCACTCGTTGATCTAACGCATCACCTCGTGAGTCTATAGTATCCTTGGCGGCATGAAAAAACCCAACCTGCTCTCGCGCCTCGGGCTCGCCATCACTCGCGCGCGCAACTTCGTCATCAACGCGGTCTTCCTGCTGCTGGTCGCCGCCGCCCTGGTCGGGCTGTTTCAAGGCGTGACTGGGGTCAAGGTGCCGGACCGCGCCGCCCTCGTGATCGACCCTGCCGGCGTGCTGGTCGAGGAGGCGCGCACGGACTACAACCTCCTGGGATTGGTCAGCCAGTCGGAGCCGATGCGCCAGACCGGCATCAACGACTTGCTGAAGGCCGTGGACCACGCCAAGGACGACGAGCGCATCCACGCCATCGTGCTCCGGCTCGACAACTTGACCGCAGCGGACAGCGCCCACGCCCGGCAGCTCGGCGCGGCCTTGGAGCGATTCAAGGCGGCGGGCAAGGAAGTCATCGCCTTTGGCCACAGCTACAGCCAAGGCCAATACGCCATTGCCAGTTTCGCCGACGCCATCTACATGCATCCCTTCGGCCAAGTGGGCTTTCCCGGCTACGGACGGTACAGCCCTTACTTGAAGGGCTTGCTGGACAACTGGGGCGTCAATGTCCACCTCTTCCGCGTCGGCAAGTACAAGGAGGCGGCCGAGCCCTTCACTCGGGACGGCATGTCGCCCGAGGCGCGGGAGGTCAACCAGGCCTTGGTGGACGATGTCTGGGCCGCCTATCGCCAAACGGTGCTCACCAACCGCTCGCTGGACGCCGGCGCCTTTGACCGCTATGCCCGCGCCTACGACGAGGTGCTCGAGGAGTTCGGCGGCGACACGGGGCGCGCCGCCCTGGAGTTCCGCCTGGTGGATGAGCTGATGACGCCGGACCATGCCCGGGACCGCATCGCCGCCGCAGTGGGCGACAGCGATGAGAACGGCTATCCGCGCATCGGCTTCGGGCGCTACCTGCAGACGCTGCCGCCGGAGGAGCCGTCCACGCGGAACATCGCGCTGATCACCGCCCAAGGCCCCATCGTCATGGGCGAGGACCGCAAGGTTGCGGCGGCGGACAATCTGGTGGCGCTGATTCGAGATGCCCGCAAGGACGAATCCGTGGCGGCGTTGGTGCTGCGCATTGACTCCCCCGGCGGCAGCGCCTTGGCCTCGGAGTTGATTCGCGAGGAGCTCGAAGTGGCGCAGCAGCACGACAAGCCGGTGATCGCCTCGATGGGGCCGGTGGCTGCTTCGGGAGGCTACTGGATCGCATCCACCGCCAATCGCATCATCGCCCATCCCACCACCATCACCGGCTCCATCGGCGTCGTCGGCCTGTTCCTGTCCTTTGAGCGGACGCTATCCGACTTCGGCATTGAGTCCGACGGCGTGGGCAGCCTGCCCTTGACCGGCTCCGCAAGCCCCCTGCTGGGCCTGAACGAGTCCGCCAAGCGGGTGCTGCAGGCCAACGTCAGCGGCATCTATGAGCGCTTCATCCACTTGGTCGCCCGCGGCCGCGACATGACGCCCGAGGCAGTGGACGAGATTGGCCAAGGCCGGGTCTGGCTGGGCAGGCAGGCCATGGACATCGGCTTGGTGGATCAGCTCGGCGGCTTGGCCGATGCCGTCGAGGCCGCGGCTGAGCTGGCGGGCCTGGAACAGTACGGCATCAAGCGCTTCACCACGCCCGTGCCGCCGGGAGAGCAGTTCCTGCGCCAACTCGCGGAGTCCGAGGCGACAACGGCAGGTCCGGTGAACGCACTGTCCTCCGCCAGCCGCCAGCTGCGCAGCGCTTGGTCGCTGGCAAGCAGATTGAACGACCCCGGCAAGCTGTATGCGGTCTGCGAACCCTGCCTAGCGCTGGATTGACCCGCTAGAACAATCGGAAGCGCGGCCGGGTGGCGCCCTTCGAGGCTCGGCGCATGGTGCTCCGGCGGCGCCGCATGCGCAGCTGCAGGTCGCGGCGCTTGTGGTCGAGGTAGTCCTCCCTGGACACCCGGTCATCCCGCTTGCGAGCCAACTCGCCCGCCCGAAAGCGGGAGAAGTCCTCAAAGGCATCGATTTCGTGCCGCAGCTCCTTGACCACCAACTCAATCATGATGGCGTCATCGATGTAGCCGAGCACCGGCACGCTGTCCGGAATGATGTCTTCCGGATCGGAAAAGTAGGACAGCGCCGTCAGGATGTCGCCGCGCTCCTCATCCGCCAGCGGCCACTCCTCGTCGCGCAGCATCCCGATCAGGCTGGAAAGCCGTTCAAGGCGCTGCTGCACGAAGTCCGGCGTCTCCGACTTGCCGACCTGCTCGATCATGGCCAGCGCGCTGCCGATGATCTCGTCCTCGCTGGCGTTCGCAGCGGCTTTTCGCGCCCGCCCCATGCTCGCCTTGAAGTAATCCAGATCCTTGTCCTCAAGGTCAAAAACGACTCTCAATGGCATGATGTTCCCTTTCTCGTCTCACAAATGCACACGGACCATGGATCGGCTGGCAGTTCCCCTAGCGCCAGCGTCGAACCGTTGCGGGGCGAGCCGGCGGCTCCCCAACCGGCGGACTTTCGTCAAGCTTCCCAAAGGGCCGCTTCACCCGACAGCCCGATACCATACTACAAACCGCTGCCTTTGGACTTGCGCCAATAGCTGTTGATCAAGGCCTTGACTTCCTTGGCGCCCAGCAGCAGCGCCACTAGGTTGGGCATGGTCATCAGGGCGAGGGTCACCGCGGAGATCAGCCAGACCAGCGAGGTGTCGGCAATCGTCGCCACGAAGAACGCGGCGATGTAGGCAACTCGGTAGGGCGTGACGGCGCGCAGGCCGAACAGGTAGGTGACGGCGCGGTCGCCGTAGTAGGACCAGGCGATGGCCGTGGAGAACGCGAACAGCACCAACCCCAAGGTGACCGCGTACTGGCCGTAGTCGCCGAAGAAGCTGCGCTTGAAGGCTTCGGCGGTCAGCGGCACCGAGTGCAGCAGCGAACGTCCACGAAGGTCGATGCCCTCGGTGGCGAGCCGGCCGGATTCGATCTTCGCCAAGCCGGTGAACGGCTCGCCATCCATCAGGAAGCGGACATCCTCGGCAATGGAGCGATTGTGCAGCACGGTGATGCCGGCCAAGGCCGCGACGCCATCCACCACGTTGATTGAGCCGGCATGGCGCGCCGCCGCTTCGCCGCCGCTGAGATGGGCGAACAGGGCTTGCACGTCATCCGCATCCGCCTCACTGTAATCTCCCGCCAGGAACTCGGTGTCGAACGGCGCGAAGTCCGTTTCGAACTTCTCCGTCCACACGCCCGAGGAGAGGATCACCAGACCCGTCAAGGTGCAGATGACCAAGGTGTCGATGAAGGGCTCGAGCAGGGACACCATGCCCTCCGCGGCCGGATCCTCGGTGCGGGCCGAAGCGTGGGCGATGGGCGCCGACCCCTGGCCCGCCTCATTGGAGAAGAGGCCGCGATTGACGCCCCGGTTGAAGGCATAGGCGAAGGTCGCGCCGAGGAAGCCTCCGGTAGCCGCCGATCCGTTGAAGGCGCCCTCGAGCACCGCCGCAAACGAGGGAGCGATGTTCTCGAAGTTGGTGATGGCCACCGCCAGCGCGCCCACTGCGTAAAGCAATCCCATCAGCGGCACGATGGCGGCGGCAACCAGGGCGATGCGGCGGATGCCGCCGACGATGACCAAGCCGAGCAGGGTGGCGAGCGCCAACCCCGACATCCAGGTGGGCAAGCCGAACGAGGCCAGAAGGCCGCTTGCCATGTTGTTGCTCTGCGGCAGGTTGCCGGTGCCGAAGGAGCTGATCACGGTGGCCGCGGCGAAGAACGCGGCCAGCCACTTCAGGTTCAGGCCCCGCTCCATGAAGTACATGGGTCCGCCGGCAATCCGTCCCTGCTCATCGGTCACCCGGTAGCGGTGGCAGAGGGTCACCTCCACGCACTTGGTGGTCATGCCCAGGAAGGCCGTCATCCACATCCAGAACAGGGCCGCCGGGCCGCCCAGGAAGATGGCAAAGGCGACCCCGCCGATGTTGCCGGTGCCAACCGTGCCGGACAGGGCGGTGGAGAGGGCTTGGAAGTGGCTGGTGTCCCCCGGCGCGTCCGCCTTGGAGTGCCGCCCCATCAGCACGCCCCAGGCATGGCGGAAGTAGCGAATCTGCGGAAAGCCTAGGTAGAGCGTGAAGAACAGGCCAACGCCCAGCAGCAGGAAGGGAAAGTAGAAGGCGCCGCCAAGCAGGCCGTCGATGAAGCCAATCGCCGCCTCAAACATGACTTCCATCCCTGCCGCAGGCCAACCCGGCGCTGCGCGAACCTTGGGTTCGCGTCGCGGCTTCGTTGGCGCGAAGCGCCCGCGCGGCTATGCGGGATTCCCGGAACCGGCGCATCCCGCCCGCTCCGAGCGGAGTTTGGCTCACGCGCGGGCCTCCCGCATGGTGACAAACTCCTCAGCCGCGGTGGGATGGATGCCCACCGTGGCATCGAACTGCCGCTTGGTGGCCCCGGCGGTCACTGCCACTGCCATGCCTTGAATGATCTCGCCGGCCTCCGGGCCAACCATGTGGATGCCGATCACCCGATCGCTGCAAGCATCCACGACCAGCTTCATGAAGGTGCGTTCCGCACGTCCCGTCAACGTGTGCTTCATCGGCCGAAAGGTCGATTCGTACACCTCAATGCGCTCGAAGCGTTGCCGGGCCTGCGCCTCGGTCAGGCCCACCGTGCCGATGTTGGGCTGGCAAAACACGGCGGTGGCGATGTTCTCGTAGCTCAGGCGGCGCGGGCCGCCGTTGCCGAACAGGCCGTGCGCCACGCACATCGCCTCCTCGATGGCCACCGGCGTCAGCTGCACGCGGTCGATGACGTCGCCGATGGCCAGGATGTGCGGCACGCCGCTGCGGTATCCCTCATCCACCAGCACAGCGCCGTTGCTGCCCAAGGCGACCCCGCACTCCGCCAATCCCAAGCCCTCCACGTTGGGGCGGCGTCCAGTGGCGAACATCACTAGGTCGGCGCTGAGCGCACGGCCATCGGACAGCGTGACCAGCCGCTCATCGCCATCGAGCTCGACTTTAGCCACTTCGGTGTTGAACTCCAGGACAACGCCCTTCTCGGCCAACTGCTCGGCGACGAATTCCCGCACCCCGTCGTCAAATCCCCGCAGGAACAGCGGGCCGCGATAGGCTAGGCTGGCTTCGGCGCCGAGACCGGCGAAGATGCCGGCGAACTCCACGGCGATGTAGCCGCCGCCGACCACCAGAGCGCGGCGCGGGAAGCGTGGCAGGTAGAAGGCGTCATCCGAGCAGACAACATGCTCGGCGCCCGGAAACTCAGGCAGCCAAGGGCGGCTGCCCGTGGCCACCAAGATGCGCTCGGCGGTGAACGACTGGCCGTTGATCTCGATGCGGTGCGGATCGCCCAACCGCGCCCGGCCCTCGTGGACATCGACCCCGGCAGCGGTCAGCAGATTGCGATAGACCCCATTGAGGCGCTTGATCTCCGCCGTCTTGTTGTCGCGCAAGGTGGGCCAATCAAAACTGGGTGCGCGGGTGCGCCAGCCGTAGGCTGCGGCGTCGGCGAAGTCCTCAGCGAAGTGCGACCCGTAAACGAACAGCTTCTTCGGCACGCAGCCCACGTTGACGCAGGTGCCGCCGAGATGGGTGGACTCGGCCACGGCGACCCGGGCGCCGAGCTGCGCGGCAACGCGGCTGGCGCGCACCCCCCCGGAGCCCGCCCCGATCACGTAGAGATCGTAGTCGTACTGCCTCGCCACTCAGACAGTCTCCCTGCCTGCATCGCCTTGAAGGGCGTCAGTGTACTTGAATCCGATCGCAGAGTTGCATCAAGCGCACCCGCAAAGCGGGCGCGCTTGATGGGTTGCGCCACCTTGAAACGGGCATTTCCGATACACTGCCTTCTTTGTCCGCTGGAATCCCCCAATGAACGGCGCTCAATCGCTTTTGCAGACCCTCGTTGATGCGGGCGTTGAAGTCTGCTTCACCAACCCGGGCACCTCGGAAATGCACTTCGTGGCGGCCTTGGACCTGCAGGACGGCATGCGCGGCGTGCTCGGCCTGTTTGAAGGCGCGGTGACCGGGGCCGCCGACGGCTACGCCCGCATGGCGGGCAGGCCTGCCTGCACGTTGCTGCACTTGGGTCCCGGCCTCGCCAACGGGTTGGCCAATCTGCACAACGCCCGGCGCGCCTTCTCCCCGGTCGTCAACGTGGTCGGGGAGCACGCCACCTACCATCGGGCGCTCGATGCGCCGCTTACCTCCGACATCGCCGGCTTCGCGGGTCCGGTGTCCGGCTGGGTGCGCTCGGCCGAAAGCGCTGAAGCCGTGGCCGCCGACGCCGCCCAGGCCGTTCAGGCCGCCCAAGGACCGCCTGGCTGCGTCGCCACCCTCATCCTGCCTGCCGACACCGCTTGGAACGCCGCTCAGGGGCCGGCGCCACCGCTGCCGTCGGCGGCGCTCAAGGCCCCGAACCCGCCGCAGGTCGATGCGGCGCTGGCCGCGTTGCGCAGCGGCGAGCCCTGCGCCCTGCTGATGAACGGCGAAGGCGTGCGCGAAGCGGCGTTGCGCGCCGCCAGCCGCATTCAGCAGGCGTCGGGCGCCAAGTTGCTGGGCGATACCTTCCTGGCGCGAATTCCCCGCGGCGCCGGACGAGTGGAACTGCCCCGACTGCCCTACTTCGCCGAACAGGCGGAGCAGGCGTTGGCGGGCATTCGCCACCTGATCCTCGTGGACGCCAAGGCGCCGGTCAGCTTCTTCGCCTATCCGGGCCGGGCCAGCGAACTGACGCCATCGGGGTGCGCCGTCCACACGCTGACCGAGCGCGGCGAGGACGCCCCAGCCGCCTTGACGGAGTTGGCCGAGGGCCTGGACGCCGCCCGGCTGCCGCCCCAAATCAGCGCGTTGCGCCAGGTCCGTCCGCCACACGGCCCGCTCACCCCGGAATCCGCCGCCGCAGCGGTGGCGGCGCTGCTGCCGGAAAACGCCATCATCGTCAATGAGGCGGCCACCTCCGGCTTCGCGATGGCCGGGATGACCGCCGGTGCGCCGCCCCACGATGTGCTCGATCTCACCGGCGGGGCCATCGGCATGGGCATCCCCGCCGCGGTGGGCGCGGCCATCGCCTGTCCGGACCGGCGGGTGCTGAACCTGGAGGCCGATGGCAGCGGCATGTACACGGTGCAGGCGCTGTGGACCCAGGCCCGGGAGGGCTTGGATGTGACCACCGTCATCTTCTCCAATCGCAAGTACGCAATCCTGCAAGTCGAGTTCATGCGCGTGGGCGCCCACAACCCAGGCCCCAAGGCCATGGACATGCTGCAGCTCGACCGTCCCGACCTCGATTGGGTGGCGCTGGCTGCGGGCATGGGCGTGCCGGGACGCCGCGCCGACAGCGCCGAAGCCCTGCACGCAGCGCTCGCCGAGGGCTTGGCCAGCCCGGGCCCGTTTCTGATTGAAGCCGTGATGGCGCCCGGGTGAACGCAGGCCATTTCCCCTTGATTCGAGCCGCCTTGGCGCTGGCATGAAAGTCACCATCTTCGGGACCGGCTACGTCGGCTTGGTGACCGGCACCTGCTTCGCCGAGATGGGCAATGCGGTGCTTTGCGTGGACGTGGACGCGGCGCGCATCAAGGCGCTTGCGGCGGGCCGCATCCCGATCCACGAACCGGGGCTTGCGCCCTTGGTCGCGGCCAACGCCGCTGCCGGCAGGCTGCGCTTCACCCAGGACGCCGACCAGGGCGTGGACCACGGCGAGGTTCTGTTCATCGCCGTGGGCACACCGGCCCTAGAGGATGGCCAAGCGGACCTGCGCTTCGTGTTCCAAGTGGCCGAACGCATTGGGCAGCGCATGGATGCCGCCAAGATCATCGTTGACAAGTCCACGGTCCCGGTGGGCACCGCCGACCGGGTGCGGGCCATCATCGGCGCGGCGCTCAGGCAGCGGGGCGCCGACTTCGACTTCGATGTGGTCGCAAATCCGGAATTCCTCAAGGAAGGCGCGGCGGTCAACGACTTCATGCGCCCCGACCGCATCGTCATCGGCGCGAACCAGGACGCCAGCCGCGCCCGCCTGGAGCGGCTCTACGAACCCTTCAGCCGCAACCGCGACAAGTTCGTGCACATGGACCCGCGCTCGGCGGAACTGTGCAAGTACGCCGCCAACGCCATGCTGGCGACTCGCATCAGCCTGATGAACGAACTGGCCAACGTGGCCGAAGCAGTGGGCGCGGACATCGAAGCGGTGCGCTTGGGCGTCGGCCGCGATCCCCGCATCGGCACCCACTTCATCTACGCGGGCGCAGGCTACGGGGGCGCCTGCCTGCCCAAGGACGTCAAGGCGCTCATCCACGCCGCCGCCGAAGCGGGCGTTGAGGCGCAGGTCATGAAGTCGGTGGAGCGCGTCAACGAACGGCAGAAGGGCCTGTTGGTGCGCAAGATGCGCAGCCACTACGGGGCCGGCTTGAACGGCCGCACGATCGCGCTCTGGGGACTGGCGTTCAAGCCCAACACCAATGACATGCGCGAAGCGCCAAGCCGCAGGGTCATCGACGAGCTGCTCGCCGCAGGCGCCCGCGTGCGGGCCTATGACCCGGTCGCCGGCGATGGGGCCAAGCGCCTCTACGGCCGCCGAATTGCCGTCTGCGACAGCCGCGGCGACGCCGTGGCCGGCGCCGATGGCCTGGCCATCCTCACCGAGTGGAACGAGTTCCGCAGCCCCGACTTCGGCCAACTGCGCAGCCAACTGCTCGAACCGACGATTTTTGATGGCCGCAACCTCTACGATCCCCGCCGCCTGGGCCAGCTCGGCTTCAACTACTACTCGATCGGCCGCCCGCCGGAACCCCGCGCGGCAAGTGAAAAATTGACAACGGCGGGCCTGCGCCTTTAGACTCGACTCCCGCAATCCAGAACGGCCCCGCCCATCAGGGCGCGCGGCGATCAACCGGTTTCTTGGAGGTCTTGTGGCGCACGAAAGCCAAAGTGCTGCGCGGCTCAGCATTGATGAGAGTGAAATTGAGCTGCCGATCATTGCAGGCCGCGAGGGCCCGAAGGTCATTGACGTCGGCAAGCTGGCCAGCCAAGGCTACTTCACCTACGATCCCGGCTTTGTGTCCACCGCATCGTGCAATTCCGAGATCACCTACGTTGACGGGGACAGTGGCGTGCTGCTGCACCGCGGCTACCCCATAGAGCAACTCGCCGAGCACTCCGACTACCTGGAACTGTGCTACCTGCTGCTGAAGGGCGAACTGCCGAACGCCGCCGAGCGGGCGGAGTTCGACTGGGAGATCAAGCACCACACGATGGTGGATGAAAAGCTGCGCACCTTCATCCAAGGCTTTCGCCGGGATGCGCACCCCATGGCCGTGATGTGCGGCATCGTCGGGGCGTTGTCAGCCTTCTACCACGATTCGCTGGACATCAACAGCGAGGAGGATCGCCTCCGAACGGCAATGCGGCTGATCGCCAAGATGCCCACCTTGGCCGCCATGAGCTACAAGTACCCCTTGGGCCAGCCCTTCATCTATCCGCGCAACGAACTCGGCTTCGCCGAGAACTTCCTGCACATGATGTTCGCCACCCCCTGCGAGGACTACGAAGTCAACCCCGTCATCGCACGGGCCATGGATCGCATTCTGCTGCTCCACGCCGACCACGAGCAAAACGCCTCCACATCAACCGTCCGCATGGCCGGCTCCACTGGGGCCAACCCATATGCCTGCGTTGCCGCCGGCATCGCCGCTCTTTGGGGCCCGGCCCACGGCGGCGCCAACGAAGCCGTGCTGAACATGCTCGACGAAATCGGCGATGAGCGCAACATCGACAAGTTCGTCGCCAAGGCGAAGGACCGTGACGATCCCTTCCGGCTGATGGGATTCGGCCATCGGGTGTACAAGAGCTACGATCCGCGCGCCAAGGTGATGCAGCAAACCTGCCATGAAGTGCTCAATGAACTCGGGGCGCAGGACAACCCGACGCTGCGGATGGCGCAACGCTTGGAGAAGATCGCGCTGGAGGACAGCTACTTCGTGGAAAAGCGCCTCTATCCCAACGTGGACTTCTATTCGGGCATCATTCTCAAGGCCATCGGCATACCCGTGGAGCTGTTCACGGTGATCTTCGCCACTGGCCGAACGCCGGGCTGGATCGCCCATTGGAACGAGATGATCGGCGGGGGCTACCGCCTTGGCCGGCCCCGGCAGCTCTACCAAGGCCATCAACGGCGGGATTTCGTGCCCTTGGAACAGCGGCAGCCCAGCGAATCAATCGGTCGTTAACAGTCGCCCAGCCGGGTGATGAGGCTGGAGGTGTCCCAGCGACTGCCGCCCTTGGCTTCCACGTCCGCGTAAAACTGATCGACCAAAGCCGTTAACGGCAGCTTGGCGCCCAAGGCCCGCCCCGTGCGCAGCGCGATGTCGAGATCCTTGCGCATCCACTGCACCGCAAAGCCGAAATCGAACTTGCCTTCCGCC
This sequence comes from Gammaproteobacteria bacterium, assembly GCA_026709365.1. GTDB lineage: Bacteria > Pseudomonadota > Gammaproteobacteria > Pseudomonadales > Azotimanducaceae > Azophilus. The sequence goes on from JAPOTD010000143.1 coordinate 17,990, forward strand.
ATGGTGTGCGCCCGGTTCTCCATTTGCCAGGACTGGGCGGCGCCCTTGGCAATGACGTCCACCACGGCGCTAACGTCAAGCCCCGCTCGTTGGGCGAAGTCGATGCCCTCGCTCAAGCCCTGCAGAACCCCGGCGATGCAGATCTGATTCACCATCTTGGTGAGCTGCCCGGCACCCGCCGAGCCCATCCGGCGCACAAAGCGGGCGTAGCAGTCCATCGCCGGCAGCGCCCGCTCGCAATCGGCAACGGCGCCGCCCGCCATGATGGTGAGTTGGCCGTTCTCCGCCCCGGCCTGGCCACCGGACACGGGCGCATCCACGAAGCCGACGCCCCGTTCCCTCGCGGCCGAAGCCAGCTCCTGCGCGACCTCGGCGGAAACGGTGGTGTGGTCCACCAGCACGGCGCCTGCGGCCATGCCGTTCAAGGCGCCGGTTTCGGTTAGGCAAACGCTGCGGACATCGTCGTCATTGCCCACGCAGACCAGCACCAGATCCGCCCCGGCTGCCGCCGCCTTGGGCGAATCGAAGCACTGGCCGCCGTACTCATCGACCCATTGCCGAGCCCGAGCCGGCGTGCGGTTGTACACCGCCATGCGCCAGCCCGACCGGGCCAAGTGTCCGGCCATGGGATAGCCCATGACCCCCAAGCCGATGAAGGCGGCGCGCATTTCCGGCATCTGCTTCGTTCCAGCGGCAATGATGAAGTGTGCTGAACCGCAAATGAATGCCTCGTTTGCGGTTCAACACGCAGCAGTTTAACTCAGGCAGGCAACAGCAGGCGGGCCAAGGCGGCATTGGGCAGTGGCTAAGTTTGACTCGCGTCGTCGTCGCGACTCGGCCGAGGGCGGACGCCCTCCGGGGGGTCTCACCTGAAGTGGGCACCTCGCCCCGGAGCGAGGGCGTCGCTGCGAGGGCAGGATG
>JAPOTD010000129.1 GCA_026709365.1 Gammaproteobacteria bacterium
GAAACTCCGCGCTAGTCGCTTAGGCCAGATTCCGAACTGTTTCTGAGCCCGCACACACATGAGCCCGCACATCATGAGCCCGCACACACCTTGACAAGCTCGTGCTGCATCGGGATAGTGGTGAGCGTGAACAAGTTGCTCGTCCAAGACCCTTCCTTGCGTCCGCAAGCCCCGCGCCTGCTCCTGCTGCCGGCGTAGCCGGCACACTCATCCCCAAAACGGGCAATCGCCCGCCTAAACCCGAAGCCCCATCCATACCAAGGAGTCTTGGCCATGAGCGAGTCTGCCGCAGCCAGCGAGCCGCAATCACCTGCCCATCAACCGCGCAGTGGCGTCAGCCAACCGCGCAGCCGCGCCGGCGGCGCGATGCCATTCCGCAAGTACCGCCCGTTCGCGCCCATTGACCTGCCCGGCCGGCAATGGCCGGGCCGGACCCTTGATCGCGCCCCCCGCTGGTGCAGCGTGGACCTGCGCGACGGCAACCAAGCCTTGATCGATCCCATGAACGTGCAGGAAAAGCTGCGCATGTTCGACCTGTTGCTGGAGGTCGGCTTTGCGGAGATCGAGGTCGGCTTCCCGGCGGCGTCGCAGCCGGACTTCGACTTCATCCGCCGCATCATCGACGAGCGCCGCATTCCCGAGGGCGTCGCCATTCAGGTCCTGTGCCAAGCGCGCGAGGAGCTCATTGAGCGCACCGTGGAGGCTTTGGCTGGTGCGCCCAATGTCATATTCCATCTGTACAACTCCACTTCGGAGCTGCAGCGGCGGGTGGTGTTCGGCATGAACCGCCAAGGCATCATCGACCTTGCCGTGAAGGGCGTCGCCCTGGTCAAGGCGGGTCTGGCCGGCTTGGATGCCGACGTCACCTTCGAGTACTCGCCGGAGAGCTTCACGGGCACGGAACTCGATTTTGCCGTGGACATCTGCACCGCCGTGGCCGAGCAGTGGGATGCCACAGCGGAGAAGCCGATGATCGTCAATCTCCCATCCACCGTGGAGATGGCCACGCCAAACGTCTATGCCGACCAGATCGAGTGGTTCGCCACCCATTTCCCGCACCTTGACAGGGCGGTGATCAGCCTGCACACCCACAACGACCGGGGCACCGGCATCGCCGCCACCGAGTTGGCGCTGCTGGCCGGGGCCGAGCGGGTTGAGGGCACCTTGTTCGGCAACGGCGAGCGCACCGGCAACTGCGACATCGTCACCATGGCGATGAACCTCTTCAGCCAGGGCGTTGACCCGGAACTGGACTTCCGCAACATGCCGCGCATCCGCAAAACCGTGGAGGCCATCAACAAGCTGCCCGTTCACGAGCGCCACCCCTACGCGGGTGACCTGGTTTTCACGGCCTTCTCGGGCTCCCACCAGGATGCCATCAAGAAGGGCATGGCGCAGGTCGATCCGGACCATTGGGAGGTGCCCTACCTGCCCATCGACCCCGCCGACGTGGGTTCCTCCTATAAGGAGACCGTGCGCGTCAACAGCCAGTCGGGCAAGGGCGGCGTCGGCTTCCTGCTTGAGGAGTTCTACGGCATCGCCCTGCCCCGGGAGATGCTCAAGGAGTTCAGCGGCATCGTCCAAAAGCTGACCGAAACGCTCGACCGGGAAGTCAAGGTCCAGGAAATCCATCAGGCGCTGCTTGATGAGTACGCCGTGGAGGGCGGGCCCTATCGGCTGGTTGACTTTGACGTGCTAACAGGGCACCGCGCCGAGCAACGGTGCGTCGCCCGCATTGAGGCGTCCGAGCAGTTGGTCACCATTGACGGCGAGGGCGGCGGTCCCATCGAGGCTTTCGTTCATGGCCTTGAGAAGACCTTCAACGAACCCGTCAACATCGTCGAGTACCACGAGCATGCGCTGACCACCGGCAGTGACGCCCAAGCGATCTGCCTGCTGGCCATCGAGGATGCCGATGGCGGGCGGTGCTATGGCGCGGGGGTCAGCCGCAACACCATCACGGCTTCCTTCAACGGGGTGATTGCCGCGTTGAACCGCCGTTGGCGCGCCGGTTGAGGCGTTGCTTTCTCGTCCGGGGCTTGGGGCTTCAAGCCCGTTCGAGCAGCACTTCGAGCACGAACTTGCTGCCGAAGTAGCCGAGCAGCAGGAAGCTGAAGGCGGTGACGGTCCATCGCACCGCCGATGCGCCCCGCCAGCCCAACCACTGACGGCCCGCCAGCAAGCCGCCGTAGAGCGCCCAGGACAGGCACGACAGGACGGTGTGATGCACAACCTGCTGGGCGAACATGTCTTCGAGGAAGAGAAAGCCGCTGGCGATTGCCGCGGTGAGGCCGGCGAAGCCCGCCCAGATCATGGCGAACAGCAGCCGCTCCATGGTTTCCAGGGAGGGCAGGATGCGCAACAACACGATATTGCTGTGCCGGCGGATGCTGCGCTCGACGAATCCCAGCACGATGGACTGAATGGCCGCCATCATCAGCACGCTGTAGGCTAGGATGGAAACTAGGATGTGCGTGCCGAGCGCCGCCTCCGAAGCCGCAACCGCCCTCGGCGTCGGCTCCACGACCAACGATGCCGACAGGGTGAGCGCCGACAAGGGGAACAGCACCATGAGCAGGCTGGGAACCGGCTGCACGGTGCTCAGGACCATCACCAGAACCACCATGATCAAAGCGGTCAGGCTGGCTACCGAGGAGAGGTTGAGATTGATGCTGCCGGGGAGGTCAATCTGCGCGTGGACGCCCAGGGCATGCAGAGCGATGGCCGGCACGGCCAGTGCCGCCACGCGGCGCACGGAGGGCTTGGTGTTTTTCGCCAGGGCTCTGACCTGCAGGCCAGTGCTCGCCAAATACAGCACGATGGCGATCAGGCTGGGCAGCATCGGGCTTGCGGCGAAGGGGTTGGGCGGCATGGCCTGAACGGTTGGCGGCGGGTGTTTGCTGAAGGGGGAGTGTCGCACAGCATAGGCGCGACCGCTAGTTTCCGCGCTTGGGCAGTGGCTCAGTTTGACTTTGTCTAGGCTTGAGCGGCTGGCGCTCCTGCGGGCGTCACTGCGAGGGCAAGATGCCCTCGCTCCGGGGCCAGATGCCCGCTTCAGGGGAGGCCCCCGGAGATAAGGGCGTCCCGCCCTCGACCGGATCACGCCGAAGTCATTCAAACTGCTCACTACCCGCGCCTGCAAAGCGGGACGGACCATACAGGAGTTTCGCTGGCACGAAACTCCGCGCCCTATGCGTGGGTCAGGTTCCGAAATGTCTCCACGCCCGCCAAGTCTGTCGGCTTGGTTGCTTGGCGCACGAGCTTGTCCGGCCCGTCAACGTCGGCGTTAGGCGATCTGTGGCTCTCGGACCGGAAGCATCGCTGCGTTGGATGTACACTTGCGTCTTTGACTGATCCGTCCGCACTGATGTTCGAAAAGCTATCCGATCGTTTGAGTGGCGCCCTGAAGGGCTTGTCCGGCAAGGCGCGGCTGACCGAGGACAACGTCGCCGGGGCCATGCGCGAAGTGCGCGCCGCCCTGCTGGAGGCGGATGTCGCCTTGACGGTGGTTCGGTCGTTTACCGACAACGTGAGGCGCAAGGCGCTCGGCCGCTCGGTCGCTGCGGCTCTCGATCCGGGCGAGGCCCTGATCAAGATCGTCCATGAGGAGCTCGTGGAGGTCATGGGGCAGGCGAACGATGCGCTGAACCTTGCCGCAGTGCCGCCGGCCGTCATCCTCATGGCCGGATTGCAGGGCGCCGGCAAGACCACGACCGCCGCCAAGCTCGCGCTGTTCGTCAAGGAGCGGCTCAAGAAGCGGGCAGCGCTGGTCAGCGCCGACGTCCACCGACCGGCCGCCATTGAGCAGCTGGAGGCATTGGCCGGCCAAGTCGGCGCCCAGTTCGTTGCCTCCAGCGCTTCGGAGACGCCCACCGCCATCGTCGAGCGGGCCCTGGCCGAGGCGCGAAGCAAGGTCGCGGACGTGCTGATCGTCGATACCGCTGGTCGTTTGGCGGTGGATGCGGCCATGATGGATGAGATCGCGGCCTTGCAGAAGCGCCTCAATCCAATCGAAACCCTCTTCGTCGTCGATGCGATGACCGGCCAGGATGCTGCGGCGACGGCCAAGGCGTTCAATGACGCCTTGGACCTGACCGGCGTGATTCTCGCCAAGGCCGATGGCGACGCCCGGGGCGGGGCGGCGTTGTCGGTGCGCTTCCTGACCGGCAAGCCGATCAAGTTCCTGGGCATGGGCGAAAAGCCTGAGGCGTTGGAGCCCTTCCATCCGGATCGCCTCGCCTCGCGCATCCTCGGCATGGGCGACGTGCTTTCGCTGATCGAGGAGGCGGAGCGCAAGGTCGATCAGCGCAAGGCCGCGCGCTTGGCCAAGAAGGTCACTCGGCGGCAGAAGTTCGATCTGGCCGACTTTCGCGATCAGCTGGAGAGCATGGCCAGCATGGGCGGCCTCGGCAGCATGCTCGACAAGCTGCCCGGCATGAACCAGGTGCCGACCTCGGCCCGTGCCCAACTCGACGACGGCCAGTTTCGCCGCATGGCAGTGATCATCGACTCCATGACGCCCCATGAGCGCCGCTTCCCGGATGTCGTCAACAGCTCCCGGAAGCAGCGCATCGCCCGAGGCAGCGGCACCACGGTCATTGACGTGAACCGCATGCTTAAGCAGCACCGGCAGATGCAGAAGATGATGAGGAAGTTCGGCCGCAAGGGCGGCATGCAGAGCATGATGCGCGGCCTGCAGGGCATCAAGGGCGCAGGGCGCCCGCCGGGGCTGCGCCGCTGACGCATTGCCCGCCGCTTCACCGCCGTGGGCGGTTCCTGTGGCGGCCTATTCTCTCGCATCCAGCGGGACTCAGCGCTCCCTTCAAGCGTGGCCATCCCGCCCTTCGCTCCATCAAATTGAGAACTGCCGCTGCATAGCTTTGCACCTCTGCGTTAGCGGTTTCATTGACGCCCGCGCTCCATTAGAATGCGCCCCCTTTCCACATAGGGGCTGCAAGGCATGGTGACGATTCGCTTGGCGCGGCATGGTGCCAAGAAAAATCCCTTCTACCACATCACGGTGGCGGAGCGCCGCGCCAAGCGCGATGGGCGCTTCATTGAGCGGGTGGGCTTTTTCAATCCCTTGGCCCGGGGCCAGGAGGAGGCGTTGCGGGTTGATCTCGAGCGGGTCGATCATTGGCTGGCCGAGGGCGCCAAGCCCTCGGATCGGGTGCGCCAGCTCCTCAAGCAGGCGCGCAAGCTGGCGCTCGCGCAAGCCGAAGTGACGTCCGCCGCCCCGGAAGAGGCTCCGGTAGATGAAGCCGCTGGGGAGGAAGCTGCGGAGCAGGAGAGTTTGGCCGAGGAAGTGGCCGCTGACCAGCCTGCCGAGGCCGGCGAGGCCTGAGCGTTCGCAACGGCATGGTCACCGTCGGCCAAGTCGGCGGTGCTTATGGCGTTCAGGGTTGGGTGCGCATCGTCTCCTTTACCGATCCGCCGTCCAATTTGCTCGACTATCAGCCTTGGCACCTGCGGGAGCAGGGGGCCGATGGCCGGGAATCCCGTTGGCAACCGCGTCCTGCGGAGGCCATCAGGCCCCACCGCGGCGGGTTCGTGGCCCGTTTTCGGGAGGTCGCGGACCGCGATGCGGCGGCGCGCCTGTCCGGGGTGGAAATCGCGGTTCCGAAGGCCTGCCTGCCTGCGCCGGGCGAGGGCGAATTCTACTGGCGGGATCTCATCGGGCTCCGGGTGGTGGACCAGAACGGGGTGGAACTGGGAGTGGTGGAACAACTGATGCCGACCGGCGTTCATGACGTGCTGGTCGTTCAAGGCCGCGGGCAAGGTGGCGCAGAGGTGTTGATTCCCTTTGTCAATGCCCATGTGGGGGCGGTGCGTGTTCGCGATGGCGTCATTGAAGTCCATTGGCAGGCGCCGCAGTGAATCTTTGGGTCGGCTTGGTCTGCCTGTTCCCGGAGATGGTTTCGGCGATCGCATCAGCCGGCATCCTCGGCCGGGCGATTCGGCGCGGCGAGATGGGCCTTGAGGCGTTCAATCCCCGGGACCACGCCAGCGACCGTCGCCGCACGGTGGATGACCGCCCCTACGGCGGCGGCCCGGGCATGGTGATGATGGCGGAGCCCCTGCTGGGTGCGATCGGGGAGGCTCGGCAGCGGGCGCCGTCGCCGCCCCGGGTGGTCTATCTGTCACCCCAGGGCGCCAGGCTCCACCAAAGCGGGGTGGAGCGCCTTGCACGGCTGCGCAGTTTGGTGCTTGTTGCCGGACGCTATGAGGGCATTGATGAGCGGGTCATCGAATTGGCGGTGGATGAGGAGCTCTCCATTGGCGACTACATCCTCAGCGGTGGCGAACTGCCGGCCATGGTGCTGGTCGATGCCCTGTGCCGGCTGCTGCCGGGCGCCCTGAACAACGAGGAGTCGATTCAAACCGAATCCCTGCTTGATGGATTGCTCGAATACCCGCAATATACGCGCCCGGAGCGGGTCGGGCCGCTGCCGGTTCCGGCCGTGCTGCTGGGCGGCGACCACGGCGCCGTTCGCCGCTGGCGGCGCACCGAGGCCCTGCTGCGCACTTGGCGGCGGCGCCCCGACTTGCTGACCTCAAGGACGCTGTCGGCTGCCGACTCGGCCCTGCTGAAAGCAGGCCTGCTGGCAGCTGGCCTGCCGCCGAAGCCACGGGCGGAAGCGCTAGGGCCGAACCGTGCCGGGATTCAAGGAGAATGAGAATGCGCAGGAACAAAGTGCTTGAAGGCTTGGAAAACGAACAGTTGAAGTCCGGCCTGCCGGACTTCTCCCCCGGCGACACCGTGGTGGTGCAGGTCAAGGTGCGCGAGGGCAGCCGGGAGCGGCTGCAGGCCTTCGAGGGCGTGGTGATCGCCAAGCGCAACCGCGGCCTCAACTCCGCCTTCACCGTGCGCAAGATGTCCCATGGCGTGGGCGTTGAGCGCACCTTCCAGACCCACAGTCCGTTAATCGCCTCGGTCACCGTGAAGCGGCGCGGCGATGTGCGCAAGGCCAAGCTCTACTACCTGCGGCAACGCTCCGGCCGGGCGGCTCGCATCAAGGAAAAGGTGTAGGATCACGGCTTCGTGTTTGCGGGCCTTGGCTTCAAACGCGGATTGGGACGTTTCCGGGGGCGCTAGGGAGCCTCTTGCAAGCTGAAGTTCACTGGGTGGTCGCTCGATGACCTTGGATGAGGACATCCGTCGGCAGCTTCGCTTGGGCGAGGACAGCCGCTGGGAATTCAAGCGCATTGAATTCAGCGGCAATGTCCCGACGGACCCGCGCCGGGATGATCTGGCCGATGAGCTTGGCGCCTTCGCCAACGCGGCCGGCGGCGTCATGCTCTGTGGCGTGGCTGACGACGGCACGATCCAAGGCCTGTCGCGGGAGCAGATGGCGGCTCTCGATCGCCTGTTGGTGGAGGTCAGCACCGACGCGATCGAGCCGCCATTGCGAATTCACGTTCATCATCGGGAACTCGATGGCAGGGCGTTTCTGCTTGTGGAGGCGCCTCGCGGCGAAGCCCTGCATGAACGAGGCGGGCGGGCTTTCATCCGGGTGGGCGCGACCAAGCGTCGCATGAGTGGGGATGAGCGCCTTAGGTTGGCGCAGGCCCGCGCCCAGAGCCGCTACCTTTGGTTTGACAAACAGATTGTGCCGGAAACCGGCTTCGAGACGCTCAGCGAGCGCCTGTGGGAGCCTCTCCTGACCGTGGCCGGGAGCAGGAATCCGCGGCGGGGGTTGATGAATCTCCGCCTGCTGGCCCAGGACCAAGCCGGCGTGGAGCGGGCCACTGTTGCTGGCGTGCTGCTTTGCACCGCTTCACCCCAAAACTGGTTGCCGCAAGCAGCCGTCACGGCAACCCACTATCGAGGGCTGGATCGGGCTTCGGGACAGCTGGATGCGCAGGAAATCACCGGTCCGCTGCCGGCCCAAGTCGAGGAGGCCGTGCAGTTCGTCGTGCGCAACATGCGGGTGGCGGCGCGTAAGCTCCCGCAACGCGATGAGGTTCCGCAGTACAGCAAGGTCGCTGTATTCGAAGCGGTGGTCAATGCGGTTGCGCACCGCGACTACGCGATGGCCTCGCGGCGCATCAGGCTGTCCATGTTCAAGGACCGTCTGGAGATCGAATCGCCCGGCCAGCTGCCCAACGGCATGACCATCGAGGGCATGGAGGCCAGTCAGGCCACCCGCAACGAAGTGATCGCCTCGGTGTTCGGCCAGATTCCCGTAGCTGATTCGGCGGGGTCGGATCATCGACTGTACCTGATGGAGCGCCGTGGCGATGGCGTAGCCATTATTCGCGAGGAGACCCGCAAGGCCACGGGCGCTCCGCCCGAGTATGAACTGATGGACAATGCGGCCTTGCGACTGCGCATCCCCGCAGCGAAACTGGATCTGGTTCCCGCCGACGTAACCGTGACCGTGCATTCGCGTGGCGAACCCTTGGCCGGCATTGAGGTTCTCGCGCTCTTTCCGAACAAGACTTGGCGTCGGGCAAACACCGACGAGGCTGGTGAAGCCGCCTTGGATCTGTACGCCACCCACTTGCCGATGACGATCTACGCTGCGGGCCAGGGTTATGCCGCTGGACTTGAGCGGGATTGGATTCCCGGCCGGGGCGGGCTGCTGCTTGAAATCGAGCCGCTTGAAGGAGGGGGCGCAGCTGTTTTCCCCGAAAGCACTGGGCATCTTCCAGGCCTGCGCGGTCGCTTGAATCCAATAAGGGATGCGTCCGACCGCACCTACCTGTATGCGGACAACATCGCCATCGATGAGGGGCGACCGCAGCCGGTGCCGTTTCGACTGGGGAGGCCGATGCGTTTGACGGACGCCCATGGTGCTGAACTCTCGGTTGCGATCATTGACATCATCGGAAAGTCCGCATTGATCGAGTATCGGCCATTCGGATCGTGAGCCGCATTGCCTCGGGAAGCGAGTGGGCTTGTGTGCCAATCCCCTTAAGCGCATGGGGTGAGCCTTGAGCGCCGCCATTGATGAGTACCTTGAGGAACTCTGGTTGGCCAAGGGTCTGAGCGACAACACCTTGGCCGCCTATCGGCGTGATTTGGTCGCCTTGGAGTCGAGCTTGGGCAAGGCGTTGCTGGATGCGACGGTCGCCGACCTGATGGCCGCCATGGCCACTCGCTACGATCAGGGCTACCGGGCGGCGAGTTCCGCGCGCTGGCTATCCTGCGTCAAGGGGTTCTACCGACACAGCCTTGAGAAGGGCCGCATCAGCGCCGACCCGGCCAGCCATCTGGAGCATCCGAAGCTGGGGCGGCCCTTGCCGTCATCGCTCTCCGAAGCCCAGGTGGAGGAGCTGCTGCAGGTGCCGGACGCCAGCACTGCGGTCGGCTTGCGCGACCGCGCCATGCTGGAGTTGCTCTACGCCACGGGGCTGCGCGTTTCCGAACTCGTAAACCTGCAGCTCGGTTCGCTCAACCTGCGCCAAGGCGTGATCCGAGTCATTGGCAAGGGCGGCAAGGAACGCCTTGTGCCGGTCGGCCAGGAGGCGCTGGCTTGGGTGGCGCAGTTCGTGGCCGAAGGACGCCGTAAGCTGGGCGGGGAGGGCACCAAGGCGCTGTTCCCCAGCAACCGGGGCCGCGCCATGACCCGCCAGACCTTCTGGCACGCCATCAAGCGCCACGCGGCGGCCGCCGGCATTGAGAGCAACCTTTCGCCCCACGGCCTGCGCCACGCCTTCGCCACCCACCTGCTGAACCATGGCGCGGACTTGCGCGCGGTGCAGATGATGCTGGGCCACGCCGACCTGTCCACGACCCAGATCTACACCCACGTCGCCCAAGCGCGCCTGAAGTCCCTGCACGAAGCCCACCACCCCCGAGGCTAGCCCGCCGACCGTCTCGACGGCATAGGAAGTTGCGCGGGGTTCCCCTGTTCAGTTCGAGGGCGGGACGCCCTCGCTACGGGGGTCATTGCCCGAGCCCAGTGGATTCGCGGAGCGAGAGGCCCCCGCGGCGCAATGCGGGCGGCAAGCACCCAAAGAGGCCCCTTGCTTAAGCACACGCAGAAAAAGATGCAATCAAGCCATTGCAAGACGGAAACTCGCTCCAAGGCGCCTCGCTCGGTTCAGGCGTCGTCCCCCGGAGCGGGAAAATCTAACAGATAAGGGCGTCCCGCCCTCGATTGGAAGTGCGCAGGGACAACGAAGCGGGTTTGCACGCCTGTTCAGCATCGGCTGAAGCGTGTTTATAGGCATGTTCAGCAACGTGCCGCCCGCCCGCCTCCATCGCGTCCCCCAACAGATCGGAATCTGGCCTAAGCGGCTCGCGGGTGCGTATGCCGGCTCAGAAACATTTCGGAATCTGACCCAAGCGACGAGCGCGTACCTGTGTCGCAAGCCGTTTTCCACTATCATTCGGGGGCCAAACGCTGCGGCGCTGCCTCTGGCATTGGCGCGCTTTCCCGACGAACGGTTTAGAGGAACATCGATGCCCATCTACGAGTATCGCTGCGACAACTGCGGCCATGAGCTGGAGGCCATCCAGAAGATCAGCGAGCCGCCCTTGGTGGATTGCCCGCAGTGCGGGGCTCCCCAGTTGCGGAAAAGGATATCCGCCGTGGCCTTTCGTCTGAAAGGCGGCGGCTGGTATGAAACGGACTTCAAGTCCGGGCAGCAGAAAAACCTGGCCGATCGCGGCTCGGACAAGGAATCGTCCAGCGGCGACGGCGAAAAGGCCGCTGCAACGGCGTCCACCGGCGATGCCAGCACTGAGGCGAGCGACGTCGGCAAGGACGCCAAGAAGGGCGGCAAAGCGACCGAGAAGGCGGCCGACGGCGGCAAGGCTGGCGGCACTGCTGCCAAGGCGGCTTCGGCCGCGGCATCGGACTAGGCGAAAAGCCATGCGCAGCCATCCCTGCGGGGCGCTCGGCAGCGCCCAAATCGGCGAGACGGTGGCTCTGGCTGGTTGGGTGCATCGGCGGCGCGACCACGGCGGCGTCATCTTCCTGGACGTGCGCGACCGCACCGGCATCGTGCAAGTGGTTTACGATCCGGATGCCAAGGACAGCTTTCAAGCCGCCGACCGGGTGCGCAGCGAGTACGTGCTGCGCATGACCGGCCGGGTGCGTCGCCGCCAAGCCGGTGCGGAAAATCCCAACATGGCGACCGGCGAAATCGAGGTGCTCGGCGCCACGCTCGAAGTGCTCAACTCAGCAGCCACGCCGCCGTTCGGCCTTGATGAGCACTCCGACGCCGGCGAGGACGTGCGGCTGCGCTACCGCTATCTCGATCTGCGCCGCCCGGAAATGCAGGAGCGCCTGCGGATTCGGGCGCGGGCCGCGAGCGTCGTGCGCGCCTATCTGGAGGAGCAGGGGCACTGGGAAATCGAGACGCCCACCCTAAGCCGCCCGACGCCGGAGGGCGCGCGTGACTACCTGGTGCCCAGCCGCACCCATCCCGGCCAGTTCTTCGCCCTGCCCCAGTCGCCGCAGATCTACAAGCAGTTGCTGATGATGTCCGGGATGGAGCGCTACTACCAGATCGCCCGCTGCTACCGGGACGAGGATCTGCGCCATGACCGGCAGCCGGAGTTCACCCAGATCGACATCGAGGCCTCCTTCGTCAGCGAGCAGGACGTCATGGACCTCACCGAGGGCCTCATCAAGCGCCTGTTCCAAGCGGTGAGGGGCGTCGAACTCGGCGACTTTCCGGTGTTGACCTTTGCCGAGGCCATCAGCCGCTACGGCAGCGACAAGCCGGACCTGCGCAACCCCCTCGAACTGACCGACATCGGTGATCTCATGGCTGCGGTCGAGTTCAAGGTGTTCAACGGCCCGGCCCGGGATCCCCAAGGCCGGGTGGTCGCCCTGAACGCCCCGGGCGGCAGCCTCTCGCGCAAGGCCATCGACGACCTCACCGGATTCGTGGGCCGCTATGGCGCCAAGGGGCTGGCCTACATCAAGGTCAACGACCTTGGCGCGGGGATGGCGGGCCTGCAGTCGCCGATCCTCAAGTTCCTGCCCGACGACGTCGTGCGCAAGGTGTTGGAACGCTGCGCCGCCGGCAACGGTGACATCATCTTCTTCGGCGCCGGGCCAGCCGCTGTGGTCAACGACTCCATGGGCGCCCTGCGGGTCGAGTTGGGTCGCCTGCTCGGTCTCGGCGGCGAGGGGTTTGCGCCGCTGTGGGTGGTTGACTGGCCGCTGTTCGAGGCGGCTGCGGACGGCGGCGTCGCCGCCATGCACCACCCCTTCACTCGGCCGGTATGCGGCATAGAGGAGTTGCTGGCTGCGCCCCTCAAGGCCCGCGCCGCCGCCTACGACTTGGTGATCAACGGCTACGAGGCCGGCGGCGGCTCCCTGCGGATTCACGCCGAGTCGATGCAGAAGGCGGTGTTTGAGGCGATGGGCATTGCCCAGGAGGCGGCGGTCAAGTTCGGCTTTCTGCTTGATGCGCTGCGCTACGGCTGTCCTCCACATGGCGGCATCGCCCTGGGCTTTGACCGCTTGGTCATGCTGTTGGCCGATGCCGCAGCCATCCGCGACGTAATCGCCTTTCCCAAGACGCAGTCCGCAGCCTGCCTGATGATGGCCGCGCCCGCTGAGGCCGATGAGCGGCAACTGCGCGAACTGCACATTCGCCTGCGCGGCAAGGCGGCGGGTTGAGCGATGGCGGGGCACAGCAAGTGGGCCAACATCAAGCACCGCAAAGCCGCCCAGGACGCCAAGCGGGGCAAGCTGTGGACCAAGATCCTGCGCGAAGTGACCGTCGCCGCCCGGCTCGGCGGCGGCGTTGCGGAGGACAATCCGCGACTGCGCACCGCCATGGACAAGGCGCTCGGCGCCAATGTGCCCAAGGACACGATCCAAAAGGCCATCAACCGGGGCGCGGGCGGCGGCGAGGGCGCCGACCTTGATGAGCTGACTTACGAGGGCTATGCCGCCGGCGGCGTGGCGCTGTTGATTGAAGCCATGACCGACAACCGCAATCGCACCGTGGCGGAAGTGCGCTACGCCTTCGGCAAGCAGGGCGGCAGCCTCGGCGCCGACGGTTCGGTGGCTTATCTGTTCAAGCGCCAAGGCGTGATCGCCTTCGCGCCGGGCGCCGACGAGGAGCGGGTCCTGGAAGTGGCGCTCGACGCCGGAGCGGAGGACTTGGAGGTCGATGACGACGGCGCCTTGGCGGTGATCACTCCTTGGGAGGTCTTGGGCGCGGTCGCCGATGCCTTGGAGGCTGCTGCCTTGCAGCCGGACCATAAGGAGGTGACGATGGTGCCCTCGACCCTGCAGGACTGCGACCAAGCGCAGGCGGCGACCCTGCTGCGGCTGATCGACGCGCTTGAGGAGTTGGATGATGTGCAGAACGTTTACAGCAACGCCCGCCTGCCGGACGGCGCGCCCTAAAGGCAAGACGTGAGCGTTGCCTTGAGCGCTGTGAAGGTGCTCGGCATTGATCCCGGCACCCGCTCAACTGGCTACGGCGTGGTTGAGACGGTTCAGGGCCGGATTGCCTACATCGCCTCCGGCTGCATTCGCCCCGCCGCCGGGGCCATGGCCGAGCGCTTGGGCGAGATCCAAGCCGGCGTCGGCGAGCTGATCGCCGCCCACGGGGCCAATCAATTGGCCATTGAGGAGGTCTTCATGTCCCGCAATCCCCAGGCGGCCTTGAAGCTCGGCCAAGCCCGCGGCGTGGCCATGGCCACTGCCGTCGCCGCCGGTTTGGCGGTTTTCGAATACGCGCCGCGCACGGTCAAGAAGGCGGTGGTGGGCACCGGCGGGGCCACCAAGGCGCAAGTGCAGCACATGGTGCGCATCCTGCTCAATCTGCGCGGCGGACGGTTGGCCGCGGACGCTGCGGACGCCCTCGCAATTGCGATTTGTCATGTCAATACCGCCGCACCGGGCGTCGGCGCGTCCGGCCCGAATGGCTGAGCGCCAATGATCGGACGCCTTGCAGGTCGCTTTGTCGAAACCGTTGAGCAGGTGGCGCTGATTGACGTGAGCGGCGTCGCCTATGAAGTGGAACTATCCGTCGGCGCCCGATCCGACCTGCCGCCAGCCGGGGGCGATGTCGCGCTTTACACCCACTTGCTCGTGCGCGAGGATGCGCAGCAGCTCTACGGTTTCGCTTCCCGCTCGGAGCGGGAGTTGTTTCGGGCGGTGCTGCGCATCTCCGGGGTGGGGCCGAAACTGGCCCTGTCGCTGATTTCCGCCTTTGACGTGGACGAACTGGCCCAGGCTGCGGCCGACGGGGATCCGGGACGCCTGACCCGAGTGCCCGGCATCGGCCGCAAGACTGCCCAGCGGATGCTGCTTGAATTGAAGGACCGGCTGGCGGAGTTCGCCGTCACGCCGGCTGCCGGGCGGCCGAAAGCCGATGCCTCCGCCGTCGCCGAAGCGGAGCGGGCGCTCGCCGCCTTGGGCTATCGGCCCCAGGACGCCGCCCAACTGGTTCGCCAGGTGGGCGAGCCGGACATGGCGGCGGAGGAGATCGTCCGCGAAGCGCTGCGGGCCGTTGGCGGCAGGTCGGCCTCATGAGCGTGGTGCCGGACCGGTTGGTGGACCCCGCGGCCGAAGGGGCTGCGGAGGGACGGCTCGACCGCAGCCTGCGGCCGGCCTCCTTGGAGGAATACGTCGGCCAAAGCGCGGTGCGGGAGCAGATGGCCATCTTCATCGAGGCGGCGCGGCGGCGCGGCGAGCCGCTCGACCACACGTTGATCTTCGGACCGCCTGGGCTGGGCAAGACCACTATGGCTCATATCGTGGCCCACGAGATGGGCGTGGCGATCAAGTCAACGTCCGGGCCGGTGATGGAGCGGGCTGGCGACTTGGCGGCCCTGCTCACCAACCTGGAGGAGGGCGACGTGCTGTTCGTGGATGAGATCCATCGACTCTCGCCGGTGGTTGAGGAAATACTGTATCCGGCCATGGAGGACTTTCAGATCGACATCCTGATTGGCGAAGGCCCGGCAGCGCGTTCCCTGAAGCTCGACCTGCCGCGCTTCACCCTGGTCGGCGCCACCACCCGGGCGGGGCTTTTGACATCGCCGTTGCGCGACCGCTTCGGCATCGTGCAGCGGCTGTCCTTCTATTCGGTTCAGGAACTCTGCGAGATCGTGCGCAGGTCGGCCCGCAAACTGGGCCTCGTTGCCGAGGAGCCCGGCGCCCTTGAAGTGGCGCGGCGCTCGCGGGGCACGCCGCGCATCGCCAACCGGCTGCTGCGCCGGGTGCGGGACTTTGCCGAGGTGAAGGCGGATGGCGTGGTCACCCAAGCGACTGCCGACGATGCCCTCAACCTGCTCAAGGTGGACCGCGAGGGGTTTGACGCCATGGATCGCCGCCTGCTTGAGACCATCATCAGCAAGTTCTCCGGCGGCCCCGTGGGCCTCGACAACCTGGCCGCCGCGGTGGGCGAGGAGAGCGATACCATTGAGGACGTCATCGAACCGTACCTGATCCAGCAAGGCTATGTGATGCGCACGCCGCGGGGCCGGGTGGCGACGGCCAACGCCTACCTCCACTTTGGCTTGGCGGCGCCGGACGACCCGGCGGCCGCCGCGGCGCGCCAAGCCGCCTTGGACCTAGTTTCCTCGGCCGCGGCGGAGGAGGGCAAATGACCCAGGCCCTCAAGCCCCGCATTGGCGCGTCCCCGCCCGCGTCCCTGGGCGCGCCATCCTGCCACCTTGGAACCTGACATGTCCGAGCAGATTTCGATATTCGAGTTGGTGGCCAATGCCAGCCTGCTGGTGCAGATGGTCATGGCGCTGCTGGCGCTGGCCTCGATCATCTCCTGGATGATGATCTTTCAGCGCTGGTTCTTCCTGCGCCGGGTGGCGGGCGAGATCGCTCAGTTCGAGGACCACTTCTGGTCCGGCGTTGACCTGCGCGAACTCCACGCGGAACTTGAGGGCCATGACCACCTGACCGGCATAGAGACCGTCTTTGTGGCCGGCTTTCAGGAATTCGTGCGTCTCTCGGACCAGGCCGGGGCGGAGGTGGACTCCATCATGCAGGGCGTGCAGCGCGGCATGCGGGTGGCCTTGAACCGGGAGGAGGAGCGGCTCGCCACCCACTTGGCGTTTCTGGCGACGGTCGGCTCCACAAGCCCCTACATCGGCCTCTTCGGAACCGTCTGGGGCATCATGAACTCCTTCCGCAGCCTGGCCAACATGAGCCAGGCGACGCTTGCCTCGGTGGCGCCGGGCATCTCGGAGGCCTTGGTGGCCACCGCGATGGGCCTGTTCGCCGCCATTCCGGCGGTGATCGGCTACAATCGCTTTTCGGCCCAGGTCGAGGAACTGATGAAGCGCAATGAGGCCTTCAGCGACGAGGTGACCAGCATCCTGCATCGGGCCGCGCAAGCCCGGAGTTGACGAAGCGCTTCGCCATGCGCCGCAAGCCGATGTCGGAGATCAACGTCGTGCCCTACATCGACGTGATGCTGGTGCTGCTGGTGATTTTCATGGCCACCGCGCCGCTGCTGACCCAAGGGGTGCTCGTCGATTTGCCTGAAGCGCCCTCCGAGCCGATCACCGACACCGAAGATGATCCGCTGGTGGTTTCCATACGGGCGGACGGCGCCATTTTCGTGAATCTCGGCATTCAGAAAACCGACGATGAGGGCACTCGGGTGACCATCTACTCCTTGGCCGACCAAGCCGGCAAAATTCTCCGCGCCCGACCGGACGTGCCGGTTTACGTCAAGGCGGACCACCGCCTGGACTACGGCAAGGTGGTAGGCGTCATGACGGTGCTGCAGAAGTCGGGCGCCGAATCCGTCGGCCTTATCACCGAGCCGCCGTCGGAGATTGAAAGCTGATGGCGCACGCGGTTCGCGCCTACGGCGGTCCGCTGGTTTTGGCGCTGCTGCTGCATCTGGCGGCGTTCGCCGCCCTGCACGGCGGCTGGTTGCCGGGAACGCCGCCGGAAAGCCGCGTCATCAAGCCGAGTCTGGTGCGCTCGCAATTGATCGTGATGCAGCCGCAGGCTCGGCCCAAGCCCGCCCTGCCGAAGCCGGCGGCCAAGGCGCCCCGGGCGGTCGAGCCGGAGCCGCGGGCGCAGCCGGAGCCGCGCCGTAACCGGGAGGCCCAAGCGCGTGAGGAGCAGCGGCGCCAGCGGGAAGCGGCCCAGGCGCTTGAGAGGCAGCAGCGGCGCCTGGCGGAACTGGCCCGGAACTCGTTTGCCCAAGCGCTGGCGGAGGAGGCCGCCGAACTGGCGGCCGACGAGGATCTAAGCGCCGCGCAGGGCTTTCGCTTCGGCATCTACCAGCGCGTGGTGGCCAATTGGTCGCGGCCGCCGAGCGCCCGCAACGGCATGCAGGCGCGCCTGTTGGTCGAACTGATTCCCACGGGCGCCGTGGTCGGGGTCACGGTGGTCGAATCGAGCGGCAACGATACCTTTGACCGTTCGGCGGAAGCCGCAGTGCGCAAGGCGCGCGCCTTTGACGTGCCTCGGGAAGCCGACTTGTTCGAGCGTCACTTTCGACGATTCTCCCTGTTGTTCAAGCCGGAGGACCTGCTGAGGTGAGCGACGCGCTGGTAGAATCGGGCCAACTTGGGCGGCGCTTTGCCCCGTGGTTCAAACCGGAGGATTTTTTTGCGGTGATTAGTCTGCATGGCATTGCCCGGGCGGTGGCGGCGACCGCCTTCATTCTGGCTGCGGCGTTCAGCCATGGCGCGGAAAGCCTTGACAGCATCATCATCGATGCGGGCTACGACCGGCAGACCAGGATTGCGGTGGTGCCCTTTCGGGCCGGGCCGGAGTTCGGCGACCTTGAACCCCTGTCGGACATCATTGGCTTCGACTTGGCCCGCAGCGGCCAGTTCGCCCCCACCGAACGGGGCAACATGCTCTCGCTTCCGGCCGAACGCGCCGAAGTCTTCTTCCGCGACTGGCGCATTCTCGGCGTGGAGTACCTGCTCATCGGGCGGGTCGCGGCCGAATTCAACGGCGACGTCTCGGTGAGCTACGAGCTCTACGACGTGACCAATGAACGGGCCATGGCCGAGGAGCGCTTGACGGCCCCGCCCGCCAAGTGGCGCGATCTTGGGCACGCCATCGCCGATGTGGTCTTTGAAGCGATCACCGGGGTGCGCGGCGCGTTCTCCACCCGCATTGTCTATGTGCTGGCCCAGAACCCGGGCACCGACTACGCCCGCTACCGGCTCGAGATGGCCGATTCCGATGGCGCCCGGACGCGCACCCTGCTGACCTCGGACGAACCCATCATGTCGCCGAGCTGGTCCCCGGATGCGCAGCGGGTGGCCTACGTCACCTTCGAGACCGGGCGCCCCGTCATTGCGCTGCAGCAGGTTGCCACCGGGGAACGGGAACTGCTGCCGCACTTTCCGGGCATCAACGGTTCGCCGGTCTTCTCCCCGGACGGGCGGAGCCTGGCAGTGGTTCTGTCCCGGGACGGCAATCCGGAAATCTACCTGATGAACTTGGCCGACT